>NZ_AOGZ02000014.1:0-620000 GCF_000332515.2 Leptospira wolbachii serovar Codice str. CDC
ACGCGTAGATTATGGTTTCCTTAGAGTTTTTAGTTATGTTACCCTTCGGGCCATGATGGCGGGTCTCACTTCCATGTTTATCACCTTTCTTTTTGGAAAGGCTTTGATTTCCTTCCTTCTTTCCTTGAAGTTTCGAGAATCAGTCCGTAACGATGGACCGCAGTCTCATGCTGCCAAATCGGGAACTCCTACTATGGGAGGACTCATTATGATTCTCTCTCTGACCGTCTCCACTCTGTTATGGGGGAATCTCGCCAATTTAAATGTTTTGTTACTTCTAGTATCAGCCATTCTATTTGCAGGACTTGGTTTTACAGATGATTATATGAAGTCTGTGAAAAAAATCAAAGGGGGCATGAGGGCAAGAACCAAATTTCTTGTAACCATCTTCTTTGCAGTCTCCATTACAACGCTTTACTTTTACTTTACCGGAAAATCAAACTTGATCGCCACCAAAGGTGTTGTCTTTACCATCACGGATTTATTTTTACCGTTTGTAAAAGGTCCTGTTTGGAATTTAGGGTTTCTTGCTGTTCCCTTCGCCATCATCGTGTTAATTGGAAGCTCCCATGCAGTGAATCTTACCGATGGACTAGATGGTCTTGCTTCGGGGACTGTTGTGATTGCAACAGCTACCTTTGCTCTCATTTCTTATGTATCAGGAACTCCTTCTGCGGCAAACTATTTGCACATTCCTTACCTTCCGGGTTCCCATGAGTATGCGGTTTTCCTGGCAGGACTTTCCGGGGCTTTACTTGGATTCTTATGGTTCAATTGCCATCCAGCTCAAGTGTTTATGGGAGATACTGGTTCCTTATTTTTAGGCTCCACTCTTGGTCTTGTTGCCATTATGTTAAAAAAAGAAATCCTTCTTGTGATCCTGGGAGGTATCTTTGTTGCGGAAGCGGTAAGTGTAATCTTACAAGTGGGTTCATTCAAACTTACGGGAAAACGAATCTTTAAAATGGCCCCTTTACACCACCATTTTGAATTGTCTGGTTGGTCGGAAGAAAAAGTTGTGATTCGTTTTTGGATCATCGGAATCATTCTTGCTATCATTACCTTGTCTACTCTTAAGATTCAATAGTCGACAGGGTTAGACAACATTTATGGAAATTTACAGGTCAATACAAAACCTCTTTCGATTTGGAAACTCGAGGTTTGATGGACCTGTCTTGTATGGAATTTTTTTTCTATTTGGAATGGGCATTGTCATTATGTACAGTGCCTCTGTTATTCCCGCCGAACGTGAATTTTCCGATCCTAATTACTATTTAAACAAACAATTGTTATGGGGAACTCTTGGAGTAATTATTTTTTTGGTTTTTAGCCAAATTCCTTACCAATTTCTTGTGAAGTGGTCGTTTGTTTTTTCTGTTCTTAGTTTGTTATTACTCATTTCGGTATTTATTCCTGGCCTCGGAAAATCAGTAGGTACGAGTTATGGAAGGAGTTTTAATCGTTGGATCCAAATTGGAGGAGTCCAAATCCAACCTTCCGAATTTTCAAAGATTAGTATTTTACTTTTTTCTTCTTATTTCTTTTATAACTTTGATTTTAAAAAAGTAAAATGGGACAGAAAGAAAATTGTATCTGTCTTATTGATTTTTGCCACATTAGTGCTGATTGTGATCGAACCTGCCTTTGGAACAACTATTGAGCTTCTACTTGTTTTATTTTTCTTTGTTCTACTTGCAGGTTTTCCTATGAAACGTCTTTTCATTTTGGGAGCTTCGGTTTTGCCTCTGCTTGTAGTTCTTGTGACCCAAGTGGGATATCGTAAAAAACGTTTAGAGATTTGGCTTGATCCTTATAAATTTCGATTTGATGAAGGCCACCAGTTAGTGACAAGTTTTCGTGCCTTCTTTGATGGAGGGAGTTTTGGTCGTCCCGTAGGTTCAGGTTATGCCCACAGGTATTTGGCCTATAGCCATACTGACTTTGTGATGGCCTCTTTTGTGGAAGATTTTGGATTTTTGGGGTTTTTGTTATTTCTGACCGTAGTGATTTTTCTATTTATTAGAATCTATTTTTTACTGCAGCGTTTAAAGGACAAACTAGGATTCTTTTTAGGTTCAGGGATACTCATCCTTTTTGGATTCCAAACCATTTTGAATCTTTTTGTTGTGACAGGGATTGTTCCTGTTACTGGAATTTCGTTACCTTTTTTAAGTTATGGAGGATCCTCTCTTATAACAATTTTTATCCTATTCGGAATTCTTGCCAACATCACTAGTAAAGAGAATTTGGTATTATGAGTGGATCCGTATTAATTGCAGCTGGTGGAACCGGTGGACATATATCACCAGGAGTGGCACTTGCCGAAGTTTTGGCAGAAAAGATATCCACATTTGGATTTGATGCGGTCTATCTGCATTCTCTTGTGCGTAACAAAGACAATCCCGACCTTTTAAATCCGCCGTGTCTTGTTCTTTGGCATAATGTTCCACAGTTAGGTGGCCTACGAACATTAGTGTATCCACTTTTATTTTTGTATCCTTTTTTAAAAACCATCCTCCTTTTTCATAAGTTAAAAGTGAAGGCAGTGATTGGAATGGGAGGGTATTCTAGCCTTCCTGCCATCCTCTATGCCATTTTATTTAGAAAGAAATTATATCTTTGCGAACAAAATTGTGTGCCAGGAAAAATTACACGAATCTTTGCTAAATTTTCTGAAAAGATTGCCTTTAGTTTTCCCTTAGCGGAAGAATATTCCATTACCGGAAAGACGATTGGAAACCCCATCCGCAAACGTGTGATCCCAGTAACCTTAAACATCCGGCAAAATGAAAACTTGCACGAAGGAAAAAAGAATACTGTGAATGTTCTTGTTCTTGGAGGATCCCAAGGGGCAAGGCAACTCAACCAAATGATTCTAAAAGCGATGGAAAATCCCGATATAGCAAATAAGTATAAATTCCGTCTGTTGACTGGAACTTCTTTGTATGAAGAAACCAAACGTAAATCAGTTGGGAATGCAGAAATCATTTCTTATGCGAATGATATGAAACCCAATTATGAATGGGCAAATATCGTCGTCGCAAGGTCAGGTGCGGGAGTTCTTGCTGAATGTTTGGTTTTTGGTCTTCCTATGATTCTCATTCCTTATCCTTATGCCGCAGACAACCACCAAAAGGAAAATGCAAATTATATAGAATCACAAGGTGCTGCAGTGACAATTCATTCCACTTCGGAAGATCCAACAAGACTTGTGCAGATTTTACTTGGATGGAAAGACCACTCGGAGATTCTTCGAGAAATGGGACATACCTCCTTAGCACTTTCTAATGTAAATGCCGCTTACCAAACGGTTTCCTATTTTTTTCATTAAACAAAATTGAAGTTTTAACAAATGAAAGGTTCTATTTTATTTTTGGGAATTGGTGGGAGTGGGATGTCAAGCCTTGCCCACATGGCACTCGACTTAAAACTTTCAGTCCTTGGATATGACAAAAAAAGTTCTGAAACAACTCGGTATTTAGAAAAACGCGGAGCTACCATTCAAAATAATATCGAACAGATTCCACTAGAGGGAATTGAAATGGTTGTCTATAGTTCTGCAATTAATGATAAACACAAACAAGTGTTTGATGAGATAAAGAAGAAGAATATTCCTCTTAAACATAGATCCGAATTTATGCATCTTTTGGTTTCTAACCAAAAATCCATTTCTGTTGCAGGCAGCCATGGGAAAACATCTACTACAACCATGGTTTCCCAAATTCTTACGGAATTAGGAATGGATCCTACCATAATGATTGGCGGGGACACTAGTCTTTTAGAAAAACGTGGGGGAAAGATCGGAGGAGGAAAGTTTGCTGTATACGAATCAGATGAATCTGACGGAACTTTCCTTGGCCACAAAGCTTCCATACGTCTATTGACAAATATTGACAATGATCACTTGGACTATTACAAAACCAGGGAACGTTTAGAAGATGCATTTTTTGAATACATCGCTTTTGGCATAGAAGGGGATGCAGTCTTGTATGCCAATGATCCAGGGATTCGGGATGTTCTTATTCATAAAACAAAGGACATCGATTTTTCAAAAAACTTTCGGCTCTATCTTTGTATGGAAAAAAAAGATAAAGAGTCTGATTGGTATCTTTCTTTAGAATCGAAACTTCGAGACCAACTGGTTCCGGTTCTCTATCAAATTCAGGAAGATGTTTTGGAATTTGAATTTCTTGGATTTCCTACCCAATCTTTACAACTCCCTTATCCTGGAATTCACTATCTTACCAATGGCCTTGTGGCTCTTGTCGGTGCATTTGTAGCGGGAGTATCGCCCGATGTTTCGGCGGGAATTCTCTCTCGTTATATTGGTGTGAAACGAAGACAAGAGGTTCTTGGAATTTGGAATGGGGTCACTGTCATGGACGACTATGGACATCACCCGACAGAAATTGCAATGGTCATCCGTTCCTTACAGAATAAATTAAAATCGAACGGAAGGCTTGTGGTTCTTTTCCAACCGCATCGTTATACCCGCACGCAGTTGTTATTAAAAGAGCTGGCAGAGTCTCTTTCTCTTGCAGAAATTCTCTTAATCCTTCCCATTTATTCCGCTGGAGAAACATCCATTTCGGGAATCACTCACGAATCTTTTTTGCCATTCCTTGATACCAAGAATGCAGAATTTTTAAAAGGTGAAATGGATTTGGATTTAATTACTATCAAATCCAAATTAAAAAAAGGGGACATGTTACTTTGTTTAGGTGCAGGGAATGTAAGAGACTGGGGCCTTCAGTTATTAGAAGACAAATCTCAGTTATAGATCATGAAAGCGGGGATTTACCTCTTCTAAATTTCCTTTAAAGTTTATATGACCCATCTTTCTTCCTATTTTTGCATCCTTTTTTCCATAAAGATGCAATTGGTACCTATCATCTTTTAGAAGAGAACGAGCTATTACCAAACTCTCTTTGTATTCATTCCCTAAGATATTTTTCATTAACGTAGGTTTTGGCCTAACATCTGTTGGCGGAAGATTTCCGGAAATTGCAGAAACATGTAAATGAAATTGAGAAAAACTTTGACAGTCTTGAGTGAAATGTCCCGTGTTGTGAGGTCTCGGCGCAAATTCATTTAAATAAATATGGTTTTCTTTCAAAAAGAATTCTACACCCATCGTTCCCACATAGTCCAAAGATTCGGCAAGTTTGCAAGCCATCTCAGTAGCCTCCAAATTTAAGCCTGTTGGAATTCGTGCAGGATAGATAGAAAGATCCAAAATATGATTTTTGTGTTCGTTTTCTACAGCTCCATAACAAACAATTTCCCCATTTTGAAACCGAGTGAGGATGATACTTATTTCCTTTTGAAAAGGAATTACTTCCTCAACTAAATACTCTTCATTTCCACTGGCAAAGGCTCTGTCTAAAAAATTTTTGTATTCGCTCACATCGTTTACTTTGACCTGACCCTTTCCATCATACCCAAAACGTAGTGTTTTGATGATCCAAGGATAGGGAATGTTAATCTCTATTTTTGATGTGTTTTCTGTTAGGTGGAAAAAACTGGCTGTGCGAAAACCTAACTTACGAAAGTGGGTTTTTTCTAAATATCGGTCTTGGGCAATGACTAGGGCTTTTGGCGGCGGAAAAATTTGAATCTGTTTTGTTTGTGATTCCAAATACTCTAAAGTGGATTTGGGAATATTTTCAAATTCGAAACTCAAAACATCTATTTTAGAAAGAAATATTTTTAAACTGGCTAAGTCTTCATAAAAACCAACGGTCGCTACCGCACCAGCCTTTTCAGAAGGAGAGTCCTTATCTGGTGAATAACAAAAAAAATCATAACCAAGGGGAAGGGCCTCTAAACACATCATTTGTCCGAGTTGGCCCGAACCCAAAACACCGATTTTTAAATTTTGATTATCTTTAGAGGAGTTGGTCATTTTTAGAAAGTGCTAACTTACGATTGTTGTCTGCATAAGATTCTAATTTTTTGTGTAGTGTCGGGTCGAGTAAAGATAAAATGCGTACAGCAAGTAAACCTGCGTTGGCGGCACCACTCGTTCCAATCGCTAATGTGGCAACAGGGACTCCTTTGGGCATCTGCACAATCGATAATAAACTATCCATTCCATTCAGTGCTTTGGATTGCACAGGAACACCTAATACTGGCAATGTGGTGAGGGCTGCTGTCATTCCCGGTAAATGGGCGGCACCACCGGCACCGGCAATGATTACGCCAAATCCATTTTGTTTTGCCAATTTTGCAAACTCGACCATTCGTTCGGGGGAACGATGCGCTGAAACAATTTCTTTTTCAAAAGGAATTCCAAACTCTGTCAAAATATCGCAGGCTTCCCTCATAGTTTCCCAATCGGAATGGGAACCCATAATGACAGCTACTTTTGGTAGATTTGTAGGCATACGTGTAATCTAGGAAAGGCCAATTCTTCATCAACCCTTAAATGTTTCTAGGGCCAATACAATTCTTTCCATTTTCATAGACCTTGATCCCTTCACGAGTAAAACAGTTTTTTTAGGAACAGTAGATTTCACAAATTGAATGAGTTCTTCCACTTCTGTAAAACATTGAGCTCCCGGAACTTTTTTAACCATAGGTTTTGTTTCTTCGCCAAACCCAAGTAAGATACCTTTTCCGATTCTTTGGATTTCTTTTCCTACCTCTTCATGATAGTATTTGGAAAACTTACCAAGTTCCTTCATTGAACCTAGGATCCAAACAATTGGTTTATCCCCCGCAAACTGTTCTGCAGCCCCAATACTCGACAACATGGATTCAGGATTGGCATTATAACAATCATCGATGATGGTAAAGTATCCCTTGTTAATATTTAGTCGTTTGTCAGGGCTTTTGTAATTTTGAATTGTATTTGCAATTTGCTCTGGGTCGATTTGAAAATATGTTCCCACAGCTAACATTCCTCTCACATTGCTGAGGAGTTTTGTGCCGGGAAGTTTCCAATGGATCTCTTTTCCTTTCCACTCCAGTCGAAATCCATTTGTTTCAGTTTTCTTTATTTTTAGATTCGGTTTTTCTTTATGATTCCAAACCACAAGTTTTATGTTTTGTTTTTTGGATCTTAGTTTTGCCCGATTTAGAAACTCCAAATCATCAGGAACAAAAAGCACTGAATTTTCTAGCATTCCACTAATGATATCAATTTTTTCGTCAGCAATGGCTTCTCGTGTTTTGAGATTTTCAATATGTGCCGAACCAATGTTGGTGATGAGGGCATGCGTGGGTTCCGCAATGAGAGAGAGTCGTTTGATTTCCCCTCTATGGTTCATTCCCAATTCACAAATCACAACCCGAGTCTCTTCTGTAATCCGAAATAAAGTAAAGGGAAGTCCTATTTCATTGTTATAGTTCTTTTCAGTCACCACAAGGGATTTGTGATTTAAAAAACCAAACAGACCTCCTAACAAATCTTTAGTGGTTGTTTTCCCTGAGGATCCAGTCACGGCAAGGATGATGGGATTAAATCTCTTTCGATGGTAACGAGAAAGGACTCCGAGTGCGAGCAAACAATCAGAAACTAAAATTGCCTTAGCTTGATCAGCAACGGATAACTTTTTTAAAATGGGATGATTTCTTTCGCAAAGAAAAGCATGTGCCCCTTTGGATAAGGCATCTGGTATAAATTCATGACCGTCTCTTGTCCCTCGTAGCGGGACAAACAATGACCCTGGTTTGATTTCGCCAGAAGAGGTTGTGATCCATCGGAAGGTAGGATTGTCTGTCCGTTTCCAATCCTGGTCTTTGGAAAACAAACTTAGAATAGTTGACAGGGAATATTCAAATGGTGCGATCATAGCTTCTACGCCAGTTTCTTTCAGAAAGAAAGATTTGGAAGAAAAAGATAAATGAAACGATCCAAAATCAAAACCATCCTGATTGGCCTAGGACGGATTTGTTCCAGTTTAGAGGAGGATCCATTTCGTAAAAAACCCTGCACCCATATGGGGGTATTGGCCTCAGAATGGGGAAAAGATCGGTTCGAATTTGTTTTGGGGTTAGATACCAAGTCTGAAAAATGCGAATCATTCCAATCCTTTTGGAAGGAAAAAACCGAAATCATAAGCTCTGATCCCACAAAAGTTACGCTACCAAAATCGATCCAATTAGCTGTGATTTCCACCCCGAGTGCCTACCATGAAGAATGGGCCAAACACTGCATTCGCCAAGGGATCCCAAACCTCCTCATTGAAAAGCCTGTGGCTCTCACTGAATCTGGGGCCAAACGAATTCAAAAACTCGCAAAAAAAAACAATACTCGAATATGGATCAATCATGAAAGGCGATACCACCCAAGTTACCAATATGTAAGAGACCAACTAACAACTGGAAAATTGGGGAACCTGAAATCCCTTCGTGCCTCAGTATTTACCTCAGCAAAAAATCCAGGTCTTGCATTTTCAAAACTAGGTGGAGGACCTTTACTTCATGACGGGACACATGCGGTAGATCTGATCCATTGGATTCTCGGAAAACCAAAGTTAGTGGATGCGAAATTAGAAAGTCCTAAAAAGAATTCCATCGAATCAAGAGCTGTGGCCTGGTTCCGAAGCAAATCAGGTGTAGATGTTTTTTTAGATGTAGCGGGCGAAAGAGACTATTTTCAATTTGAACTCGACATCCATACAGACACTCATAGAATTATTTGTTCCAATGATGGTTTTCAGTTTTATCAATCAGAAACATCAAAATTGTACAAAGGATTTCGAAGTTTAGTTCCCTATCTTCCACCTCAGTTTCCAAAGCCAGAAACAGCAAACGCGTTTATCGGAATTTATGATGAAATCTTTCAAGTGATTATGGGGAATAAAAATACGATGGAAGGGACTCTTTCTGACAATATCGAGATTCTAAACTTGATAGAATCAATTTACAGGCGAAAACAATGAATTCAAAACAAAACAGATCTGCTTCTATTTATTTTTTTGTGATCAGAACTTGGTTTCAGTATCTCTTATTAACTAAAATCAAACGAAAGATAAAGAGCCAACCCAAATACGAAACACTCCGAATCCGGTTTTTAAAACGAAAAGGGAAAGAAACCAAAATCCTCTTCTTTCGGTTAGGTGGAGTGTATATCAAAATTGGCCAATTTGTCAGTAACTTGTTTCATGTTTTACCAGAAGAATTTCTTTGGGAACTACAAGACTTACAAGATAAAATCCCTCCAAGGAAATTTGAGGACATCGACAAACGTTGGATTCGTGATTATGGAAAATCCATGAATGAGATTTTTACTGATTTGGACAAAACCTCCTATGCCAGTGCGTCAACCGCCCAAGTTCATATTGGTTACTACAAAGAGAAAAAAGTCGCAATCAAAACTCTATATCCTGGAATTGAAGAAGACGCCATCAGGGATTTAAAAACCATCTCAAGAGTACTTTGGATGATCGATCGTTTCGTATTTAAAATTTCTGCTAAAGAAGTGAATGAACAATTGCATTCCATGATTCGTGCAGAACTTGACCTTCGAAGTGAATTAAAAAATTTAAAGTATACCAAACAACTATTTGCTTTAGAAAAAGATTTTCATTTTCCAAATCCCATTGATGAACTTTGTAATAAACATACTTTAGTTACAGAATTTGTAGAAGGGAAAAAAATTTATGAATTGGATGTCTTGGATTCTCACACAAAGAAAAATCCGAATTTAGAAAAACTGGTTCGTGCTTATATCTTGATGATTTTCGAATACCGCTTCTTTCATGCAGACCCCCATCCTGGAAATTTAATTTTTATGGAAACAGGGGAACTTTGTTTTATTGATTTTGGTGCCGTCCAATCCATCTCTGAAGAAGAAACTCGCATTTTAGAACGAATTCTGATTGGTGCTATGCGAAAAGACTACCATCTCATCACAGAATCTTTATTTGAACTAGGAGCCGTAACCGAATCCTTATCTAAGGAAGAACTAATCCAAATTGTGAAATATTCTCTAGAGAAACTAAATCGAATTTTAGATTCCACTGACCATTTTCGGAATATTGGTTTGGATACACTTCGTCCTGCCGAAGACCTTCGATTTTTAAAAGAAATCCAAGTGAGTTTAAAACGCCTTCTTTCAAGCCTAAAACTTCCACCCAATTTTCTTAGTCTTCACCGTGTTCTTGCATTGTTACTTGGTAACTCATCTTATTTGGACCCAACAAGGTCTATGATCGATTATGCCGAAAAACCTTTTTCACAAATCGTTTTGAAAGGAAGTTCCTTAAAAAAACTTTGGAAGGATGAAGGAGAAGAATTCATCACGAGCCTCTTTTCCTTACCTAAAGAGCTGAACGAATTTCTATACAAATGGAACCGAGGAGAGTTCCAAACCCCCGATTCGACAAGAAAAGAGGAGTTACGTCTGAAAGAGATTTTTACCTTTGGAGGTCTCGGTTCGATATTTTTCTTTTTCGGAATGTATTATTCGGAAAAATTATGGAAAGAACCAAGCATATTATTTTATATACTATCAGGACTTAGTTTTTGGTCATTAGCCAAATCTAGTCTAAGTTATTGGAAACAAAAATAAACGGATCATCTCTAATTTATGAATCTACCTAAACCCCCTTTTTTTTCGGTCTTTAAACCAGGATACCTTGCTTTTGTTGCGTTTGGACTTTTTTTAGATTTAGCATCCAAATATATCATCATAACAAAAATGTTAGCTCACGAAAGTATCCCCGTGTTAGGTGATTTTTTCAGATTGTCATTAACTTTTAATACTGGTTTTGTTTTTGGTCTATTCCAAGACAATGCCCTTCCTTCATTATTTGCGACAGGATTTGCTATTGTATTCTTAATTTTCTACCGTTGGCAAAATGCCGATTTAGGAAATGCTTGGGGTTGGAACTTTGTAATGGCGGGAGCTTTTGGAAACTTTTCCGATAAATTCTTTGTAAAGATTCCAGGTGTTGGATTTCGATTTGGATTCAGCCCTGAAAAACCAGGTATCGAATATATTGGGGTAGTAGACTTTTTAGACTTCGAATGGCCCGATTTTTTACTTTTTGACCGATGGCCTGCCTTCAACGTTGCAGATTCTTGTGTTTCGATCGGAATCGTCATTCTCCTTCTTACCATGGATTGGAAAGAAATAGATAAAAAATAAAATTTTAAGACACTGCGATTATAGAAAAACAAACTGAGTGGGGGTCATTTTTAAAAAAGATCCCCGATTGTTTGTATTTATAACAAATAACTTCTCATTACATTCACAGACAAAGTTTTAAACACATCTTTGTCTTCTTCTGCTTTTCCCACTTTCCAATTAATTCCAGAAGGGGATGCATACAGACTTCGAGCAGGTTTGCCGTCCGATGGTCCACAAACACGGATTAAATGGACAGATTTTTCTTTCGCAAGCGATTCAAAATATGTAAGATCTTCCTCGTAAGAGCGTTTTTCATCAGCGTAAGACAAATAAAATATAATCTCGATATCTTCTTTTTTAAACTCTTTCCAGATGGATTCATTTTCTAAATCTTCACCGACAAGAAGTCCAAAACGAAGTCCTCCCATAATAAAGATAGATTCTGTTTTTCCTGGAACCACACCAGGTTCTTTCGAGGCAGAAGGAGATTTTTTTTCATAAAAATCAACTAAAACCAAAGATTGAACAATGGGAAGAGCTGAAACTAAATGCCCGTCTTCATTTTTTCGATAATGGCTACCACCGAGGATAACACCTGGAAAAGTTTCTGAAATTTCCAATAAATGGTCTTGGTATTCTTTTTCATGTTTGGCTGCATCCTGAGGAGATTCGCTTTGGAAAAGATGAGGAAAACCTTCCGGTAAAATTAAAAAATGAGCCTTACTTTGTTGGATTCTAGAAATTTCATCAGAGCTTATGCGTTTGTGTAAGTTCTTTTGGTAGATTGCGATTTTGATAACTGCCATTAAAAAGGATTCCCGCTTGGTAATATGTCATCATCCAAAGGATCATCCGAACTGTCATTTTCTTCATCAGAAGAATCCTCTGCCGAATCCTTCGTTTCTAAATCATTATTTGTTTTCGGTGCTGGTGATTGATTCGATTGTTCTGTCGTCTCTTTGTCTAAATCGGCAAACTCTGTTTCAGTAGATTCGCCACTAGCATTACCCAATTCTACTCCAAAGGAAGATTTCATTTGTTCTGGAGTGAGTTCGACAAGCCCACCGAATAAGTCTCCTGTTTCCAGGCGCTCATACAAAGCCATTAGGTAACAATAGGCCTCCATAATACATTGTTTTACTGGTTTTTTGTTGAGTCGTTTACGAGACTCCATAGAATCCAAAGTTAAAACGTCATTCATGTTTGCGACGATTTCCTTTTTACTTTTCATGTCCTTAATGAGAACAAGAAGAGAATCTCTTGATTTTAAACTAAATTCTTTGATGGCCATCCTAACTGTTCTGGATTGACCTGTCCGTTTTTGTTCAATCCCTGTTAGCTTTTTGGAAGCTTCTATGTAATTAGCACCGGGATTTGCTTTGTGTTTTTCTAATTCTCTTACAATGTCGTTATAAATACGGAATTGGTCGATGATGGTTCTTGTACCTTCATAAATATCCAACATTTTTTGACGATAATCCACCTTGACTCCGTTAACCGAACCAGGTTTGATATCGATTTTTTTTGTAGTCATTACAAAAGAATACTCATCATCAAATTCAAAAAAATAAAACAAGGCAAGTAGAGCTTTGTCTGAATCGGGTATATGACTATACTCATTTTTCGGATCAAATTTTTTACGGAGTTTCGGCAAGGAATACATCTGCATCAAACGAAGACCATAGGCTTGTTCTTTGGAAAGAGGGACTTCTTCTTCCGTATCCTCCTTCTTTGATTCTTCGTCTTTTTTGTCGTCTTTGGTTTCTACTTGTTTCCCGCCAGGAACATTTTCCCCTGACTTTCTTTGTCCAGGTCGATCTTCCGGTAGAATACCCAAAAGATTTTCCATATAACGAGAAATTAGTGGTATATTTTTATTTTCTGCCCTTAAGACAACAAGGTAAAGTCTATCAAAAAAACCTTCAAAGAGAGTATCAATTTCTTGTGTTACCTTTCTTTTTTTATTAGCATAAATCATAGAAGGTTTCCCTTCTAATTTTTGTAACTCATCATAAGCTTGTACAAAAGATTTTTTTAAGGTCTCTTGGTAAGGATATAAAATGTACATCCTTTTAAAGAGAGCATAAATCGGGTTTTTGACTCGTTCTATGGCAACAGGGGATTCTGGTGCTACCATGATGGGGTCAGTAATGTCTGTTAGTTCAGGACCATTATAAAGTTTTTGGCCCATGGCAAGTAATTCAACAAGTAACGGATTGATTTTATCTAAGGCTTTACTGAGTTGGGGGGAATATTGTTGATTGGCTAAAAGTTCATTCCCGCTATACTGAAGTTCAATTAATGATTGTTTGGCGCGCATGCTAAAGTCATGCATAAATTTTGGAGTGAGATCACTAGTTCCAAAAGGGGTGACACGGGCAAGCCAACATTTAAGTTTAATTCCAAACCTGGCAGAGAAACTACTAATTTCTTTTTCGTATTGGGCTTTAGAATCTGCCTGTGATTTAGCATTTCCAGAATCGGATTTGTTTTGGTTTCCACCACGGCTTCCCGATCGGCTATCATCACCACTACCACGGGAAACAGTGCTTTGACGAACCTTTGGCTCCGGGCGGTTCTTCTTTGTGTCGTCTTCTTTCTGCGGTTGTTTTTCTTTTACAATTTCCCCACCAGCACTGACAAACTTATTGAACATATCCTTTCTTGCAGAATCATCCAGTTTCCCTACGCCAATTGCCCGTTTCGTATTATCAAAATCGCCCATAATTTACTATCGTTCCAAATCCTCAATATGGGAATTCAATTTCTTACAAAAAGCAATTTTTAGTGGATTCCCCCGTTTTTCTGAAAAGATTGGAGTCCAAAAGGTAGATTACACCATGGCTGATTACATCCTGTCCGACGATCTGAAAGAAGCGGTCCTAGTGGCAGAAATTACGAAAAGACCTCTCCTTCTGAAAGGGGAACCTGGGACTGGGAAAACTCTCCTTGCCAGTTTCCTTGCGGAAACAAAGGAGCTTCCCTTTTACCGGTGGCATATTAAATCCACCAGCTTGGCCAAGGAAGGTTTGTACTTCTATGATGCCGTGTCCCGCTTGAATGATTCTAGGTTTCCCGAAGAGGAAGCCATGCTCCGGGTTCGGGACGTGAAAAACTACATCCGGCTGGGTGCCCTCGGGGAAGCCTTTGCCCAAACCAATAAAGCAGTGGTCCTCATTGACGAAATTGATAAGGCGGACATCGAATTTCCGAACGATTTACTTTTGGAATTAGATAAAATGGAATTTTTCATCCCGGAAACGAAAGAACATATCATCGCCAAAGAAAGGCCGATTGTTATCATCACCTCCAATAACGAAAAAGAACTTCCCGATGCGTTCCTTAGACGTTGTATTTTTCATTACATTGAATTTCCGAAACGAGAGGCGATGAAAGAAATTATCAAAGCGCATTACCCTTCCATCCAAACGGAGTTCATGGAAAAAGCCTTGGCAATGTTCTATTCCATTCGCAAAATTGAAAGCCTTAGAAAAAAACCTTCTACAAGCGAACTTTTGGATTGGATTCAGGTTTTGTTAGTATCCGGAGAGACTTTGGAATCCAGTAGAATCCCTTTTGCGGGAACTCTATTCAAATCAGAAGACGACTATAGAGTTTATTTGAACTAATATGTTTTTGGATTTTTTTTACAATCTGCGAGGAGAGTCTGTCCCTTGTTCTACGGGAGAGTTAATTGCATTTCTTGCAAGCCTGAGGAAACTTACCGATCCATCCGGTTACATGAACTTGGACCAACTTTACCGGGTTGGCAGACTTAACTTTGCCAAAGATCTAAAATTCTATGATAGTTATGATCTTGCCTTTGCCAAAACCTTTGGGAGCTGGAAGGAACAAAGAATTCAATTTAGAGATACTCTCTTTGAATGGTTGGAAGAAAATATTTCGAAACACTTAAGTGATTCCGAAAAATTAAATGCCCCTAACTTGAGTTTGGAAGAAGTTATTGAAGAATTAAAAAAACGTTTAGCCGAACAAAAAGAACGCCACGATGGTGGTAACAAATGGATTGGAACTTCGGGAACCTCTCCCTTTGGGAATTCCGGATTTAATCCCAATGGAATCTCCATCGGCGGAAATACAGAAGGTGAGGGAAGTCGTTCCGGTGTGAGTTTGTGGAACGAAAGAAAGTACAAAGCCTACCGGGAAGATGAAATCCTAGACACAAGATCTATCCAACTTGCCTTAAAGGAACTTAGGTTCTTAAAAAAAGAAGGAAGGAGAGAACTCCACGTAGACAAAACCATCGATAGAACCTGTGAAAATGGGGGTGAGATTGAACTTGTGGAAGAGAGAGAGCGAAAAAATTCGCTTCGCCTTGTACTCATTATGGACATTGGAGGAAGTATGACTCCTCATTCTGACAGGGTAAGTAAACTTTTTAGTGCCAGTAGGGGACTGTATCATTTCAAAGAAGTTCACAACTATTTTTTCCATAACATCTTTCATGAATATCTATATGCAAACCATGAGTTCCAAACCAAAATCTCTCTCAAACAATTTGAGGAAAAATTTCGCAAAAACACAAAACTAATTTTTGTAGGTGATGCTTATATGGCGCCTTACGAACTTATGGGAACACCTTACAATCCTTATGCGTATCACAGTTCTAGTTCTGAAGAAAAACAAAGAAAGGCAAAAAGTGGACTCGAATCCTTAAAAGAACTCGTAGGATATTTTCCGGAATCAGTTTGGCTGAATCCAGAACCAAAACGTTTTTGGGGAGCACCCACGATCGAAGCAATTGAAGATGTTGTTCCTATGTTTCCTTTAACGATTGACGGTTTACGGAAGGCAGTAAAAAGATTAGTTTAATCAATTTTCTTTAGCATTTCTCATTGATTTTTAGAGTTTTTTAGCCGTTAATCATACCAAATGATCGCTCAAATTTCCATCCCTAGTCTGGTCATTTTTCTTATCAATTTTCTCACTTTAGGTTTTTATTATTCCTTCTATCGATTTCATTTTTACCGATTCACTGATTCCTTTTTGCAATATACTGCGTTTGCATTTTCAATTTTTAGCGCAGGAGTTGCGATTGGCCTGCAAGCGCTTCTTTTAAATTGGATTCCAAGTGGCGATCCCTTTTGGAATGCTTTTATCCACTCTGCCTTTCTAGAAGAGTTTGCCAAACTACTGGGAATTTATTTATTTTTCCGTAAGAATCAGGATGAATTTACTGTTACCGATGGTATTTTTTATGGACTTGTGTTAGGTGGAGGTTTTGGTTTAGTTGAAAATATTTTATATTACATCAACACGGGCCTTTGGTCACAAGTGCTTCGTTCCATCACGGCTTTACCCATCCACATGATGAATGGTGGGCTCATTGGTGCTTACCTGATGATGTTTTTATTTCATAAAAATCCAGTTTTTAAATGGGGAAAACTATCCTTTGGATTCTTGATTTGTGTCGGAATTCATGGATTGTATAACCTTTCTTTGTTTCAAGAACAAGACTTGTTATTAATTCTTCCGATTTGTATTCTTTTCCTTTTCTTTTTATTGGAACTGACAATTGCAAAATCTAGGATCCTTGTTCCTGGACACATCCTAAAACTCTTAAATATGAGTATGGAAGAATATGAAATTTTGAGTCGTCACAATAGGCACGAAGGTTGGATTCAAAATATTCAAAAACATATTTCTACGTCGGGTATCAAACTTTTACAATTTCCAACCTTACGTCATTCTCTACTCACTGTTTTCTTTCTAATACCTAGTATTTTATCAGTGTATTTATTATTTAATTCCCCTGATTGGATATCTCATAAATTTCCCGATTTAGCACTTCAAGATTATTTTGCCTTGTTTGTTATGTATCCAATGATCCTATCCCTAATGTTTTTCTTTGCCGGAATTATAAATCCATATTTTTTCCGGGACAGGATGCTTGAAGTACCTTTATTTAGTTCCGTTGACCTACATACGACAAATGTTGAAGAAAACTCGGCAATCTTTCATATACAAGCGAATATGTTTTATATGCCAACCTCACAATTGTTTCAAGAAAATACAAAAGTGAAATTTGATCTTTGGATTGGTTTGGACTGTTTTGTTGGACTTTCAGGAACCATTCTATGGTGTAAGGAAAACGAAGAAGGAAATTGCGGTGCTATGTGTCAATTGGACCAAATTCCCTATGCTTTCTTAACCAAATGGCATTTTCTAAGACTCAAACAGAATTTCAAAAATTTATTTTTAAGAAAGTCTATTGTTTGAGTTATCAAAACTAAAATCTTGACTCAAAGCTAAATCCATAAAACATACTGTCGTTAGGTTTATAGATTTGTTGGTTCCCAAGACCCAGGCTACTTACGTTTGGTTTCATATCCAAAATTGGTTTCAGATACACTCCGTTCGGATTTTCCTTTTTTGTCTCCATAGGTCCCAAATAAAAACTATCTATTAGACTATAAGTGATGATCGAAGTGAAAACTACAGAATAGATAAGGAAACGTTGCCTGTGAAAGTCGTAATTATCCGTTCCAAGAGTATTAGCAAAAATAAATACTTTTCCGTCACCAGAAGGAATGTATTCAATATCTTTGTTAATTGCATTTACGGATGCATTGTATTCGTATAACATTCCTAAGCCGGAAAGCAAAGCTCCTCCAAAAATATAAGCAGCTTTTCCATATCTTTTTTCTGTGATAGGGGCATAACCTGGAATGACTTTGGGTGTTTCTTCTTTGATTACTTTAACAATGACCGATTTATTTTGGATCTCAAAGGATTGGAAATCCAGAGTATCGAAGGATTCCAAAGTTTTGGATTCTGTCTCAATAGTGATTTTCCCACGTTCTAAAGTTTTGAAATTTCCGAGGATTTCTCTATCCGCAAAAATCCATTTCCCTCGCACTCCAGGATCAATATAGCGCTCCATAGGAAGCCCCGATTCCGCACTCACTTTCAAAGTTGAGATTTTTTTAACGGGAATAATCTCCAACTCCAAGGGACTACTTTTCTTCGAAAAACTTGCTGTCGTTTTGTTTAGTTTGGTGAGAATTAAATCACAATCCTCTACACCAAATGTTTTGTAATCGGCACAAGTAGGAAGACCGTCATACCCAACATCAATGCCCAAAACCTCTGTATTTAAAAATTTATAACGTTTTCCTTGGTCCTGCCATTCTACGTGAGTTGCGGTCACGTTCACCACTTTGCCATTCAGTACTTCCCCTGATTTTAACCGGATCTTGTCGGCAGAAAGGGCAGAAAAACTAAATACTACAAAACAGGTAAGAAGGGAGGCCCGCAAGCAGGAAGGGAAGGATATGTTGATGCCTAAAACCAATGGAAAATCTCAATTTTGTGATAGATTTCTATCACTTAATTATCGACAATACTAGTAATTGCCGTGAACAAAAGCAAAATCAAAACGACGAATTCCTTACGCTTTAAGATTGGACTCTTTTATTCCCTTCTTGCCTTACTTAATATCATCTTTTTTACGGTGATGATCTTCGAAAATCAATCTGATTTACTACTCAAGAACTTTCAATTCCAGTCAGAAAACCTTGCCAACACCATCCTTGCCGATATCCAAACGATTGGTCTTTCGGGAGAAAGGGATGAAAGTTTTGAAGTTTTTCGCAAAACACTTAAATTATACGAAATCAATAAATTTACTATCTTTGACGTTGATGGCAAAAATGTGTTATCGGAACCAGAGTCTGGTCCAGATGTAAAAGAGATAACAGAAGCTGTTTTAAAAAAGACAAAAGAGGTCTCATCAGATAAGGAAGGGAATCTCTTTAAAGCTCGGTATAGTTTGGATCTAAATGAGTCAGATTTCACAGTCGATTTTTTATTACCCATCCGTCTTTCAAATAACAAGGAAGTTTTTTTATTCACTCATTTCAATATCTCTTCAATCCAGGACCGACTGAAACAACTCTATATCCAAGTGGGATATGCTGTCCTTTGGGGAATCGTATTTCATATTATTTTTGCTATCCTTGTATACAGAGCCATATTCAAACGTGTTGGTTCTTTAGAAATTGCTTCAAAAGATATGGCCACAGGAAATTTACAATCTCGAGTCAAGTGGGATTTCAAAAGTAATGATGAGTTGGATAGTTTGGGTAAGTCATTCAACTTAATGGCAGAAGAAATCCAAAACAAAGTAACAACAATTACGCGATTGAACGAAGAGATCAATCAAGAATTACAAATCGGAAAAGAAGTACAGGAATTGTTTTTGCCTTCTGTGAAAAAATATAAAAAATTTAATATTGGAAAACTCTATCGCCCCATGCGGGAAGTTTCCGGCGATTTATATCAATATTTTCAGTTTCCCGAAAAAGATTATTACGGATTCTTTTTAGCTGATGCTTCGGGCCACGGTGTTTCTGCTGCTCTTGTAACGGTCGTTATGGCAATGTCCTTACAAGCTATTATGAAAGAAAATCATTCAGCGATACAAGCAATCAACCAACTAGGCGAAGTCATTGCCAATCGCCTCCAAGCATCCTTTTTTGCTACAGGTGTTTTTGTAGTTTTTGAAGAACCAGGTGTTGTTAAATTTGTAAATGCAGGCCACAACGCACCCTTTATCATTCGTCCTTCCACAAAGGAAATTACCTATGTAGATAGTTCAGGCCCACCACTCGGTATGGGTGATGACATCCAATACTCTTTAGAATCATTTCCTGTTCTTCCTGGTGATAAAATCATTCTTTATACGGATGGTGTAGTGGAAACTCCCATCAAAGAAGGGGGACTTTTTGGACTCGAACGTTTCACCGAAGTAGTTCTTGAAAACATTCATTTATCCAATGCAGAAATTGTGGAAAAGGCAATGGCACTGCTCGAAGAAAAACATGAGGAATATAAGGATGATGTGACTATGATTGTCCTTGATGTACCAGAATGAAAAAGTTTTTCTTTTTCTCTCTTTTCTTTGTTTTGTTTTTCTTTTTTGCTTTGGCTTCTCAATCGATTGTCAGTGTAAAACTACAAGAACTACGTTTTGGAATTCTTAGAGATCAACTGATGAATTACGAGCTCTCTTCTCAAACATTGAGAGAGCGATTGAAACAAATGTTCCTTTCCAAAGATGACTATATGTCTGAGGTAAAAGTCAACATTTTGGAATCGGGGATTATGAACTCCGAAACAGAAGGTTTGGACTTAAAGATGAGCTGGCAAGACCGTTTTGGTTTATATGTCATTAACTCGGTGCGTTTTTTAAATTTCAAACCAGCATTGGAGCTAGAGGAACAACAAAAAACCATCATTCGTTTGCAGTTTGCTTTCTACATGGAAAGAACAAGAAAGTATCCAATTGCTTCAAAAAAATACCAAGAGTTGGAAGAATCGATCACTTCTTCACTCTCTGATGAAATGGCTTTCACTCTTCTACACTACGGGTATTGTTTGGTGATGATGGGGGAGAGAGAAAAGGCCTTTCTCAAACTCACCAAAGCCATTGATTTATTTCCAGGAACTCACTATGCAGAGAACGCAAGCCTGCTCATTAGTTTTTTAGAAGAAGGTGAGAAGAAAAAAGAGGAACTCAAAAACAAAAAGAAGTCCCCGGAGGAATTGGCTTATTCTTTATTCCAAAGTGGAGACTATGAAGAAACCTTAAAAACCTTGGAAAACCTTCCTATACTTACTAAAGATCAATCCTATATCAAAGCTAGGGCAATGGAAGAATTAGGTAAAACTTCCAATGCAGTAAAAGAATACATTCAGCTCGTCAAACAAAAACAAAACAAAGAAGTCGCCATTAGGGCTAACAGACGTTTATTATTAATTGGAAATTTTTATCAAGAAAACAAATCACTTGTAGCCTTTTCTAAAGAAGAAGCAACGAAACTAGGTGATGCAAAAGCCGCAGAGAATATTGAAGAAGGAAAAAGTTTGGTTCTAAAACCGGTCATTATAGAAAAGGTGCTAAAATCTGAAACTGCGTCCAACCTTTCTGCAGAAGAAGCAAAAGAACTCAATCAAATCAAAGAAAACATTCGGGAGTCTCTCGAAGATTCCAAGGGTGAAACTACAAAATTAGCTACTGTTGTTTCAGAAGAAAAAATACCGCTAGTTGCAGAAACCCCAGAAGTGACCTTAAAAACTACCGAACAAACTCCTCCAGTCGTTATAAAGAAACAATTACCTCAAACTCCGTTAAAACTGAAAGTGAAGTTACGTGATGGAAGAGAAGTAGTTTGCGATGAAGTGCGGATTGAAGGAAACCTTGCTACACTGCAATTAGGTTCCTTTGGATTAAACCTACCATACGATTTGGTGGTTTCCGTCCAAGTTTCCGGGGATCGAGCTGGTATCGTAAAACTAATTACAGGTTCAGGAAGCCAAGTCGAATCAAGTCGTTGGATTCAAGATAGTTCTGGGGATTGGACTAAACCAAAATCACTAGAAGCGCCGGTCGTACGGGGAGAGGTGAAGTCCTTCCGGCTCTAAAAGAGAAACTAAGAATTTCTGAATTTAGGGAAGTTCAGATTCTCCGCCGAGGATCGTAAAGAATTTGTCCAAACTGGACAGTTTCAAAATTACCATAACATCCTGGCTAACATTGAGAAGAAAAAACTGCCCTTCTTCAGACTTAAGTTTCTTTTGAAGATTTGCAAGCAATGCAATTCCGGAGGAATCCAATAGTTTGATATTCACCATATCAATTGCTACTGATTCAGCCCGTCATCGATGATTTTGTGGAGTTCTTTTTTAAGTGCGGGTGCAGAATAAATATCGAGGGAACCCTCTAGAGTAACAACTGTATGATTTTTAACTTGTTTTGTTGTGAAATTCATTGAACTTCCTACTGGCACGTATACTATCTGTTTCGTTGCCAATTTTGTAAAGAATTTTTGTGGAAACTTGTCGCTTGAACCAATATACCATTTTAACTAGAAAAAACCCTAGGTTTGTAGCCTTTTTAAAACCAAAGTGATCGCTTGGTTGAAACCATCATAACCACCTTTGTCATATTCATTGAGTCCTTTATAATCCAAATCGCTCATGTCTAAGAGTAATTTCCTTAGTTCATGCTCTAAATAATCTTTTTTGATATAAGTAGTTTCGAAAGTTTTTGGATGCACTTCAGATATCGGACGAAATTTCCAAGAAATTTCGAATCTTTTTTAGGTTGAGATTTTAAGAAAAATACGAATCATAAGTGGCAGAGATAGCCGGGTTCGGCAAATACAATGGGCATTCCAATCAGCGTTCTAATACTCGAAAACGATTCTAATAGTGTATTTGACCTAGTAAGAGAGATGAAGGCCAACGGCCTAAGTCCTCTTTACCGAGTGGTGGAGACATTCCCATCCTGGGAAGCGACTGTCCACGAAGAAGACTGGGATGCCATCATCTGCAGCACGAGAGAACCATTCCACTCAGAAATTCCAATTTACCTACAATACTTAAATGATAAAAAAATTGATATCCCGGTAATTTTACTCAGCGATCCCGAAGACTTTTCGAAAAACTTGAGTTATATGAAGTCTGGAGTCAATGACCTAATTGACAGAAAAAACCTTCTTCGATTAACAGAAGTTTTAGAAAGGGAAAGGAGGGAACTTGTCTATAGAAAGGAAAAAAATACAACTGAAACCTTCTTATATGAATCTTTAAAAGAGATTCAACTCCAAAAATTTGCTTTAGACCAGGCCAATATTGTCTCAATTACAGATGCAAATGGAATCATTACTTACGTTAACGAGTCCTTTTCAAAAGCAACCGGATACACAGTTTCCGAATTGATCGGACAAAACCATAGAATTCTCAAATCCACAGACAAAACCAAAGACGATTGGACTAAAATTTGGGAAACGATCCAAAAAGGAAAAGTATGGCGGGGAGAAATACGCAATATTAAAAAAGACGGTAGTGACTACTGGGCAGACACAACCATAGTTCCATTTACAGGTCAAGACGGATCCATATTTCAATACATTGCCATCCATCACGATATCACAAACCGAAAACTCGCAGAACAACAATTAACCCATGATGCTTTTTATGATAATCTAACTGGACTACCAAATCGTGCTTTGTTTCTTGCAAGGATTGAACAAAAAATCTTCGCATATAATATGAAGAGCTCTGGGTATCCAATCTTATTTTGTATCAACATCGATAACTTCAAACGAATCAATCATTCGCTTGGAAATGATGCTGGAGATCAAATCCTCGTTATCTTTTCAGAAAGACTCAGACAATTTTCAGATTCCGATGCCATCATTACAAGGCTCGGTGCAGATAACTTTTCGATTCTACTCACTCATCTTCTTGCCATCGATGAAGGAGTGAATTATGCAATAAGACTTCTCGAACGTCTAGGAGATCCTATCCCTCTCGGTGGATACGAAATCTATCTGACTGCTTCCTGTGGGATCTCGGCATTTGGACTTGGTGGAAAAGATGCTGATGTACTTTTAAGGAATGCGGAAATTGCAATGTTTCATGCAAAATCTCAGAAGGTGGGAACTGTATCCGTTTTTAACCAAGCGATGCAGGAAAAAATTCATTTCCAATTAGAAATTCAAAATGATTTAAAAAAAGCATTAACTCATAACGAAATCTTTGTTTACTACCAACCAATCTTAGATCTTAAAGAAAATAAAATAGGTCACTGGGAAGCTCTGGTTCGTTGGCGCCATCCCCAAAGAGGAATGGTTTCACCTGCAGAATTCATTCCCCTTGCCGAAGACTCAGGTCTCATTGTTCCCATCACTCGTTTTGTATTAGAACAAGCTGCAAATGTCATTGAAGAAGTACAAATTAAACAAGGATTACCAATTTCCATTGCGGTTAACTTAAGTCCACAGGTGTTTTTTGATCAAAATATTTTCCATTGGATTGTAGACCTCCATAATAGAAGAGGGATTCCATACACGTCCCTACAAGTTGAAATTACAGAAAGTTTGGCGATGAAAAATCTCACAGAGACTGTTCCAATACTTTCCAATCTAATTGATATTGGAGTGAAAGTTGCTTTAGATGATTTTGGAACAGGATTTTCCTCTCTGTCATATTTAGAAAAGTTGCCCTTGTCGATTGTGAAAATTGATAAATCTTTCCTTAGTAATGTTGAGGAAGGTTCTAAAGAAAGTTTTTTATTAATTTCCATTATCAATATGGCACATGACCTTGGTTATTCGGTTGTGGCAGAAGGAGTTGAGGAATTAGAACAGTTGGAACTTCTTAAATCTTATGAATGCGACAAAATCCAAGGTTATTGGTTATCAAAACCGATTGGTAGCGAAGATGTAGTCCCTTTTATCCATCAATTTTATTCACAACAGGAAAAATAATGATTCGAAATTCAATTTTCTTTTTAGCACTTACAACCCTCATCCATTGCAGCACTTCTCCTACAGGAAGAAAACAAATCATACTTGTAAAAGATGCAGAAATGAACGAGATGGGAACCTCAGCATTTGCAGAGATGAAAACAAAAACACCAGTCGATACAAATGTAGTAGCAAATACTTATGTAAACTGCATTGTTTCGGCGGAGTTGGCTGTCACTTCCGATACCACTGGTGTAAATTCATGGGAGGTAGTTGTATTTAGAGACAACAATCCCAATGCATTTGCTCTTCCTGGTGGGAAAATAGGTGTATATACAGGTATGTTTTCAATAGCGAAAAACAAAGACCAATTAGCAGCCGTTATTGGACATGAAATTGGTCACGTGATTGCGCGCCATGGAAACGAACGCATATCTCAAAATCAATTGGCTGGTGGGTCTGTTAAAATTTTAGAAAGCCTTGGAAAACCTACCGTTGCAGGAGCTCTCGGAATGGGTGCGAAATTTGGAATCCTGTTACCTTTTTCTCGGGAACATGAATCGGAAGCTGATTTGATTGGTTTGGAACTTATGGCAAAGTCGGGATTTGATCCCAGACAGAGTGTAGAACTATGGAAAAATATGAGTGCTCTTGGTGGTAACAAACCAAACGAGTTATTATCAACTCATCCGTCTGATGCCACTAGAATGAAGAATTTAAATGCTGCTATGCCAAATGCGCTGGTTTTATGGGAAAGGGCAAAAGCAGAAGGGAAACATCCCAACTGCCAATTGTAAGGTGATATTTATTCGCAGAGAAGTTTTCTTCCTGCGATTTTACAATTCCTGGCTTTACCTTCATCAGTAAGTACACCGATACCTTCCTGACCATCAGAAGTAAAATCACCAGAAACAGATTTACCATCTTTGAAACTATAAGTTCCTTTTCCGTTGATTTGTCCGTTTTGAAATTCTCCAATATACTTGTCCCCGTTTTTGAAATTATATTCACCGGGGCCTTGTTTTTTATCTTCTATATATGTACCACTAAACTTCTCACCATCAGAGTAGAGAAAACTTCCAGGACCTTCCCGTAAGTCGTTTTTGAAAGACCCTGTGTAGACATCTCCATTATCATACACATATTTACCGATTCCATTAACACAGTTTCCTTCGATACAACCAAACTTCTTTCCACCTTTTTCTGGATCTTCTAAATTGGCAGCTCGTGAGTTTGTTTTCGAATCTTGGTTGGATGGATCAGAAACATCTTTTGTATCTTGTGAAGCACAAGCCATAAATAGCGGCAAAAGTAAAACTCCACAAACCAAACTGCGAATGAATAATTTCATACGTCCCCCAAATCTGAACCCATCCTAGAGGGTGATTTGTTAGAAATCAATTCAAAAAGTATCTTTGGATGTCCTGAAACCGGTCGTTTTCCGAATCAGCTTTTGTACCTTCCATTTGATTGTTTGCAATTTCTGGATGAACTACTTCCACTAAATCGGAAAGATTGGGTAAATCGACTAGGAATCGGCTGATAGTTGTTAATCGGTTTTTATCAGTGAATACAGGTGATGTTAAAAACAAACCTTGTTTTGCCCGAGTGATAGCTACATAAAACAATCGTCTTTCTTCCTCCAAATCTTGGACAGTTTTGATCCTAGAACTTGGTAAACTTCCTTCCACCAAATGCATGGTAAATACATACTTCCATTCTAATCCCTTTGCTGAATGAATTGTGGACAGTGTCAGAAATTCATCTTCCTCTGTATCCAAAGAGTTTGTATCTTTTTTTTCCGTAGGATCTAGAGTTAAATTTGCAAGGTATTCAGAAAGGTTCTCAGTCGATTTGGCTAAAATTTTCAATGAATCCAAATCCTGTTTCCGTCTCTCAAAATCATCATATTCCTGTTCTAAAATTGGTAAGTAGTGTGAAAGAACGGTTTCCACTACCGCCTGACTATTTCTTAAACTTACAATATTTTCTTGTAAAATTTGGATTAATCTTTGAAAGGATGACTTAACTGCTTCAGGAATACCCAAATAAAATGTAGGGGAACTTTCCAACATATCATATTGGAAATGGTTCAGTTCTAGATTTTTATAAAGAACTTGCGCATATTTTTTTCCAATGTTTTTTTCCAAAAGTAAAACCCGGTTCCAAGAAAGGATATCTTTGGGATTGTCGATAATGCGAAGGTAAGCAAGAAGATCCTTCACATGTGCTAAATCCAAAAAACGTTTTCCCCCATATTTACGGAACGGGATTTGTTTCGCACTCAGTTTGACTTCCAGAAGGTTTGAAATATAACCAGCTCGGAATAGGACTGCCATTTCCGACAAAGGGATGTTATCTTCATACAATTCCAATATTTTATCCGCAATCCAGGTAGCTTCCTCTTCAGCAGATTCAAACTTAGTATGTATTGGTTTGTTTAAAGAACCTTGCGTATGTGATATTAATATTTTTTTATAGTTTTCTTTACTTTCGTTCAAAACGGCATTTGCTAAATCCAAAATGGATTGTGTGCTTCGATAGTTTTCTGTTAGATGGATTGTTTTTGTATTAGGGAAAATTTTTGGGAAATCCAACATATTGTGTACGTTGGCCCCGCGAAAACCGTAAATACACTGAGCATCATCACCAACGACAATTATATTTTGATGTTTACTTGCCAGTAAACAAGCAATATGTGCTTGAATCCGATTAGTGTCTTGGTATTCATCGACTAAAATATATTTATATTGTAACCCAATCCTTTCGCGGATCGATTCTTCTTCCATTAAGATCTTTCTTGTGAAATCTAGTAAATCGTCAAAATCCAGGGAATTGTGTTTTAGCTTTAATTCTGCAAATTTAGATTTGATTTCTTGAATTTCTTTTGTGAGACCAAGAAACATTGGGTAGTCCTTTTGCAGAACTTTTTCCAAAGAAATCTGAAGATTGAAACAACTTGAGAATATCTCCGCAAGAGTTTCCTTTTTCGGAAACCGGACTTTGGACTCCTTGGAAACGAATTGGTCTCTCGCCATACCCACAAGGCTTGTGGCATCATCTTCATCCAAAATCGTAAAATTGGAATTGAGGGAAACAGCCAACGAATGCTTACGTAAAAAATGGTGACAAAACGAGTGAAAGGTTCCGCCTTGTACGGATAACATTCGAGAGTCTAGTTTTTTCGTTGCACGGTTCAACATCTCTTTGGCTGCCCTTCTCGTGAAGGTTAAAAGGAGTAGGGAACTCGGCTCTAGTCCACTCTGAACGAGAGCTGCCAATTTATTGACAAGAGTGTTCGTTTTCCCAGTACCTGCACCCGCAACGACTAGGACAGGGCCAGGAGGTGATAAAATGACTGATTTTTGGGCTTCGTTTAAATCCTCATTCACAATACAGAGATTTGTTGTACGGATTCTGTTGACAAACTCTAATTATTGTATTTGATAGATGAAACCGGTTTTAAAGAATATGACAGCAGTTGTGGGAACAGATAAAGAAACAGACGTTAAGAGGATCCTTGTCGTTGAAGACGAAAGAATCATTGCAATCAATATATGTTCTACCTTGAAACAATATGGATACAACGCAAGTTATGTTTCCGATGCAAACGATGCCATTGAACATATTGAAAACGAACACTTTGACTTAGTGTTAATGGATATTATGCTTAATGGTCCAATGGATGGAATTGAAATCGCAAGTATCATAAAAAAAACAAAAGAAATCCCCGTTATCTATCTAACTGCTTATTCGGACGAAGCTACCATCAACCGAGCCAAGGCCACGGAACCCTTTGGTTACTTAATCAAACCATTTAACAGTCGTGATTTGTATATTTCTGTCGAAATGGCAATTTATAAATCCCAAGTGCAAAAGCATATTCGTAATGTAGAAAGTAGGCTTGCTGAAAATCAGAAATGGGAAACGATAGCACTGGTCGCCTCTGGGATTTCCCATGAAATCAATAATCCACTCACATCCATTTTAAATTTGGCGGACCTAATTTCGTTAGAAGCAAAAAAATTAAGTAATCCCTCTTTGGGTGAAAAAGCATCCAAAATCGCAGAAGAATCGGAACGAATTGCAAAAATCATCAAAAACTTAGTTTCCTATTCACAATCCACTTCTTCTCAATGGAACTATTCCAACTTGGGTAGTATTCTAAGTGACACTCGTTCCTTCCTACACCAGTATTTTTTAAAAGAAGGAATCCAATGTGAAATTGAAGTAGGCGATGTACCACTTGCTTATTGCCAACCTCAAAAAATCAAACAAGTTCTCCTCAACCTCATCCAAGATGCAAGGGTCCGAGTCAATACGAGAAAAGATACTATCGGTAGAAAAATTACAATCATCCTAAAACAAGCAGAAGCTGACGGAACAAGTCACATTCTCATTCAAATTAAGGACAATGGAGCAGAGGATTTAATGAAAGGAATTTCTCAAATGAATTCCTTAGAAGTTACAAAAAGTATAGTTACCGAACACAAGGGAAAAATGTATAGGGATGAAGAATCCTCTTCCTGGTTTTTTACCCTACCGATCATAAAACCACTATAACAATTGTTAGCGCTTCCCTAACACCAAAGATTTGGATATCGGGGGAGTTTCTTCTAACAGTTTAAAAAATAAATCTATGCGATTGGAATGTAACATCCAATTATCTTCCAAAAAAAGGCCACTTAAGAAAAAATTGAAGTCTTTGTAATATAAGAACGAGGTTTGTGGGTTTTTTGTGAAATCTAAAAGGATAGCCAGGGCTAACCGGTTGGCACTTTCATCCGGTCCGAAACCTTCCATGGGAATTTGGATTGATGGTTCTGGAACCGTAAAACAATGTTCCGTACTTCCCTCTCGAACTTTGAGATTGTACCGCAAAGTACCAGGAATACGCTCTCCAGAGTAGGTTTTTGCCATTCAAAACTCCCGGATGCCCAAGGAATGAGCCATTTGATTATGTCCATTACATGAATAGTTTCGCAACCTCTTTTTCCGATAAAATACAGGATTCCTGTTCGAAATTCTGCCTGGTTTTCCATTGATTTTTTCGACCGGTGTAAAACTGTCGTTCTATACTTTCAAAGCCCGCTGTGCAAAAATCCATTCGTTTTCTCATATTATTTTATGGTTTTCTCTTCGGAATGGAAATTCTGGCGCAGGATATCAACGGACTAAAACTCACTTTTCCCGACCAATCTAGTCCAACAAAAAACGCTCAAGAAGAAGAAAGAAAACAAACTACTGCCCAAGTGCAACGTGGACTTGTCAGAAAATCAGTGGATTCCATGTCTGATAGAGAAGTAGAGGACAATCTTCGGAATTTGGGACTCAATCCATCGGGAACCATTTATACAAAAAGAGAAAGACTACGCGAGGCACTCGTTCCCGAAGAAGAACAGGCGTTAACTCCTGAAGCATTACTAAGTTCACAAACAAAAAAAGGCCCACCAATTCAAATCCAAAATGCTGCGGAAGGGCAACTTTTGAATATTGATAAAACGAAGGGTGGGGTCCTTGTCCTTCGCGGTAAAGTTCGACTCAAAATTAGATCGGGCGAACTAGTTGCTGACTCAGTCTCCATCGATGCGAATCGACAAGAGGTCTATGCAGAAGGTGGCGTGGAATACAAAGACGGTACTGCCAAAGTAAATGGCGACCGGATGATCTACGATTTAAAAATAAACCAAGGTGTTGTGTATAATTCCAAACTTAGTATGTATCCATCATACTTCATTGGACAAAAGATAAAACGTTTAGATGAAAAAAGATACCTTTTGGAGATGGGATACTTTACTGCCTGTAATGCGGAACTTCCTCATGAATCTTTTCAAGCTAGAAAAATCATTATCCATGATGATAAGTCCGTTGTAGCCTACCGAGTTTCCTATAAAGTAGGGGGAACTCCATTATTTTGGCTTCCCGTTTTATACAATTCTGAGTCAGGAAACGGAGTCACAACACAAGTTGGTAAAAACAATACACAAGGTTGGTTTTGGCAAAACTCTTACCAATGGTCCGATTCTTATCCGAATAGTCTTCTACTCGCCAATGGTTATAAATTTCGTTTTGATATGTATGAAAAAACGGGACAAGCCGCACAGTTGGAGATGTGGAAAGTATCACCAATTTTAAATTACAATATCAATCTTGGATACGCTAATTATAAGAATAATACAATAACACCTGTGTATGAAGATCGGTTCCGTAATGGTGGTATTGGAAACGTTGCTGTTACGAATAACGTGGATCGCGGAGAGATGTTCCCGAATACAGGATTACCTTACCGCAATACGGGCGTTAACTATGATCCTTGGTGGAAAACGGACCTTCGATTGAATGCAAAATTCAATGATTTTTCGCGTGACTACACTAGAAACGTTCAAATCCAATACGAAAATTATAGCAATCGCCAATTTGACTATGAATTTGGGAACAGATACCAACCATCAAATTCACTTCAATCATTATACTCTTATAGAGATGTTCGTTTTGGTCTTATCCGAAACTTATTAAATTGGAACTTAAACTATACTGAGAACCGAGGAGACTTGAGTGTCGGAATTGCAATGAGCCGAACTCTTGTTTACCAAATCCAAGCCAATCAATACTTTGCAGCACAAGATACGTTACCAGCAGTTACAATTAGAAATTCTAGTAACATTGGTTTGGTTCCTGGTACTAATAGTCCTATTTATTGGGATTTATTTTTTCAAACCAATATCAATCGAATCTACGGCGCTCCCCAACAGAGAACCAATCCAACAACAGGTGTTGTGGATCCAAGAAGTCAGTACCAAGACTTTGTTTTACGATCGCAAACCAACGTAATCGGTGAAACAGGATTTCGATCTCCAATAACCATGGGTGCTTATATGTCCTTTACACCCTCTGTTTATATGGGTGCTACGAAACAAACGGTGGAATATCCTGGATCTGGAAATGATTTAAACAGTCCAGACAGAGACGTAAACAAAGCATACTCCACACTATTAAAACAACAATCCTATCAGTATGTAAGGCAATCACATACAGTTCGAATGGGAATTCCTGAAATCTTTCTATCTACTACTTACCGACGTTTAGACGCAGATAAGGCAGAGGCAAAAGACCCCATCCTTGGAAATTTACGTCAGAATGAGGCTGAGTTAGCATTAGAAAGTTATGCGCTCAATGATTGGGACATCTCGGTAAGAACCATTAGAGATTTACGCCAATTTTCATCCTCTTACAATCCGGGGCTTACCAATATGCAACGATGGTATTATACTGTTGTGAGAGTGGGCGGATTTTTTGACTTTGTAGACGGTTTTACAACACGTAGACCAAGTCTTTTGGAAAGAAAACGAAACTTCTATTCTGGTGTATTTATTAACAATGATTATGTGCACCATACCCCTCAAAATAGATCCTTATCAAATAACCTTACCCTTTCTTATAAAATGGGAGGTTTTTCTTGGCCAATTATCCGTGCTTTTCGAAGTTTAGAAGTAGGGTCTACCTGGTATCATGTGTATAAAGATAGTTATTTGGATAGTTACAGATTTTTCTTTAGAACTGATGTCAAAGTCACAAGATATTCCGGTGTTGAATTAGAACTTGATTCACGAGTCACAGAACCTTGGCGTCTTACAGCTCTTGCACAAGGTCAGTTTTATGCAATGAATACTAGTCCGGAAATGTATACATCCCAAACAGGAACTAATTACGATCAAACTACAATTTGGGAAGATTTAGCTGCAGGAACAGGTGCCCAAGGCCAAACAGAAAGACAAAAAACTGTCTTTAATATCAACAGGTTTATGATGACCTTAAAACTCGACCTACACAACTGGGAATATCGTTTGGGTTATAGTATGAATTTACGGGCGCTACCAGGAGGTCTAACAATGAACAACCAATTGACTTTTTACGATCAGTCTGTATACTTTTCTGTTAACTTAACCAATTTTAGTTTTGGCGATTCTGCGTCTGCTCAGGCGACAAGAGTTCGGTTGTATAGGTTCCGCAAACGTCCACTTGATGGAACATCCACAGACTTAACGGATTAATAGAGTTACAAATGTTAAAAGAAAGAAGCCAATCCTTCAAACTCCTATTCCTTGTAACAGACTTCTTCATAGCACTGACAAGCTTTGTATGCGCTTATACAATCCGATATTATTTATCACCCGATTCGAGTTTTCAAATCCAAACCATTGATCCTATAAATTATTTGATTTTGGGCGTTGTACTTGGTTTCTCTCAGGTTTTATCATTCCTCTCCATCGATTTATACCACCCGCGAAGAGGTTTATCTTTTTCTGATGAACTATTTGCAATCATTACGGGAGTGGTTTTAAACTTACTCGTTGTACTTTCTCTTTTGTTTTTCTTTCGAGGTGAAAGTTTTTCGAGGTTAGTCATCGGTTACTTTGCTATTTGCACAGTCATCCTTACTTCATTTTCCCACTATATTTTGCGATCCTTTATGCAATATTTGCGCAGTCGAGGATTCAATCTAAAGTCTGTTCTTATCATTGGAACAGGAAAGTCTGCGATTAATTTTTCTGAAACTATCAAAAAACATTCCATTTATGGTTATACAGTAAAGGGTTTTGTAGCTGGAAAAAAAAATCTTTCCCCCAAGAAAATCCAAACCGTTACAACAACTGGAAAATTAGAGCCTTACGTTGAAGAAAACAATATCGATTTAATCGTCTATGCATTATCGCATGAAGAAGGTGATTCTCTCAAAGAGATTATTGATATTGCAGACTTTCATGGTATTGATTTAAAAGTCATTCCAAGTTACGAAGAAATCGTTACTGCCAAAGGAAGAGTGGAAGTATTGGACGGGATTCCCATTATCTCGATTCGTAATATTCCTTTGCGATTGGGATACAACTTAGTATTAAAAAGAACTTTTGATATTTTCTTTTCCCTATTTTTTATCTTATTATTCAGCCCATTCTATCTGATCATTGCTTTACTTGTGAAGTTAACGAGTAAAGGTCCCATTTTTTACAAACAAGAAAGAGTTGGTCTCGATAATAAGGTTTTCGGAATGCTCAAGTTTCGATCCATGGTAGTGCAAGCAAAAGAAAAATCGGATACACTCTGGACTGTAAAAGATGACCCTCGTGTCACAGTAGTGGGTGCTGTTTTACGTAAATTATCATTAGATGAAACTCCCCAATTTTTTAATGTATTACTGGGCGATATGTCTGTTGTGGGACCGAGACCAGAACGTCCTTTTTATGTAGAAAAATTTAGAAACGAACACCAACAGTATATGAGACGGCATGCAGCAAAAGCTGGGATCACAGGTTGGGCACAAGTGCAAGGATTCCGAGGAGATACTTCGATCGAAAAACGAATTGAAGCTGATATTTTTTACATTGAAAACTGGTCTCTACTTCTCGATATCAAGATCATTTTACTCACCCCCCTTAAGACAATTATAGATAGGAATGCATACTGAGGAAACATTATGGATGAAAAAGAATTAAAAAACATTGCCCACTTGGCAAAACTTAACATAGATGATACGGAAGTTTCTTCTATGTTAAATGACTTTTCTCGGATTGTACAATACGTAGATGAAATTAAAAATCTAGACACAACTAGTGTAGGTAATGATGAAATCTATGAACAAATCTTCTATGAATTGAGAAAGGACTTTGCGGAGAACAGTTTAAAGCGAGACGATCTCGCAAAAATTGCTCCTTCCTATGAAAATGGATACGTTGTGGTTCCCAAGGTAATTGAAACATGAAAGACTTAATTTTTCTCACATATTCTGAAATTAAAACGAAACTAAATGATGGTTCCTTAAAATCAGCAGACTTAGTTTCTGCTTATATCAAAAGGATTGAAGGAACTGATTCCAAGGTAAAAGCTTTTCTTGAATTCAACAAAGAGCGAATTTTAAAACAAGCTGAAGAAAGTGACAATAGGAGAAAATCCGGAAAATTACTTTCTGAATTTGATGGAATCCCCATCGGAATCAAAGACAACATCTGTATCACTGGGGAGATCACATCTTGTTCATCTAAGATTCTCGAAAACTTTCGTTCTCCCTATGATGCATCCGTCATTCAAAGGCTAAAAGACAAAGGATTTGTATTATTCCCAAGACTCAATATGGATGAGTTTGCCATGGGATCCTCGACAGAAAATAGTGCCTACCAAACAACTAGAAATCCTTTTGATACAAGTCGTATTCCTGGAGGATCTAGCGGTGGTTCGGCGGCGGCTGTCGCAGCCTCGATGTTACCTGTTTCACTTGGATCCGATACAGGTGGATCTATCAGGCAACCTGCAGCACTTTGTGGGATTTGGGGACTTAAACCTACCTACGGTCGTGTGTCCAGGTATGGACTTATAGCTTATGCTTCCAGCCTTGACCAAATTGGTCCCTTTTCCAATGACTTACAAGGGATCTCGGATCTTATGGAAATTATCTCAGGTCTCGATCACAAAGACCAAACAACGGCAAAGGTAAATCCATTCGAAGCAAGTTCTGTTTCCTCTGTGGATTGGAAAGGCAAACGAATTGGGGTGATGAAATCAGAAGAATTTAACTTTTCACCTGATGTAAACAAACGTTACACGGAAATTCTAAAAACGCTAGAATCCAAAGGAGCTACTCTTGTTCCCCTCGATTTTTCTTTGTTAAAGTATGCTATTCCAGTTTATTATTTGATTGCCACTGCAGAATGTTCCTCCAACTTAAGCCGCTTTGATGGAATCCGCTACGGATTACGTAAGGAAGGTGCTGGAAAATTAGAAGATTTATACTCTGAATCTAGAACTGCAGGTTTTGGACCAGAAGTCAAACGCCGTATATTACTAGGAACATTTTCCCTCAGTTCGGGTTATTATGATGCATATTACGGTAAGGCTCAAAAAGCAAGGGTGCTTATTCGTAAACAGTATGCGGAATTCTTTAAAACAGTGGATATCATCTTCCAACCTACATCACCCACAACGGCATTCAAAGTCGGGGAAAAAACAAAAGATCCAATTCAAATGTACCAGGCAGACATTCTTACTACATCCGTCAACTTAGCGGGAGTTCCTGCCATCAGTTGCCCAGCAGGACTAGATTCGAATGGACTTCCGATTGGGTTACAAATTACTTCCTCCCATTTTGATGAAACAAAACTCCTAAGTTATGCAAAATCAGCTTCTGAATTAGAAATTTGTAAATTGGTACTTCCTACCGAGATCACCTAACATGGATGAACTAACAAAAAGAGTCATTCCTTGTTTGGATATAAAGGGCGGAAGGGTTGTCAAAGGGATACAATTCGTAAACCTAGTCGATGCCGGTGATCCTGTTGCTTGTGCAGTGGCTTATGAGGAAAACAAAGCAGATGAACTTTGTTTTTTAGATATCACCGCTTCTTCTGACAAACGAGATATCCTTCTGCATTTGGTAGAACAAGTAGCAAATAGACTTTTTATTCCTTTCACCGTCGGTGGAGGGATTCGTACCATCGAAGATGTTAAAGCAGTACTCAATAAAGGAGCTGATAAAGTTTCAATCAATACCAGCGCTTTTCAAAACCCGCAATTACTGAAAGATTCCAGTGAAATTTATGGATCACAATGTATTGTTTGTGCTATCGATGTTAAATTTCATCCAGAACGTAAAAGATACGAAGTATACTTGAATGGCGGGCGTTTAGAAACTGGTAGGGAAGCTCTGGATTGGGGTAGGGAAGCTTTCGAGATGGGTGCGGGAGAAATCCTTCTTACCTCTATGGACAAGGATGGAACTAAAGATGGTTTTGATATCACACTAATGAAATCATTCACATCAAACCTATCGATTCCCATCATCGCCTCAGGTGGTGCAGGGAATCCAGAACATATGGCAGAAGTCATCCTACGTGGTGGTGCTGATGCAGTCCTTGCAGCTTCTATTTTTCACTTTGGAGAATTTTCCATCCAAGAAACAAAACAAACTATGAAAGAGATGGGAATCAAAGTGAGATTATGATTCCTTTTCATTTTCTTGATTATGTTTTTTTTCTTTTTCCTTTTGTAGTCATTATCCTCATTCTATTTCGTTTTCGATCCAAACAAAAATCCACGAAAGAATACTTTCAAGCAGAAGGCAGTTTGTCTTGGTTTGTTGCGGGAACCGCCATGGTCGCAACTACTTTTGCAGCAGATACTCCCCTTGCCGTAACAGAGATCATACGAGGACAAGGGATTGCAGGAAATTGGATTTGGTGGTATATGGCCATTGGCGGATTTGTCACGGTATTTTTCTTTTCCAAGTTGTGGAAGAGGTCTGGTGCCTCCACAGATTTGGAACTTATCGGACTTCGTTACAGCGGAAAGGAAGCAAATTTTTTACGTGGATTCAAAGCCTTCGTCATCGGTTTTTTACTCAACTTAGTGATTCTTGGTTGGGTCAATTTAGCAATGTTAAAAATCATTCCTGTTTTCTTTCCGAGTTTAATTGCATCTCATGTTCTCATATATCTGCTGTTATTTGGTGTTTTCTATACTTCTATTGCTGGTCTTCGAGGTATTTCCTATATTGATGTTTTCCAATTCTTTTTAGCTTGGATGGGCTGTATTCTTTTTGCTTATTTTGCAGTAAACTTACCAGCTATCGGTGGGTTAGAAGGCCTAAAATCAAAACTCAATAGTAACAAAATCCTATTTTTCCCTAATGGAACCTCTGGAACTCTACCTTGGGACCATTTTTTAATTCTCCTAACTGTACTTTGGTGGTCTAGTTGGTATCCAGGTTCGGAACCTGGTGGGGGTGGTTACATTGCACAACGAATCCTCGCTACTAAAAATGAAGATGCCGCACTCAAAGGTTCTTTATGGTTTGTCATTGCCCATTACTTTGTTAGGCCCTGGCCTTGGATACTTGTGGCTCTAGTTTCTATCATCCTTTATCCAAATCTATCAGAAGTGGAAAGTGGGAAAGGATTTTTAATGGTACTACAGGAAGGAATGCCCAGTGGAATGATGGGACTTATGCTCAGTGCCTTTCTTGCAGCTTACCTGTCCACACTAGCAACACATTTAAATTGGGGAGCTTCCTATCTTGTGAATGATCTTTGGAAACCTATGTTAGAGAAGGGAAAATCTGATTCATACTATCTAAAGGTATCTTATGTTGTCCAAGTAATAACAGCGGTTTGCTCCTTTTTCCTTGCGGTCTACGGGATGGAAACTATCAAAGGAGCATGGGTTTTTTTACTGGAAGCATCATCAGGGATTGGTTTTATTTTAATCGCTCGGTGGTTTTTTTGGCGAATCTCGGCTTGGACAGAAATTTTAGCCTTTATCCTTTCTCCAGTTTTGTATTTACTCTTTTCTGTTTATCTAAAAATAGAATTCCCTTATTCCATTCTCTACACTTCTATAACATCAAGCCTATTACTAATTTTCTCTACCTATCTTTTACCGATTACCAATCGAGATGTGTTAGTTCAATTCTACGAGAAAACAAAACCACCATTTTTCTTTTGGAAAGGTCTTTTCGATAAAGGATCCCATCAGAAACAAATCATTTATCCCAACCATTTGGTTCTATCCTTGATGGGAACACTTTCTGGTTTATGTTTTGTTTTCGGTGGATTGTATACAATCCAGTGTATTGCTTGGAACGAAGGAAATATCCTTATTGGCCTTCCAGTATTTCTTTTAGGATTATTTGGTTTATACCAAGCACTCCAATCTTTACAAGATAAAACTAAAATGTAAGCGAGTGGTTAGTACGGAGAATTACGAATTTCCGTAATCACTTGCGTAAAAAGATTCAGACTTTTAACATCATCTGGGCTTATCGTTTGAAAAGCCATCATAGAATGGTCACAATCGGCAATATTGATTTGTTTATAAGATAGATTCCCAAGCCTTGCGCTATTGATCGGAACAATCCCATCTGACTGCGTAAAACCGGCATTATTTAAAATGTTACAACCTGCATTATAATAAACGGTTTGCACATTATTACAGCCACTCATTACGCCCGCAAAACTAACAAACCTTCCATTCAGACCGGAGCTTTGATAGGATTGATTGAGTGCGTCTAAAACCAGATTTTCTGCTCCCGACAAATGGGGTTGTCCCGCACCTTGGTTTGTATAAGCAAGCTCCGAACCACCTTGTGTTCCCACAAGATAACTTCCTAGTTCATTTAAAAAAGGATTACTATTTAAAAAACTGGGAGTAGCAAACGGGGATCCAAATTGTGGACTCGCAAGAGTTACTACCAAACGGACAAATGGAAGAAAACCAGTTTCAGGAGATAAAGCCACTCGGGTTACAAGTCCTCCCATCGAATGAGCTATAATATACACTTGGTCTGAATCAGAAAAGTTAGAGCGAAGTGTGGAGTGAAATTGCCTCCCATTAACAAGGATACTATTAGAAGTGCGATAAGTATAAAGGTAAAGATCAAAATCACTGTTTGCAGAAGCCCTTCCTTCTTGAAAGTGGATCATTCCATTGGAAAAAGTGTTTTTTATATTCTGGATTTTTTTTTCATCGTTGGTAACAGGATCTGAATCTCTTTCTGCTGGATTCCAACCATGGATCAAAACTAATTTCTTTCTACCCGTTTTAGGGAAATAATCTGCAGTAACAAATTGTGAATCTGAAAGATTTCTAGAAAATCCAGAAGCGAAACCAAACAGTTTCTGATTTGGATTTGGCAAAAGACCAAGAAGTGCCAAAATCAATAACTCATAGTTTTTTTTCTTATCGGAAGCAAATTCCTTTCTGTAAAAATCATAGATACACGATTGAAATACAAAAATTCCTATTAGGAATAATATAAAACTAGATAGGATCTTTCGCCTAACGCGAAACATTTTGAATCCGATCCAAAGTGATGCCACAAGCAACCACAACATTGAGAGAAGTCACAGAACCAAAAAGAGGAATCCTTGCCACATAATCCGCTTCTTCTAAAAGCAGACGTTTCACTCCTTCACCTTCATTTCCCATGATCACCGCCATCTGCGAGGCTTCTGGTAAAGTTTCCCAAATGGATTCTTCCCCTTCCTCATCAGTAGCCAAAATCCAATATTCATTTTTTTTGAGATACTCCATCCCATGCATCAGGTTTGCCACTCGATAAATCTGCAAATGGTGAACAGCTCCCGCAGAAACTTTTTCCACAACGGGAGTGATAGGAGAAGTATCTCTATCAGACATTAATACATGTTTTACGCCCATGCATTCTGCCGTTCTCAAAATGTTTCCAAGATTTCCTGGATCTTGAATCCGATCTAAAATTAAAATGGGGCCATCGCCGACCTTCACATTCTGTTTGAACTGTTCAAATCCGAGTGACAAAAACGATTTCTGTTTGGTACGAATGATCACATAACCTTGGTGGTTTTTATCAGAGGCAATACGATCTAGTTCGCGAGTCGATACTGTCGTAAATTTAATTGAGTTCGGAATGTACTGACGAATCCTTTGTTTTTCTTCATTTCCGAGGGAATCTTTTACGATGACCTCGCGAATGGTTTTGATTCCACGTTCGGGAGCCACTTGGTCTAATGACTCTAAAAATTCAAAAAAGTTACGTTTTCCAAAAAGTATTTCTACTGGATTTTTTTCCATGTGGTTCTTCCTTCTTTTGTATCAGCGAGAAGGATTCCTTTTTCTTCCAACTCTTTACGAATTTTGTCGGCAGTTGAGAAATCTTTGTTTTGTTTGGCGGTCTTTCTTAGTTCGATTTGTTCTAAAATCCATTCTTCAGAAATACCATCTATAGATTGGATTTGTTTTTTAAATTGAAACACAGCAAAGAGTTCATTGATTTTATAGAAAAGTTGAATGGACTCTTTTAAAAAAGAAATATCTATAGTATTCTGATTGGCATCCAAATACTGATTCACAATCCGAACTAGTTCAAAAACAGAAGCCAAAGCTTTTGGAACATTTAAATCATCTGCAAGTGAATTTATAAATTCCAGGTTTAGATTTTGTAATTCAGAATTAGTTAAATCCCTGTTTTCAAAACTATTTGGAACCTGATCCCACAAATTACCAGCTTCTAAAACACGATAGATCACATTCTGAATCCGATCCATCGCTATTTTAGATTCTTCAAGTTTGTTAAGTGAAAAATTCAACTTACTTCTGTAATGTGCAGAGATCAAATGATAACGAATTGAATTCGGATCATATCCCTTTTCTAACATGTCTCGTAAGGTATAGAAATTTCCCTTACTTTTAGACATCTTTTCTCCATCAACCAATAGATGTTCGCAGTGAAGCCAAGTTCCGACAAACTCTTCATTTGGATAGGCACCAAGACTTTGAGCAGCTTCGTTTTCATGATGAGGAAAGAGAAGATCAATTCCACCAGTATGGATATCCACACCCGATCCGTACACTTTGCGAATCATAGCCGAACATTCCAAATGCCAACCGGGACGCCCGTTCCCAATCCGAGTATGCCAACACTTTTCCTCTTCGGTCTTTTGATTTTTCCAAAGGACAAAATCTCTCACGTCATCCTTATCATATTCATCGGCATCATAACGAACACCAGACTTCATCCCAGAAACATCAATTTTAGATAGTTCTCCATACCGGGAAAACTTCTGAATCGAAAAGTATAAGTTCCCATCTTTTTCATAAACCAGGCCATTGGATTGGAGTGTTTCCACTAGGCCAACCATATCCTCAATGGACTCGGTTGCCTTAGGATAATGCTCTAATTTTTGCACATGCAAAGTTTCTAAATCTTTAAAAAAAGCTTCTGTCCAAGGTTTCGTGAATTCTTCTACACTGATTTTTCTTTTGATCGATTCGTTGATAATTTTGTCATCGATATCGGTGATATTCATTGATTGGTTCAACTTATAACCACCTAACAAAAGAGCTCGACGTAAAACATCCACGAACAAAAAGGACCGAATATTACCAATATGAGCAAAATTATAAACGGTCGGTCCACAGGAGTAAATAGTTACATTAGTTTCATCTTTTGGTCGAAAAGTTTCCTTTTTCCCCGATTTAGAATTTTGAAAAACGAAGGGAACTCGAGTCATAGGGCAAAAATTTCTTTTACAAATTCTAAATTTGCTTGTGGTTGTTTGTCTTTCCCTGCTTCGTTTCCTTCGGTGGGATATAGCTGCATTCGTTTGTCACAATTTAGATGATTGAACAAAGCAAAGGTGGATTTTGGATGAGAGATAACATCTTCCATTCCACAGGAAACAAGGGCTGGAATTTTTATTTTTTTTGCAAAGTTGAGAGCATCAAAATAAGCTAATTCCTTCTTATAATCAACTTTTTTAGTGGCCCTTTTCTCTAATAAGGGAGTGAGTTCCCGAACCCATGGATTTCCTTTTAAAGAAATTTGATCCTTATCGATATAACAGAAAGAAGGTGTTTCTAAAATCAAACCCTTAATACGATCGGAGTAGGCAGCTCCAAATACTGAAAGTGCAGATCCAAGGGACTTCCCATGTAAAATAATTTGGTCTCCATCAATCCCGTCTGTTAAACGTAGAAACTCAATAGTTCGAATCACGTCTAGATAGAGTTTCCGCATATAGAACTCTTCTTTTTGATCGAGACCATGTGCAAAATAATTAGGAGTCCAACCAATAGGAGCCTTCCCTGTGGTTGGATCTAAAGGTGCATGAACCATTTCTTCACCATGTCCACGTAAGGTGACATGGAGCTGAGCCACACCCAAATCAGAATACCCTTTTTGGATTTCTTCAGGAACTGCCAAATAATCATGGAAATATACTACGACGGGTCTATTTCCCCTTTTTCTCGGGATTGCAAGTTTTCCATGTAACACATGATTGTCGATACTTTGAAAACTCACATCATTAAGTGATTCCCAAATAAAAGATCCTTTCAAAACCGTTTTGTATGTGGCCTTGATCGGTACTTTTTTTAATTCGGCAATCCCATCCTTCCAAAAACTATCTAAATCCGAAGGTGGATCTAATTTGGGAACCGTCTGGAAACATTCATCAAAACTAGCGGTTTGAGGCATGAGAATCCAACTTAGGAGAAAATTGATTTAAAAAACTATACATAGTTTGAAGTAAAAGTACTGAGATTGTCATTGGACCAACTCCTCCAGGAACTGGGGTGTAGTAGGAAGCTTTGTCCTTGGCTTTCGAAATTTCAATATCCCCCACATTGCCAACATTATAACCTGCATCCAAGATTACTGCCCCATCTTTAATCCAATCGGCCTGAATGAATTCAGGTTTCCCAACAGCACCAACCACAATGTCCGCTTGTTTAACAAGCTCTGGAAGGTTTTTGGTTTTGGAATGGCAAAGAGTTACAGTAGCATTTAGATTCGTGAGCATAATTGCCATGGGTTTTCCAAGAATAGGGGACCTTCCCACTACCACTGCATGTTTTCCAGTAACATCAATTCCATATTCCTGCAGAAGAAGAACCATTCCGTACGGAGTGCACGGATAATATGCCTCACTATTCATTGATAGTTTCCCAAAGGAAACGGTAGTTACACCATCCACATCCTTCTCCAAGGCAATTTCATCAAAACACAAACGTTCGTCGATTTGGTGAGGGACAGGATGTTGTAAAAGAATCCCGTTTACAGAGCTGTCGGCATTCAATTTTCTAATTTCGGCTAACAGTTCTTCGGTGGTAGTCTCTTCTTTTAGTCGCACATAACGCGATACCATACCCACTTTTTCGCAGGCCTTCACCTTCATATTCACATAGGTTTCGGAAGCGGGGTTGTTACCGACAAGGATGGTGGCAAGAGTAGGAATTCCCTTACCCTCGGATTTAGCTTTCGCTAATGTTTCTGCGATACGATTTCGAATTTTTTCGGAAATCGCTTTACCGTCTAATAGGATGCTAGATTTCATTCTGTAAGTTCAAAATTTCAGAGAAAATTGAACTGGCAAACAGAAAAAACCATCCATGACTCCAAGTTTAGATCCATCACAAACACAATCCCCCAATCCGGCTTCCACACATAGTTTTCAAGGTTGGGTCCAAGGACTCCGAGGAAACAACCACGTCCAGTTCCTCCAACTGCGCACCGATGGGAAAATTTACCAAGTTGTAGCGGAAAAAGAATATTTAGGAGAGGATATCTTCAAACAGGTCAAAGGTCTGCCACAAGAAACCTCCTTAGTGGTTCATGGAGTTTTACAAGAAAATGCTAAGGCACCTGGGGGACAGGAACTCTTTCTACATTCTCTTTCCATCGTAGGTGAATCGCACCAATACCCCATCACTCCGAAGGAACATGGACCGGACTTTTTACACAACCACAGGCATTTGTGGTTACGATCCAAACGCCAACTGGCCATCCAAAGGGTTCGTTCCGAATTGTCCTTTGCCATCCGTGAATTCTTTCGCAATGATGGATACACCCTTATCGACACTCCCATCCTTACCGGTTCCATTGGAGAATCAGCCGGAACCTTATTTTCTACAGAATACTTTGATTTAGGCCAAGCATATCTAGCACAGACAGGCCAACTCTATTTAGAAACGGCAGCGTTTGCTCATTCCAAGGTCTATTGTTTTGGTCCTACGTTCCGAGCGGAAAAAAGTAAAACCCGGCGCCACTTAACCGAATTTTGGATGCTTGAGGCAGAAACCGCATTTCTCGGCCAAGACGGAAATTTAGACTTACAAGAACGATTTGTAAAGACAGTGCTTCGTACCACGATCGAACGAACCCGAGAAGATCTGCAAGCTCTGGACCGAGATCCAGCCCCTCTCTTAGAACAACTCACAAAACCCTTCCCAAGAGTGGATTACGGAGAAGCGATCCAAATATTACAAACTGCCGGGGAAGAAATCACTTGGGGTGAGGACATCAATTCCGATAGAGAACAAATCCTCACTACGCATTTTGGTACAGCCATTTTTATTCAAAATTTTCCGAGGGCCATCAAAGCCTTCTATATGAAACAGAATCCAAACGATGCCAAGACGGTTCTATCTGCGGACCTGATTGCTCCCGATGGAATTGGGGAGATCATCGGAGGTTCGGAAAGAGAAGAATCTTATGAAAAAATTGTGGAACGATTGCAAGAAGAAGGTCTTCCTCCTGAAGATTATTCTTGGTATTTGGACCTTCGCAAGTATGGTTCAGTTCCTCATGCGGGTTTTGGAATGGGACTCGAACGAGTGATCGCCTGGATTTGTGGTTTGTCCCATATTCGGGAGTGCATTCCCTTTCCTCGGATGATTTACAGGCTCAGCCCTTAATTTTTCGTACGGGAAATTTGCTCTAAGGCCGATCTTTTTAGGGAAAGAGAGGTACCTTATGGCACAACAAGCAACCCAAGTTTTAAACACATCCGTCGAACAAGAAGCTTGGGATCTATATGAGGTAGGATCAAACGAAGACGTCGTGGTCCTTGCCAAACGCCATCCCGAGAACTTTTATATCCAACATCTTGGTTATTTAGCATTGTATGAACTCACAGGAAGAGCTACGATCTCAGCTCCTAAAGGCATTTCAAGTCTTGCTCCATTAGTTGATGCAATCCAGAACTTTGAAATTGGAAAAACGGCGGATGCATGTAATAGCCTAAATCTATATTTCAAAACTCAAACCAACCCTCTCTGTTTCTCCATCATCCAAACTGCCATCAAAATATACTTTCGTGCAGAAGCTTATGAAGAAACAAAATCAATCATTGCCCGCTTTAAAAAACAATGGAATGATAACTCTTTTGTCAAAGAAGAACTGATTTGTACGTATTACTTAAAACGTTATGATGAAGTGATCAAGGTTTTCCGTGACAATATGAAATTGTTAAACGATTCCGATATCCATAAACTCGTGGGTATGGCGCTTCTCTTTTTGGATCGTCACAAAGAAGCCAATTTGATTTTTGAAAACATCCCGAACAAGTTGAATCTACCTAGCTTTGATGAGAAACGAAAGATGTATGATTCAGTGTATAAAAAAATTGGTGAGTTAGAAGCAAAATCAAATTCTCTAGGCCACAAAGACTTAGAAGATATGGGTTTTGCTTATCTCTTTCATGGGGATTATTCAAAAGCAGAAAAGATGTTTTTATCTCTTACCGAGAAACTAAAATCAAAACTCTGCAACGTGTAAGGTTTTTTCTGGTTTCGGGGTGGCTAAGAAGTTTGGCCGCCTCATCCGTGGGAATGACAAGGTCCGTTTGGTTTTTTCCCGCAGTCCCGAGGGCCAAAACAAAGTAGGGATTCTTTCCTATTTTAGCTTCTGTTCCTTTTCCTGTTTGTTCTTCCTTATACACAATATATCCAGTTTCAATGGCATAGGCTTCTTTCACATAGACAGGAGAATAAATGTCAAGGCCACGATCGGTTTGGATTTTAGGAAATAGAGCTCGTTTCACATTCAGATGACGAGCATCAACCACAAGACCCGAAAACTCAACAGGCACCACTTCTTCGCTAAATTCCGGCACAGACTCAATTCCATACTCTATGGGAAGGTGAGCTAAAATTCCCTCTTTTCCCTTAAGATGTAAACTTGCTTTTGCTTCTAGAACATTCTTCACAAACTGAAAATCATACTCTTCTTTCTCTGATCCAATATAAGAATTTAAACGTAACCTTGCCTGTTGGTTCACTTGAGTGTATTCATACACTGTATAATCTGCGTTAAAAAGAATGGATTCTAACCTTTGGCTTAAGCGCACTCTGAGTTTTTCACGGGCTTTCTTCCGAGCCATAGAATGGGCTTTGCCCTGGCTTGTGTGGCCGTATTTTTTCCCGAGAATTCGGGATCTTCTTCATCAAATACAATTTTAGGAATGGTCTCTTTTACCGAAGAGGAAATGAGAAGATCTGTCCAGTTGACAATAGAAGAATAGATATCTTTATCTTCAATGGGTTTTGACCCAAGAGAAAAAACAGAGAGTAAAAAAAACAAAAGAAGATAGATTCGTTTCATAATTAAGACTTCGGTAAAAGATTGAATTTTCTTTCCAATTCGTTAAATTCCGTTATGAGGGGAACTCCTTTTGGAAGACTTTGCAAGACGTTTTTTCCATAGGACTTTGTATGCACCCGTGGATCGAGGATACTCACCATCCCAGTGTCCGATTGCGATCGGATGAGGCGACCAAACCCTTGCCTGAGCAACAAACAAGTTTTAGGAACCTGCATTTCCCAAAACGGACTTTTCCCCTTTCGTTCCATATCTTCCATCTTCGCTTGTAAAACGGGTTCCGTGGGAACTTGGAAGGGAAGTTTTGTCACAATCACATTTCTAAGTTTATCACCCTTAATGTCCACACCCTGCCAAAAACTAGAAACTCCAAATAACACACTTTTTTCATTAGCAAGAAACTCACGTTTGGCGGCTATTGGTCCCATTTCTGTTTGCGAAAATATTGGGAATGGAACTTGGTTTTTTAGTTCTTCATAAAGTTCTGAAAGTAGTTTATTGGAAGTAAAAAGAACAAAAGCATCCCCTTCTGAAAGTTTTAAGAGGCGAGTGATCCAATAAGACAAATCTGTTTTATTTCGTTTGGGATCTTGGACTGGATCTGCCACTTGTCTGGGAACAAACAAAAGCGAATGTGTGTTATACGAAAAAGGAGAAGCCAATGTTTTGGTTTTTACTTCTGTTGTTCCCACTTCCTTCAAAAAATACTGAAAATTTCCCGCTGTTGGGGAAAGGGTAGCCGATGTCATCACCACAGAATCCATATTGGGGAATAGAGTGCTTGCTAAGATCTCGTCCGTATTTTTCGGTTGGGAGAACAAATAGTAAAAAGGATCTTTCGAAGACTGGGGAGGAGGTTCAATCCAAAAAACCAAGTTGGGATTGGTTTTCAAACGAAAGTCATTCAGGAAGGAAGAAGCTTTTTTTAAGTTTCCAGAAACCATCTCAAGGCCTAAAGCGATTTCCTTCTCTTCCATATCCTCACTATCTTTTTTGTATTTAGATAGTAGTGATTCTAATTGAGAAGCTAAATCTGCCAGAGTATCTTCTAAAGCACCGTTGTCTAACTTGATTCGTTCGGTGTGACGCGTAGAAAACTGATTGAACTGTAAAGGAATGGCTGAAAGCAACATACGGAAAAGATCATTCGCATACGCAATGGAAGCCTCAACAGACTTCATGATTTTTTCGCTGTTTTTTAATTTTAAAACAAGACCTGTTCGTTTCTCTGGAAAATAGAGATAATGAAGTAAATTCATAAGTAAGTCATAACGAATTTCAGAACCAAAGGCACGGCCCACAATTTCCGGAAAGGCATGGGCTTCATCAATGACGAGTTGAGAAAAAGGAGGAAGGATTTTGAAATCACCAGCCAGGTGGCTTGCGAGAAGATGGTGGTTTACAATCAATATATTTGCTTTTTTCCACTTTTCCTTTTCTAAAAAATAATAAGAGGAACTGAAGTTGGGACAATTTCTCCCCAAACAGTTGTCAGACTCCCGAGAGACTGAGTTCCAAAAGGAATTGGATATAAAACCATCATATTCCGCACGGATTCCCGCTGTGGTTTGTTTCTCCCAGTTCACAAAGTATTGTAGGGAAGATTCCATTTCTGGACCAAAATCTCCCCGTTCCATGACACGGTTGTATTTACGTTTGCAAAGATAGTTACTGGCACCAAGAGCCACCATTGCATTTACAGGGACTCCCAAAGCCTCAGAAACAAGCGGGATATCTTTATATAGTAGTTGGTCTTGTAAAGATTTGGTCTCTGTGGAAACTACCACAGTGCATTCATTTTCTAGAGAGAAGAGGGCACTCGGAATCAAATAGGCAAGGGATTTACCTACACCTGTTCCTGCTTCAATCGCCCAGTGGGAACCTGTATTAAATGCTGACTCAATGGAAGTGGCCATTTCCATCTGTTCTTTTCTAACTTCATAATCCTTCCAAAGTTTAGGAAGTTTGTTTGTAAAAACTGCTTGTACGTCCAATCCCTAATGCCTGTTACGAAAAAGAAGTATAATACAAGCCACAGTCAAACTAATCACGGAAACAAGAGAGATTGTCATAATGAGTATCCCTTGCCAATTGAGTTCTCCTGATGAAATCATATAACAACCTTTTCCTTTTTGTGATCCAGTGCTTTGGAAACTAAAATATAAATAAACCCGTAGATCAAAAATAATCCAATCACTACCGAACGAGCCACAGTGGCCTTTGTTTTAGCATCTTCCACATTTTCTCCTTTATTTTCCGCAAGGAGTCCCATAACTTCCGGATTCATTTTATCCAAATATTCGGGCAGGTTCATATAACAAAAAGAAACGAAGATAAACAATAGAAACCAGGGGGTAATGTATTTTAAGACAAACCGAATTGATTTAGGAAAGGGGATCAGACTTCCTTCGTTGGCTTCCTTTACACCTTTATCCACTCCAATCTTAAAAACAAAGATAAAGATCTGGATAGAAGCCAAAATATAAATCATAATGGTTCCAATATAAAAGTCTGCAATATCTAAAGCAGCAAAGTCTTTGTTAAAATAAATAATAGGAAGGCATAAACAGAAGGTAAATAGAAACAATAGCAAAGAAGACTTACGCCGACCCACATGAAATCCTTCTTCTAAGAAAAGGATCCCTGGTTGTAACATAGTTACCGAAGAAGTAATCGCAGCGAGAAATAACACAAAAAACCACAACCCGCCAAAAAAATCTCCTCCAGGCATCATCCCAAAAACAGAGGGGAGTGCAATAAACCCCATCCCAAAGGTTCCAAAGGAAGTGGCCTGCATCCCTAAAAATAAAAAAGCTACAGGAATGGTTATCATACCACCAAACACAACCTCTGCGAACTCATTTAAAGAAGCAGAAGAAAGACTAGAAAGTACGACATCATCTTTTTTCTTTAAAAAACTAGAGAACACGAGTGCAATCCCAAATCCAGTGGATAAAGAAAAGAAAATTTGTCCAGCAGCACTGATCCATACTTTAGGTTGGGTAAGCTTTGACCAATCGGGGTTCCACATTACAGCAAGGCCCGACTCAATTCCAGGAATGGTGAGCACTCGGATGAGGATGATGGTAGCACAAATTCCCATAAGAGGCATGGCAATCTTGGCAAATGCTTCGAGTCCTTTGGAAAGGCCTCGATACACTAGTAAAAAATTAAACAAAACACATAAGAAAAAAAACACAATGATTGGGGATTGAAAACTAGAACCATTCGCATCGGCACCAGTTAGATGTAAAAAAAATGTGGAAGCCTGTTTTGTCATCTCATCTTGGGTGGAACCATTCAGGGACATTTGACCAGTCAGAAAATAATAAGCGTAAGCCAAACACCAAGATTCTATAAATACATAGTATACATAAATCATTACCGGAATCATCACACCAATGGTGCCGGAAAGTTTGAGTGGAAATCCTTTGAGATACTCGCGAAAGATAAAAGGTGTACTATGACCGTGTTTGCCACCCATGCGACCCATGGTCCATTCTGCTAAACAAACGGGAATGCCGAGAATGAGGAAACTGATGATGTAAGGAACCATAAAGGCACCACCACCATTTTGAGCCGCTTGCCCCGGAAATCGTAAAAAATTTCCAAGTCCAATCGCACCACTAGCCACAGCCAATATCAATCCAATACGACTGGCCCAGCCATCGTGGTGTTCCACTTGTCTCTCTTTCATCAGGGACTATTGAATGCAGTAGGAATTATGTGACAAAATCTTTTTGTCGAAGGATGAGAAAAAGCAAGGCTTTGATACGCCTTGCTTTGGTATTTTTCAAATTAGCCGAGAAATAGCTCGTTTTTTTCCATTTTCAGAACTTTGGAGACCAGATTCTTAAAATCTTCCGGTGGTTCCAAAAGTCCAAGTTCTACTTTTGACAAAAACGGAGTGGAAACCTTCAATTTCTTAGCGAAATCGTATTGTTTGATTCCTAACTCACGTCTGACTGCCCAAAGTTTGTTTTTCAATCCATTGGAAAACTCAGGGTAGATGTCTTCCACAGCGCTGTCGTTGAAAAGTTTATCAACAGAGGTTTTGATATACTTTGCACAAGACGACTTGAATTTTTCAGTCGGATCTTGGGCTCCAGTCTCAATTTTGGACAGGTAACTCGGAGAAACTCCTAGTGCCCTTGCCATATCGTACTGTTTGATACCTCTCTTCTTTCGAAGCATGTAAATGTGATTGTTCATTTATCCCCCCTAACAGTCAGAATATGTCAAATATGGCAAAATTCAATAAAAAAATTTTGCCATCCCCTAAAACTTGAATGGGCTTATAATGTAACTTCCTTTAGACGATCGGCGGCAATCACCAGATTGTAAGTGGTTTTTAGCCCGGAAACTTTCTGTTCAATAAATGAATTCCTTTGGGCACCTTCCATCTCCGATTTGATCCTTTCGCGAACAGCCGAATAAGGCTTAGGAATGCGATTCTGCGGGTTTTTTGGGTCTGGGTCAGCATAAGCGTACAATTTACCGGCTTCGTACGCATCTCTCATTTGAGTTTCAGTCACAGTCACTGGGATAGCTTTGATCTCATCTTGTAGCGATTTTAACGCCAAAGAAACTTTCATTTTATCCATTTGCATCAAATAGCTAATTTCCGATCCCACGTCTTGGACACGGTCTGAAGTTTCTGCAATTTTTCCCTGAAGGATGGTGGACTGGAACAAATTGAGCATATCCCAAGTTTTAGATTTTTCATCTTTGTAATCTTGTTTTAGGATATTGGGAATGGCTTCAAATTCTATAGTCAAATCTTTCCAAGAGTAGTTTTTGCCATCACGAGTGGAATACAATGCATAATCAGGTGTAAAGACCTTCGGATCGATGTCTGTTGGACCTGAAAAACGTGGCAGGTTTGCTACAGTGATTCCACTTTCTTCGGTAATTTTTTTTAGTTCTTTTTGATAGAGACCTTGTTCATACTCTTTCATAGTATGAGAAGCAAACTGGTTGGCTTTGTCAGCGGATTCCCCATCAGTAAAGTAGGCAACGGATGCTTTTGTGTCCGCATCATCATGGGTTTTCCCATATTCGGTAGCTTCTTTTTTAAAATCGTCAAAAATGGATGTGAAGTATTTTTTAAGTCTCTCTGGGTGGACTTTTTCTGAACCTGTGGAACGAACCACATAGGCAATTCTTCCTTCTCCTGCTTTCGCATAAGAAATAAAAGTTCCTTTTTTTGCCTTCTTCACTTCGGTAAGAATATCTTCCAATGGTGTTTCTGCACAGTTTGTACAAAAAGGCTCTAATTTTCCAGCGATAGGTCTACGTGTGATGTCTTCAGTAACTTTAGAAATTTCTTCTGCAATTTCTTTGTTCGACAATGAATTCAATTTGGTTGCGAGTTCTTCTGCTTTTTTTAAATTAGCAGCTTCATCTTCACCCCGAACGAGCGCTAACTGAAGATTGACAAACTCTAACGGTTTTTCTTTTAAACCATTTTTTACATATTCACGCATGTAAACGTTTAGTTTCAAAAATTGATTCACAAGAGATTCAATTTTTTGCACATCAGCCTCGGCCACTTTTTTGGAGGAGATTGCATCTTTTAATAAGATTTTTTCCAAAGCGATACTTTCTAAAATTTTTGCTTGGATGTCAGCACTAATTGGTTGTGGTTCTGTATTTCCTCGTTTGGAAGCCTCAATCACAAAGTTCATTTCTTTGCGAGTAACAGTTCCACCATCAAACGTCGCTAGGATTTCAGAATCCTTGGAGCAATTGAGAAGTGATGCGAGAGTCAAACTGAGCAAAACACCCAGAGTGAGAAATTTGTTTAGATTCATTGGATTTCCTTATCTATTTTCTTAAGTATTCTTTAATATTTGCGAACTGGTTTTTCCGGCTTTTTTGTTTCCGAAACTTGTGTGGTGGTAGGGATTGTTTTTTCTGGAGAACCTGCGGTTTTTTTAACCAAGGGTAGGGAACTCGCAACATTCAATTTCAGGATCTCTGATTTTTGGTCCTCTAATTTATGCATCTCAGATAAAAACGTTTCTTTGAGAATGGGGGAATATTCCCTGTCCGAAGCAAGCCGATCCGTCAATTTTTTCAATTCTATGACATCGCGATCCAGTTCTTCCAGTTTTTTGTATAAATGGGCAACAGTTACCTTCAAACACCACTCCTTCCAAAAGTTTTATTTACTTGCAATAGAGTGCAAGAATGAAATAAGAAAAATAGCAAATTTTATGAGCCTAGACGATTTAGTAGTTTCCACTGAAAAAATTGATACTGTTTACGTTACCAAATTGCAGGGAAATCTAAATAACTTCACTGCTGAGAAATGCATCAAATCGGTACTCAATTCTCTAAAACATGGTTCTGTCATTTTGGATCTAGAAGAATTGAATATGGTGACAACCCAAGGAATCATCGCTTTCAAAACGCTCAGCGAAGAAGCCTTCCTGCACAAACATAAGATCATCTTAGTCAATCTGCCGTTAAGTGTTAGACAAGCATTTTTAATGGCAGGAGTTCGTAATTTATTTCCCATCGCTAACAATGAAGAGGCTGCGTTCAAAATGGCCTCAAGACCCAGTAGGTAAACCGTGAATTCAGGATTTAATTTTTTCCGTAAGATTTGGCATGTGCTCGGGCTCATCATTCCCGTGACCCTCTTTTTTGACCCCTTCCGCGATGCCTTTGGCCTTGTGTTTGCAACACGGGCTATTCTCGTTACCTTACTTGCGGCACTTCTCGTAGCGCTCTTTGTGTTGGAACTGGTTCGGCTAAACCATTCTGGTTTTGAAAACTTCTTTTATAAATACTTTGGTTTTCTCATGAAAGAATCCGAAAGACAAAGATTCAACGGAACGGTTCCTTATTTTTTTGCCAACTTCCTGGTAGTTTTATTCTTTCCTGCAGAAGTTGCTATCCTTGCAATTTTGTTTTTAGTAATAGGGGATCCGTTTGCGGCTTTTGTTGGGAGTAAATATGGCAAACATAGATTCTACAATGGGAAATCTTTAGAAGGGATTATCGGTTTTTTAGTTCCTGCTTTTTTATTTTCCGTTCTTGCTCTTTTTCTCATTACCAAGTCTCATCCCGGAAGTTTTCTTGCCATCACTGGCCCCCAAACAGAACTTTTGTGGACACCCATTGTTATAGTTTTCTTTTCTGTGGTTGCAGCTTGCGTAACTGAGTTTTTTGCTAACACAACAGCAAAGGGACTCGTTGACGACAACCTTCTCATTCCAATCGTGGGAGCCGTTGTCCTTTCCGTGCTTTCTTTATTGTATTTGGACTACACACCTATGGATTTTTTCTTCGATCCGCAGGCTTTATACATTCAAAAGTAACTAAAAAATTCCTAAGACTACTTCGTTGGTTTACTTCCAACGAAGTTCGATAGTTCTATGTTTGGTGATGGTCTCCATTCCAGGTACAATCACCTTATATTCCAATGGAATGGGACCCAGTGTTTCTAACTGAAAAGGAGATTTATCGATTCCTTTATGGCGAAATTCCTCTTTTAGAAGAGCTCCTAAATAATGAAAAGACGCCACTATATTGTTTTGGAATAAATTCCCTTCCATCCTTTCGGTAGAATTTCCGTATTTTAAATAGGCAACATATCCAGAGCGAAAAGTTTGTTTCGCGAGCCCATTGTATGGTTTTGGGAGCACCAGACGAAATCCAGGAGTTTCTCTTGCGGTAAAATAAAGAAAGTTTCCAAAATCCTCGTTACTTGGATTTTCTTTCTTAAACAACTTCTTGTCCAGAAAAACTATGTCATTCTCTGTTTTAGGTTCCGTACAATCCAACGGTTCATTAAAATTATCACAAAACTGGAACGACTGCTTCGGGTCAGTTTGGCATCCACCTATCCAAAAGCTGATATAAACAAATAAAGAAATTAAAATAGAATTAGGGCGGCTGAGATTCCAATTAGAATCCAGTCTAAACTTACGAAAAAAAGTAGAAATATTCGCATCACTAGGGTTAGATGTTCCTATTTCTCTTTTCATAATAATTTCAGAAGCATAAACACAATCAGGATTTGAACTTATTGAATTCATAGGATTCCCTGAGTGTATTAAAAAAATAACTAACATCTCTTTCCCGAAAGTAATTTTGTGCCGTATTTGGTACAACCAGTTGGCCCCGGGAAAAATGATAAACCGTTTCTCCATAGACCCCTTGAAATAAATAAGTTCGATGAAAATCATCCTTAGATTTCGCAATTACAATGTTATGCGAAGTGACATATCCAGGAATCAAAAGAACACTCGGATCTTTTTTTTGTAAAAGTGTTTGAAATTCCAAACATTCCTTTTTTTTCTCAACAAGTTCTTCTCTGTGGATCCTTTGTTTGAAGGAAAGGACTTTAGTCCATCGCCCCGGATAGGCAAACTCACGCTCTGTTTCATCCGGTGTCCATTTGGGAAGAAGGACAGACTCATAAAGAATTTTAGAAAAACGTTTTTCTCCCATTGCCTTTAGCTCAAATAGAATGTCCTCTTGCTCGTAAGAGAGGATCATAAAAAATGCAGCACCGGGTGGTCTTTCCAATAACTCTTGTGGCATACCTTAGTTTTCCGTAACCCCAGTGATTGTAAATCCATCCAGAAGCATATAAGGAACAAAGGAGGACTCACCCAAAAGCTCTCCTTCTTTGGAGATGGCTTCAATTTGATTTAATGCATCGAAAGCATTTCCCACAACTTGCACTTCCCGAACAGGGATCTTTTCGCCGTTCTCTAGGACATACCCACCTTTGATCACACCGGAAAAATCACCGGATGCCCCGTCCTTAGTTCCAGAGATCCGGTTCACAAATAGAGTTTTCCCGGGCAGTTTGAAAAACTCATCCTTAGAAGAAGAGCCAGGGGCAATTTGCAATTGTTTTGGCCCGCATCCAGGAAGACTTTGGGCGCCTCCCGTAGCACAACCATTGGATTTGGTTAGGCCAGCTTTTTTGGCTTCATAGGTATTGTAGAAGTAAGTGTGCAGCACTCCATCGGTTAGGATGGGTTTTTTAGAAGTAGGGAGTCCTTCCCTGTCAAATCCGGTAGAACCCATAAAACGATCGTTTGTTGGATCGTCCCAAATAGATAAGAGAGAAGAAGCAATCTTTTCTTCCAGTTTTCCCGCCATCTTTGATTTTCCTTTTCTAAGACTTGTTCCATTTAAGGAACCAATAAAGAGTCCCAGGAAAAATGAATACACTGCCTCTGGCGGAAGTAAAACTTTTCCTTGGAAACCGGAACTCGGTTTAGCATAAAGAGCACCCATACATTTGTCTCCAAAGTTGGTAAATGCTTTCTTCCAAAGGTTTTGGAACTGCTCCTTGTTGAAACCACTCGCGGAATCATAATCAAAACTTCCGACAAGATCTCCGTCCACACCCATTCCCATCACAGAGGCTGAAAGTTCTGCTCCCAGTTCGTGAGCCATCACTCCTTTAGAGGATACAATGAGTTTATAACCCTTGCTAAGCGAAAAATCTCCCGAATCAATATTGACCTTAGAATATAGATCATTTCTCCAACCAAGGGCTTCCTTGGCAGTGGCAACTAAATCCTCAATACCCATCAAATCCAAGGAATCATCGTACTGATTGAAATGATTAGAAATGGTTTCTGGCTCTGGCAAACCCAAATCAAAATCAGGCGTGGATTGGCTTTTAGCGAGACTGTAGGCTTCTTCGATCGACTCATAGAGACTTGGTATATGATTGGAGATGATAAAACCTTGGTTTCCTTCGGCTATCACACGGATTCCAAACATATTCTCTTCTGTTGCCGTACAGTTGTTTAAGTCATTTTTTTCTAAGCTGACATCTTCTGAGTAACCATAACTGGAATAAATTTCCACCTGGTCGATTCCATTGGTTTTTGCTTTTTTGACTAGACCGGAAAGTAATTCCTTTTGACCGTCTAACCGTTTTTCAATCGATAAACGATCCATCATTTACCACCTAGCAATACTTTGGTTCTAACATAGGGCCCACCTGCATCGACTTTTGCTGGTTGGCCTTTGCCACAATGTCCCGAACCCAAATCCCATTTGAATTCTTTGGAGACCATATCTACATTTTGTAATACATCGAAAGCAAGTCCAGATACTGTGACTCCTTTCAAAAGGTCAGTGATCTTTCCATTTTGGATGCGGTAGGCTTTTTGTACGGCAAACATAAACTCACCCGTAGCATCCGCTTGGCCATTTTTGGCCCCATCCAAATAATATCCATCTTTGGTGTTTGCGATCATTTCTTCCAAACTGGAATCTCCAGGAACGAGAAAGGTATTTCGCATACGGATGAGGGGAACGTCTCCATACTCCCAGGCCCTTGCCGAACCGGTAGGAGCCACACCAAACCGTTCTGCGGTTTCTCTGTTGTGTAAATAAGAAGTCAAAATTCCATTTTTAATGATGACAGTGTTTGTGGGGAGGAGGCCCTCATCATCCACAGGAATGGATCCACCGGCACCTTCATAGTATTCGGAAAAGCCAGAGTCGCATAACGTAACTAATTCGGAACCAACCCGTTGTCCGATTTTCCCTTGGGCCACAGAACCCGAGAGAACAAAATCCGCTTCCACTGTGTGACCAATGGCTTCATGGACAAGAAGTCCCACGATCGATGGAGAAAGGATGACAGTCGAAAGTCCACCATCGGGCAAAACACTGGAGAGTAAATCCACTGCAGTTTTACAAGCTTCTTCAGATATCTCTGTGGCCGACTGAGATCGAAAAAGACAATCCCATCCCCCAGTCACTCCAATGGAATGAGATCCCGATTCCATCTTTCCATCTTCTTTGGCAACGGCAGAGACTCGGAACTCAGGTCTTACCATAGTAAAAAAACTATCAGCCCCGTCGGTAGTAACAATGGCTTTTTCTTCATAAATTTCGGAATACCCACAACCCACCGATTGGAGTTTTGTCGATTGTTTGGCCGCTGCGTTTTGAATGTCTAGAACCAGTTTTAATTTTTCTTCAACTGTGCGAGTGCGGAAGTCTTCAATCCCTTTCCCAATAAAATCACCAATGGCAAAGTTTGCCTTTGGTAAGTTCGGGATTTTATCCTTTCGTAGAGCGGAGGATAGGCGAGCCGCTTTTTTTGCAACCTGGATGGCATTTTGGATGGAGGATTTTGAAATTTCACTAGTCGATGCAAATCCCCAAGTGCCTGCTTCCAAAACACGAACGCCAATTCCTGTTCGTTTCCGAAGGGCAGTGGATTCCACTCGTCCTCTTTCTGCATGGAAGGACCTGCTTTCTTTATGGTGGTATCTTAGTTCCACAAATCCGGACTCTTCGGCCAAACATTCTTTTAATAGGTTACGCATTAGCCTTTACCTTCTATCCTAATTATTGTTATACTATTTGATTTGAGAATCAAAAAAATCGAGTAAAATCCGAGGAAGCCATCTTCCTTCTGGATTGTCAGGGGATGGATCACTAATAAATCCCACATGTCCCCCTTTTTCAGTAAGTACAGTCTGTAGTAGTGGGTAGGACTTCCATCGAATCTCATGCCAAACTTCAGAAGGGACAACAGGGTCATCATCAGCATGAACAAGAAGGCCAGGAATCTTAATCCCACCCAAATACTTTACCCCAGAACAAATATTGTAGTATTCTAAAACATTCGCATAACCAGCAATTGGTGCCGTGAAATAGTCATCAAAATCAAAAAAAGATTTACTACGAAGTACTCGTTCTTTGATTTTATCTGGAATTTCATAAACCCCGGAGGTTACTTTTTCTTTCATGGTATCCAAAAAATGATCCCGGTAAAAATTACCCGCACGGGAATCGATAAAGTCACAACTTCGTTTCAAATCCAATGGAGGTGAGGTAGCAGAAAATGCTTTGGCATAATGTTGTCTTTTTTCACCAAAAAACTTTACCACCATATTGGCTGATAAAGAAAACCCAGAGACAAAAATGGATTTGGTGAAATGTTTATAAATATATTGTAATACAGCTTCTATATCTTCTGATTGGCCAGCATTGTAAGGTTTTTTAGCAAGCCCAAGTCCTCGACCACAGTTCCGTAAGTTCATTCGAACCACACCATAACCACGGTTTAGTGCTTCTTTACCGGCACTCACCATATAATGAGATTCCGAACTTCCTTCCATTCCATGGATGAGAAGTAAGTAATGCCCGTTCCATTTGGATGCTTTTTTACGGACTTGCGATAAAGGGGGATTGTGTTCTAGCCAAAGAATATCCCCAGACCTGTCGTTTGTTGGGATGAGGATACTCTCCGAATAATACTCATCCTCCAAAGAATTGTCTGGAGGAAAAAGTACATTGTAGACAGTTTGTAAATGTCTACCTTCTAAAAATCTTCTAGGTTTAAACTCTCTGTTAGACGACGTCAATTGTGTTTACGATTTTATCTACGATTCCGTAAGCAAGAGCTTGGTCGGCATCCATATAATAATCGCGATCGGTGTCTTCCACCAATTGTTCGTAGGATTTGCCACACGCATCCGCTAACATTTGATTGAGTTTTTCTTTGGTTTTAACAATGTCCTGAGCATGGATGAGTAAATCCGTTGCTGGAGCTTGGATTTGTCCTCCGATGGAAGGTTGGTGGATCATCACACGACCGTTAGGCCAAATGTAACGATTTCCTTTTTTCCCGCCAATGAGTAAAATAGAACCCATAGATGCAGCCATTCCCATACACACTGTATGAACCGGTGAGGAAATCATTTGCATGGTGTCGTAGACAACAAGTCCAGAGGTAACAACACCACCGGGGCTATTGATATAAAACGTAATTGGTTTTCCAGGATCTGCCATTTCCAAATACATGAGTTTGGCAGTTAATTCCTTGGAAGATTCGTCAGTGACAGGACCCCAGAGAAAGATTTTCCTTTTTTCCAGGAATTTCTTACCCATGTTTTTGTCGCTAATGAGATCTTGGATGGTTTCGGTGATTTCTTTATCTGGTGTTTCTTCTTCTGGCATATTAATTCAGTCTTTCCTGTTTAGACGTATGAGGCAAGCGTTTCAGCTTGAAGTAAACGCCTAGAATCAGGAAAACACTGAAAGAAATAAAAAAGAAACGTAATAAAAACAGCGGTGGTTCTTTCCATTCCCCACCAAGCCCTGCCGTGCGAAGGGAGGCAGGAAGGGCCTTTGTTTTTTGTGTTAACGGGGAAGGCATTTCTTCGAATTTCAATACATGAGCAGTTTCAGAAAGTAGATAGTACTTCCTTGCTTCCTGTTCTAAGGCATAAGCATCGTTTTTTAAGCGGCGTTCTTTTTCTTCCAACCCTTGGTTTTCTACCACAAGCCTCTCTACCTCGGCATTGAGATTTTGTAATTCTTTCTCAAGGCGCATACGTTCGGCGATTCCCGACTCGGACAAAAGCCCGAGATAGAGGCCAGCACAAATATAGGTTACAAGTAGGGAGGCTTTCGTTGGTGTCATATTACCTTAAATTGTAAAAAGTGTTTACTCCGCTGAAGCTTGCATTTTTACCGAGTTCTTCTTCGATACGAAGGAGTTCGTTGTATTTGGCGATCCTGTCGGTTCGGCTAAGTGATCCTGTTTTGATCTGACCAGAATTGGTTGCTACGGCAATATGCGAAATGGTCGCATCTTCCGTTTCTCCCGATCTATGGGAAACAACAGCTGTATACTGGGCTCTTTTTGCCATTTCAATCGCACTGAGGGTTTCTGTGAGAGTTCCAATTTGGTTCACTTTGATGAGAATGGAGTTACCAATCCCTTTTTCGATCCCTTTTGCGAGTTTTTTGATGTTGGTTACGAACAAATCATCCCCCACAAGTTGGATCTTTTTTCCCAATTTTTCCGAAAGTTTTTTCCAGCCTGTCCAATCGTTTTCATCCAGACCGTCTTCCATGGTAATGATCGGATACTTTGACACTAAATTTGAGTAGTATTCTACGAGTTCTTCCGCAGTCTTCTCTGGTTTTTTCTCCGCTTTGAGGATGTATTTCTTTTTCTTCTCATCGTAGAACTCGGAAGCGGCACAGTCCAAACCAATTTTGATGTCTAAGTCTGGTTTGTAACCAGCCTTTTCGATCGCAGTGAGGATGACTTCAATGGCTTCGCTATTGCTTGTTAGGTTAGGAGCAAATCCACCTTCATCACCCACAGCGGTATTGAGGCCTTTGCCTTTTAACACAGTTTTCAAACTATGAAAAACTTCGGCACCCATACGAAGGGCTTCGCGAAAATTCGGAGCCGATACAGGAAGGATCATAAATTCTTGAAAGTCGATATTGTTGTCTGCGTGAGCCCCACCATTGATGATATTCATCATAGGAACCGGAAGTTCACGAGCAAAGGTTCCCCCAATATAACGGTAGAGAGGAAGTCCCGTATGAACTGCTGCTGCTTTCGCCACAGCCATGGAAACGCCTAAAAGGGCATTGGCACCTAATTTAGATTTGTTGGCAGTTCCATCGAGCGAAATCATTGTTCCATCAACTAAGAGTTGGTTTGTTGCCGAAAGGCCTAAAATGGATTTTGAAATTTTAGAATTTACATTTTCTACGGCTTTTAGTACACCTTTTCCGGAGTATCTTTTTTTATCACCGTCACGAAGTTCTACTGCTTCGTGTTCGCCTGTAGACGCACCGGAGGGAACCGCCGCACGACCGAAGGAACCGTCTTCCAAAGTGACATCCACTTCAACGGTTGGATTTCCTCTGGAATCCATGATTTCACGGGCTTTGACGGAACGAATGCTATCTTTTTGGGACATCGGGAATTGTTTCTCCTAAGGGATAATTTCCTCCCAGTCTTAGGAAATTTAAGCCTCTGACAATAAACTTTTTCGACAAAGAGCCTTGATCCAGGAAAATGACTTAAAAAGAAGAGGGAACCGTGAACGAACGCCAAAAATTCACCCGCAATTTTTCCATTATCGCCCATGTCGACCATGGAAAATCCACTCTGGCGGATCGTTTGCTTGAGATAGGTCTTGTCACTGACAAAAGGACCCAAAAGAACCAAATTCTAGATTCCATGGACATTGAACGGGAACGTGGGATTACCATCAAAGCCAATAATGCCTCCTTTGATTATGAAGCCAAAGATGGAAATGTCTATCACCTGAATTTAATTGATACCCCGGGCCACGTGGACTTTACTTACGAAGTTTCCCGTTCTCTTGCCGCTTGTGAAGGCGTACTTCTGATTGTAGATGCAAGCCAAGGAGTGGAAGCACAAACCTTAGCCAATTTATACCTAGCGATGGATTTAAATCTTCGCATAATTCCTGTTATTAACAAAATTGATCTTCCTTCCGCCGATATCGACAAATGTAAATTGATGATTGAAGAGTCCCTTGGACTGAATCCCGAAGAAGCCATTCCGATTTCTGCAAAAACCGGGCTCAATGTACAAGAAGTATTGGAAGCCATTTGTTATTTACTCCCTCCACCAGTGGGTGATGTGGAGGCTCCTCTGAAGGCACTCATTTACGATTCCTTCTTTGATACCTATATGGGTGTGGTTGCCAAAGTTCGTTTGTATGATGGAAAACTCCGTAAAGGAGAAATGATCCATATGATGCACATTGGCCGCCAGTTTACGGTTACCGAAGTGGGAATCAACCGTCTCTCCATGGTAGCTTGTGAAGAATTGCAAGCTGGTGATGTTGGTTATGTGGTTGCCGGTATGAAAAAAATGGGAGATGCCAAAACGGGCGATACCATCACTCATGCCAACAGACAAACCGCAGAAGATGTCAAAGGATTTAAAGATGCAAAACCTATGGTATTTGCTGGTCTTTTTCCCATTAACGGGGAAGATTTTGATGCCCTCGTTGATGCCATCGAAAAACTAAAGTTAAACGATTCTGCTTTAACTTTTGAAAGAGAAAACTCGGCAGCCCTTGGTTTTGGTTTCCGTGTGGGTTATTTAGGCCTCTTACATATGGAAATTGTACAGGAAAGACTAGAGAGAGAATTCAATTTAGCTCTCATTACCACAGCCCCATCGGTTAAATTTCGAATCACAACAACAAAAGACGAAGTCATTGAAGTGGATAACCCAAGTAAATGGCCTGATCCCATTCTCATTGGAAAGTCAGAAGAACCTTTTGTAAAAGCAACCATCATTGCACCAGAATCCTATGTGGGAAACATCATGTCTCTTGTGATCGACAAACGAGGAATCCATCTAGATACCGTTTATCTTTCGAAAGACAAACTGCAACTCACCTACGAACTTCCTCTTGCGGAACTAATTTTCGAATTCTATGACAAACTCAAATCCTATACCAAAGGGTATGCTTCCTTAGATTATGAAGAAGTAGGATACCGGGATTCTAAACTCGTTCGCATGGATATCCTTGTAAATGGGGAGCCTGTGGATGCCCTTTCCTCGATCGTCCACAAATCCAAAGCGGAAGACCGCGGACGCGTGATCATTGAAAAATTAAAAGACCTCATCCCTCGTCACCAATTTATGATCCCTTTGCAAGCTGCGATTGGTGCCAAAGTGGTGGCTCGGGAAAGTATTTCTGCCCTTCGTAAAAACGTAACGGCTAAGTGTTATGGTGGGGACATTTCTCGTAAGAAGAAACTTCTCGAGAAACAGAAAGAGGGAAAAAAACGGATGAAACAAATTGGAAATGTGGAGATTCCGCAGGAAGCCTTCCTATCCATTCTCAAAACCGGAGACTAAAGTCATTGGTCCATTCTGCCAGGAATTTCTGAGCAGAATGGAATACCTCTTTCATTGGATAACCTTCGATTCTCTTGGTTTTCTGTTTCCCCTGAAAGGACTTCATTCGGATGATTTAGTTTTGAATGAGAATCTCGATGGATGATACAACCCAAAAGAACCACCAAGATAAAATTTCTCTCACAAACCCTTTGGAAAACTGGAATAAAACGGGATTTCCCAAGGATTTTCCCATCCAGATAACGGATCTGCCCTGGCAAGCGTTGGAATCCTTTCCAACCGAACTCCCAGACAACAACGATTTAGAAACAGAGGTAGCTCCTACCGACCAAACAAACAACCCTTCCATTCCATACCTTTATTTTCTTCGGGATGACTTACTTCCTTTGGGACTGGGAACCAAATGGAGAAAGGTCCAAGGCATTCTTGTTTTTCTGAACGAAAACCAAATCAGAAAGGTTCTTCTTTGGGGTTCAATTCATGGAAATTATCTAGCCAGTTTTGCTTACATCCTTCGCCAGTATGGATTGGAAATCGAATGTATCGCGTATTCGAGAGATCCCCAATTAAAAACTTATAATGAACAAATGGTTCGAGGGCATTCACATTCTATTGAATGTTATGCGAATCGAAGAGAAGCTTATGCGGCTTGGTTGGAAAAACAGAATGGATATCCGGGTCTTACACTTCCGGAATTTGGCATCCATCCAAGCCAGATCCTCGGACTCAAATCCTTTTGGGAGAAATTGAAACTTGAGATGGAAAAACTCTCTGGTTCACTTCCTTCTCACGAGCCTAGAAATAACGATCGAAAGCGGCGTCCGTTGGAAGACCAAATCAATCCGAGTCAAACCAAACAAGAAACGAGTAAATTCACTGCCATACTCGTCCTCGAGATTGGATCGGGGGCAACCTTCTTATCAGCCATGGATGCCTATTGGGGAAGCTCCATTTTGGTTCTGGGAGTGATGGTGGGAGAACCGAAAGCGAAGTGGACTCTGAAAGTGAAAGATTTACAAACAGAATTGGGGCTAAGAACCATTCCCATTCCTCTAGAGCAAATCTTGGAACTTCCAACCCTTGATGGAAGACCGATACCTAGAACCCCTAATCAGGTTATGGATTCGATTCCAGTAGATCATTCTGATGGTGATTCCAGTCCCGATCCGAAGGTCTTACCAAAAACAAATCAAAAATCTGCTTCTTTTGCAAAGAAAAACCAGGCTCTCAACAACTGGATAGCCAGCTTTTATCGCAATACAAGGATCCTTCTGGAACCTGTGTATAGTGGTAATACGGTTTATTCCTTACTGCGGGAGATACACGAAATGCGATTATCATTCCAAGTCCGAGGCGAACAAAGTAGAACAGAAACAAATATCGAGTCGGAATTTTTTCCAAACAAATTCCTGAAACGATCTCCCTCGGGTGAAATGATTCCCATCTTTTATCTGCACCAAGGTGGTCAGATCCAACACTTACATCTAGTTTTTGATAGAAATTGAGAATGGAACAAAGATTAGTTTCTATCATCATTCCCACATTCAATCGTCGCTTGGTCGTAGAACGTGCGATCCAATCAGTCCTAGGACAAACTTATCCGCACTGGGAACTTCATATCATTGATGATGGATCCACAGATGGGACCTGGACTAACTTACTCTCGAAATTGCCTGGTTGGAAAGGGAAACTCACTTCCTTCGGTAGAAACCAAAAGACCATCCAAGTCCACCAAACAGAACATAGGGGAGTGAGTGGGGCAAGAAACTTTGGAATCTCTAAAGCAGAGGGGGAATGGATTGCATTTTTAGATTCCGATGACGAGTGGTATCCAAATAAACTAAACAAACAAATCGAATTTCATAAGAATCATCCAGAGTATTTATTCTCCCAAACCAAAGAAATTTGGAATAAAAAAGGAAATCTTTTAGAACCCAAAGGAAAATACCAAAAAATCTCTGGAGATTTTTTAAAGGAATCCTTGGATATTTGTATGGTGACCTGTTCTAGTTTTTTGGCTCATAAAGAAACTTTAAAATCCATTGGACTCTTTCGCACCGAACTTCGTATATGCGAAGATTATGATTTATGGAATCGAATTTTACTAAAAGGACATTCCATCGGCTTATTGGAGGAAAATTTGATGGTGCGTTACGGTGGGCACGATGACCAACTATCTAGTCAGTACCAAGCACAGGAAAGATTTCGTTTGTATTCGCTTTTACTCACGAAAGAAGAATTTCAGGAGAATGGAAATTGGAACGGGTTGCCCGAAGAATCCAAAACTCTTGTCGAGAAAGCCATCCAATCTCGATGGGAAATCATCCTTCAAGGAAGGATCAAAAGAAGAAAGGATACGGACTGGCTTTCGAAATTAAGGGAAAATTTTCAATCGGAGGGGCCTGGGCCTCAGTCAAAAAAGGAATTGTTTGTTTTGTTAGATGACTCTCTATTTTAATTGAAAAAAAGTAGGGTTCTATTTTCAAACTTCATTCTTGGAACGTTTTCCTCATTGCCATTTTTAGTTGATCCAACCTCCTTGGAGAACCCAAACTTACCATTAGAGATTCCATTTCTAACCGCTAAAAACAATGCCCATACAAATAAAAAAACCCGGTCGTGTTAACCGGGTTTCCAATTTTCGCCGCAAAACTGATATTTAGCGACATGATTTTAGCAAATTCTAATTAGCTAGAAATGTATTCTCTGTTCAAACGAGTGATGAAGTTTACCGAAATCTCTTTCGGACAAGCCGCTTCACATTCGTATTGGTTTGTACAATTTCCAAATCCTTCTTTGTCCATAGCACTTACCATCTTACGAACCCGTTCTTTCTTCTCAACAACCCCTTGTGGAAGGAGTGCTAAATGAGAGACTTTCGCAGATACAAAGAGCATGGCAGAAGCATTTTTACATGCCGCCACACAAGCACCACATCCGATACAAGTAGCCGCGTCCATCGCAAGGTCAGCATCCACTTTTGGAATCGGTAAAGCGTTTCCATCCGGTGCCCCACCAGTATTGATGGATACGTATCCACCTGCTTGTATGATACGATCAAACGCAGAACGATCTACGATCAAATCCTTTGCCACAGGAAATGCTTTGGCTCTCCAAGGTTCAATGTATACCGTATCACCATCTTTGAACTTACGCATATGCAATTGGCAAGTAGTAGTTCCTTTTTCGGGACCATGCGGAACACCGTTGATCACCATAGAACAAGCCCCGCAAATCCCTTCGCGACAGTCATGGTCAAAAGCGATAGGATCATCGCCTTTTTTGATTAGGTCATCGTTTACAACATCCAACATCTCAAGGAAAGACATGTGTTCGCTGATGTTGTTTGCTTCATAACTGACCATACGACCTTTATCGTTTTTGTCTTTTTGTCGCCAAACTTTAAGGTGTAACTTCATATTATCCATTATTTGTAGCTCCTTACGGCTAGGTGGATGTTTTCATACTCGAGTTTTTCGCGGTGTTCTTCAGGAGCTTTTCCCTCTCCCTTATATTCCCAAGCAGTTACATGGCAGAATTTTTCGTCGTTACGTTTAGCTTCGCCATCTTCTGTTTGGTGTTCCTCACGGAAGTGACCTCCACAAGATTCTTCTCGTTTGAGTGCATCTAAACAAAGTAGTTCACCAAACTCTAAGTAATCGGCAACACGTCCGGCTTTTTCTAACTCTTGATTGAGTTCCAAACCAGATCCGGCAACTTTTACATTCTTCCAGAATTCTTCCCGAAGTTCAGGGATTCTTTGCAGAGCGTCTTTCAAACCTTTTTCATTACGTGCCATACCGCACTGGTCCCACATGATTTTACCTAGGGCTCTATGGAAATCATCTGGAGTTTTTTTACCATTGATCGTGAGGAGTTTGTTTGTCATTTCACGAACGCGGGCTTCCGCTTCTTTGAATTCTGGTCTATCTGTGGAGATATTTTTATGACCTTCTTTGGCAAAGTAATCACCAATAGTATAAGGAATCACAAAGTATCCGTCTGCAAGTCCTTGCATGAGAGCCGAAGCACCCAATCGGTTGGCACCATGGTCAGAGAAGTTGGCTTCCCCGAGAACGTGAAGGCCTGGAATATTTGACATTAGGTTGTAATCCACCCAAAGTCCACCCATTGTATAATGAACCGCAGGGTAGATACGCATAGGAACTTTGTATGGGTTTTCGCCAGTAATCCGTTCATACATTTGGAAGAGGTTGTCGTAGCGGTCAGCAACCACAGGTTCCCCTAAACGTTTGATGGAATCAGAAAAATCCAAATACACACCAAGACGTTTGTCCCCAACTTTGGGACCGACACCAAGACCGTTATCACAAGCTTCCTTTGCTGAACGAGAAGAGATGTCCCTAGGTGCTAAGTTACCGTAAGAAGGGTATTTTCTTTCGAGGTAGTAGTCTCTTTCGTCTTCAGGAATTTCGTGTGGAGCACGAAGATCATCCTTTTTCTTTGGAACCCAAACCCTTCCATCGTTACGAAGAGATTCAGACATAAGAGTCAATTTAGATTGGTAATCTCCGGCTTGTGGAATACAAGTCGGGTGAATTTGCGTATAACAAGGATTTGCAAATCCAGCACCTTTTTTGTAAGCTCGGTAAGTGGCGGTGACGTTCGATCCTTTTGCGTTCGTGGAAAGATAAAATACGTTTCCGTATCCACCAGAAGCTAAGATCACTGCATCCCCTGCATGAGAAGAAATTTCACCGGTTACGAGGTCGCGAACTACGATTCCTTTAGCATGACCATCGATAAGAACTAGTTCTAACATCTCTGTTCTTGGGTACATTTTTACAGCACCACGAGAGATTTGTTTCTCTAATGCTGAATATGCACCGAGTAATAACTGTTGGCCTGTTTGTCCTTTTGCGTAAAAAGTACGAGAAACTTGCGCTCCACCAAAAGACCTGTTAGAAAGGGTTCCACCATACTCGCGAGCAAAAGGAACTCCTTGTGCTACACACTGGTCAATGATGTTCGTAGACTCATGAGCCAAACGGTAAACGTTTGCTTCTCTTGCACGGAAATCACCACCTTTTACAGTGTCGTAAAACAATCTGTAAACGGAGTCACCATCGTTTTGATAGTTCTTTGCCGCATTGATACCACCTTGGGCAGCAATGGAGTGTGCACGTCTTGGACTGTCTTGGAAGCAGAATACAGAAACTTGGTATCCAAGTTCTGATAGTGTTGCAGCAGCAGAAGCTCCGGCAAGTCCTGTTCCTACTATGATGACTTTATACTTACGTTTGTTTGCCGGGTTTACAAGTTTGATGTCTTGTTTGTGTTTGTCCCATTTTTGTTCTAAGGGACCCGACGGAATTTTTGCATCTAATTTCATAACTTCTCCTAAAAACCCTTAACGGATATACCCGAGTAAAATCGAGATCGGCATGGAACTATTTCCCAGGAAAATGATAAGCCCAAGTCCTGTGGAAAGTTTCTGGATGGTGGGGTTGTGTTTTGGTGCAAGGATTCCCAAAGTCTGAAACATTGATCCCAAAGCATGAGAAAAATGAAGAGCAAGGAAGACCATAAAAACGATGTAGGTACCAGCGATGATTGGATTTTGAAATCCAAGGATCACCATCGCATACACATCATGAACTACATCACCGTTTTTAAGTATGTATTCGTGAGTGTAATGATCTGGGTTAGTGAATCCTAAAGTAAAATGTGCGAGGTGGTACACAAGAAACGTAAGAAGAAGGAGTCCACTATAAGCCATGGTGCGAGAAGCAACCGAAGCTTGGATGGTAGATCCTTTTGCATAGGAGACAGGTCTTGCAGTCGTATTCTCAATTTTTAGTTGGATGGCTGTGAATACATGACCAAAGAAGGCCACAATCAATCCAATCCTTGCCACCCATAGTAGGGGACCTAAATCTTTAAGAAACTTTGCGTAGGTGTTTAATTTTTCTGGTCCTTGGAAAACTTGTAAGTTTCCGACCATGTGAACGATCACGAATCCAAACCAGATAAATCCAGTAATGGCCATTATGATCTTCTTTCCAATTGAGGACCGAAAGAAGTCTAGACTCAACGTCATTGAAGAGCTCCTGTAGAGTATAGGTGTAAATTTTTTCTCTTACGTCCAGCTTTGGACAGATTCCACTTTCCGTAAATTCATAAATCTGATCGATAAGAAACTTACGTATTTGAGTCTGTTTCTCAATAGATTCATGAGAGGACTGACCCTTGGAAAAGGGGTTGAGTCCGGGTCAGAAGCTAGCCATTGTTGCTAAATCTTGCTAAGAAAACGAAAATTGAATGGTCGGGGACTAGTTGGGTGGAGTAGGGTTTCGGTTTTGGTTCTTTTTTGGTTTCCTTTCCTCCTTTGTTCCAAACCAAATGAAAATTTTCCTGAAAGTCGCAAGACATACTTAAAGGAAGTGGGTTTGCCCATCCTTGTTACAATTCGTCCCAGACATAAAATCAATACAAAAGAATTACAACTGTTTATCAAAACAGAAAACCTAACAAATATTAGTATTTCAAAATTTCAGATTTTATTTTTTGCCATAGACCAACAGAAACAAATTCTGATTCCGGAAGATAGAAAGACACCGGAACTCATTTGTTCGATCGAAAAAAAAATCCAACCGAATGTCATCATCAAATGTCACGTTGGTCCTTTCACATATACGAATCTTTGGTCCTCTATACAAATCCAATCTATTTCCTTCACTACGGAAGACCAGATACGCCACGTGATCAGTGAAGCTGACCTAGATGACGTGACTGTTTGGTTATGAATTTAGTTATTTTTTTTTGAAATTTTTTTTCATGAATCAATCATTCAAAACAACTTAGAACTATTCCATTCGGGTTGACATCAGATGCTTAAGATTTTAAGATTTCCAAACATTTATGTTTTCTAAATTAAAACAAGATATTCCTTCAGGCCTCGTTGTATTTTTAGTTGCTCTTCCCCTTTGTTTGGGAGTGGCATTAGCTAGTGGTGCTCCTTTATTATCTGGTGTGATCTCGGGGGTAATTGGAGGAATCGTTGTCGGTATCCTTAGTCATTCCAACACAAGTGTGAGTGGACCCGCAGCAGGCCTTGTCACTTTGGTGTTAGCTGCTATTGCAGGTCTTGGTGAATATCGTACCTTTCTTCTTGCAGTTTTTTTAGCAGGGTTTATACAAATTATTATTGGATTTTTACGCGGGGGATTTATTGCCAACTACATACCGTCTAACGTAATCCAAGGATTACTTGCTTCCATTGGGATCATTTTGATCCTAAAACAAATTCCCCATGCTGTAGGATTTGATGTGGACCCAGAAGAGGACTTTATCTTCTTCCAAAAAGACGGGGAAAATACATTTTCAGAACTATTTAATATAATAAAATACTTTTCCTGGGGGGCAGTCATTATTGCCATCTCTTCTTTGTCCTTAATCATTGGTTATGATAAGTCAAAATGGAAACTTCTGAAATTTTTACCGTCTCCAGTCCTTGTCATTCTCCTTGGTATCCTATTAAACACTGTCTTTCAAAACTACATTCCACAGTGGTATCTTTCCCAAAAACATCTGGTATCCATTCCGAGTATCAAAAATTGGGAATCAGTATTTTTCTTTCCCAATTTTTCGGCAATTTTGAATACTAAGGTCTGGTATTTTGCCATCACGATTGCTGCCTTTGCCACCCTGGAAACACTACTCAATTTGGATGCCGTCGAAAGAATTGATCCGCACAAACGACTTGCTTCCCCTAACAGGGAGCTTGTGGCCCAAGGAATAGGGAACTCTCTTTCCGGTTTGATAGGTGGCCTTCCTATTACTTCTGTGATTGTTCGAAGTTCAGTAAATATTTATGCGGGAGCTGAATCCAAATTTTCAACCATTTTTCATGGGATTTTGCTGTCTATTAGTGTTGTCTTTTTTGGATCTTTCTTAAACTTGATTCCCTTATCTTCTTTAGCCGTGATACTAATCGTTACTGGTTTCAAACTGACGAAACTGAACCTTTACCAATCTATATACAAAAAAGGAATTTATCAGTTCCTACCTTTCATTGCCACAATCATTGCGATCATCTTTACTGACCTTTTAACAGGGGTTCTTATCGGCCTTTCAATTAGTTTTATTTTTATCTTAAAAAATAATTATAAAAACCCATTCTCTGTAGAAACGGAAACTTTGAATATCGGAGAAACGGTTCGAATCGAATTACCAAACCAAGTTTCTTTTTTAAATAAAGCCTCCATTAAAGATACCCTTTGGGCAATCCCAGAAAATTCCAAACTGATCGTGGATGCCTCCAATTGTAATTTCATTGACCATGATATCTTGGAAGTCTTGGAAGAATTCAAAACTGTTGTTTCTATTGAGAAGAAAATACAACTAAATTTGATCGGATTAAAAGATTCATATGAACTCAGTGACCAAGTTCAGTTTGTAAATATTTTAGACAAGGAAGCCCAACAGAAGTTAACTCCCGATGAAATCTTAGATTTCTTAAAACGAGGAAATGAACGCTTTGTTAAAGGGAAATGGTCTGAAAAATATTTCAAACACCAAGTCAATGCAACAGCCTTTGGCCAAAATCCCATTGCTGTAGTATTGTCTTGTATTGATTCGAGAACAAGTCCCGAAATTATTTTTGATGCTGGTCTTGGAGATATCATTTCGATACGCATCGCCGGAAATATTGTGAACGAGGAAATACTCGGAAGTTTGGAGTTGTCATGTGCAAAAATTGGGACGAAATTGATCGTTGTGTTGGGCCATTCGAATTGTGGGGCTGTTTCAAGTGCTCTTTATGCACTTCGTGAGGGAAATATTGCCAGCATTACAAACAAAATCCAAAAAGCAATTGATGAATCAGAAAAGATTATCCATCCCATCCAAAAAGAAAATGAACATATCTTCAATCATGTAGTGAAGGCAAATGTGAAAAATTCTATCCATGAGATTTTGTCTCATAGTTCCTTCCTTTCGGAAAAAGTGGAGTCCAAGGAAATAAAAATTGTCTCTGGTTTTTATGATACCTCTTCGGGAGAGGTTCAATTTTTTGAAACTATTGAATAAAGATTAGACTAGTGTAAGTAGGGGAGTTAGGCGAATCAAACTCCCCTACCAATCAATATCCAGACAACTTACATTCATTCTCTAACAGATGACCATTGCCTTGAATCAATTAACGGACCATATTATTTGTTCACTGGAACAAATAATGGTTTGTATACGTTCCAATTGACATAAGCAAGAAACGCATTGGCAACAACCACAAAAATTCCCACAGGCAATCCTTCTGGTGCAATTGTTAGGTGAACCAAAAAAATATTTATTGCGATTGGGGCAATCACAATGGAAGCTAAAGGAACGAATCGGCCAGTCAGGAAGGCAACGGCCACCACAAGTTCCGTAACTTTTATGAGAGTCATCAAGTACCCAGAGGCCTTGATACCATCATTAAATATCTTTAAGTTTCCAGTCGTTTCTGGCTGTTCCACCAAATTGAATAGGATCACGACGGAAGAAAACAAGAACAATGCTCCAAGCAAAATCCTAACAATTGTATACGCAATTTTCATACCATTTTCCTTCGGATGAGTTTATTTCTGTTCTAGGACTTTCCAAGGATCACCCTAGTTTTCTGAATCATGAACTAAAACACTGAAAAGTCACCTCGTTTTCAAAGGATTCTAAATTTAAGAAATCTCGGTTCTTCCCCTAAGTTTTAGGGATTTTTACAACCCTGGATGCAATAAACTCGTTGTTTGGTGGCATTGATAGTCAGGTCTAACTTATGAAATTCGGATTCCGACTTACATTTACTCTGCTTTTCTTATTGGTTCACTGCGTGAGCTCATCTCAAACGGAACTTCCGCAATCAGAGAAGTCCCTACGGCTCCAATATGCGCAAGAACTAGAGACCAAAGTACTGAAAGTGGGTCCTGCCCAGGAAATCTCCATCGGACAATTTGCGCTCCAGTCTTTTTCCAATACTAGCTCTCGTTTTTTTACAGTAAGTTCCTTATCACCTCTAAAATCGAATGACCCTCTCGAACCTGGAGCAATCGTTTTGCGTAAAGTCCAAGTGGATAGGTCTTTGGAATTTGAGGAAGGGACCACAAAGTTCCATCATGCAACTTTCATCTCTATCGTTGAATTTGTGGTCGTCGGGGCATCGGGTGAACCACAGCGTATATTGGGTCATTCCGAACAAATCACCTCCAGAACCATTCCTTTCAGCGCTGAAGACACAGAGTCGAAAGATAAAATTGCGAACAGTATCCAATCCGCTGTTGAGGAAGGTTTACAGCAGATTGTTTCTTTGAAAGACTTTCCTTCATTCTATAAAAGCCAAAACATGTTTCAGAGATAAGCCTAGCAGTGAAATAAAAGTGTAACTCATGTGAGTGATCTAATGTGTTACCGATGTTCCTTTCTATACAAAAGGTCCGTATTTGCTTCTTCCCTTACAAATTGATCTCAATACATCCTTTACACACTAGATTTTAATTCTTCGATCCAGAACACGATGTACACACCAGGAGTGTGTCATGGCTTGGAAGGAGACAAACGTGTTTGAAGAAAGAATGAAATTTGTTGTGGCGTGGAAACGTGGAGGTTGGTCTCTCACAGACCTTTGCCATGAATTCAATATTAGTCGGGTCACTGGCTATAAATACTTAGAACAGTATGAGCTTTATGGTCTTGATGGTTTAAAAGATAAAAGTAGGAAACCCAAACGCCATCCACACCAAACCCGAAAGAAAATCATTGAACTGATCTTACAAGAAAGGAAAGAACATCCGAGATGGGGAGCAAGGAAACTCTTGGCTTCTTTATCTGCGAGGATTCATATGATTAAGAAGTGGCCTCATCCAAGTACTGTTGGTCGTATCTTAAAACAAAATGATCTAATAAAAACTCCCAAACGAAGGATCCGGAGGGAAAGCGTCGAACAACCGTTTTCGCATGCACTTGGTCCCAATGATATATGGTGTGCGGATTTTAAGGGTCATTTCACTGTTGGGAATGGAGAAAGATGCACTCCACTTACTGTAACGGATGCTTATAGTCGTTTTTTACTTTGTTGCGAGATTGTTGCAAAGGCGGATACAGCCAATGTAATCAATGAATTTACGAAGTTATTCTCGGAGTATGGAATGCCTCTTGCCATACGAACGGACAATGGAACACCGTTTGCCTCGAATGCACTGGCAGGTCTTAGCAAACTCTCCGTTTGGTGGATCAAACTTGGAATTAAATTGGAGCGCATCGAACCAGGCAAACCCCAACAGAATGGTCGGCATGAAAGGATGCATAAAACGTTAAAAGAAGAAACGGCTTTGCCACCAAGGTCAAGCTTGGAAGCGCAACAAAAAGCATTTCGGGAGTTTCAAAAGGAGTTCAACTATCTGAGACCCCATGAAGGAATCCAAAATTCATTTCCAGCGAAGTATTATCAGAAGTCCAAACGAAAGTTTCCGAAACGGATCGTTAAAGCTTCTTATCCAACAAACATAATAGTTGGTGAAGTGAATGATATTGGGAATCTACATTTTGAAGGACATCGTATCTTTTTATCTTCCGCTCTTGCTTTGGAGGAAGTCGGTCTGGAAGAGATCTCTGATAGACATGTGAAGATTCATTTTTATGGAGTCAGTCTTGGAGTAATAGACCTATATACAGGAAAATTGTTGCAATTTAAAAACCCAATGCCATCCTCTTTAACGTCTGAATCAGGATTTTAATCATACTTTTTGTAAAGTATGTACCAAGACAAAACTGTAAAGGATGTACGAGTACACTCAAAAATGGCACATCCCTAATGCGACATAATACTAATTATGGGAAGTAAGTTATTGCATCAGTAATCATCCACCCAAAACACTACTCATCTCGATCACTTAAAACTCTATTACAAATCCTAACAAAGGAAACGTTTCCTCGTTTACAGGTGATCTCCTTAGGGATACTTCAGTGGTGAGAAATGGATAGAGGAAAGAAATGAAAATACCTACCTTATTGGCAAAGTTCTTAACGATTCTTATGATTCTATCTTCACTATCCTGTGAGTTATTATCGAAAGATGATCCTGATTTTGCAGATGATATAATCAGCGGACCAGAGAAATTCCAATACGATCCAAACAAATTGCCTGTGATTGGAAAGACAACCGAACAAGGACTACTTGAAATGTATCCTAAGCCTTGGTCAAGATTGACATTTAGAAAACCAATCGTTAAAGAAATCCTGGGACGTAAGTTTGAAATGAAGAAAATTATCGGCTATGTAAATTATGTAACTGCACCTTTACCGAATGGTGGCTATTTAGGTATGGATTATCTATATTTTCATATATTCTTTGATAAAAATGGAATTGTACAACAGTATATCGTAGACCATACAATTAAAGAGAAAGCGAATAGAAACACTCCTTGGGTTTACGGCAAGTATTCCAATATTAAAAATAAAAAACATTGGAAGGAAGATGATTATTGGCCAGAAAGTGTTGTAGATGCTACCTGTTATTGGGCACAGAGGCGGGATAGGAAAAAATACCGACATAGTGAACAGGTTCAATGTCGGTATTGGGATTCGGTTCCTGTGTATTAACTTATTTTCTGCACAGTATCAGGACCACCACCATTCACAACAATAGGACTCCTTCGGATTTCTAGTAATCAACTGGCACACGTGAATTCTAAATGCATTATAGATGTGTTTAGATCCCATTTATATTTCAGCTCCCAATTGTAAATATCGATTGATTATCCCCTACTTAATTTTTTCCAAATACTTTGCAAGGTTTCCAATATGTTGTTTTCCACCTTCAATGGCTCCATACTTCTCATTCACCCGCTCTAATTCTGCTTTGCTTGAGAATATTTGTTCCATGATAAGATTTGTTCCTTCCCCTACACCTTCAAAAACGATACGTGATTGGAAGTCTACATCCTCATCGCCTTCTCCATCACCGATGTGTTTATAGGAAATGGAAATCGGTTTTTTAATTTCTATAAATTGGATTTTGTTTTTGTAATTATGCCCATCGGGACCATGCATTACAAAATCCCAAATACCACCGTTTGAAAAATCTAAACTATTGATTGTTAACGTAAAACCATCGGGACCCCACCATTCCGTAAGGTGCTCCCCTTGCGACCAAACTTCAAAAAGTAAGTCGGCGGGTACATCAAAATAGCGTTTATAAGTGACTTTGTTGTTCTCTATGATTGTCTCTGTATTATTTTTTATCACGGGATCTCTCCATTTTTAATTTTAGTACATATCTATCCAATTTATCCAAACGTTTGGTCCATAGATTCCTGATATCGGTAATCCAATCTTCCATTTCCATCATTCCTGATTGGTTCAGACTATAGATACGTTTCTGTGCATCTTTTTTCATCTGAAGGACATTTGCTTCTTTTAGCACTTTCAGATGTTGTGAAATTGCGGGTGGACTCATTTGGAAATTCTGGCTAATTTCTGTTGAGGTAAGTTCCCCATTTTTTGCCACGAGTCTTACAATATCCCTTCTCGTATCATCTGCTAAAGCAGCAAAAGCGTTCATAGAAACTTTATAAACATAATACTTAATTAAGTCAATACTTAATTATCGAATTTAGAATGCTGTCTTTCAAAAAAAATTGCACGTATCTCGATAGGCAAGAAACAGAACGAAAACATGTGGAATACTTGATAAATAGAAACGTTGACCGCTTAACAAACATAATACGACAAAGTCCTGAACCAATTCTTGTATCGTTCAATATGTCCTTTTTCTAGAATCACTATGATTCTAATTTTAAAATTCAAATTTCCTTTTTTATCACACATATGTTTTTTTTATTGCAAACAAATCCCAAACTGATGTCATTCTTTCTCAGTTGCGAATTTCGGAACAATGTTCTCATTAGAAAGTTCGAACAAATCACGAAATGAGGAAACAAATGACAACTTCCATACTCAGAAATCCTTCAGTTGTGGTCATAGGTGCTGGGATGACTGGCATTCTACTTGCGATCGAATTAGAAAAAGCAGGGATCACAGACGTTACCATACTAGAGAAAAAAAATGACTTAGGGGGTACTTGGAGAGAAAACACTTATCCAGGTGTTGCTTGTGACATCCCTGCTCATATGTATACTTATAGTTTTGAACCAAACCCAGAGTGGAGCCACCGTTTTGCCCACGGGGATGAAATCCAAGCTTACTTCAAACGAGTCAGTGACAAATACAAAGTAACTCCAAGAATTCATTTCAATGAAGCAGTTAGCGAAGCATCCTATAACAACGGAAAGTGGACGACAAAAACCAACCAAGGAAAAACTTATGTTTCTGATTTTTTAATTTCCGCAACAGGAATTTTACACCACCCGGCCAGGCCCGAGATCCAAGGACTAAATTCCTTCCAAGGTAAATGTTTTCATACTGCCGAATGGGATCACTCAGTAGATTTAAAAGGAAAAAGAATTGGTATCATCGGGACTGGATCTACAGCAGCCCAAGTCATTCCAGAATTGATCAAAGTGGGAAAAAAAGTTTCCGTATTCCAAAGAACACCGCAATGGATCATTCAAATTCCCGATACCAATTATTCCGAAAAAGAAAAAGAACGTTGGAGAAAGGATACAAATATATTAAAACGATTTCACAAATGGTATACCTTTGCCGTAGAACAAACATTCTCTAAAGCAGTGATTGGTAAAAAAATCCCTCATTTACTTATGAGTTTTCTTTGTAAACGAAATCTCCGAAACTCCATTAAAGATCCTGTACTCCGTGCAAAACTAACACCTAACTATCGAGTAGGATGTAAACGAGTGATTGTAAACTCTACATTCTATGATGCCATCCAAAAACCAAATGCAGATTTAGTTACCGAAGGTATCGAAAAAATTACCGAGAAAGGAGTTGTTACAAAGGAAGGTACACTCCACGAACTGGATATTTTAATCCTAGCGACAGGATTTCATCCATTCAACTTTATGAGACCAATGAACCTAACGGGAAAAAATGGAATCAATATCGATACAGTTTGGAAAAAGAAAGTCCAAGCCTACAGGTCCTTATTCATTCCGCACTTCCCCAACTTCATACTTATGTTAGGACCAAATACACCGATTGGGAATTTTTCTGTGATTGCCATGAGTGAGGTACAAACCAAATACGTAATGAAAGTGATAAACGATTGGCGAAAAAAGAAATTTGATGAAATCGAAACCACAGAAGAAGCGCTAAAACAATTTGCAGCTTATCTCAAGGCTGGCATGGGTAGCACGGTATGGCTTGGTGGTTGTCAAAGTTGGTATTTGGATCCAGACGGCGATCCCGCGATGTGGCCATATACTTGGAGTCAGTGGGAAAAGGAAATGAAAACACCTGACTACAAAGACTTTGCGGTAAAAACTTTTTAATCTTCTAATCAACTCTAAACCTAAACAACATATTTTGCCGGTATTGACTACAAATACCGGTTTTTTATATTTTCAGAATATTCAAATTATCAAGAATAGATAAATTATTTTTTGTGCCTCGCAAATCCAATTAAAATAACAATTTTAACCAGTAAGCGATCCCGCTCTCCGTTCCAATCTTTGCTTTCGCAAAGGATTTCCACTCCGATCGGTGGCGTAGGGAGTTATCCTCAATCCAAAATTTGGATGGAAATACTAGGTTTTTTATCACCATCTAACACGGAAACTAAAGTCTCCAAAACTTCTTTGGATACACCCACACAACCTGAGGTTGGTTTATCTTCATTCCATGAATGAAGGAAAATCATACTTCCACGGCCAGGCACTGCAGGTTTTGTATTGTGTTCGATCACGATAAATAGGTCGTAAATTGTGGAATCCCAAAGAAGGACTGCACCCTTCTCGCGATGTTTGATCAGTTTGTTGTAATTTTTGGAAGTGGGCGAATCACTCCAGTGGTAGTGCTTTCGAATTTGAGTGTATTCTAAATTGCGAATTTGTTTTTTTTGTTTTCCAACGATCCTTTCGATAGGGAAAACACCTGTAGGAGTATTTCCATCCCCTTCCCTTTTTTCCAAACCGGACAAAAGGCCATTCCGCCCCAGTCTCACTGGTATTTTTTCGAGGACAGATGTCCATTCTCCTTCGTTTAGTGTGTAAACATCCAGATACCCTGTGGTTTCACCGGCTTTTGCGGTAATGAAAAGGATCTGTTCTGAGTTCCAAAGAGGAGATTCCGGCGGAGAATTACCTTGGCTTTCAACGGGGAGCGGACAAAAAAAATAGAGAAAACTAAAAAGAACAGTGATAGAATGGTATTTGTGGCATTGAAATTGCTTGGATTTTGGGGAGAAACCTAGGAAGTGGAAGAAGGATGCTAGGGATTTCGGAGAGCCGATGGTTTTCAAAACTCTGGGGACGATTCGATTGGCTCCCCCTGCTGGGCTCGAACCAGCGACCCAATGATTAACAGTCATTTGCTCTACCGACTGAGCTAAAGGGGAATCTCGAATCTGTGACCATGCTACGTAGGAAGGTCGCTAGGTCAACGAAAAAAAACATTCAGAGTTTACAGAAATATTGAAAAAATTCTAAAAAATCAGTCTTCCTTAGCTGAAAAAATGGATGTTTCCAACTAAAGATTCCCTTATTGTGACATAATCCTCTCCACTCCTGGTAGGGGAAAAAATAGAAATTGTATATGTTGTTGTAGATGGGGTCTGCATGAAAATTGAGAGGCATTTTACCAAAGGGAATAAGGGTTTGTACCCGAATCTTACTTGGGTCCGTAAGGATTCTAAAATTACGAATACTGACGGGTCAGTTGTATTTGAGGCTAACGGAGTCGAAGTTCCGGATTTTTGGTCACAGGTAGCAACGGATATTCTCGCGCAGAAATACTTTCGCCGAAAAGGTGTTCCCAAATATCTTAAAAAAATTGCAGAAAAAGGAATCCCAGAATGGCTACAACGTTCGGTTCCTGATGATGAAAAACTCTCCGCCCTCAATCCAGAAGACCGGTTTGTAGGAGAATCTGATTCCAAACAAGTGTTCCACCGCCTTGCGGGATGTTGGACTTATTGGGGTTATAAACACGGTTATTTTACTGATGAAGATAGCGCTCGTGTTTTCTATGAAGAAGTTATTTTTATGCTCGCAAGCCAAATGGCTGCACCCAATTCCCCACAGTGGTTCAATACAGGACTCCACTGGGCTTATGGAATTGATGGAAAGTCACAAGGACATTATTATGTGGATCCAAAATCGGGAAAACTTGTAAGATCTGCCTCTTCTTACGAACACCCACAACCCCATGCATGTTTTATCCAATCTGTGGATGACGATTTAGTCAATGAAGGGGGAATCATGGACCTTTGGGTTCGTGAAGCTCGTCTTTTTAAATATGGATCGGGAACAGGAACCAATTTCTCAAACTTACGTTCCGCCAATGAACCCCTCTCTGGTGGTGGTAAAAGTTCAGGCCTAATGTCTTTCCTTAAGATCGGTGACAGAGCCGCTGGTGCGATCAAATCTGGGGGAACCACTCGTCGTGCGGCGAAGATGGTTTGTCTTGATATGGACCATCCAGACATCGAAGAGTTCATCGATTGGAAAGTACAAGAAGAGAAAAAAGTGGCATCCCTTGTCACAGGATCCATTCTTAACAATCGCCTCTTAAACGATATTATGGGAGCCTGCTCTGCCGCCAAACAAACACTTGGTGAAGAAGCATACGACCCTGCTGCCAATGTGGATCTCAAAAAAGCGATTCAAAAAGCCAGAAAAGCATTTGTTCCAGACAACTACATCAAACGAGTGATCGACCTTTCCAAACAAGGTTACAAAGACCTGCTCTTTGAAGAATTGACCACTGACTGGCAATCCGAAGCTTACAACACTGTCTCTGGACAAAACTCCAACAACTCTGTGCGGATCACAAATGAGTTTATGGAAGCAGTCGAAAAGGACCTCCCTTTTAATCTCTACTTCCGAACAGAAAAAGAAAGAGCTCGTGCTGCGGGTCGTGAAGCAAAACCTTCCAAAACCCTGCGGGCACGTGACCTTTGGGAAAAAATTGCCAATGCCGCTTGGAACTCTGCCGATCCTGGAACACAATATCATAGTACGATCAATGAATGGCATACTTGTCCAGAAGACGGTGCCATCAATGCATCGAACCCATGTTCAGAGTATATGTTCCTCGACAATACAGCATGTAACTTGGCATCCGCTAACCTTGTTAAATTCTTAAAAGAAGATGGAAGCTTTGACGTTGAAGGATATCGTTACTTAAACAAAGTTTGGACCATCATCTTAGAAGTGTCTGTGCTTATGGCGCAGTTCCCTTCCAAAGAAATTGCAGAACTATCCTACAAGTTCAGAACCTTGGGACTTGGTTACGCAAACCTTGGATCTCTTCTTATGATCATGGGAATTCCTTATGATTCACAAGAAGCGATGGCTGTCACTGGTGCAATCTCTTCGATTATGCATATGTCCTCGTATGCAACTTCGGCAGAAATGGCAAAAGAACTCGGACCATTCGCTGGATACGAAAAAAACAAGGATCATATGCTCCGAGTGATTCGTAACCATAGACGTGCCGCTTACAATGCTCCGAAAGAAGAATACGAAGGACTGACCATCACTCCTGTGGGAATCAATCCATCATTTCTTCCTTCTTACTTACTCGAAGCAGCAAAAGAAGATTCTGACCGAGCTTTGGAACTTGGGGAATTGTATGGATATCGCAACGCCCAAGTAACAGTGATTGCCCCAACAGGAACCATTGGACTTGTGATGGACTGCGATACCACAGGAATTGAACCAGACTTTGCTCTAGTGAAATACAAAAAATTGGCTGGTGGTGGGTATTTCAAAATCATCAACCAATCCGTTCCTGCTGCCTTGAAAAAACTTGGTTATAGCCAAGCCGAACAAGATGCAATTGTAAACTACTGTAAAGGTCATGCTACTTTCAACGGAGCGCCAGGTGTAAACACGGCTCGTTTGAAAGAAAAAGGTTTTACAGAAGATGTATTGGAAAAACTAGAAAAACAACTTCCCTTTGTTTTCGATATCCAATTTGCATTCAACAAGTTCACGTTAGGTGAGGATTTCCTTTCAAAAACATTAGGAATCGATGCAACTGTTTACAACTCTATGAGTTTTAACCTTTTGGAAACATTGGGATTTTCGGCAGATGAAATTGCACAAGCAAACGATTATGTTTGTGGAACGATGACCATCGAAAATGCACCTTTCATCAAAGAGAAGGATCTAGCTGTTTTTGATTGTGCAAACAAATGCGGAAAATACGGAAAACGATTTTTATCTTATCAATCACATATCCGAATTATGGCTGCGGCTCAACCATTCATTTCGGGTGCCATCTCCAAAACGATCAATCTTCCCGAGGAGGCAACCATCGAGGATGTGAAAAATGCATACCTCATGTCTTGGAAAGTGATGATCAAAGCAAATGCACTTTATCGTGATGGATCTAAACTTTCACAACCACTGAACTCCGTATTCCAGTTGTTAAGTGCTGTGGGTGAAGAAGAGGAAGAACTTCAAACTTCTTCTGCTCCAAAATCGGTGACTGAAGTTGCAGAAAAACTAGTGTATAAATACATTGCGGAAAGGAGAAAACTCCCACACCGTCGTGCAGGTTACACACAAAAAGCTATGGTGGGTGGTCACAAAGTATACCTTCGCACAGGAGAATACGAAGATGGCCAACTCGGTGAAATCTTTATCGATATGCATAAAGAAGGAGCGGCTTTCCGTTCTCTTACGAACGCATTTGCGATTGCGGTTTCCCTTGGCCTCCAACATGGAGTTCCATTAGAAGAATTTGTAGAAGCATTCACTTTCTTCAAGTTTGAACCAAATGGTATGGTTTCTGGCAATCCTCATATTAAGATGTCAACCTCTGTGATCGATTACATCTTTAGAGAACTTGCCATAACCTACCTAGGACGATACGACTTGGCACAAGTATCACCAGAGGATCTAAGAACTGATGAAGTAGGAAGGAAAGCAGAACCTGCAAAGGATCTAGTGGGAAAGCAGGAAAGTAGCGGGTTTCGTGCTCCGCTACAAGTGGCACCCATTTCTATGAAGTCTGTATTGGAAGAAAAACCGGAACCGGTGGCTGTGGCTGGTGGCACTCAACCAACGGCAGCACAATCAGCAGCGGCAACTCTGAAAATCATTGGGGAAGCTAGAACGAAAGGGTATACAGGAGATTCCTGTACCGAATGTGGTTCCTTCCAAATGGTTCGTAACGGTGCTTGCCTCAAATGTATCTCTTGCGGATCCACGACAGGTTGTTCGTAAACTAACTCCACAATAAGAACCTAACTCTAATTTCAGTTTAGGGTTTGGGTTCCATGGAAAAAAAAAGACCTAAACTTTTAGTTTAGGTCTTTTTTTTATCTAAACATCATTGGCAAATTTGATAATCAAAAATCGAATTACATGGTGAAAAAAAAAACAATTCTATAAATAGAAACAGGAAGGATCTCTGGATAATTTCTACCTATTTCTATTTCTTAATCACTCATAGAATCAGAGACTTAAGTAGGGTAAATTAGGGAACAGGCGCCGGTTCAATGGATGTATCCTCTGCTTTTGGACCCGCACCACCTAACTGATTCAAGTTGGGAAGATCCACTTTAGGAGACGAAAAAGTACCGCGGATCGGGATACAAGTTTTCCCCCCTTCCTGCGGAAGTAAAGCCACCATACCAACTAAGTCTTGGCGTTCCTGGGCAAATTTTTCAGTCAAAGTGAAACATACTTTTAAATCTAACTGAGAATAGGCGAGAGTATCCGAAAGACGTACCACACCTTGAAATTGGAATTTGGCAAAAGAAGACTCCAAACTTCCTTGTTCCAGGAGCAATTTACCGGAACGAATTTTAAAAACAATATTCGCCTTACGAATGTCAGTTCCTTTTAGGCTACCTAAAAAGGGGATTTCTGCTGATTCTTTAATTTTTCCACCGGATAGGTCAATTTCCCCTTCCCCATTCCATTTAGTTATTTTATCATCTATTGAAGAAAGACGAAGAGGAATGTCCAAAGTTTGGATACTTGCGGCCCATTCACTTCCTTCAAAACTAAAATATCCAATGTTTGCATCCCCTTCTAACCTAGACTGGAGAAGACCCAGAAGAGATACTCCCAAACTAATCTCTTCTGCTTTAATCGAAGTACCAGAAGGGAAACTAGCAACAAAACTATCAAAAGATTTTCTCCCAATCATCGGGAAATTGATTTCTTTTGCATCCATAAAGATACCGGTTTCTTTACCTGTCTTGATCAAAACGGATCGAAAAATTTCGCTCAACGGAAATATGAATAGAGTAAATATAAAAAAAGAAAGAATCGCAACGGCAACAAGTGTAAACACTTGATTACGATTTAGTTTGGAATGTTCTTCATCGCCATCTTCATCAAATAAATCACCATCGTCTTCTAGAAGACTTTCTTGAACCTCTTGGTCTTCTTCGTTAAGGAAATCTTCTTCCAATTCAGTTTCTTTTGGCATATTATTTCCCTTTCGACAAACGACTATAAGATGAAACTTTTAAGTTCACATCATAGATTTCTTTTTCAGCAAATGGCTTTCGAAAACTGAGTAAGTCTACTTTTGCCTGAATTTGTTTGTTTTTTTCAATATCATATACAAGTTTAATAATGTCCTGCAAAAGTACAGAGCGAAACGATACATCGATTGTAATTTTATTATAATCCTTTTGGATGACGTTACTTGTGTCCTTCATTGTTTGGACTTTGTCTTTCAGATTATATCGGACCAAAATCTGATCGAGTTTGGAATACATTACACTTACGTCTTCTTCACTTCCACCAGATTGTAAACCGCGCAAATAATTATACTCTCGAATCACGCGATCAAGTTCTGTTGCCTGAGTTCTAGTTTCGAAAATTTCGTCTGTAAGACTATTTCGCAAATCAGAAAATAAAGTGATAATAGTATAAATCCCAAGTAAAGCTACAAAGCTAATTAAACCAGTGACTAAAACACGTTCTCTATCATTGAGCCGATCAAACATTACGGTTCATCCTTAGGAGTCACAACATCCATTTTGATTTTAAAACTGACTTTGAATTTGTTTACTCCAGTGATCAGTCTTTTGTTCTGAATCTGTATATTGGTAAATTTTTCGGATTTTTCTAATGCAGATTGGATGGTTCCAATCTCCCCAAATTCATTCACCCGCCCATAAATTTGGATTTCCTTTTCTTCGAAATTAAACTGATCCAAAATAAAGGGTAATACTTCAGGCGAAGGAAATTGTTCGGTAGCTTCGTTTAATACATCTAAAACACTTTCCTGTGAAAGAAACAAACGATAGATTTCGGTTTTCTTTCGTTCTGCTTTTAGTTTTGCATTAGCTTGCGAAAGAGGATCTTCATCTTCACCCAGCTCTCCACCAATTCCATTTTTGTATTTTTCTAATAGAACTTGTTTGTTGGCTGCAATTTTACGTTTATCCAAAATGATTCCGATAATAAAAACTCCGAACAACAGCACAAAAGAAATACTTACGAGAATTAGGTGAGGTTTAAATGCAGATAACTTAAAACGGTTGGTATGGATTCTCTTTGCAAATCCTGTTTCCAGAAAATTGACTCTATTGCGGGATTCAAAGTGTGTTCCTGTAGCAACTGCCGTCACAAAACTTGGATCCGCAATTCCTAAAAATTCATATCGGCCAGTTTTGATTCCTAATTTTTCTTCCAAATAAGCAGTAAGACCAGGGTATAAACTAGCTCCCCCAGAGAGTAGGATAAGACTTGGCCTTTCTGTTTCAGGAAGTGAGAAGATACTATTTTCTACTTCATGGATCAGTTGTTCAATTTTTGCTAATATAAACTTTCGAAGGGATTTCCATTGGGTAGCAGTGATATGAAATCTGGACAGAAAGTTTGTTTCTTCTGATTTTTCGATTGTATCAAAAAGAAATCCAACGGGCAGTGATTCTTTGAGTTTCCTTGCATCTTCTAATTCGATTTTTAGTAGATTGGCAATTTCCAAACTCACATCTTCACCACCAATATAAATTTGGCGGGTATGACGAAGTTTTCCTTCAAACAGGATATTAAGAATACTATATTTTCCCCCAAGATCTAGTTGGAGTATGGTTTGTTCTGCAAGTAACAATGGATAGTTTTTTGTTACCAAAGAAGAAAGGGCAAAGGAATCCAGTGATAAACAAGATAAGGAGAGATCCCCCTTCGCGAAGGGCTTTAGAGCACGCAGAAGTTCAGAATGGTGAACATTGAAAGAAATGACATCAGAGTTTTCTTTATTCGATCTCCAAGTTTTGCCAATGACCTCCAGTTCCTCCATAGGATAGGGAACTAAATTTTCAACTTCAAAAGGTAATACTTCTTGAATGGCTTTTTCGGAAACCAAAGGTACAGTAAGGTCACGAACAAAAAGATTATGGATTCCTAAATTGAGAAGGAATCTGTTTTCTTCTGGAAAAAAACTTTGAATGAAACGAATGATATTGTATTCGAAGGGATCCCCCTCTGATTCGTCCAGTTCTACTACTGGAAGACTCTCGGTTCGAAGGATCACCACTTTCCCGAGTACCTTTTTAAAAAGGACTCCTTTTAGAAACGTGGAACCGTAATCGATAGCTAGGTATTGGTCAAATGATAACATAATTAATCTTCAGTATAGTATAACATCTGGTTTTTGGTTAGGTCAAAAAGACCAGAAACCTTTCGAACCACTTTATCCTTTATAATCCCAACCCCTGTGATTTTATAAACTTCGCCCTTGGTTTTAATACGTCCACCAGAGACATCTGTTCCCTCTCCTGCCAGCTCCTTATACAGAGTTAAATCCCCTGTTGTTTTGACTTGGAACTCAGGTTCGGTCTCCAGATCTTTCAATTCTTTAATATAGCCTCCTTTCTGCAACTTGAGTTTCAAAATTTTCATAGCGGCCTGTTTGGTCATAAAATCAGAAAGGGAAATGAGGACAAAATAAGGTGCCGTATTGATATTGATCCGATCGTCGTAGGAATCACCCGCAGGAAGGTAAGCAGTAATATTATTAGAGAGCACATAGTCTTTATCGGAACGAAGAGCTCTTTCCTCCTCTGTCATAAAGTCCTTGGAATTATTTTTATCATAATCTTTCGGCTTCAAACTTTCGTAGACTACAGACCTATCAAATCCTTTGACCCCTAAGAGTTCCGAGAGGGAATACAACGGAGCATTTTTGATTTTCCTGGGTGGAGAAAGCCGATTGTAGTAGTACTGTTCGGCACCCCCTCCCGTTTCCTGATGGTTTTCATCGATCCAATCCAAAATCGGAAAAATCATCTCTCGTTTTAATCCAAACTGGTAAAAGAGACGAGTGACCATTTCAATGGTTCGCTGGTTTGGCTGATCGTCATAAATTTTGACAAGGGAGTTTATATTGATTTTGCCGTCTTCCGGACTCATTGTGTAATAGATAACGCCACCCCCTAACGGAATCGGTGGTGGATCCATAGCCAGACCTGACTGGTATAAAACTTCTTCCGGGATTTTTTTTAAGGCGCCCACTGCCCCCATAAACCCGGCTTTTGCGAGCATATGAGCCCTAAATCCATCGGCTTGAGACCGAGCCACTCGGTACTCTGTAGCTGCATCTTCAAAGAATTTAGATGCGGTAAATAAAGAGGCAGTACCAATGGCCATCACAAGGAGATAGACCATAAAACCGCTTCTAGCTTTTTTATTTGAAGAGAATGACTGGATGCGCAAGCGATTCATATTTAACAAAAGCATTCCCCACTAGTGATATAATTTCAAACCGAATGAGCCTTGGAATTTTTTTCGTTGTTCGGGAATTCCAATCATCTACCCATTTGTCTCCACGTTCAGAAAACTTCATTTGAAAACTTTTTACATTCTCAAGTAATACGTGTTCCACGCCACCCTGAGTGGGGAATGTATCTATCATTTCATCTTCTCGACGGATAAGATACGATAATCCTTCCATTTTTGGATTGGGCATCTTTCGTAAATAAAAGGAAACTTCCCGAACCGAAGCTTGTCCTTCTTCTTCCGAATTCGGATTGGCCGTGGCAAATACAACCCGATCATTTCTAGTTCCAGTGACACCGTCTTGTTTGCCAACAAACAAAATTCTTTTTTGGTTATCGATATAGTAGGTACGAGCAAGTGTCCCTCTGATATTCTCCATAGCATAAAGAATGTCTTTTCGGTTGGCACCTTTGCTCGAAGCACCTTTTTTAGAGATTTTATTCGCAGTATAAAATACAGAAAAAATACCTGTGAATATGACTGCCATAATCATAACAACGATAGAGATCTCTACCAAGGTAAATCCGCGTCTATATCGCGAAATCGCTAACATCAGTATTTTGTGCTCCTGAATGTTTCGACACTAAAGGTTTCTTTTTTATTCCCATCCATATAAAAGATAGAAACTTTGACACGAAATACTTTGAGGACTCCTCCTGTCTCAAAGCTCTTTTTTTGACCTCTTTTTTTCATTAGGTCACTGAATCCGACGTCTTTATCACCTAACATATCTTTTGGTGCTTTTTTACGCAGTGCTTCAGCATTAGGTCCACCTGCAAGTTTGAGAAGGTCCATTTCTTCTTCTTTAATTTCGGTTTCAAAAGTATAACCAGGAAATGCTTCGATCGATCCGCGAGATGTGTCTGTTTGCATGGTAGTGGAAGAATCCACTTGAGCCATTTTGATTTTTGCTAAATGTACTGCATTGGCAAGTAACACGGCTTTTTTCTGATAAGAAATTCCTTCCGCAATAAGAGAGTATGTATAAGTCATCACCATCGCAGCCATTGCCATCGCAATAGTAACCTCAAAGAGTGTAAAACCAGAGCGATTTCGTTTACTTAGATTGAGGTTTTGCATTGGAATCTACTTGTTCATCTCGTTCATCGAGTCCGTAAGAAATCTTCTGAATGGGACTCGTTTCTGGTTCCGGAAAGTATTCCGTTTTGTGGATTTTGAACTTACCACCATACCGATAAATTTGAATGGTTCTTTTAATTTCTGTATCAGAACCAACATATAAAAATAAATCCGTGGTAGTTCCTTGCGGAGTAAAAACGATGTGTAGTTTTCCTTCCGACCTCGGTTTACCAGCTAAGTCCCTTACTTTAACAATTTTTGAATAAAACGGAAGAGTAACTTTTTTCAATATCGCTTCTTCTTCCAATCCACCTTCCTCTCTTTTTAATAGAAAAAACTGGTAATTTCGTTTTTCAAAATCATATTTGAATAGAACTGCTTGGTTGGTTAATTGTGCTTTGTTGTATCCGAATTTAAAGGATTCTTGCAACTTAACAGAAATATCTTCTGTGGAAGGAATGATGAGGTTACGGAGGGTTCCACCAACAATTACCATGAGAAGGCCAAGGATGGAGATCACAACGACGATCTCAATTAAAGTGAGACCATCGCGTAACTTCCGCTTGGTTTTCAGAACCGGTATTTTATCGGAAAGCGGCCGGGTAATCATCCGGTGAAAGGATATTAAAATCTTTAGCTTTTCCTTCTCCACCTTCTTTTTTATCGTCACCTAAGGTCACAATTTGAGGAACAGCTCCTTCAAACTTTAACACGTATGGTGTTTTCCACGGATCTTTTAAAACTGCTTTTTCCCGAATGATAGGTTCGTAATCGTCACCGATTTTATCATCATCTGGTTTCTCAATTAAAGCCTGCAAACCTTGTTCTTCCGAAGGATATTTATCATAAACTTCTAAATACCTTTCTAGTGCAGTTTTGAGTACGGCACTGTCATTTTTCAGCTTCAATTTTTTTTCGCCTTCACCCCGGTTTCCGATACTGGAGTAAAGAATCGCCATAAGAGAACCTAAAATGAGCATTACCACTGTAATCTCAATTAAGGTGAGTCCCTCACGAATCTTTCCGTGTTTCCCTTTAGTTTTCATAAACTCTACATCCCCTGGATTTCTTGAGTTAGTTTGTACATTGGCGTCATAATCGCCGCCATAATGGTAAAAATAATTCCACCCATTACAATGATCATCATTGGTTCTAATGATTGGGTCAAAGATTTTATTGCCGTGTCGACCTCGGATTCGTAGATTTCCGAAAGTTTATTCATCATTTCGGGAACTTTGTCAGAGGCTTCCCCGGCACTGAGCATTCCTAGCACCATTTGCGGAAGGACCTGCGACCCTTGTAGAGAATCAGAAAGTTTCCCGCCTTCTTTAATTTTGACTATAGCACTTTCAATTTCTTCTTTAAAAACTGTGTGTCCGACAACGTCAGAAACAATATTTAAAGATACAATCAGGGGAACCCTGTTCATAAGGAGGATAGATAGGTTCCTTGCAAAATTGGAAACTAAGATTTTACGGAGTAAGGTTCCGATCACAGGTAACCTTAAAAGAAATTTATCCCAAGTTTTTTTCCCTTCCCCGGAACTTTTCCATTTCATAAATCCAAGAAGGCCACAGGCAATCGCACCTAGAATAAAAAACCAATAGTTTGTTAAGACATAAGATAAAAAAATAACACCTCTCGTAAGAAGGGGAAGCTTTGCATCAAAGGAAGCAAACAACTGTTCAATTTGTGGAATGACCACAACAAGTAAAAAAATCGAAACACCTAGAGATAACAAACCCATAATCATGGGATAAATCATTGCCACTTGTACTTTTGATTTTAACTCAGAAGATTTTTCTTCCAACTCAGCTAACCGGTGCAAAGTATTTTCGTAATTTCCTGTAGATTCACCGACAGAGATCAAACTGGGGTACTGGTCAGGGAACACAGTTTTGTGTTTTTTCATAGACTCAGAAAGGCTCATACCCTCAGTGATGTCGGCCCGCATCTCAATCAAAACTTTTTTGAAATAGATGTTTTCGACTTGGTCAATGATCGAAAGTAAACATTTGTCTAATGGAATCCCAGCCCCGATTAGTGTTCCCAACTGTTTACAAAAAAGCCCTACATCTTTCCTAGGGATTCGGTATAATAACTTTGATAAAAAAGGAAAAAGTTCCCTTTCTTCTTTTTCACGATCTTCCTGAATGGAGCGAACATAAAGACCTTTCGCCTTTAGTTTGTTACGTGCTGCCTGAAGATTGACAGCATCAATGATGTTCTTTTCTTCTTTGCCTTTTCTGTTAAATGCAACGTAAGTAAAAAGTGGCATAAAACTATGATACCCGGAGTACTTCTTCCGGCGTAGTCACACCTTCAATGACCTTAAATTTACCGTATACAGGAAGTGTTGCGAGTCCATTTTTAATCGCAAGTTCTTTGATTCGATTGGAATCAGCACCCTGCAAAATGGCTCGTTTGATTTCATCATTCATTATGAGTAGTTCATACAAACCCGTTCGCCCTTTGTATCCAGAGTTTAGACAGGAGGCACAACCTTTCCCGCGGTAGAGGACACCATTTTTTAATTCTTTTCTCTGGATTCCAAGACCTGCCAAATCTTTGTCGGTTGGTTTATAGCTTGTTTTACAATCTTTACAAATGACTCGTACGAGCCTTTGGGCCATAAATCCAAGGACGGAACTTGTAATTAAATATGGTTCAATCCCCATATCCACAAGTCTTGTCACAGCAGCCGAGGCATCGTTTGTATGGAGTGTAGAAAATACTAAGTGACCTGTGAGGGATGCTTGGATCGCGATCCTTGCGGTTTCCTCATCCCGGATCTCCCCTACCATTACCACATCCGGATCTTGACGAAGGATGGAACGAAGGCCCGCCGCAAAGGTAAGTCCAATTTTATCGTTCATCTGCATTTGGGAGATCCCATCCATCTGGTATTCCACCGGATCTTCGCAAGTGATGATATTGCGTTCTTCTGTATTGATTTCAGAAAGTGCAGAGTAAAGCGTTGTAGATTTACCGGATCCCGTTGGCCCCGTTACCAGAATGATTCCATAAGGTTTATAAATGAGTTCTTTAAAATCTTTTAGGATTTCTTTATTAAAACCCATAGTTTCTATCGAATACTTTTGATCTGTTTTATTGAGAATCCGCATTACGATTCGTTCGCCAAATTGACATGGAATGATAGAAACCCGGACATCCACATCCTTTCCCGCTAACCGGAGTTTGATCCGACCATCTTGCGGCAAACGGTTTTCCGCAATGTTCAGATTTGACATGATTTTGATACGAGTGGAAATTCCCGCCAAATAAGACTTAGGTGGATTCAAAACTTTTTGCAAAACTCCATCCACACGATAACGAACAACCACTGATTTTTCAAAAGGTTCTACGTGGATATCCGATGCTCGTTCGGAAACAGCTTGTGATAAAATTACATTCACCATCTTAATGATGGGAGCTTCGTTCGATAGATCAAGCGCATCGGATTCGAATGCATCCGAAAGGTCCCCAAAACTCCCATCCATCTCATCCATCATCTCTTTGGCTTCGGCAGTGGTTTTGTCGAACTGAGAATGAACAATCCTCATGATTTCGTTTTCTGTAGCGAGAACGAACTGGATTTCGTATCCTTTTAAGAAGGAACGCATATCATCCATAGGATGCAGGTCTGTGGGGTCAGAGGTAGCAACGATTACTTTTTTCCCTTTGACGGATACGGGAACAATTTTAGAACGTTGGACAAGTTTTAAGGGAATTTTCCCAAATACTTCTTCATTGGCAACAAACTCAAGTTTGTCGATAAAATCCATCCGATGCAGTTTGGATAAGGCTTTTAAAATGTCAGTTTCAGAAGCGAGACCTTTTTTCTGAATGATATGAGTGATAGGAAGATTTGTTTTTTCCTGTTGTTTGGAAATGTCTTCGAGATCCTTTATAGTAAGGATCCCATCTTCTAATAGAATTTGACCTAAACTCTTTCTCATCGCAGTTTCTTTTCTCGTTCGTCGACCATCCTTTCTTGTTCATTTTTCTTTTGGATGGTGATACGATCCGATTTGTCTCGGTCGTCCAGAATATGTGGTGTTAAAAACACCATCAAATTGGTTTTACGATTTTGATTGGTGGTTCTGCGAAAAAGGGTTCCGAGAAGAGGAATCTCCCCTAAAATCGGGATTTTTTGCACTTTCTTCTGTTTGTCGTTGGAGAGGAGTCCCCCAATCACAATCGTTTGGATGTTGTCCACAACAATGGTTGTTTTGATATCTCGTTTGTTAAACGTTGGGTTTCCCCCCGTTGCTTCGGAAGAAATCCCTGCTACGTTTTTTATCTCTTGGTAAAGATCTAGAGTGATTCGATTGTTTTTGTTGATATGAGGAGTGAACTTGAGTTTAATCCCTGTGGGACGATATTCAAAGTTTGCCACAGTCACGGCATTGTCCCCACCAAGACCGGCGTTACGGTTTTGCGTTCGAACGGGAACATCTTGTCCCACATTGATTTCTGCTTCTTGGTTGTCTAAGGTCAAAATTTGTGGTGCTGACAATACATTGAAGTTTTCATTGGTGGAGTTTGCATTTAAAATACCAATGATTTGTTGTCCCCCACGGCGAATGAATCCAAGGGAAAAACCAGAAAGAGTGTTTACGTTGGTAGGACGACCATTTTTATCTATCACTCCCCCTTGTGCCGCAAGACCCGTGTTAAACTGTCCATAAGCCAACTCTTGGTAACGCCAATCGATACCAAAATCGTTTAGGTCAGTGGAACTAAGCTCTACTATGAGCACTTCGAGTAACACCTGCTTTCTGGGCGTATCTAAAATCTTAATAATCTTTTTGATTTCTTCCCATTCTTGAGGACTCGCTGTTACAATCAGAGAGTTGGATTCTTTGTGAGCCACTGCCTTGATTTTATCTTGTTTGCCAGGAACTTTTGCAGGCTGTGCTACGATCGGTTGTGGCGGTGCTGCCGGTTTGCCATCAGGACCTGGTTCTCCAGGAGGTCCCTGTGTGGGAGCCGTAGGTGCATCGGGCATATCTAATTTCACTAAAATGGCAGCCAATTTCTCTGCTTCATTGTATTCTAATGTATAAATATGAATGTCACCCGCAGAAGAAATGGATCCAGGACCATCGGCCCGAACATCCAAATTATCAACTAACTTGAGTAATTTGTTGATGTCTGATGTGGAACCGGAAAAAATCAGAGTGTTTTGATTTTTTGGAATGATGATATCAGTATCTGGTGATGTTACGCGCTTGAGGATAGGTTCAAGTTCTGCAGCATTCGAAAATTCTAAAGGAACAATCTGAGTAATCGTTTTGTTAAGTGATACATCCGCTTCGGAGACTGGGTCTTTACCTATACGAACTATGGGTGACTTGGCAAGGGCATCTTTGATTTTAACGACTTTGATAAGATCGTTTTCTTCAATAAGGCCAAACCCTTGTGTTTCTAAAACGGATTTCATAAATCCATAAGCGTCTTCAATTTTTACTCGTTTTTGCGAGATGATGGTAATCTTTTTTCCTTTCACAGCATCATCGATGAGAATGTTTCGTTTGATGATGGCACTCATTCCCATAAGGAAATCTTTGAGTTCTGTATCTCTCCAATCAGCAGTAAAACTTGCAGGTTCTGGAGAAGATTTGGCCTTTGGTTTTCCTTTCTCTTGGGAAAAGCTAGGAGTGACAAAGACATACAGGCAAATACTGAGTACTACTAAAGGAAGACGATTTCTCATTTTAATTCCGAATGATAAATTCATATGTGATTATTTTGCCTTGTCTCTCTAAATCCACTGTAATTTTCGGAGCTTGTTTAATCGAACCCCAAATTTCCAACATTTTCTCTGTTTCGTTGAGTGGCATTCCATTAACTCTTTTGATAATATCCCCACCGCGAGCACCGAGGGAATAAAATACATGGTCTTTTGCCACCTGATAGATCTTGTAACCCTCGATCTTTCCGTCTACCAAATGTGGGCCGAACCTTGCATTTTTATAGATAGTATTCGGATCTTTCAGTTTGCGATTCACATCCTCACGGGAAAGAACTTTTTGGACAGTTTGGCTAGAAGGCCCTAAATTAGAAACAGCTGCTGCATCTTTCGGACGAATTCGTTCTTTGGCTTGGGCCGGTGTTTCGCCGATGTTCACTCGAAGGCTAAGGCCCCCTTTTTTTAATACAACATAGTGTTGTTCGATAGTTTGCACTTTATACCCACCAACCATCTCACCTGTGCCATACTCTTCGGAATCGTTATTTTGTTTTTCCCGAATGGTCACTCGAGCAAAAGACCAATGTCCAGACAGAGTTCCCGTAACCAACATTTGGTCATCGTCCCCATTGTCCTGGGCAATCTCTGGATCGAGAGGTGAGCCATCTGCCCCTCGTTTGGTGGCGTCATTGGGATCAAAAACTTGTCCACGAATCAAATTACCTGTGACAATATCTTCATAGGTACTCACAGCCAAAATGACTTCTTGGCGCATTTGTTTGGGCCGAGTTCCTGCCACACCAATCCCTGTTTCTGTGGAAAACAAAAGAAGTAATACTAACTTTAGTAAATAGGCGAGAGAAAAGGAAAAAAGTAAAACCGCGGGAATCAACGTCAAAAACTGACTCGATTGGATTCTTTGAAGGATTAAATTCATGCTCCCCACAAATCGGAGGTTTGCTCCAATTACATTCCGGCTACTTCAGACTTGGGAAGTTTGGTGACTTGTTTTTCTGTCATACTTAGAGCTGATTCAGGATTCATTATTTTCCCGTTTCGAAACACTTCAAAATGGAGATGCGCCCCTGTTGCCGTTCCTGTCCGTCCGACAAGAGCAACCACACGACCCATCTTCACCGTTTCCCCAACCTCAACTAAAATCTGGGAACAGTGGGCGTAAACCGTTTTATAACCATTTTTGTGTTGGATGGTGACTGAATTTCCATAACCACCGTTACGACCAGTAAAAACCACTTCTCCATCTGCGGCAGAAAGGACCGGAGCCCCTACCTTAGCGGCAAGATCAAGACCCGTGTGATACACGCGGTTGTATTTATTGAAAGGATCGACTCTTCTTCCGTACCGAGAGGTCACTCGGCTTTGAGGAACCGGCATAATAAAGATTTTTTTAAGAACCACTCGGGAGGAAGATGCATTCTTCACTTGCACCGGAACTTCCAAAACCTGGCCAATCTTGAGTTGGTCGCTCGTTAGGCCGTTGTGTTTTTTTAGTTTTGTTAAATCGATAGAAAAGGAACGAGCAATCTTGGATAGATTGTCTTTCTTTTGTACTGCATACTTTTTTAAAATAATTCCAGATTCGTGAACGACAGTATTACTGACGACAGGTGATACATCAATGTATTTGGGCAAATCAAGAGAAGCAAGCTCCACTTCTTCCTCTTCTCCAGAAGAATTAACGCCAACAGAAAACAGTTTATGGATTTCGGATTCTTGTGATTGAGAACCAAAAAGGCGAAACATCCCAGATTCATTTCCTGGAATGGACTCATTGATTTCAGAATGAATTTTTTGAAAAGGATTGGCCACAATCTGAGTTCCAGAAAGAACAAAAAAGGAAACCATGACCAACCGGAAGATCTTCACTTTTAGAATATCGGGACTGGGGGGGAAGAATCTTGAACACGAAACAAAGAAAGAATTGAAACGAACAAACTGCGACAATACAACATCCCTAACCTTTATTTCTTTTTTTTGACATTGGATTCAACCAGAGTGAATTTTTTACCAACCCACTCATCGACATCTTCCAAATCATACTGCTTTTTCTTAATATCATCATTGATGATATAGGCTGCCAATTTTCCCACAGAAGACTCTCTAGACTCTGCTATGGGGTAAACCTTCAATTTCAAAAGAGAAGGAGTGGATTCGATATAGATCTTAACCAAGGTTCCTTTCTTCCAAACTTCCGTTTGAGAGAATTTGATCTCCTCTTGTAAGGCATACGTCTTTCCGTCATAGTATTCATTGATTTCCCTTAATCTTTCCTTTTTGATCAACCGTTGGGAACAATGACTGAACGCAAGGAGAAGGACGAGGGGAATTACACGAATGATACTACAATTCAAAGCAAACTCTGAGGAAAAGTCACCATGATGCCTCAATTATGAAAAGTCTTTTTTATTTTTTGGCCCAAAAGAACGGATTCGTTACCAAATCAACCTGTGATCCCCAAACGCGCAGAAGTTGGAAGCTTGTTATACGAATGGAATGGAACCAAAGAAATCCAGGTAGAAGTGGGAATCCGAAGGGGGCTTCCGGGGTTCCAAATCTTAGGTTGTGCTTCTCTCTCTACAAAAGAGTCCAGAGATCGTATCCGTTTGGCCCTGGAGGCATCTGGATATCTATTCCCACTAGAAACCATCATCATCAACTTAAAACCGGCGCATATCCCCAAACGGATGGTTTCTTTGGATCTGGCCATAGCCGTAGGAATCTTAGTGGCAACGGACCAAGTCCAAATTCCCGAGGGTAGGATCTTCTTTTTAGGCGGACTCGGTTTGGATGGATCGGTTCTCGGGGGGAAGGAACTTCTACCCTATCTCTGGCAAAATCGAGACAATGCAGATGTTTCCTTCTGCCTTCCTAAGTCCTTACAAGAAGATATCTTACCTGCGGGCCAATATTACTTTTTGAATCATTTAGAAGGACTCCAAAACCTCAGTGGGTCCTCACCTGACAACCGCGAGGTTGCCACCCCTCCTACCGATCCTCAAACTTGGGAAAGGGTATTTTTGGATCCCTACCAGATGAAGACCTTCCAAGGGCTTTTGTATGCCCTTCTCGGCAAACACCACAGTCTGTTATTGGGAAGTCCAGGTTCTGGGAAAACGATGCTCCACAGAATGTTGGAACCTTTACTCCCACCGAAAGAAACGAGAGACCAAAACGACCAAGGAATCTGGACCTCTGGTGGGGACTTTGAAATCCCCACACGGAAACGTCCTTTCCGTACACCGCACCACTCGGCTACCGAAGTGGGACTTGTGGGTGGAGGTCTTCCCTTCCAACCAGGTGAAATTTCCAAAGCTTATGGAGGGATACTTTATTTAGATGAAGCTTTGGAATTTAAAGATCGCATTCTGGAAAGTCTTCGAATGCCCATGGAAGATTCGTATTTAGAAATTGTTCGGATGAATGAAAAGACAAAACTAAAAACCGATTTCACCTTGATGTTGTCGGCAAACCCCTGCCCTTGCGGAAACTACCATAGCAATCATATCTGCCATTGTTCCTTACAAAAAATTCGTCTGTATTTGCAAAAAATTAGCGGTGCATTTTTAGATAGGATCACCATCTTTCAAACGTTATTCGAAACAACGAATGAAAGGTGTATTAAACTAGAAGAAGTCAAAATCAAAGAAATTCTATCAGAACGATTTGCTTTTCGAAATACTAGATTGGTTCCGGAAGGGGAAGAACAGAGAATTCAAAAAATTTTAGATACAAATCCCCAAACCAAACAACTCTCATTAAGAAAGAAAAAACAAATTGTCTCTCTAACAAGAACCATTGCTGATTGGGACCTCTCCTCCCGAACAAAGGAAGTACACATCTGGGAGGCGGTGGAGTATTGTATCGGTTACCAGTGGATTTATAGCCTAGGGTAATTATTTCGAAATAAAATGTGAGATTTCCATTGCAATTTTATTGATCGCATAATCCATATAAGCTGGATCATCTATCTTTTTTTTGTAGTTCTCAAATTTCTTCTGAATGGTAGAAGCCATTCCCCTTTTCCGGAGTAATACCGGATCTGGACCAAATTCGTCGGTTTCTGCCAAATTTCCAAAAATACTAAATTGTCTCATGCGGTTACTTCCTTGTAACAATCAAACTCTCATCCTTGAGAGCGTTTTCCCTTAAGGGATACATGACCAATCGGCCCGGTACAAAAATCCCTTGATGAAGTATTTAGAAGATTGACGAATAAAAACGAACTTCCTTTTTTTCAGTGATATGGATCAAATTAAACGAAGGTGTTAGGTGATAAAAGGCAGGAATTTCCTTTAGTAAATAGTAATATACCTTCCTCATTCGGCTACGTTTTGTCTCATGAAAGCACTCAATGGGATGAAATCCGTTACTTTCGTTCCAGGCCTTCACCTCTGAACAGTATAGAACCCCGTCCTTAAAACTGATTATGTCCAGTTCCCCAAAGGCCTTTCTATAATTCCGAAAAAGGATTGTGTGTCCTATGGAATTTAAATAACTTGCGGCCAACCCTTCGCCAATGCGACCTCGTTCTGTTTTTTCTCTCATCTGACAGATCCAGATTTACCAAAGAGCGTTTAATAAATCTGAGAAAAGGGAATGGCTTGTTGGATATAGAGATTGAGATCCTTCATTAGATCTACAAACTCCAAGTGTTTAAGGCGATTACCTTCGGCATCTTTTGTCACTCGAATGACGGGACGTAGAGGTTTATCTTTATTGGATTCAATGACCATACCCATTCTTAGGTCAGAAAGAACCACTCCGGACCCCACAGGAAACATAGAAAGTTTATTTAAAAACAGCCTTACCATTTTTAAATCGAAACGATTCACATTTTCGCTAATCATGATCTTCATCGCTTCGTATGGAAGGATGGCTTGCCTATACGGCCTTGGATGGATCATCGCCGCAAATTGGTCTGCAATCATAAACACTTTTGTGAGTTCTTCAATTTGGTTCGCAAGAATCCTCTGCGGATACCCAGAACCATCTACCGCTTCATGGTGTTGTAAAGCAACGATCGCAAGAGAGTTTTTTAACTTCAAACGTTGGGTGAGAATCTGGTAACCAGTCACCGGATGGCGTTTGATGGTTTTTAGATCTAGTTCGGAAAGGGCTCCTTTTTTTTCGGACACTTCTTCGGGAACCGTCACCATTCCGATATCCGCAAAAAGAGAGGCCAGCGCCAAATCAATCAGTTTGGGTCTAGAAAACTCTAAAAAATTTCCAAGCATCACCGAAAAAAAAGTCGCATAACAGATGTGAGTGTATAGATAATAACCGGAATGAGAATGAGATAAAAGTAATATGGGGATCTGTCCATTGGCTTTGGTATGGTCGGCAATTCGTTCTGCAATCTCTCGAAATTCACGAATCTCCGTATAACGACCTTCGGACGCAGACCTATAGGTTTTCTGAACCAAATCAAAACAATCTTTAAAAACGGCGTTAAACTCGACCTTAGTTGTATTCGTTTTTTCTAATAAATACTTAAAACGCGTAGAGTTTACATCATCCTGGTAAAAAGGAAGGTTTGTATCGAAGTATCCTGGTGCGGTACCAGCCACAGTTTTGTCCTGCCCATCCGCTAAAACCTTTTCTCCATCAGTAAGAACAAAGGTAATCCCAAATTGAACCAATCGGTCTAAATCTTGTTGTGTGATGGGTTGGTCAGCTCCCACAAAAACAGTGTCTTTGTCGAGGTAGATTGACTTAGTAAACTTCGAGCCAGGTTCTAAGTCACGTATGGAGATTTTCCGCATAATTGCGTAAATCCTAGTAGGAAGCGTAGAAACTTCAATTGTTTTTCTTTTGTCTCTCTAAAACAAGAATTCGAAACACTGCTGCCACGACTTCATACAATTCTCTCGGAATTTCTTTCCCATTAGGGAGATGATCTAAGGTTTGCACCATCACTTCATCACGAATGACAAGAACTCCTGATTCCTTTGCCACACGAATGAGAGTCTCTGCGAGTCGACCCTCAGCCTTGGCGACAAGTTTCGGTGCCGAATGGATCTTCGGATCATAAGCAAGGGCTGCCATTTTTTGTTTCATCTATAATCTCCGTTAAAGGTACTTTCCGACCAAGTTTCGATTTGCACAGCTTGGATTTGGGGAAACTCCCGAATGAGGGCAAACAATTGTTTTGAGAATTCTTCTCCTTGTATCGACTGTTCCGTGGTGATCTCAACTAGTATAGGTTTGTCTTTTTCTGGATCATAATGGAATTGGATTCCCATTGCTCCCGTATCCTTAGAATCCCAAAACACATAAAGAACCAAACCTTTGTTCTTCGGTTCCACTACCATTTGTAAGGACTTTTCTTTGTCGGGATGGATGTAAGAAAAAAGATCAGAAAAGCCAGTTTCTCCCAAAAGATAGTTCCAGATGGGTTTGAGATCCGCAACTTCCATCGTTTTGGAATTCGATTGGTGGTTTGTCCAAGAAACCCAACGGGAAAGTGTCTTCGGTTTAGAAAGACTGATCTGAATCTCTTGGTTCTCCAGGAATGAGGGAGTTTTCGCATGGGAACTCCGGAATAGATTTTTGGTTTTGCCAAGTCCCAAATTCTGGACTTCAAAAGTGGTAAGATTCGTTAGTTTGGTTTGTAAAAACAGATTTCCCCGATTCTTTGTAGTCGTTCCCCATTTTTCGAAGGAAGCCATTGGAGGAAGTTTACTAAGTTTAGAAAAGAGAGGGCTCACTCCCTCCAGATCGGAGAAATTTACAAAAACTCAACCTGTGGATGGGAGAAATTCCCAATTTTATGAGAGCTTCCCGGTGTTCTTCGGTTCCATATCCCTTGTGGTTGGCAAACCCATATCCTGGATATTTTGTATCCATCTTTTCCATATATTCATCACGGTAAGTTTTGGCAAGAATGGAAGCCGCAGAAATGGAAGGAATCAAATCATCTCCTTTCGGAAGCGAGAGATAACCTTCTATGGGTTTAGAAATTTTTAGTTTGTAGTTCCCATCGGCTAATAGAAATAGCTTTTTTTCGGATGAATGGAAATGCCTAGGCAAAGATCGATTCATTCCATAAAAGATTGCTTGGTTGATATTAAAACGATCAATGAAAGAGGCACTGACAAACGTTACACGAGCGTAGGAAACATATTTTAAGATTTCCTTTCGGAGTTCTAATCGTTTGGGTTCTGGAATTTTTTTGGAATCGCGGAGACCTTTAAGAATTTCTCCGTTTCGAATTTTCTCTAAGGTAATGAGAGAAAAGGAGACACAACCAATGGAGACGGGGCCAGCAAGCGTACCACGACCTGCTTCATCGAGTGAATAACAGGTCAGGTAGGGAATTTGGAATTCAGGAAAGAACGGCCGCGTAACGACCGCTTCAAGAGAGATTATGCGCTAGGTGCTTCTGCTTCCGCAGCTTTCGCTTGTGCAAGAGCGGCTTTAGAAGCCTCGTCCTGTCTCTTTTTATCTTTTGCAACGATCGCTTGACCGCCTTTTCTTTCTTTGATACGTCCCGCTTTTCCTTTTTTATCACGCAGATAGAAAAGTTTTGCACGACGAACAGATCCTTTACGAACGAGTTCAATTCTTGCAATACGTGGGCTATGAAGTGGGAAAATTCTCTCCACTCCGATATCATAGGAAACTCGTCTTACAGTAAACGTTTTGCTTTGTGATTTATTCGCAATAGAGATCACAACACCTTCGTAAACCTGAACCCGTTCTTTACCAGATTCAACGATTTTGTAGTGAACTTTTACTGTATCACCAATTTCGAAATTAAGTTCGTTCTTTGCTTCGCCTGCGAGTGCTGTTTCTAGAATCTGATTCATGGCTTCCTCTAAGAATGATTTCTTGTTTTGCGGTTTTTTTGCCGCCATTTCCGGATCTCTTCATGATGGCCACCTAGGAGCACATCTGGAACAGTCCAACCCATAAAATCATAGGGTTTTGTATACTGAGGGTATTCTAATTCTTCTGTTTCGTTGTGCGACTCTTCGAGAAGGCTTTCTTCTTTTCCTAAAAATCCCGGAACAAACCGAGAAAGGCAATCCGCAACAACGAGAGCAGCTAAATCCCCCGATGAAATAACATAGTTTCCAATGGCCACTTCCCTGTCAATTAAATGCTCTGTGACACGATGGTCGACCCCTTCGTAGTAGCCAGAAATAAAGGTCAAAGTCTCCGAGGACTCATAAATCTCCCGAGCGAGAGTCTGGTTGAAAAGCTCTCCCGAGGGACTCAGAAGAATGACCTTGCCTTTCTCCTCACCAAGAGATTCTAGAGCACGGTAAACAGGACCCACTTGCAAAAGCATGCCGGGACCACCGCCGTAGATGGTATCATCCACCTTTTGGTGTTTGTTGTCGGCAAAGTCTCGCAGTTGGATTGTGTTGATTTCGACAACCCCCTGTTTGACAGCCTTTCCCGGAATCCCAGTCTCAAAATAGGATGTGATTTTTTCTGGGAAAAGAGTGATGAAATTAAACTTCAAACCACTGCTCCCATTCGATGATTTCTAAGGTTTTGGATTCTAAATTCCAATCTCCCACAAACCGGTTTAGAAAAGGAATGAGCACTGTTTCCCCCTCACCGGACTTTGGTTTTAATTCCAAAATCGGATGGGCTGGGTTGTCGATCACTTGCGTGACAATATATTCAAGAGGAGTCTTGGATTCTTTAGAAATGGCCAGAAGTCCTACCAAATCCTCAGTATAGATTTCTCCTTCCTCTGGTTTGGGCAGATCTTCCCTTTTCCATAATAAAGAAAATCCTCGGTATTTGACAACCGTCTCCGGAGTGTCATACCCTTTCAATTTCAGAAGGAAATGGTTTCCGTTCTGTTTGATTTCTTCAATATGTATGATTGTTTGGTTTCCGCGTGGATCTTCTACAGTGCAGGATAACGGAGGTTTTACGTATTGAAGGGTGTCACCTTCTGTAAACAGTTTGATGAACCCTTTGATTCCATGTGAGGATCCAATGACCCCCACTTTCACTAAACTTGGTTTAGTCGACAATTTCTAAAGTATAGTTTTTACCTTGTTTGGTACCGGCGGCTTGTAACACAGTACGCAAAGATTTTGCAATCCTTCCGTTCTTTCCGATAACCTTCCCGAGGTCTTTTGCTGCTACCCGAAGTTCGATCACTGTTTCTTCCTCTCCGGGGACTTGGTTGACAGCCACTTGTTCTGGTTGGTCAACGAGAGATGTAACGATATAACGAACTAAGGATTCCATGTATCAATTAACCTTTGAACTTTGCCCAAACGTCATCTTTTTTCAAAAGTGCAAGAACTGTATCTGTCGGTTGCGCACCTTTCTTTAACCAAGAAATCGTTTTTTCTTCATTGAAAGTTGCTTTTTTCACAGACGAAGTAGATGGGTGGAAATGCCCAATTGCCTCAATGAACTTTCCGTCACGTGGAGCACGGATGTCAGCTACAACGATGCGATAGTGCGGGTCTGCTTTTGTTCCCGTTCTTTGTAATCTTAATTTAACCAAGGAAAAATACCCCTTTTATAGCGAGTTTTTTGAATCGGGACGATCTGTCAAGAGCGAGTTCTAGCACTAACAGCGAGTTCCTTTAATTTTTTACCCTGTGCATTCGGATCTCCCGTTTTATAGAGACCTGAACCCACAACAGTGATGTCCACGCCGAGTCTTGCGAGTTCTTCCATATTGGATTCATTCACCCCCCCATCTACCTCCAATTCAATATTGTAAGGTTTGGTGAGTTTACGAACTGCCGCAATCTTCTCAAAACCCGATTTCACAAAGGACTGTCCATAAAAACCGGGATCAACGGTCATGAGTAACACAAGATCTAAATAAGGAAGGATTTGCGAGATGGATTCTGGTGGTGTTTGCGGGTTCAGAGAAACTCCCACTTTGATTCCCGCTTTTCGGATCTCTTCAGCGAGTCTCACAGAGAAGTTCGTGGTTTCAATATGAAAGGTAATACAATACGGGTTTAGGTCAAAGTATTTGGGAACATGGAGTTCGGGATTACTTACCATGAGATGCACATCGAGTGGGATTTTGGTATGGGACTTAACTTCTTTAGTAAAAGCCTCTCCGAAGGAAATTTGTGGTACAAAGTTTCCGTCCATCACATCAATATGAATGAGATCGATACTATCCGATTTGTATGTGGGAAGCTCTTGCGAAAGTCCCGTTAGTTTTGCAGCAAGGATTGAGGCTGAAATTTTCATCTTAATAAGTTCCTTTGAGTTTCCAAACCTTTGCCACTCCAGATTCCTTTCCTGTGAGTGTTACTTTTACATTTCCCGCACGATGGATGAGAAAACGAACCGGTTCGTCCTCTTTTAAACTTTGGCTCGTTAGAATCTCTTTTTCGATTTCTGTATCTTCCCCTGGCTTCGTGTAACTCACTTTAGCCGAATAAAGATCATCATCGTCTACTTCATATTCGAGAAATTCATAATCTTGAACAAGAGACTCAGAAGGTTTCAGAAAGAAAGCACCAACCTCCGCACCCGTAGGTTTGATTTCAAAAGAAGAAACAAGGCCATGAGATTCACGAAACTCTGGTTTGGTGGTTTCTTTCAAACGATAGGGAATTTTTTTACGGAGCAAATAATCAATCACAAAGGGGACAGGAGTTCCCACAAACTTTGTGGAGTCTGTTGGTTCATTGACGGATTGGTTGGATTTTTTTTCAGGATTGGCTTCGGTTACGAGTAAATAGATTTTTTCACCGGAATGAGTTTCTTTTCCTGGAGCTGGAATTTGGTCAATGACTGTGTCTGCAGGTTCATCTCCAACAGCTGGCACATAAGTGATCCCACCAATTTGTAAAGGTACATAAACTTCCCCAGAAAGCACTTTTTCCAAAATCGCTTTGGCCCGCTTTAAGTCCTGACCTTTAACATCAGGAATGGCAACTCGATCAAATCCAATGTTGACAGTGAGATAAAGTTTAGATCCTGCTTCCACTTCCTTACCAGGATCAATGGATTGCGAAAGAATGATTCCATCTGTTTTTTCTGGAATTCTTTGTGTTTCCAAACGGACTTTGAGTTGGAGTCTTTGGAGTTCGTTATGAACCTCAATATAATTTTTACCAATCACATAAGGCATCATCACTTTTTGTTCTTCTTTGGTCCGAACTACGACCACAAGGAAGGCAGCTACAAAAAAAACAAGGAGTCCTAAACCGACAAATAGAACATAACCACTGTAAGGTAGAATTTTTAGAAACTTTTCTTTCACGTAAATGATTCTCCGGCTAAAACCCGTGCCCCATTGAAAAACTCAAATCCTTTCATGGGTTTTTTACCTTCGGGCTGTAAGGTGTCTATACCAAGCAGGTTTCCGTCTCCACAGAGGCAGAAAAGCCTTTTTTTCTGGTATAGGAAAAAGGAACCAGGGATGAGTCCTTCCGGTATAGGGATGGGTTCGTCCGACTCACCTGGCAGATAGGAGGAAACAAGGATGAGTTTTTTACCCCGAAACTCTGTTGTCGCCAAAGGATCGGGATAGAGGGCCCGGATGCGGTTGTGAATTCTTATCGCAGGTTCTGTCCAAATTACGGGCCTGTCGGCTCCTGTGATCTTTTTGCAATGCGTGGCATCCTTGGGATTTTGGGGACTTGATTTCCACCCGGATTCTGTGGATTCCAATTGTTTTAAGAGGCGGATGAGCTCAGTCGCCCCTTCCTGGGTAATCGATTCCAATAGAGAGGCTGTGGTTTCCAATGGTCCGACCTTCCAAGATTTCTGAGAGATGATGTCCCCCGAATCCACTTCTTTGGCTAAATATTGAATGGTGAATCCAGAACTCTCCTCCCCGCTAAGGAGAAAACTTTGGACAGGCGAAGCCCCACGGTATTTCGGTAATAGACTTCCATGGAGATTGATGCTACCAAACTTAGGGTCTTGAAATACAATATCTGGAACAATCGATCCATAGGCATAAACAATATGAACGGGCGACCCAAATGCCAAGATTTGTTTTTGGGCCTCTTCATCGGTTCTTAATTTGGGAGATTGGATGACAGGGATTCCTTTGGCCTCGGCTAATTCTTTTACAGGAGTGGGTGTGATGATTTGTTTTCGACCCACTGGTTTGTCAATGTTCGTAACAACAAAATCAACTTGGATTCCCGCATCGAGTAAGAGAGATAATAATTCTTTGGAGTGTTCGGGAGATCCAAAGTATCCAATTGAAAGTTTCATATTCTTTTTTCCTATTATACTAGTTCCAGAGGATCCAAATCGTATTCAATATAACATTTAGAATCGACTTTAAATTTTGATTTGGTATCTCGAAGGAGATTCCTTAAGGTAGTGATGGATTTAGATTTTAACAAAATATGATACCGATAGTTATTGTCAATTTTGTAAAAAGGGCATTGGCTTGGACCAAGAAGGATTACCGATTCATCGATATTTTCTTTTAAAGTTTCCGCGTACAAAACAGATTGTTTGTTTGCGATTTCTTCATATTTGGATCGAAAGACTAATCTCGCCAAACGAGAAAAAGGTGGATAGAACAAATCTCTTCTAAAAGTTAATTCCCATTCAAAAAAAGCAGGATAGTTTTGTTCCATAGCCATCTTAAGCACTGGATGTTCGGGGTCATTGGACTGAATCAGAACCTCGCCTCGTTTTTCTCCCCGCCCTGCCCTTCCCGCCACTTGAGAAATAAGAGAGTAGGTTCTTTCACTACTACGAAAGTCAGGAACTCCCAGACCATGGTTGGCATTGAGAATTCCCACAAGGGTTACATTCGCGTAATCCAAACCTTTCGCAATCATTTGGGTTCCAGTGAGGATATCTAAATTTCCTTCGCCTAACTTTTCTAATACGTCACGAGTGACCTCTTTGTTTTTGGAACTATCCTGGTCCAATCGTTCAATACGAGCTTTTGGAAAATGAGAAAGAAGATACTCTTCTAATTTTTGTGTTCCCGCCCCAAAAAGATCTAAGTCTTCTCCGTGAATGGCCTTTAAGTTTTGTAAGCTGGATTTATAACCACAGAGATGGCACCTGACCGTTTTATCCGAATGATAACAAAGAGTCGCTGTGCATTTGGGACAATGGATGAATTCCTTTGTGGTTGTAGAATAGATAAATGGATTGTACCCACGCCGGTTGAGAAGGATGATGGTTTGTTCTTCTTTCTTTAAGCGATCAGCAATTTTAAACTGCAGGTCACCGGACAGAAGGTCTGAGTCTTCTTTTTTATCCGTAATTTCTACAGAGGGGAGAGATGCTTGTGGATTGGCCCTTTCTTTCAGTTCTGAATACCCAATCTGACCGGCTTTGGCAAGATAATAAATCTCTACACTAGGAGTAGCAGAACCTAACAAGAGTTTTCCGCCAGTTTTTCCAATTCTTTGTAAAGCAACTTGCCGTACATGATACCGAGGAGAGCCGTGTTCTTTGTAAGAGGCATCATGTTCCTCATCTAAAATAATGAGAGAGACATCCGATAATGGAGCAAAGACGGCAGAACGAGTTCCGATACATATCCGTTTTTTTCCTTCCTTCAGATCCAAATAGTTTTGGAACTTTTCTGAGGTTCTTAGGTGCGAATGTAAAACGGCAACTTGTCCAGGAAAGATCCGTTCAATTCTTGCGATAGTCGGATAGGTTAATGAAATCTCAGGTACAAGAAAAATTACAGACCCTTTAGGTTTACGCAAAACTTCCGCCATGAGGTGCATATAAACTTCAGTTTTTCCGCTGCCAGTGATTCCATACAATAAATGGGTTTGCGCTTTCGAGGCGGATTTGATTTCTTCTAGAGCTTTAGTTTGAGATCCGTTTAACGGATGTAATAGTTCAGAATGAATTTGGACAGGAGTCCCATTCTGTTTTTTTCTTTTTTTCCCTTTAGGGACCATTAAAAACAAAGCCTCACCGAGTGATGACAAGTAAGTATCAGCCATCCACTGGGCCAGATCCAATTGTTCTTCCGTAAGCACCGGTTCCGAATCAATGGCCTTTAAAATAGATAAGGTTTCGTAATTGGGTTCATTTGAATGAATTTCTGTGACAACGCCCTCCCATTCCTTTCCATTGAGAGGGACAAGCACGCGAACTCCCCTTTCTAAGTTATCTATCCCTTGAGGAATTTCATAGGTCAGCGTTTTACTTTCCCAGGAAAGATTTAAAGCAACTTCCGCGTATTGGATCATTAGAGATAGGGTTTTAAAAGGGATAAGTGGGAGATAAAACTTTCTTCCAATTCTTGTTTCTCTTTTCCATATTGAAAGAGATTGGATTCCGAATCAGTTTTTTTTGCCTTTTCACCAAGAAATACAAGGGCTTCGGGAGATCGTGTAGTAACAATGGGAATGGAAAGACCTGATAAATCCCACTTAATTTCTTTTCCAAGAAGTTCCCTTGCCTTTTCTGCACCAAACAGAAGTTTGGCAGAAGATCCTAGAATCACAATCATTTTGATCCCGTATTCTTCTACTGTATCCTTTACATGGAATTTACAATTTTCTACTCGAGCCGACCAGTCCGTTTCTTTGGAATCCGTATGTGAAAATGTACAAGCAGGATATTCTTGATAAAAAAATTCTTCAAAGGAAAACCCAAACACCTTTTGAACAATTTCTCCCCAACTATTTTCCGTTAGTTTGTCTTTGAAAATTTGATTAGGTTTTGTTTTGGTAAAAGGTTTTTCTTTGGGATTTGTAGCACCTGTATAGTGAAGAATAAGGACCGGTCTTCGTCCTTTATGCAAGAATTGGCGCACTCCACTGAGTTTTCCTTGGCAAAAAGTGCAGGAAAAATTCACCAAATCTTTATTCTTTCTTTGGTTTTCTTTCTGTTGTTTCTTTTGAATTTCGATAGATTCAGGTACTTTCGATTTCCAAGGAAAAACAAAATCATTCGGATCCTGTTCTTCTTGAAATCGGTAAACAGAAACGGCCTTATTTTGAAGTAAAAATTTAGCTTCTGTTAGAATGTCTGTAAATCGTGTTAAAATTGATTTTTGATCCATACTAACCTTCGTTCAATTGTTCCACTGAAATATTTAAGGAACGTAATTTTCTATATAAATGTGTGCGTTCGATTCCTAAGGCTTTGGAAGTTCTAGTCACATTTCCTTCGCAGATTTGTAACGTTTTAATGATGTATTGACGTTCAAACTCTTCCTTCGCATGTTTCAAATCACCTCGGGCAACCATTTCATTGGCTTTTTTGAATCCATGTAACGCTTCCTTTACATCCTTTGCTCGGATAGTATCTCCTGGAACAAGAATACTCAGTCGTTCCAAAATATTTCCCAATTCTCTTACATTTCCTGGCCAAAAATGGGAAGAAAGTGCATCAAGTCCCTCCCTATCAATAGTTTTGGATGAAAGTTTGTTTTCGGTAATAGATTTTTTTAAATAATATTCTGCAAGCAAAGGAATGTCTTGGTTTCTATCTCGAAGAGGAGGTAGTTCCATAGGGATCACACTTAATGCATAATATAAATCTTCCCGAAACCTGCCTTCTCGAATAGCTTCTTCCACATTGGAATTGGTGGCAGCAATGATTCGGACATCCACAGACACCGCGTCCTTTCCACCTACTCGCTCTAATTTCTGTTCCAGTATGACTTTCAAAACTTTAGATTGAACAGCGAGGGTTAAATCACAAACTTCATCTAAAAATAAAGTCCCATTCTGTGCAGTTTCCCATCTTCCTATCTTAATTTCATTGGTATCACTTACACCAGAACTCTCCGAGCCAAATAACTCTTGTTCTAAGATATCTTCTGAATATTCTGCACAATTAAATTCAATATAAGGTTCATTTTTTCGTTTGGAATTTTGATGGATGGCCCTTGCTGTTAACTCTTTTCCTGTTCCATTTTCACCAAAAATAAAGACACGGGCATTGGTTTGTGCTGCTTGAAAGATGGCAAACTTAACTCTCTGGATGGAAGAAGATTCACCCAAAATTTCGTCCACTTCCAATTTGAATTCAGGAATTTCAGTATCCTTTGTTTTTTCTAAAGCTGACTCAATCGTTTGGATTACTTTCTCAATGGATAGTGGTTTTTCCAAAAAATCCACTGCACCTTTTTTTGTTGCATTGACGGCAAGTTCGATGGTTCCGTGACCCGAAATCATGACGATCGGCAGTCCCGGATAAAGTTTTTTGCATTCATCCAAAATGGTGAGTCCATCTTCTTTTCCCACCCAAACGTCTAATAAAACAAGCGATGGTCTTTCTTTCGACAAAGCCTTGAGTAATGCCTTCCCATTGGCAAAATCTTCCACCGAATAATCCTCATCCTCCAAAATCACTCGTAGGGACTTTCGAATTTCTGTCTCATCATCTAAAATATAAATTAATTTCTGCATTAGTGAATATCCAAAGGAAGTTCAATTCTAAATTTACACCCACCTAACTTAGAGTTTTCCACAGCAATGTGGCCATGATGGTCTATGACTGTTTTTTGAACTATAGCAAGGCCAATACCAGAACCATGTTTTTCCTTAGTTGAAAAATATGGTTCAAATATTTTTTCCCTCCATTCTGATTTTAGGCCAGGCCCAGAATCATCAATTTCAATCACGATAGATTTACGAAGGGCTTTCTTTTGTAATTTAGACATGATCCGAATCTTTTTTCTTTTGAGGCTTAGAATATCCATTTCTTCTTTTGAATTTTCAGATGTTTGGATTGCCTCAACTGCATTTTTGATTAAGTTGTTGATAACTCCCAAAAACAACCGTTTATCGAGAAAAACTTCGGGTAAATTTTCGGCGAGTTTCAATTCGAACTCAATGTCGGTGGTGTCTTTAAAAAGGGCAACAGCCTCTTCCAAAATTGGATTTAATTTTTGATTGATGAGAACTGGTACGGGCATTCGCGCAAATTCACTAAACTCTTTTACTAGGTGTTCCAGAACTCGTACTTGACCAATAATGGTTTCTGTAGCATCAAAGATGACCGATTCCAAATTCTCTGATTTAGGATTTTGAAACTTACGTTGGATTCGCTGAGCAGACAATTGAATCGGAGTTAGAGGGTTTTTGATTTCATGGGCCATACGTTGCGCCACTTCTTTCCAAGCGGCAATCCTTTGGGTATGCATCAATTCTTCCGATTTTGCATTCAAATCACTGACCATCTGATTGAAACTATCAATAAGGATTCCCATTTCCCCTTCTTCGGTTTTTTCCAAACGGATATCGGATTCCCCGAGTGATACTTTTTTAGTCGCATTCGCTAAGTTGATGATTGGCTTTGAAATTCTACGAGCAAATAGAAAGGAAAACAAAATTGCAATGAGAAACATTGCAAAAGAAAAAGTGGCAATGGTTATGCGGACACTAAAGGGAATTTTTTCTTTCCAGAGACTAACCTTTTCATAAGTGGAAGTCGCATTTACTATATTTTGAACATCGGCTTCCATACCTTGGTGAATTCTTTGCCCCACATAAACTTCCTTTCCTTGTTCCAAAAGAAATTTACATAGGATATAAGACCTGTCACTGAGATACAAACGACTTACAAAAATACCAGAACGTTTTGATTCTACAAAATCAAGCCCCTCGATGTTACGAAACAAACCTCTAGATTCAAAACGAAGTTTTTTGGATTCCACGAAGCCCAAATAGTATTCATTCTTTTCAAACAACCCATTTTCCACACCTTTCCGGAAAACAGTGTATCCGTCATTGTTTAAGCCAAATAACCTAGAGCGCAATATATTCACTTTTTCAATAAAGTCTGCTTCGGTTTCCTTTTCTTCATTTTCTACAATTAAATTTGCGGAACGAAGTGCATTGGAAATATCCACTCGGTAGAAACCTTCGATGAGTCTTCCTGTAAGATTAGAGGAAAGAATAAAAATAGGTAAAGATGGGACAAGAGCGACAAATAAAAAAGCAAGCGTTAGGCGATACCGAATAGAACTACGGATTTTTCCAGTTTCTCTGTTTCGACGATTTCGATAAACATAACTTAAAATTAGCGAAAGGATAAAAAAAGGAATAAGGATGAATAAATAAGTATCGAGTTTCGAGAAAAAGGATATATCCTCTTCTTGTCTAAAGAAAACAAGTTCAGAAAAACCAATGGAAACTCCTAATGTAAGAAAAAAGATAAAAATATCGCGTAAATAGTATCTGTTTTCATCAGATAACCGCGGAAGTATCTTTAAAAATCTAAGTCGCATTGGTTTCAAAATTTCGCGCAACCAAAACCTCTAAAGCAAGAAGTGCCTCCTCTTCTCGTTTCCCATCTGCCTTTACATAAAATATAGAACCTGGCCCCAATGCTAACATCATAAGGCCCATGATGGATTTTCCATTGACTTCTATGTCATCTTTAACTACAAAAATTTCACAAGGAAAACTTGCTGCTACCCTAACAAACAATGATGCAGGTCTTGCATGTAACCCACTGCTATCTTCTCTAATCTTTAATTGGATTTGTTTCAATGGAACTCTGCTGGATATATGTATTTAGTTTATTCGAAAATTCTTTTGCACTATTTTTCCCCATTTTACGTAAACGTTGGTTCATCGCTGCCGTTTCTACAATAATAGGGATATTCCTTCCTGGTTTTACTGGGATTTCGATGTAAGGAACGGACACCCCGAGTATTTCTTCCATACTTTGTTCGATACCGGTTCTTTCATATTCTCCAGATGTTTGTTCTTCCCATTCTTTTAAATTAATAATGAGTTCAATGAGTTTGTGATCTCGAACAGAACCAACACCAAACAAATCTTTGATGTTTAAAATACCAAGTCCCCGAATTTCCATATGGTGACGAAGCAAGTCAGAACAAGATCCAATCAAATAACTTTCACTTAGGCGACGAATCTCTACCATGTCATCGGCCACAAGCCTATGACCTCGTTCAATGAGTTCGAGTGCTGTTTCACTTTTACCAACACCAGATCGACCAGTCAGTAGAGTTCCAATTCCAAAAACTTCAATAAGAACACCATGACGCATAGTCCTCGGGGCCAAGGCTCTGTCCAGAATTTGTGAAATCAGAGTGATGAAACGATGGGTTGCAATTTCTGTTTTAAAAAGTGGTATCCCCTTTGCTTTGGCTCTTTCTACAAAAGGAATTTGTGGTTCATTGCCATGTGTGTAGATGATACAATTCAAATGAAACTCGAAGAATTTGTCAGTGATCTCATGTAATTTCTCTTCTGAGAGAGAATTGAGAAAGGCCCACTCGCCTTTACCTAAAATTTGAATGCGATCATTGGCAAAAAAATCAAAAAATCCAGTAAGGGAAAGGCCCGGGCGATTGATTTCTGCATTGTTGATCCGGTTGCTAAGACCAGCTTCTCCAGTAATCAAAATCAATTGAAGATCGTCATGATCTCTTAAAATCGTGTCAACAGTGATCCCAGGAACTGGCATTGGTTTACCCCTTTAGAGAACTGATCCGTTTCCTTTCATTAGAAGGAAGGATTCTTAAGACCTTTCTATACTTTGCGACAGTCCGACGGGCAATTTCAATTCCTTTTTTCTCCATAAGTTCAACGATGTCCTGGTCTGAGAGAGGATTGTTTTCATCTTCGTCTTTAACCAAATTACGAATGATTTCATGGATTTTTTTTGAACTTTCCTTTCCACCTTCTGTTGACTTAACTCCAGAGGAAAAAAACCATTTGAGTTCAAAAATGCCCCAAGTGGTTTGAATGTATTTATTTGTTGTTATACGAGAAATTGTAGATTCATGAAGATTTAATTTTTCAGCGACTTCCTTTAGTGTTAAAGGTTTGATATGTCCAATCCCTCCCCGAAAAAAATCCACTTGGAAATCAATGATACAACTCACAACTCGTTGTAAGGTTTGTCTTCGTTGTTGGATGGAACGAATGAGCCATTGTGCTGAACTATATTTAGTTTGGAAATATTCCTTCTCTTTAGGAGGGAGTTTATGATTTAATAACTCTCGGTATTCTTCTTGGATGGATAGTTTTGGCAACCATTCATCATTAATAAAAATATTAAACTCATTTCCTACTTCTTTAACAACAACATCTGCCACCACATAGTCCACCTTTCTTCCTTGGTAGGTAGTAGCAGGATAGGGTTCTAATTTTTTTATTAAACGTGCGAGTGTTAAGATTTCTTCTTCTGTAATTTTGAGGTTCTTCGCAATTTTTTTATAATCTACTTTTTCTAAGTCTGATAAAAATTCACCAATCAATTGGTGCAAAAGAGTATTATCAGGAAAAAGAATTTTTCCTTGGATTAGGAGCGTTTCCTGCATATCCTTGGCACCAATACCGATAGGATCCAATTCATTCACCACTTGCAAAACTCGCCTAACTTTTGCTTCTGGGTATCCCATTTCATTGGAAACAATACCTAAATCATCAGTGATAAATCCTTTATCATCGATCATACTGATGAGAACTTCACCAATTTCAAACTCCAACTTAGTGAGTTTGATCATTCGCAATTGGTTTAACAAATGTTCTTCTAAAGTTTCTCCTCGAGTGGATGATTCTATATATTTTTGATTTCTATCACTGGCCTCAGTATCATAAGACCTAGGGCCTTCTAATGAATAGGAATCTTGCCAATTGACATCGGTACTTTTTTCATGATTTAGTTTCTCTAATCGTTTTACTTCATCGATAGAGAAAAGTTCCGGCATTTTGGTTTTTTCGTCCAAACCCACTTCATCTAAAAGTGGGTTTTCCAGAAGTTCGTTTTGAATTTTATCAGAAAGCTCTAAAGTAGATAAAGACAAGAGTTCAATGGACTGACGTAAGTCCTGGGTCATCACTAATTTTTGCGTTTGGCGTTGTGAAAGTGAAGCCCCGAGTTTCATTTATAACTTAAAATCCTCTCCGAGATAAATTCGTCTGGTTTCTGGATCGTTAATCAAATCATCTGCGGTTCCAGAAATGAGAATCCGCCCACTGTACATGATATAGGCTCTGTCCGTAATCTTTAATGTTTCTCTTACATTGTGATCAGTGATCAAAATCCCAAGCCCTCTTTCCTTTAAGGATTGGATAACGTTCTGAATATCCTTAACGGCAATCGGATCCACACCGGCAAAAGGTTCATCCAAAAGGATAAAGTCTGGATTGGTCACAAGTGCCCTTGCAATTTCGCATCGCCGTCTCTCACCACCGGAAAGAGTATAACCTTTTTGGTTGGCAACACGCATGATTTGTAATTCCATAAGAAGTTCATCTCGGCGACGAATGATTTCGTCTCCAGGAAGATTCATGGTTTCTAAAATGGCTTCCAAGTTTTCCGCAACAGTGAGTTTACGAAAGATACTTGCTTCTTGGGCTAAATAACCCACTCCCATCCTTGCACGAATGTGCATGGGTGCTTTGGTTAGGTCTTCATTATCAATGAACACATGACCCTCATCAGGTGTCACAAACCCAACACTCATATAAAAACTGGTCGTTTTTCCGGCCCCGTTAGGACCAAGAAGACCTACAATTTCGCCTTTTTGGATATAAAAACTAACACCATCTACAACCTTACGTTTGTTATAGATTTTAACAAGATTCTCCATCCGAAACGTTTTTACATTCGGATCTATCTCCCGTTTAATTGTCTGAGTTTCTGTTTTATTTTTTTTCGCCATTCGGTATTACCTTAAGCCCATCAGTTAAGTAGGCTCTGTCCGATTTTGGAAAGAGAATGATCTTTCCTGCCGAAACTTTGGTGTTATCTTTTACAAGAGTCGGATTCCCTTCTAAAACCAATTCATCTCTTTTTTCATAATAAGTTGCAAACTCGCCCGTGGCCGTAGCCGTTTGGGTTTCCACTTGGACATCTCCGCGAGCCACGGTTTCAAAACGTTCATCAAATCTTTCCAAAAATACTGCTGTCAGTTGACCTCGTTCGCTCAGTTCTTTTTTGTCTAAAAAAACAATTCGTGGAGTCTCTGTTAGATAAGAATACCCTTTGTCTTTATCATAAGATAACAACCCACCTTCCATTCTATAGGCATTTTCACGATCCAAATAACTTACGTTACCTGTTGCTTTAATATCTTTATTATTGCGACGACTTTCTAGTAGATTGGCTTTGAACTCAGATGTCTTTCTATACATAAAGGCGTCCCCATTCATTGAAGTAATGGTATCTTTACCTTTGTTTTGGTGGGTCAATGTGTTTCCTGTAAACAAAGTCAGCACTCGTTCTTTGGTCGTAATATCTTTTTCTTTGTCTTTTTTGTTTTCGTAAGAAACTTGGTAGATCGTTGCATCTCCCTCTAGTTGGATACTTCCTTCTTTTACAAAGTATGTTAGTGTTTTACCAATCAAAAAACGATTTTCAGAAAATAAAAAAGGTTCGCCGGCAAGATCTATCCTATCATCTTTTTCCGAAAACACGGCATCCTCACCAAACACTTGAAACTCATCAGAGGTTACGACAACTTTACCAGCTAAACTAGTTTTTGCTTCCTCTAAATACCGAACGATTGATTGGCACTGAATTTTAACGACCTTCCCATCCTTCTTTTGCAAAAGAACTGGATTATTTTCTAAACTTACAGTTCCTGCCATTTTATTATAAATCCCTTTTGCCGCAGTTAAGGTAACCCCGTTTTGAAAGTCTTCTACTATAACCTGACCTTTCAAATTTCCCATGAGAGCATCTTCACCAATGATTTCAATTTCTCTGGCACTGAGTTTGATGGTTTTATGCATAATATAGGCACCACCGCCTAAAATAAACACCTTCATCGGGATTCCATTGATGGTTCTTTCCTGTTGGGTAAGGCTACTTCCCCCCCACATAACTGGAATTTTATCCTTGTTCTCTTTTTTCTTCTCTGGAGTAGGAAGAGAATCTTCTTTTTTTAAAAGATCCTCCGAACCATGTAACAATGGTATAGGTGAAGGATTTGCACTGAGGAAAGAGAGTGAAAAAACAAAAAATAGAATTTGTTTTTTCATGGTTTATCCTTCAGGGGATTACTTCCACCAATGGTCACGGCTTTCGGTTGGATGATGGTAAATTTATTCAAACTTTTATCAGCCCGAAGTCCTTTCCCACGAATGGTGGTTCCATCAGAATATACCAGAACGTCCTCCTCGGAGGAGAGGGTTTTTTCATCTAGATTATAAGTTAAGGATTCTGACTCGATATATTTACCATCATTAGTCTTTAGTCTGACTTTACCATTCAGAACTACTGTTTTTGTGGAGTGATTGATTTCTCCTCGTTCTCCCGTCATCGCAGAAGTCACATTTCCTTTATCCAATTGTTTAAATTCAAAACCATAAACAATAGTCTTGTTTTCTTTGGGAAATATATACGATTCTGCACCTTTCAATTTCCACTCCAATTCCCCAGATTCTTTATAAGACGAACGAGAAAAATTTCTCATTGAGATCATGGAACCCGATTCTTTTTCTACTTCAATGCGAAGGTATTCCTTATCTTTACAATTGACCATTGCCAAAAGAAAAAAAAGAACGAATATCCTTCGGATCATCAGTATATCAATCCTCTAAAAACTTTGTTTTTACCAAACGATCTAGCTCTAACAGTTGCGTTAACAGACCTTTGGCTTTTGCTAGAGGGAATTGTGTGGTGGCGTCAGATAGTGCCTTTTCTGGATCGGGATGTACTTCCATAAAAAGTCCCTCCACACCTACAGAAACTGCACCACGCATCATATGAGGGATAAATTCTCGAAGTCCGCCTGTGATATTACCAGCTGCTCCTGGAAGTTGTGCCGAATGCGTTCCATCAAAAACAATGGGGATTCCATGTTTATGCATCATAGGAATTCCTCGAAGATCAAATACTAGATTACCATAGCCGAAACTAGCACCACGTTCCGTAACCATGTATTTTTCCGATCCCGACTCTTGGATTTTTGTTTTGATATGACGAGTGTCATCGGGGGCCATAAACTGCCCTTTTTTTACATTCACCCATTTCCCCGTTTCTGCTGCTTTTGCAATTAGGTCTGTTTGGCGACTTAAGAAAGCAGGAATTTGAAAGATGTCTACAGTATCTTTCAGGGGATCCACTTGGATGGTTTCATGGATGTCTGTAAGTACGGGAACATTGTATTTGTTTTTGATAAAATCAAGAAGTTTCCTTCCTTCTTCCAAACCAGGACCACGATAAGAATTAATGGAGGAACGATTTGCTTTATCAAAAGAAGACTTAAAGATATAAACAATTCCTAAATCATCGCAAATCGCTTTCATCTCTCCACAAACTCGGTCGAGTAAATCTTTGTTTTCCATCACACATGGTCCGGAGATGAGAAAAAAGGGATTACGACCCCCGATTTTTTTACCGAAAAATTCTCTTTCTTCAATTAAATCGTACATCTTAATCCTCCGTTTTTTTAGCTAATTTGGATGCAGCTCTGATAAATCCTGCAAAAAGTGGATGAGGGTCCGTGGGTTTGGATTGAAATTCTGGATGGAATTGAACACCTACAAACCAAGGATGGTTAGGGACTTCTACTATCTCCGCCAAACTTCCATCAGGTGAAAACCCGGTGAGGTTCATTCCTTTTTTTTCAAAATCATCTTTGTAACGCAAAGTGAATTCAAATCTGTGTCTATGTCTTTCTGATATCCGTTCTGCTTTGTATTCGGAATAGGCAAGGCTTCCCTTTTTGACTACACAAGGGTAGGCACCAAGTCTCATCGTTCCACCCATACGTTCGATTTCCTTTTGTTCTTCGATCATGGAAATCACAGGATAATTTACGTTTGGTTTAAACTCAGTAGAATTAGCATCCTTGAAACCAAGAACATTTCTTGCAAATTCAATCACAGCACACTGCATCCCAAGACAAATTCCAAAGAATGGGATTTGTTTGGTTCTTGCAAACTGAATCGCTGCAATTTTTCCTTCTATCCCGCGCTCTCCAAATCCGCCGGGAACCAAAATTCCATGAACCCCTTTCAGATGTTCTTTTACGTTTTTAGGATCAATATCCTCTGGATTAATTTTGATTACGCTTACTTCTACATCGTTGGCAATCCCACCATGGGCCAAAGATTCATAAACAGAACGATAGGCATCTTGAAGTGAAATATATTTTCCAATTAACGCGACTTTTACGGTCTTTTTCGTACTACGAATTTTTTTGACCATAGTTTCCCACTGGGAAAAATTCAGTTTGCGAAGGTCCATTCCCAAAGCATTGAGAACCACTTCATCTAATTTATCTTCTCGATACATGAGTGGGATTTCATAGATGGAAGTTGTTATATCTACAGCGGAAATTACGTTTTGTTCCTTTACGTTACAAAAGAGGGAAATTTTATTTTTCATCTCTTTGGACATAGGTTTGTTGATTCGGCAAATTAAAATGTCTGGTTGGATTCCGAGGGCCAATAATTCTTTTACAGAATGTTGAGTGGGTTTCGTTTTGGCTTCCCCAGCCGCAGTGATCGTAGGGACAAGTGTTAAGTGTAAAAACAATACTTGGCTTGCCCCATGTTCGTATCGCATTTGGCGGATGGCTTCTAAAAAGGGAACAGACTCGATGTCTCCAACCGTCCCACCAATTTCAACAATCACAAAGTCAGTTTCCTGGTCACGTGTTAGGTTATAAATGCGACTTCGAATTTCATTGGTGATATGTGGTACAACCTGTACGGTCCTTCCTAAATAATCGCCTTTTCTTTCTCTTTCAATGACAGCATGGTAAATTTGACCAGTGGAGACCGAATTCTTTCGAGAAAATTTTGATTTGGTAAATCGTTCGTAGTACCCTAAGTCAAGATCGGTCTCTGCACCATCTTCCGTAACATATACTTCCCCGTGTTGGTACGGACTCATAGTACCTGGGTCAATGTTAATGTAGGGATCCATTTTTTGTAAAGAGACGCTATAACCTCTGGCTTCTAACAAACAGCCGAGAGCTGCCACGGTGACCCCTTTTCCTAAAGAAGAGGAAACTCCACCGGTAATAAAAATATATCTGGTCTTGGACAAAATGGACCTCAAAAAAGAATGTTTTTTACAGACTGGCGGGATTTGGGTCCAAAATCAATACGTTTAGGAAGGAGATTTGGCTTTTTCTAAAATCTTCGTTGTGGATTTTCCTAGAACAAAAGGTAAAATTTGAATATCCGCACCCATCTCTTTTAAAATCTGGTATTCCGGCAGGGTTTCGACTTGGTAGTCTCCACCTTTGGAATGGACAGATGGTTTCACTTTTTTTAGAATCTCTAAGGGTGTATCTTCTGTGAAGGCGGAAACAAAATCCACAGAGGATAGACCAGCAAGCACCAACATTCGATCTTCACAAGAATTGATGGGTCTCGATTCGCCCTTCAGTCGCCTAACGCTTGTATCCGAGTTGACACCAATCCATAACAAATCGCCCAAATCCCTTGCTTGGGCAAGGTAAGTCACATGTCCAGGATGTAAAATATCAAAACAACCATTGGTAAAAACAATGCGTTTCCCCTCTAAATCCTTTCTCTTGGATTCAATTTGGTCAAAGGAGATGATTTTAGAATGAAGGTTCGAATAAAAACTCATGATTCCACTTCTAAGTAACCTAAGGTCTGGAGTGCTTCTTCAATCTCCTTTTGTGTGACAGTCGCAGCACCTAACTTACCCACAACGATACCCGCACTGACATTGGAAATCAGAGCTGCATCGGCAATTGGCATTCCCGTAGCAACAAAGGCAGTGTAAGTAGTAATAACAGTGTCCCCGGCTCCCGTTACATCAAAAACTTCTTTGGCAACGGTAGGAATATGATAAAAGGAATTTGTTTTTCTTTCATAGATGGACATACCTTTTTCCCCTCGGGTGATCATCATAGCATCGGGGTTCAGTTTTTCCGATATTTCCCGGCAAGCGACTTCAATTTCAAGATCACTCATTAGTTTTCGTCCCAAAGCTTTTCCCGCTTCGTGATGGTTTGGAGTCATGATATGGATATTTTTGTATAAGAAAAAATGACTTACTTGCGGATCTACTGTCACAATTTTATTTTCTCGGTTACAAAGTGCGATGACAGATTGGATGAGTGAAGGGGTTAAATACCCTTTGTCATAGTCAGATAGAATGACTGCCGCACATTCTTTCAATTTACTTTCAAATTGAATTAGAATCTTTTTTTCCTCTTCTATGGTGAGGGGAACCACTTCTTCCCGATCCACTCGACAAACCTGTTGGTGAGAGGCGATGATTCTTGTTTTAAGAATGGTTGGTAAAGTTTTGGATTTTAATAAAACTAAATCTTCGGAAGTTACTGAATTTGCGAGTAAATGTCCTTCCAGAGAATCGCCGGCTTTATCTAAACCGATCCTTCCAAAAACCACTCCAGACACTCCGATCGAAGAAAGGTTCTGGACCACATTACCTGATCCACCTAAAGATTGTTTTTCATTTCGAACCCAAACAACAGGAACCGGTGCTTCGGGGGAAATCCGTTCTACTGAGCCAATCAAATACTCATCTAAAATCAAATCTCCGATCACAAGCACTTTGATTTTGCCTAAATCTTCAAAAGATTTACGAAGTGAAGTTTTCTTTATTTTCAACAAAGCCAGATCCTTGAATTGGTTTACAACTAAACAGAGAATCTAAAACCTTTCTCTGTGTCAACCTTCCCCTTACCTCTCTTTCCTCTACCAGATGTATTTCTGTTCCCGGGAATGTTTTTGCCACTTCATATCTTTGAACCAAGGTATCGGATGATGCTCGATTTCTGTATGGAAAACGGAGGGGAACTGGGAATGGCACCCTATCCTAAAAACTGGATTGGTCCGGGACTTCCCCCCATCCCAGAAGTGGTAGGTTATGGACATATCATTCAAAAAGAATCCTTATCCGATGGAAGGTCTAATATCATTTTAGAGGGAATCGGAACCGCAGAGATAGTTAGTTTAGATTCTACGGAGCCCTTTTATATCGCCCAAATGGTTCGACGGGAACATGAAAGAAATAAAAATGTATCGGAAAATTTAAAAGAAAAAATTGAAGAGTTACTGGTTCTCACCAAACGAATCTTACTTGCGGAAGGTGCCGAAGAAGAGCTTATATTAAAAATGAACCAAATTTTGGTTCACCCCTTTCCCGTTGATTTTATTGCATCTCTAATCTACTTCGATTTTAAAACCAAACAAACCATTTTGGAAACCACTCATTTAGAAACCAAAGCAGACCTTTTAAAAACAGTCTTACTCGGTCTTAATTTGAGTGAGTAGAAGGTTTTGTTTTTAACTCAGCCACCAAAAACAAAAATTCTGGTAAGTCCGTGGGAGTGTCACGAAAGAAAACACGTGGGTTAGCTTCTTTTGAATTCAAATACAAATAACTGGAATTTTCCTTTCTGATATAGGCCCTCTCCAAATAATGATTTGTTTGGGAATAATTTAAAAAATCCTTCATCAAATCACTGATGGCAACATCACCATCACTTTGTTTGTCGGTGGCAGCAAAAAAAACAGACGTGGTTTCCTTATCTTGTTTTTCCCAATGGAACTCGGTTGCCCAGTGGCCTTTGCCACCAAACTCTGAGATAGGTGAGCTAACATCAGAAACCAAGTTTGGAATAAAATCTTTGGATTCCCAAGCTACCCCTTTTCCCAAAAAATTCACTTTTGCGAGGTAGGTCTTCCAATGTTTGGACAAACCTTGCACTTGGAGTTTTGGTAAGGACAAAGTTTCCCGTAAAAATCCACGTAGAGTTAAAAATCCTAAGAAGCCTAAGTGCACCTGAGAAACTGATTGGAAGTCCCAGACTTCTTCTTGTTTCAAGTGCGATAAAAACAAGGAATCCATCGCATAAAAGTCTTGGTGTTGGTAGGGGTAAAAAACGCCTGTAGATGAGGAAACTAAAGAGCCGTCCGATCGATTCACATTAAGAGTATCGACTGGAGAAGAAAAACAGAAGAGTAAAAACCGCCCGCAAGATGCGGGCGATCTAGAAAATTAAACTCTCCTAATCAGCAGCATACAAAGTAGTGATTTTATCTTTGTATTTTTCTGTGATCAAGTGGCGTTTCATTTTGAACAGATTTGTCAATTCATCACCCACTTCAAACGGTTTGGTAATGAGGATAAACGGAGTTACTTGTTCAAAAGATTTAAATCCTGTTTTAGTATTGTTTAGGGCTTTGATTTCCTTTTTGTAGAAATCGAGAACCTTCGGGTGGTCTATGAGTTTCTGTTTGTCCGTCTCAGAAATCCCATTTTCTTTCGCCCATTCGGTCAATTTGTCGAAATCCGGCACAACAAGGGCACCCAAGTTCTTTGATCTTGCCCAATAACCATAACTTGTGCAATGAAAGGAGATTCCGTCAATTTGTCTTCGATAGGAACCGGTTCCACGTTTTCACCACCAAGAAGCACTACTGTGTCTTTCGCACGGCCAGTGATGGTCAGGGTTTTTTTGAAATTGAACATTCCAATATCTCCCGTATCCATCCAACCGTCTTTCAAAACTTTCGCAGTGGTTTCAGGATTTTTGTAGTATCCCTTCATCACTTGTGGTCCACGAATATGAATGACCCCACGAGCTCCGTATTTACCAGAAATGAGTTTTTGGTTGGCATCTATATGAGTGAGAACCTTTCCTAAATCATCTCGAATTTGTACGGAAGTTTCTGGAGTGATGAGACCCACTGATCCTTGGACTAATTTTTTGAAAGTCCTTACGGAAATCACCGGAGAAGTTTCCGTCATTCCATAACCTTCCAGTACGTTAATTCCAATATCATTGAAGAACGCATCTACGTGTCTTTGTAATGCTCCACCACCAGAAACAGAAGCTTTGAGCTCTCCTCCAGTAGCCTCTCTAATTTTAGAAAGTACGACCAAATCGAGTAGGAAGTAAGGAACCGCCAAAACAATCGCCACAGCCAAATAGTAAATCCCTTTGAAGAGAGAAACGATTGGGTTTCTTCCAACGTAGTCTACTTGGTTTCCCTTTAAAAACCTTGTGGCAGCATTGAAATGTTTCGAGAAAAAATAAGCCAAATTGAAAAGCCCCCGGCGGACCGCAGGAGTTTGTTTTGGATCATTGATTCTTGTATAAATTCCATTATAGATACTTTCCCAAAGTCTTGGAGCCGACGCCATAAACGTAGGTTTTGACTTTTTCATGTCATCACGAAGGTCTCGGACATTGGTGTAGTATGTAGCACAACCGGCAGCAATGGCTAGGTATTCAAATACTCTTTCAAAAACGTGCCAAACAGGAAGGATAGACAACATCCTTTCATCTTCTTTGATTTCGATCATATTACCTAGAATGACAGAAGTTTGGTGGATCATGTTGCTATGTTTCAACATCACACCTTTTGGCATTCCAGTGGTTCCTGAAGTATAGATGATTGTAAATAGATCATCAGGAGCAATGGCTTTCATTCGCTCTTCTGCTTTTTTAGAACCTTTGGCACGAAGTTCCTTACCTTTTTCAATCAGATCATATAGTTTTAGAACACCGGTTGCTGTGGATTTTTTATCCATTACGATGAGGGTCTTTGCAAATTCCAATTGAGAGCGATTCTTTTGAAATTTCTCGAGCATTTTGTCATTCTCAAGAAATACAACCTTCGCTTCGCAATGGTTTAGAATATAAGCGATTTCTGAATCGGTAATATCCGTTCCTCTCGGAACGTCTGCTGCACCGGCCATAAGAATTCCATAATCGGAAACAATCCATTCCAATCGGTTATCGGCAAGCAGGGCAACATTCTCTTTCGCAGAAACACCCAAATCAATGAGAGCTTCGGCTAAGTTGATACCAAGATCATATACTTCTTTAAAAGTGACGGGTTTATAGGACTTAGATTCGTCTTTACTAACGAACGCGGGGCGGTTCCCAAATTTTTCAGCACTCTGCTGGAAGAGTTCGGGCAAATTGGCTGGCATTATTCTGACTCCTTTCTCAAAAGAAAACGTAAAAAGGTATCTTTAAGGGACTTTTTTAAAGAACATGAGTCAAGACATTTTCAATCTTGTCATCGAATTCAATGGAAAATCAAAATGTTGTTTCGCATTGCACAATTATGGCAGTTCAGACGCAGCCCATACATGGGAGCGAATGACAAGCCCAGAAAGGTCAGATTCTACCAATCCATACTGACGATACACAATCTTACCCGACCGATCAAATACAAGTAGGCATGGAATTCCCTCTACGTGATAAAAATCTGTCATTTTCCAGTCTTTATCCAGTAAGGTGGGATAATTCATTTTCAATCGTTCCATATCTTTTTTGATTTTTTCTATCGGCTCTGTGGTATCAGTATTGATTCCGCGAAATACAAAATCTTTTTCAGAAACAGAAGCCTTCCATGCGTTGATGGTGGGAACTGCCTTGGCACAAGGTTCGCACCAAGTAGCCCAAAAATCCAATACAACTACTTTTCCTTTAAAAGAATCCAATGATTCAGTCTCTCCCCCTAAGGTCGGAAGAGGTGCGGGATAAAAATCACTGCTTGTCCCTTCTGGTTTACAAAAAAGAAGAGATAGGATTAAGATAAGATAAAAGCTGGATCTAAGGTTCAAAAAAGCCTGGGTCATCATATTTGAATTCACTGATTTATAATTACTTTTCCAATTTTGACGAATGGAATGATTACGTAAAGGGAAACTGGAGTGGAAAAGGAATTTCTATGATTCCTTCCACTGTGCAACCTTATGAAACGGGTGATGAAACAACCGTTATCTGGAAAGCAAACCTGAAAGAAATCAAATCTCATTTTAAACGAGGAAAATCCGAGTTTTCTTTGACTTGGTTACTGGAATCGGAAGTCCTCTGCGACAGAATCAAACTGATTGCCAAAGATGCAGATTGGGAATGCGAAATCCAAGCCATGACAAGAGATCGCTTTCATCTCCATGTACTCCCGAAATCAGATAAATCTAAGATTCTGTATTCCGGAGTTGTCACCAAAAAGAAGGGGCTATTCTCCTTCCTCTAGAACTTTACGAAAGACCTCTTCGGTAATCTTTGCCGCATTTTCCCAAGTAAATTCCTCAATCGATACTGCTTGGGGGGCTGGATGTTCAAAAAATTTTTTAATGGTTTCTGCCCAGAGTTTTGCATCTTCCTTGGTTTGGTAAGGAAGGTAAGTAACACCCTCTTTTCCAATTTCATGGAAGGTGGGGATATCAGAAACAATACAAGGCAATCCATGAAATATGGCTTCCACCATAGGAATTCCAAATCCTTCATATTTACTGGCAAAGGCAAATAAACCAGCTCTTTTGTAGAGGTGTTGCAGCTCAGAATCGGAAACAGAATCTAAAATATAGATGTCTTTATACAAAGCACGCTCTTGTAATAGTTCTTCGATAAATTCATGTGACTCCCAACCGATTTTCCCGACAATCACCCATGGACGGTAGTGGTGAGGATCGAGTTTGCGATATTCGCGATAGGCATTCAATAAAAAAGGATAGTTCTTTCTTGGTTCAATCGTGGAAACCGATAATAAATAATCAGTGCCTAAGTCCTTCACCCTGTTGGACGGTTCTGTTTCTAAAAGTTTTGTCATTTCCACAGGATTCACTCCTGGATAAGACACTCCGGTTTGGTCCACAGGATATCCAAACTTACGGCACATATCATCACTTGTTTGTTTAGAGATCGAAAGAATAAAACTTGACCGCCTAACAGAATAACTCTGAAAAAGCCTCTGTTGGACTTTCGCAATCCAACGCATCGTCTCAGGATATAGGTATAAAACCAGATCACAATAGGTAAGGACCGCACGTAGAGCTCTTGGTAAAAAAGGAGGTAATACTTGTTGGGAACCCCAAAACAAATCGATTCTATTCTTTAGTAAATAAAATGGAATGTAGAGATTGTAATACAACCCTCCTTTCCATTTCAAAAAACCACCACCTGAAACCCAGGTGACATTGGGTAAAGTTAAAACCGCCTTATGGTCATCATGAATAGGTAAATGTGAGAATAAAAAGAAGTCATATTCCTCTTTATGTGGAAACGCCTTTAAGGTTTCCGCAATGAGTCGCCCTACTCCAGACACTCTTGTGGAGAGTGGTCTTGCATCTAAACCAATCCGTTTTGTCTTTACCATCGTTCCTTTACCTTAAGCGACAATTGGTGAAAGTCAATTTTGGATTCCAAATATTGGATTGCCGTCTTTTTACCCGCCACCAAACCAAAAGAAAGTGTATTTGGTTGATTGAATTGATACTTGTTATCTTTCAAAGGAAAACAAGTAAAGTTATCTTCATCCAAAAGAGCAATTCCACCGCAAATATCCCATTCATTTTTAGGTTTTAACGAGACAATGAGATCAATAAACCCGGCAGACAATAACCCCAGTTTATAGGCGATACTCCCCATCGAACGAATTTCAAAGTCATCATGCCAAAAAGAATCAGCAAATAAACCTTCCTTCATTTCAGATAAGGACACAAGTAAAATTGGTTTATTTGTAACAGGCTTCAATTCATCTAACGGATGCAATATGGAGCCACTTTCTACAACTAAGGTTCTAAAGTTCTCTTCTGTTGCAAAAGGAGCTTGTAATTTAGCAAAAAAAGTATTTCGATTTTTAGAAAAAAACTCACCCGTGGCAGGATTGAAGATTACTCCCCAAATGGCTTCACCGTTACGAACAAGACCCAAACTGAGCGCGAACTGATCATTCTTTTTTACAAACTCACGAGTTCCATCAATAGGGTCTAAGATCCAAACCCATTCCTTGTCCAAACGTCTGTTTGTATCGGTTTTTTCTTCCGATAAAAATCCATGATTCGGAAATCGAGCAGAGATTTTTTCGAATAGAAACTCACTCGCAAACAAATCCGCTTCAGTAACTGGGTCATTGCCACCCTTGTCGCGAATTTGAAAGTCTGATTTATAAATGGAAAGGATTGAGTCCCCAACAGATAATACCCACCGCCAAACTTCCTGAAAATCTCTTTCTTCCATTCCGTCCTTATAGGAAATCTAATTCTTTTTTTCTTCTTTGTGTGCGTTCGAACCTAGGTCCAAACCGTCCGGTTTCTCCAAAACAATTTCTTCCGAGGGAGATGTTATGTATGTCTCAGGATCTACTGGAAACTGATATTGAAAATAAAAGTTCTTATATTTTACAAAAAAAGTATTGGTTCCTTCTGGACGTTCCGTTTGTAAGTCCTGGAATTTTAGATCCTTTAAATCTCTTTTAGGATTGGAAAGGCGTTTGGATAGTGTACTACGAACTGAACTTACCATATTGGTTTCGAAATTCTTCTTTTTCTGATCCTCGGTAAGTTTTGGATTTCTAAGATAGTCTTCTAGTTTTGTAAACTCTTCCGCCAAACCAGCATTTTGTTGTGCGTAAACAAAACTAACCGGCAATAATACTAAAATACTTAAAATCCAAACTCGTTTCATTGTCATTCCTCTTCTAGTTCATGAAATTATCTCTAATGGTGTATATGCCAATAAGAATTTTTTATCCAAATGAGAACCAAAACGAACTTCTACCTTACGGTTGTCTCCCGATCCAGAAATGGTTAAGATACGTCCTTCTCCGTAAACTTTGTGGCGTACTTTTGTTCCCACTTGGAAGTTTCCATCACCGGCTTTCGCCTGAACAGTTTCGAACTTTTCTTCCGATTTTTGAAACCTTTCGGCTCTCGGTGTAAACTCAGGCCTTCTCACTCCATACCGGTTCTCTGTAAACTCACCTTCTACAAACTCGCTGGGAAGTTCTTCCAAAAATTGGGAAGGAAGCCTTGCATCCACGTCTCCAAATTTTCTCGTGAATCTTGAAAAACTAATTTCGAGATTCTTCCTGGCCCGGGTGATCGCCACATAAGCAAGCCTTCGTTCTTCCTCTACTCCATCCGGCGAATCAATAGATAGAAAATGAGGGAAGGTTCCTTCTTCCATTCCTGCCATAAATACATGTTGGAATTCCAAACCCTTTGCATTATGGACAGTCATAAGAATCACATAATCTGGCAAATCTTTGGTATTGTCTTCACTTGTGATAAGAGAAATATTTCCTAGGTATTCTTCCAGTGTGGCTTCGGGATTATTTTCCTCAAATTCTTTAAGAGCATTTACAAATTCATTTAAGTTGGAGAGTCTAGAAAATGAATCTTCTGTTCCTTCATTTTCTAAAAACTCTCTATATCCAGAATGTTCTAAAACTTCATAAGCAATTTCGGAAGGTGTTTTTTTACCCAAGTCTTCCATGGCCGAATCAAACATTCGATACAAGGAAGATAACTTCTGTAAGGTTCCCTTTTTGATCTCAGGAACAGTTTTCCCCAAACATTCAAATAAAGAAAGACCTTCGTTTACGGAATAGGATAACAAACGACTCACTGTTGTATCGCCAATTCCCCTTGGCGGTGAATTAATGATACGAAGCAGAGAAGTGGAATCCACAGGATTTACAACGACAGAAAGGTAAGCAATTAAGTCCTTAACCTCTTTCCTATCAAAGAACCGAAACCCACCAAAAATTTTATAAGGAATTGCTCTTTTCCGCAAAGCTTCCTCAAAATATCGAGACTGAGAATTTGTTCGATAAAACACGGCAAAGTTGGAATACTTTTGCCCCTTTCTCACTCCCGCTTGGATTTTTTGAACAATCCCTTCGGCTTCTTCCATTTCATTTTGGTAGGAAGTTACTTTGATTTTATCTCCCATCGGATTTTCTGTCCTAAGGGTTTTGCTCGTTCTTTGTTTGTTATTTGAAATAAGAGCTGCGGCAGTTTCAATGATGGTTTTAGTAGAACGATAGTTCTCTTCCAATTTGACGACAACGGCATCTGGATAATCTTTTTTGAAATTTAGAATATTCGAAATATCTGCTCCACGCCAAGAATAAATAGACTGATCATCATCTCCAACAACACAAAGGTTTTTGTGAAAAGAAGATAGAGATTGGACAAGGTGGTATTGAATTTTATTTGTATCTTGGTATTCATCTACCATGATGTATTTCCAGAGTCTTTGGTATTTCTCTAAAATTACCGGAAAGTCTCGAAACAAAATTACTGTTTTTAATATGAGGTCACCAAAATCTAAAGCATTCCTTAAGTCTTTGCGTTTTTCGTATTCTAAAAAGACTGATGCGATCGTTTTTGTATAAGAATCATCTGCTTTCTTTTTTGCGTATTCCTCTGCCGTCATAAAGGAATCTTTTGTAGATGAAAAAGTATTGGCAAGACTTGAGGGCCGAAACTCTTTTGTATCCATATCCTTGGATTTTAAAATTTCTTTGATGAGCGACTCTTGCATATCACTGTCATATACAGTGAAATTACTCCCAAGGCCCAATACCTTACCTTCCCTGCGTAACAAATACAAACAAAGTGAGTGAAAGGTCCGAACGAAAGGTTCACCGTTTCCTTCCGGTAACAAACTCCGGCACCGGATTCGCATTTCTTCTGCTGCTTTGTTCGTAAAAGTTACAGCAAGTATTTGATTCGGAAAAACTTTATGGTTTAAAATGAGATTAGCAATCCGGTAGGTGATGACTCGAGTTTTACCTGAACCCGCACCTGCCAAAATGAGTAGCGGTCCGTCTACGGCCTCAACAGCTTTTTTTTGTTCAGAATTGAGCCCAACTAACTCCACTTAGAATCGCATATCCCCAATACCAAAAACAAACTGGAAACTGTTATTGTCTGGATAAAGCCCAAAAGGGCGCTCGTCTACACCCGTATAACGGATCCTTTGTGCAAAATACAAGCGAAGTGGCAATACTGGAATTTGGATTCGAAGTCCAAAACCCCAGGAGAATCGGAAGTTCGACATCGATAAGTTTTTACTTGAAAGTACTAAATTGCCTGGATCGTTAACAATCAGCGGCGATTCCGGAAGTTTTTGACCATAGGAATTGTAATTTTCATACAAATAAGTTTCCACAGGTTCTGACACTCTTTGTGCTCGGACTAAAGAATCATAATTCTTAAAGAACTCCTTTCTCTCGCCGACCGCCCGGTTGATTTGTTCATACATAGCACCTCCGTCGAAGAAAACAACAAACCAGAGTAACGAAGGTTCGATGGGGAATCTTAACTCAGATGTAAACAAAACTCGGCTAGAGGCGCCATCTTTCCACTCGTCAGGATAGTATTTATCATCAAAAAACCAACCACGGAGAGATTCATATCCCCCGAGGAATAACCTGTCCTGAACTTGAATGTAAGGGATTCGTTCTTTATCTTGATTTTTATACTTTGGAGTTCTTTCGAAAGTAAAAACTGATGATGTTCTAAACTGCTGGACAACACGCCATCGCCTAAGTGCGTTTTTGCGGATGAGACCAAAGAATGTATAATCAAACCAAGTATGATAGTATTCCAAAATTGGACTGAATTGGTCGAAATGTGACTCTCCACCGAGAAATTGACCCACGTTGTCTACGGAGAAAATTAAGTTAAATCCTTGAGTCGAATTGAATACGTTATCCCTACTATCATAAGCAATACCATTGGTAAGTTGCGAACGAAACTGCCAACCACGATCTACTTCGGCTAATACTTGGTCAGATACAAGCGAAGTTGGTCGAGTTGATGCAAAAAATGATGGTGAATAACGATGGAAGTGGGTCCAGTTGATTAAAAATCTATGCCCAAGTCCCGCACTCACACCAACCCCAGATCGTTCATAGGAGGCAACTTCCTTAATCCCTTGGTTGTTGTTCTCTGTAATGGAAGTAGCACCTACAAACAAAGTTCGTGATGAATAAAATGCGGAAAGAGTGAGTGACCAAGGTTTGTCCATGAACCATGGTTCCGTCCAAGAAATTTGCAAATAACGGCGGATAGGTCCAAATTCGACTCGACCAGTGATTTGTTGTCCAGTTCCGTTTAAGTTGTTCTCACCTAACTGAGTAAAAATGGAAAACCCAGTAATGGTTCCATATCCTCCCCCCATTGATACCGTTCCTGTGGGCTGTTCCACAAGTTCAATAATAAGGTTCATCTTGGTTTCATCAGAACCAGGTCGCATATTAAAGTTTACTTCTTTAAAGTAACCTAAGTTAAAGATACGTTCCCTTGACCTGTTCACAAGAGTGGAGTTAAAAAGATCACCAGGTTTAAAAAGAAGTTCTCTTCGAACCACACGGTCTTGCGTCTTTTTATTACCTTTGATAATAATATTTTCAATAAAAGCTAAATTGTTTTCGCGAATCGTAAAGTCTACGTGAATGAATTTTTTGCCTCGGAGTTTCGGTTCCTCTTCGTAAACTTTTCTTAACCTAGCAACATTAAGACGATTGTATTCCTCATTACAATCGGAAACTGCATCGGCACTACCTCGTTTGTCACAATTCTCATAACGCGATAAGGAAGCATCACTGAGTTCAATCACTTTCCGGCGAGGAATCACTTGAGCAAACAAATATCCTTTGGCAGAATATGCTTCGTTGATCGAGGCTCTATCTTTCTGAAATTTAGTTTCATCAAAAACTTCACCCACATCGGCAGGTGCAAATTCAAATTGATCCTCTAAATATTTAACAGGATAAACTGGAGACCATTCCTCTTTCGGGGTTCCCACTGGATTATTTTCTTTGTTTAAAAATTGCGGCATCCCACTAGGAGCAATGGTCATGTCATGACTTGTAGAATATCCGTTATAAAAATACTGCTCACCTTCACTGATCTTAAAATTAACAATAACAACACGTTTGTCTTTCTTTTGTGGGTTTTCCCAACGAATTTCCCAATTGGTTCCTTCATTACTGAGTTCGGCGTCGACATATCCTTTTGATTTTAGGTAAGCAGAGATTTTTTGTTTATCTGATTCAAAAGCGGATTCTTTAAACACACCCGACTCAATAATCCCGCTTTCCTTTAAATCCATGATACCTTGGATATCATAAGTATCGATTTCACTATTCCCGAAGATATTGATTTTGCTGACAGGAATTTCTTCCCCTTCATCGATAATGAACTTCACCTTAACCGTGTTAGTATCTGGATTTACAGGTTCAGTTTCAAATCGAACATAAGCGAGAAAAAAACCTTCATCCCTGTATTTTTTCAAAATTACTTCTTTAGACAGAGTAACTTTTTTTGGAGTGATGACTTCGTTTTCTTTTAAGGGGATTTTATCTCGTAAGTCAGAGGGAAAAACTTCATCTGCCCCGATAAAATCGATGTCTTTCACTCGCGGTCGCTCTCTCACAACTACAAGAATTTTAACACCCTCTCCGTCCGCTTCCCCTTGGATATCAATATGATAGAAAAATCCTGAAACAAATAACGCACGCATATCTGCGTTCAAAAGTCCCTGGGACAACTGCATCCCGGGACGCATGTCCATTAAATCCAAAATGTCATCAGAGGAAGTATTGATATTTCCTTTAAACTCAACCTTGGTGATGACTTTATCTAGGTATACAGTTCGGTTCGACCAAAGGGATACCCACTCCGCCGAAACAAGTAGTAGGAGAGATAAAACAAGAAGACTTACGATTTTTATTTTTTTTCGAATATTCAAAAAATCACTTTGATGTGCCTTTTACCATTGCTAGGTTAAACCGGCTAACACCCGCAGCATTGACTGCATCGATTACCTTAACCACAACTTGGTAGGACGCACCACCATCTCCACGAATAATGACTTTGTTTTTTTTAGGGTCTCTTTCTTTTTCAGGACCAAGAAACCCATTAATCTTTTCAGTAAGCCCTTCGATGGGAACTGGTTCAGAACTTTGATCTAAATATATTTTTCCTTGTTTGTCCACAGTGATCACAAGTTCATCTTTTTGTTTCTCTTTAGCAACACTCGAAGATCGAGGTAATTCCACTTTCAAAGCCGTGTTTTTTTCCAATGTTGCATTCATCAAAAAGTAAATCACTATAAAGGATATAACATCAATTAAAGGAGCAAGCTCAATGTTATTAAATGATTTTTGCGTTTTGCGAAATTTCATTTAGTGTGTTTATTTGTTTAGGTGCGGTAACACCAAATCAGTTACGTTTTCCATTTCCGTAATTCTTTCCTCTTTCATTCGAGAAAAAAGATTATAAAAAATGTAAGCGGGGATGGCGATTCCAAGACCCATCGCGGTAGTAATCAACGCCTCTGAAATTCCTACTTCAGCACCTTGTGTTCCTGCACCTTCCGCGAAGGAACGCACAATCCCAATGACTGTCCCGAGGACACCAAGTAAGGGAGCGATGGTAGCAATTGTTCCGAGACCAGTCAAATAACGTTCCATCAAATAAATTTGACGAAAACCCTCTTGTCGTATGTCTTCTTCCCAAAACTGAATGCCACGGCGTTTGAGATCAAATGCCATACGAAGTAAAACTGCTGCCGGTGACTGAACGTCTTGACCGAGTACATCTTTTGCCTCATCCCATTTTTGTTCACGAGCCAATTCCCTGACACGACGGAAATGATCTTGAGGAATGGCTTTTAGTTTCCAGTAATAAACAAGTCGTTCCACAATGATGGTAAAACCAACGATGGATACAAAGATGATTAGAATGGGTATGGTTTGCGGAGGAACCGAGGAAATGATTGAATCTGATTTAGCGAAAGGAAAAAACATGAATGGGACCCCATTGAAGGATTACGAATAGAGTTTTCAGTCTTCCCTTTTTCGCCAAATACTATTTTTACGCCCCTACCCAGCTTTTTTCATGAGTAAATCCGTGGCAGCTTTTAGCACTGCTGAGGTCAGTTGTTTACCTCCGATCATCCGTGCGAGCTCCCGTTTTCTTTCTTCAAAGTCAAGAAGTGATGCATGAGACACAGTTCTTCCACCTTCTTGGCGTTTTTCGATCTTGATTTGGTGGTCCCCAGAGGCTGCTACCTGCTGGGTATGAGTAATCAGGAGAATCTGTGAGTTTCTTGCTAGTTTTTTAAGCTTTGTTGCCATTGCCTCCGCTGCCTCACCCCCAAGACCAGTATCCACCTCGTCCAATACCAGCATTTGGGGGGAAGGAGCTTGTTTTCCAAGAACACTCCGAAGGGCAAGCATCACCCGAGACAACTCGCCACCAGAAGCTACTTTTCTGAGTGGGCGTGGTTTTTCTCCAGGATTGGCACTAAAATAAAATTCGATTTGGTCAAGACCGGATTCCGAAAGGAAATAAGATTTGGATCCTTCTTCCACTTCTCCTTCTGGATTCTCTTCCCAACGAAGAACCACTTGGAGTTTTCCTCCCTCGAGTCCCAAATCGGCCATCTCCTTTTGAACATCCTCTTCAAACTGCGAGATCACATTACGGCGCAACTTCGAAAGTTGGAATCCTAACTCTTTCATCTCGGTAAGGCATTGGTCTTTTTTGATTCGTAAAAAATCCTCATCCCCCGCTTGTTCGTTCCAACGTTCGAGTTCCAATTTTTTCTCTTCTAGTAAAAGATTGATCTCAGCCAAACTAACATTGTATTTTTTCTTGAGTTTCTTTATGTCTTGGAGTCTAGACTGGACCATATCCAATCGCTCTGGGCTAAAGAAGAGTTCTTCTTCTTCTTCTCTTATGACGGACTTTAGAGATTTTAACCTGTCATAGACTTCTTCCCATTCTTCCAACATTTCTTTTTTTTCAGGGATTAAAATGGATACCTTCTGAATGGCATGGATGAGAGTGGGAAACACTTTCAGAATCGAGTTTTCTTTTTCGGTTAATTCTTCCAACACCAAACGATAGTTCTCTGCTAGTTTTTCCCCATTGGCCAAAAGAGATTCTTCTGTTGAAAGACTTTCATCTTCCCCTTCCTTGGGAGAAATAGATTCGATCTCTTCAATTTCATATTCAAGAATCTCTTTTCGTTTGAGCATGGTACGTCTTGTTTCTTCAAAATCGATGAGTTTCTGTTTCCAATGGCGATACTGTTGTAAGGCTAATTTGAATTTATATTTCAAGGATTCCAAATTGCCGTAACGATCTAAAAATTCCAATTGGTTGGACTTTTCGAGTAGAAAGAGTTGTTCGTTTTGGCAATGGATCTCAGCCATTGTTTTTCCAAGCTCTCGTAAATGAGTGGTGGAGGCTAAACTTTCCCCAATTTTTACTCGAGCCTTTCCATCCTTCATCAGTTCTTTGGTGATGACAATTTCATCTCCCGTATAACGAAAGCCCTGTTCCATCAAATAGTCTTTGGCTAAGTTTTGGCCAGTAAGAGAAAGGACAGCCTGTAAAGAATACCTCTCCTTCCCTTGGCGGATATTGGCCGTAGAACAACGCCCTCCAAACAAGGAGGCCAATGCATCGAAAATTAAGGATTTTCCGGCACCGGATTCACCAGTAAATACAGTGAGACCATCCGAAAGGGAAAGTTCTAGGGATTCGAAGAGTGCAAAATCTTTAATTTTCAAATGTGTGATCATATAGACTCCTGTTTGCTAAACATACAATTACTACTTAACATACGGGTAGTCAATAAAATTTTTTAGAAATACACAAAAAACGAAATTTCTTTCACTTTCCTATTTGAAACTCTGGTGGAAGAGGCCCCTATGAAAGATCTAGAAGGAAAAATTCACCTTGTCTCAAGCCTACCCTTATTTCGAAGTCTCTCTCGGAAGGAAAAGGTTTGGGTGGCCGAAGCAGTTCATATTGTTGAATCCGAACGTGAGGAAATTTTATTCACAGCTGGAGATGGGAACCGAAGTTTATTTTTAATTCTATCTGGCGGGATCAAATTGTTTCTCCCCAAAAAAGGAGAAGGAAAACGCGAGGAGGAAGTTCAGTATCTCAAAAAGGGAGAATACTTCGGAATCCAATCCTTACTCACTGGAGAAAAACATAGCCATACAGCCGTTACTGTTACCGAATCAAGATTTCTTGTTTTGTCCCAATCAGGATTCCAAAAACTAATCCAAAAAATTCCTTATTTATCCATCACCTTTTCGAAAATGCTCACCAAGTCTCTCCGAGGAGAACTCCTGGGGGGACGTGAATACTTTCGTAATTCCGTAGTTTGCCTTGTTCACTCGGACCCAGTTGCCAGTGATCATTTGGCAAAAGATTTAGTCTCATCCATAGAAGAAGAATCAGGGAAAAAATCTGTTGTCCTCCACTTCTCCCAAAATGGACAAACTGATAATCCTAACGTTAAATCTTATAAATTCAAAGACTCTGATCGCATCAAAGAAACTCTCGGCAAACACTACGCAAGTCATTCTTTTATCTTTTTGGAAGTGTTTCCGGAAACAGACGAAGATCTAAAACGTTTGTTAATCGACGAAGCCGATCATATTGAAAATTATCTCTCTCCTGATAAAAAAATCAATCTATGTGATTCCATTACCAGTGAATCCAAGGAAAATGAAATTCTCTATCATGAAACCAATATCAGAGATATCCTCGACCATGGAAAATGGGAAATTCATATCAGAAGAAAGGCAAGAGAACTTTCCGGTGTCGAAATGGGAGTGGCGCTGGGTGGTGGGGCCGCTTTGGGACTTGCCCAAGTAGGGATAATGAAGGTCATGGAAGAGGAAGGAATTGTTCCCGATATGATAGCGGGAACAAGTATTGGAGCTGTCATTGGCGCTTTTTGGGCCAGTGGACTCGGTTACAAAGGCATTTTACCGCTATTAGGCGAAATCGATAGTATTTTCAAAATGTTCAAACTTGTTGATTTATCTTTTCCAGGCCAAGGACTTTTGCATGGGAAACATGTAAGATCCCTGCTCGAAAAGTATCTAGGGGATTTGTATTTTGAAGACCTCCCCATTAAACTAAGACTGATTAGTTGTGATATATCCACAAGACAAGAAATTGTCCTCTCTGAAGGAAAGGTTTTAGATGCCGTAATGGCGAGTATATCCATCCCTGGAGTGTTTGTTCCGCAACCCCAAGAAAATGGGAAAACGTATGTGGATGGAGGAATTGTGAACCCACTCCCAGTATCTGCTCTAACCCATGAAGGAGTACAGAAAATTATCGCCATCAATTCTATGCCGAGTTCCAAAGATGAGATGAAAACAAACAAACTACTGAATTTGAATGTTTTGGATATCATCGTGAATAGTTTGTATTCCCTCCAATACCGAATTGGAAAGTACAGTGCTCAGGAAGCAGATGTGTATTTGAATCCAATTCTCCCCAATTCCAATTGGTTTGAATTTTGGCGAAGTACCGAATTCATCCAATTAGGAGAAACAGTTGCCAAAAGTTCACTACCAGAACTCAAACAATTGTTTAGCGAAAAAACTTAATCTCTGTCTGGGGAGAGGATTACGATGTTAAACGGATTTCTTTCGTTTCTCTCAGACTCTGGGATGGATTCCGAAAACCGAAGGGCTCCGGTGATAACGGTGCCTGTGGTAAGGCCTGCAAAGATTCCTTCCTTTTCATAAAGGTCTGCTTGCAAGTGTAAGGCTTCGTCCTTCGTAACATGGAAATAATGGTCGATGAGTTTCGGATCATACACCGCTGGGAGTTGGATTCTTTCCCGTTCTTTGGGATTGTCAGTTTTTCCATACTCCATAAAAGGAGAATTTTGTTTTCCAGCAATGATGACTTTGACTCTGCGGTCTTGGGATTTCAAATACCGGCCAATTCCTGTAATGGCCCCACCCGATCCTGGAGCAGAAATCACAGCGCCCACTTTCCCTTGTAGGTCTCTCCAAATTTCAGGACCTGTCGTTTTAAAATGAAAATTAGGATTTGCCGGATTGGATGCTTCGTCGGGAATCCATCCACCTAACTTTTTAGCTTTTTCTTCGGCAAGGTCTGTGAGCCTACCAAGATCTGATTCATTGGTAACCGTAACTTCGGCACCATAACTTCTGAGTAATTGGATTCTTTCGGGAGTTGTCTGGAGGGGAACGAGACAAAACACAGGATACCCTTTCACTTTTCCGATCCAAGTAAAACTAACCGAAGAGGAACCTGCACCCACAAGAACGACAGGCATTCCTTTTTTTAGCTTCCCTCTTCTTTCCGCATCCAAATACATAGCAAGGGCAGTTCGGTCTTTGGCCGAACCAGTAGGATTTAAAAATTCGGCTTTCAAATAAAACTGCACACCCGTATACTCCAATCCAATTCGATTCAATCGAATCAGCGGTGTATTTCCAATGAGTTGGAGGATATTGTCATGGATGGGTTTGGCAACGGAAAGTTCCTTTCCAAAGATACCTTGTACATTGTTAAGCGCCTGCAACAAACTATTGCCGAGGTCATCGATGCCTTTGGAAATTGGATCTATCATTATTTTACTTTAATCAGTTCCACATCAAAGATAAGTGTTGAGTTGGCAGGAATGGGACCAATGGCGCGAGCACCGTATCCAAACTGAGGAGGAATAGTAAGTTTTCTTTTTCCACCTTCTTTCATTCCTACAATCCCACGTTCCCAACCTTGGATCACTTGACCTTGGCCCAGTTGAAAACTAAAAGGTTCTCCACGATCCACAGAAGAATCAAATACCTTACCGTTAGTTAACTTTCCTGTGTAATGAACGACTACTGTCGTACCGCGAATGGCTTCTCTTCCTAACCCTTGTTTGGTGTCCTGGATAAGAAGTTCATCTGCGGAAAGTCCGCTTACTAAAAATAAAAAACCGACAAAAAGAGAAAACAGTTTCATACAACAATTATACAGTTTTTGCATACAACCAGGGAACTTCTTTTTGGTTCTTTTCCTCAAATTTTTGAATAAAATCAGCCTTTTGAAGAGTGAGTCCAATATCATCCAAACCGTTCAGAAGGCAATGTTTGCGAAACGCATCCACTTCAAATGGATATTTTTTTCCCTCTTCTGTGACCACTACTTGGTTTTCCAAATCGATTTCCAAATTGGCCCCTGGTTTTTTATCTATGGCCTGAAAGATTTCTTCTATCTGTGTTTCTGGTAAAACGATGGGTAACATACCATTTTTAAAACAGTTATTATAAAATATATCTGCGTAAGATGGGGAAAGAATGGAGCGAAATCCATAATCTTCCAATGCCCACGGAGCATGTTCTCTTGAGGATCCACAACCAAAGTTGTCCCGAGTCACAAGAATGTTTGCCCCTTGGTATCTAGGTGCATTGAGTACGAACTCAGGATTTGGTTTTTTTCCAGCATCATCTAAAAACCTCCAGTCATGGAAGAGGTGTTGTCCAAATCCAGATCTTTCAATTTTTCGAAGAAACTGCTTCGGAATGATTTGGTCCGTATCTACGTTTGCCTTATCTAGAAGAGCTGCGATTCCTTTTAATTTCGTAAATGCTTTCATCTTATTTCCACTCCCGAATGTCTCCAAAATGTCCTTCTACTGCGACTGCCGCTGCCATTGCAGGTCCTACTAGGTGGGTGCGTCCGCCTTTCCCTTGTCTTCCTTCAAAGTTTCTGTTGGAGGTGGAGGCACAGCGATCTCCCGGCGATAGAACATCATCATTCATCGCAAGGCACATAGAGCAACCTGGGTTTCTCCATTGGAAACCAGCTTCTAAAAAGATCTTATCTAAGCCTTCTTGTTCTGCTTGTCGTTTCACACGCCCTGAACCGGGAACAATGATAGCTTCTACCTCTTTACTTACCTTCTTACCCTTAACCGTATCTGCTACAACTCGAAGGTCTTCGATGCGAGAGTTCGTGCAAGATCCAATAAAAACTTTATTTACCTTCACATCGATGAGTTTTTGGCCTGGTTTTAAATCCATATAAGCAAGAGCCGACTCTGCCGATTTTTTTTGAATCGGATCAGTAAAATCTGCAGGACCCGGTACGGGAGCCGTCACAGGAATTACTTGGCCAGGAGAAGTTCCCCAAGAAACCATCGGTGCAATTTCACTTGCGTTGAGTGTAACCGTTTTATCAAACTTCGCACCAACATCCGTTGCATAAGCTTTCCACTTAGCGGCTGCTACATCAAAAGCTTCTCCCTTAGGGGCAAAGTCTCTTCCTTTAATATAATTGATAGTTGTGTCATCGGGAGAGATAAGACCAGCACGGGCACCAGCTTCAATGGCCATATTGCAGATGGTCATACGACCTTCCATACTGAGAGAACGAATCGCCTCTCCTGTGAATTCAATCACATAACCCGTGGCCCCATCCGTTCCAATTTTCCCGATAATCGCAAGAACGATATCTTTCGCAGAAACCAGCGGAGATAATTTTCCATCCACTCGAATCTCCAAAGTTTTTGGTTTCTTTTGGACGAGAGTTTGTGTCGCAAGAACATGTTCCACTTCTGAAGTTCCAATTCCAAAAGCTAGGGCACCGAAAGCACCATGAGTGGCTGTATGCGAATCTCCACAAACAATGGTCATACCAGGATGTGTGAGTCCAAGTTCTGGTGCCACCACATGAACAATTCCGTTGTCTGGGTGGTTGATATCAAATAATGTAATTCCGTTTTCTTTACAGTTGTCCATCAACGTTTGCATTTGAAGGACAGAGATAGGATCTACAGATTTCCAATCGCGAGTTCTCGTAGAAACGTTGTGATCCATAGTAGCAAAGGTGGCATCGGGACGACGAACCTTTCTATTGGTTAACTTTAGACTCTCAAAAGCCTGCGGGCTTGTTACCTCATGAACGAGGTGTCTGTCGATATAGATGAGGCAGGTTCCATCATCCTCGTGGACCAAATGGTCATTCCAAATCTTCTCAAACATGGTTTTCATAACTAGACTCCCTCACTTCCAGTCATAACTCGGACATGGGGTGGTATGTCCAGGGAATTTGAAAAAATAGAGAAGTTCTAAGGGGTTTGGATGGTAGCACCGTCTACATAGGTTCCAGAAACTCCGGTGCAATGTGTAGCGGCAGTTCCACCGCCACCACCCGTGAGAGGAGCCGTATAGACACTGATGATAAAGCCGACACTTGACTGAGTGACTTTGCAGGAGCCTACGGCACCGGTCTCAGTGCATTTAGCGGTCTGTTTAGTTCCCGACAGACAACTGGTCAGATATCCGTAATAATTTTGGCAAACCCCGGATCCCAAATCGCAAGCAAACTTAAATGTTTTTGTAGATCCACCATTCAAAATGTCGGTTAGATCGGAATCAGAAATAGCTTGTACAGGGGTTCCATCGGTAAGAACTGTCAAAGGATGGGAGCTCGGATCTTCCTTTTGGTAGAGGTAAATCAAGTAACTTCCCGATTTCGTAAAATTTATGACTGTGGCAGGAGAGTCTACCTTTGTGTATTCGGTGCCATCTTTAGCTAAGATAGCTGATGATAAATCCAATGGGCAACTACTGGATACATAAACTGTTAACTTCGCATAACGAGAAAGTACGACTCTTGTTCCAATCTGTGCTCCAGCTATTTGCATCACTGCATAATGTGTATCCCCGGCAAGAGCAAAGGAAACATTTTTGGACGTGGTTGTGATTCCCGTATACCCTGCCTTAATTTGGGTCCCCAGGCCCGCCACCGTACAACCATTAGTGCCTGATTCTTTGGCAAGTAAAAGTGAGGTAGTAGCATCGTTATTGGCAGTTTTTCCCGAACAATGGACAGTAGAAAGAATAACCACAAAAGCCAACAGCAAAACAAATTTCTTTTGTATCATCCGAATCATATTTCTACCTTCCCCGAAACGACAGGATCGTTTTGCCAATTTGAATCTCGTCCAAATTATGAAGAACCTTGGGACGAAGTAACTTTTTGCCGTTTAAGTATACACCTGTTTGTGATACACAATCAAACAATATATGCTTTCCTTTTCTGTTTTTTATCTTAGCGTGAAGCCCAGCAACAGTAGGGTCCAAAAGGACAAGATGATTTGATTCCCAACTTCCAATAGTCACTTCGTCAAACTGTAGTGGGAATTGGTCAGGGTAATGATTTCCGTCTCTAACCATGAGAACACCGTAGGAATATGATGCTCCAGGAAGAGTCGCCTTTTCTGCAATGGCTAACGCAATCTCACGGTCCCTAGCGGCTTTTTCCATTGTCTCGCCATACATCCGGTCGTAAACTTGGAGTTCTTCTTTTCGTTCCGAAAATTCAGACTCAATATTGGTTACAGACACCAAACTTCTACTTGGTTCTTCATACCCACGTAAATAATACAACGCCGCCAAACAAAGAAAAATGAGAAAAAAACTCACAGGAAAAAAGAATAAGGGATCTGATAATTGTAAGTATAAAGATCGGAAAAAAGAAAGTTCATATTGGAATTCAAACCGAATGGCCTGATCTACTGAAACAAGTCCACCCGAGATAAAGTTAGTTTTCCATCGTGAAAGTTTCCATGGCGAAGTATAAACCAATTCATAATCTTCATGACCGAGAGCACGTAAATAGGAAAACAAATCAGAATAACTATCCGATTTTGAAATAGGATAGTGCCTCCCATTCGCATAACTAGCAAGTTTTGTGGCTTCCAAAGAGCTAGGCGCAAGTACGATTAGCTGCAAGTTCTTATCTCGAATTCGTTTTGCTAATTCTGGGATTTCAAAACGATCCTGCCATTCAGGGGCAAAACTGACGAAGACGAGGATATGGTCTTCGGAGGACTGGTTTTTGGGAATGCCTTCAAGGAAATTCTCCCAATTCCGAATCGGATAGTTTGGAGCAGGCACTTTAGGAAATGGAAAAGAAATATCTAAAACATTGGAACGGATTCGTTCGAAGGAATGTTTGTTCTCATCAGACTGAATCTGTAACTTGGAAGTTCCTCCACTTTGTTCACCAACCTTAACCAACTGGTTTGCCAATTGGATGATCCAACGCCTATCCTCAGCATTCCTATAACTTGGAATTGATATATAGAGGTGGACTGGATTTTTTACGTCAGTCTTTTCAAAGCGAAAGGATTCAGTAAGCCGCACATTGGAATTCAATTGTTCGGAAAGGACAAATCCTTTGGAATCAAAGGAAGCATTAGAGTGAAATCGGACTTTAACTTCTGGATAGGAACCTGAATCCACATAACGAAGTTTGAATCCGGGATCAGAGGAAAGAACCGTCGGTGTTAAAACAAGGAACAGAAAAGTCCAATTACTGAAAAAGTAGCGAAGCTTCCTTAAGTTGTTTTCCATATTCTGTTTTTGGCTCCAGGTTGTGGTTTAGAACCGAAATGGTTTCTACAACTTCCCCTTGTTTCATTATCGTAACTTGGGATGCCAGACTTTCGACGATCCGCAGCTCGTGTGTAATAAAAACAACGGTCATCCCCATTTTTGCAAGGTTTTGCACTGTTTCCAAGACAATTTTTTCAGAAAACGCATCAAGGCCTGTCGTCGGTTCATCCAATACTAAAATTTCAGGCTTTCGCAAAAAAGCTAAAGACAGGAGGATTCTCTGTTTTTCTCCACCAGACAGTGTCCGTGCATATTCCTTCCAGTGGCTTCTAGGAATCGACAACTGGTCCCAAATCAAAAACAAAGATTCATAAGATATAGAGCCAAGTCCCGATAGTTTAAAAAAGTCTTTGATTTGTGCTTCTATAGTTCGGAAGGGATGGAAGGCCCCATTGGGATTTTGGGGCACCATGAATAATTTAGAACCGAAATTTTTACTCAGAACATCTTCGCCTAATACATTAAAGATTTCGTAAGACAAATGACAACCTTTCGGAACCATTCCAAACAAAGAAAATCCAAGTGTAGATTTTCCTGATCCAGATTCACCAATAATGCCGTGGACAATCCCCTTCCGAATCACTAAGGAGATTCCATTCCAAATTTTTTGCCCATCACTGGTTTCAATGGTAGCATTTCTAATTTGGACAGCAATGAGGTCAATCGAGGTCAAACAATTCCTTTTCGATAATGCTACAAAGAATATGGCCGATGAGGATATGGCATTCTTGAATCCGGGCTGTGATTTTGGAAGGAACAATGATTTCCACGTCCCCTTTGCCTTTTAGTTTTCCGCCATCACCACCTAGCAAAAGGACAACCTTCATTCCAATTTTTCTGGCCTCTTCTACCGCCAAAATGATGTTTTGCGAATTCCCAGAAGTGGTTAGGCCAACAAAAACGTCCGTTGGTTTTCCAAAAGCTTGGACCTGTCTTTGAAAGACATACTCATAACCATAATCATTGGAACAAGCGGTAAGAACCGCTTGGTCACTATTGAGAGCAAGGGCAGGAATGGCCTTTCTTTCATTTCCCGATTTATAACGAACTACAAGCTCTGCTGCAATATGCGATGCATCACAACTAGATCCACCATTCCCACAAAAGTATAATAACCCGTTTTGTTTTAAAGACTCTACTAGCAGTTTTCCAGCCGATTCAATGGAAGGCAAAAGGACTGGCAATAATTGTTGTTTTACGGCAATCGAATCTTCGATTTGTGTTTGGATGAGTGATTTATGATCCATGGTTTTCTTCCTTTTCCATCCTTTCTTTTATATTACTTATGGTATTTCCAAATTCGAGAAGGGCTGTCGCGAATCCAAATAGGTTTTTGGCTTTGGAATAGGGATTGTTCTCGTTCGCATTTCCCAAATTCAAATAAAAAAATTCATCTCTTACTAATCGTTTCTGTCTTTCCGTGGCAACGGATTCGAAAAAAAATCGACATTCTTCACCAATGGCAAGCATTACTAAAGCCATAGAATTCGGTTTCATTTGTAAAACCAATTGTTCTTTCCAAAATCGTTCCCAAGTGAGGACGACCCGCCAATCTTCCTTCGGCGCATCCGCATCTAAAAATAAATCAGTTTTTGGTATAGAAAGTGCGGTGAGTAAACTATCAACGCCTGATAGGTCTTTAGCAAGATTTTTGTTTAATTCACCTTCATCTACAAATAAGACCCCAGCCCACTTGTCCTCTTTATTTTTGTACAAATGGTTCCCCGTGACTAAAATTAAGCTATAGTTTTCACCCTCTGCTCGAAACAATTTATCGTTTGTTTTTGTTAAGCGAAACTTGGGTGTTTCTAAAACTACACCCGTTGCTACCTGTTTTGTTCGGAGTTTCTTTTTCCAATTCTCGATTGCCAAAGCCCATTCGAGTGCAAATGTTTTGGGTTCTTTTTTTCTTTTTCCAGGGTCTTCTTCTTTTGTATTCCTTTTGGATCCAAAAAAAGACAAAATACGCGCGAACCAACTCCCTTGGGATTTTTTTTTAGTTTTTGCCATACTCTTTTCTTATATTGGACGGTCGTTCTATCTGCTTGCGATCCAGTTCATACAATTTTGCAAATTTAAGGAATGTGGAAAATGCAGAGGCAATGGCAATCCAAAGTCCAGGAATTCCATCTAAAAATCCGAATTTAAAAACATAGATTTCTATAAACTTGCCGAAGGGTTTAAAAATTGTTTTGGAAAGTGAAAATCTTTCGCCTTTCGCATAACGAGTGTATGCAACAATACTTGAGAACTGATTGATCGTAGTAATCTGGTGACTAAAATCTGTAAAACTATAATGAAGGATATCTCCTTTCATCACTTTACCAACGGAACCTGGTTTTAATTCGATGTAATCGTGAGGATTTTCACCGACCCAAGTTGCTGCATTTCTTTGAAACAACCGAAACCTACGGAGAGGATACCATCCACTGTGGCGAATCCATCGACCCAAATGATACGTTAGTCTTGCAATTTTATATCCATCGACAGTAGTGACTTCGGATTCTAAAAAAGCTTCAATCGAATGGACAAGGGTTTTGTCTGCACGTTCATCGGCATCGAGGGAGAAAATCCAATCATTGGAACAAAAACCAATGGCTTTGTTCTTCTGCTCTACATGACCAGGGAATGGAGACTCATAGAATTTTACTTTAGAAAAGGAAGTTGCGATTTCTTTTGTACGGTCGGTACTCAAGGAATCTAAAACGATAATTTCATCCGCTACGGATTCGATGGACCGAATACAATCTCCAATATTTTTTTCTTCATTGAAGGTGATGATGGCCACCGACAATTTTCTTTTTCTCTTGCCTTCCATACGAGTTAAAACCTATTCTTAGAACCAAATATGATTGGGAAAGAAACATTTCATAAGATTTCCGTTGTTTTTCTATACCTATTCTTTGTTCTTTCTCCGTTTTCGATTAGCCTTTCCCAAATTTTTGCCGGGACATCACTTTTCTTTTTGTTTTTGGACCATATCTTTCAAAGAAAATTTCCCAAACTAGAATCCCTGTTTCTTTTTTGGATCCTTCTCTATTTGAGTTTTTTACTCACCCCCCTTTTCGCTTGGGATATTGAACATTGGAAACGCATCCTTTTGAAATCGGAATTTGGGGATGTATGGATGGGGTTTTTACTCTTACACCATTTCCGCCTCTCGAGGTCCGAAAAAAAATCCTTAAAACGAGCTGTTAGCATCGGAGCCGTTTTTCTCATAGTCTCAGGAATTCTCTCCCTACTTTCTCCTTATAGATTAGCTCCCTTTGTGATGGATGGATTTCAATACCTAGAAGGTCGCCGTCTTCCCCACCAGTTAGCAAGTCTTATGGGAATTCCCCTTCATTTGCCCATTGGATTTCAAAGTACCCACCTAACATATGGGGGTTTACTTGCCCTGTATTTACCTTCTCTCTGGGAGAAAACCTTTCGGATGCAAAGATTGGTTCGAAGGAAATCCCAATATAAAATCCATTTTGCCTCCCTTCTTGGTTTGTCTTTTTTTGGGTTTGTAATTCTCTTTCTCAACCAAAGCCGATCGATTTGGTTTGGGTTATTGTTTGGTATTCTTCTTCTTTCTCTTCAAAAAAAGTTTTCTATTAAAAAATACTTTCCTTGGATGGGACTTGGCCTCCTTGGATTCATTTTACTTTTCTTTCTACTCTACCAAAACAATTGGTTATTCCAAAGAGCCATTGATGATTTATTCGCTAAACGATCGTTAGAGAACCAAAGAGTCTGGATTCATAAAATGAATTTTGCCGTTCTTAAGGATTCATTTTTATTCGGGATTGGAAGTGGCAATTATCCTGTGGAATTTACTCTAAAGGCGATTCCCCTCGTTCGAGAACTTCCCGAATTGTATTATGATTTATCCATCACACCCAAGTCTCATGCCCATTTTGACTTTTTGCATTTCTGGATTTTGGGAGGGGTTCTAGGCATATTTTCTTTTCTTAGTTTTTTATACTTGGTCACAAAAAACATATTACAAGTTCCGAGATATACCCTTTTCTATTTAGGTTTTTTTGCGATTGTTTTTGCCGGTAGTTTCCAATGTTTTTTGTTAGATGATGAAGTTCTTTTTCCTTTTCTTGGAATTTTATGCCTACTTCCGAAACCTAAACTCCAAAGTGACACACTAAACAAAACAGCAACGAAAAAGAACTTAAACAAAGTTTATGGACTCTTACTCTTTTGGATTTTACTTTCGAGTCTGGGTGCTCTTTACTTAACCAAAACTTCGGCAAAAGATTTATTCATTCACAGAGTTCGCACAGAAAATAACTTCCCTGCCGCTCTCGGCCAGTCCGCCATCAATGCCAAAGGCCCAGTTGTCCTTCCTTTAGGAACGAAGGAAATGTATTTCAAACTTTCCGGTTGTTTGGATCACGATCTAAACTTTGATACCAAGGCCCAAGTGCGAGAAAAACCAATTCAGTTCCAAATCCATTGGGAAGAAATACCCGAGGGAGAATTCCCTGACTCTTTAGTTCTTGAGACAAGGAAACGAGAAAGCTTTGACCAAGACAAAGAATACCGAGTGCAGCCAGAAAGAATTGTGAAAAAGGAGACCATCCGAAATACAGGAAAGCTGGTAACGATCCAAGTAAACCCTAAAGACTTTATAGGTTCCGATGTAGAGTTCATTGATTTTGGATTTTTATTTTCTTGGAAGAGAGAGAAACCATTTCTTCCTGTGATTAGCATTTCTGGAAATTGTCAGTGAATGGGAAATAGAAAGAGTTATATTATGTAATACCAGACAATTTAACAGTATTTAATCCTTTAAGTTTACAGAGAAACAAGAGAAAACAACTAACATAAAATATATTTAAGCTATTTATAAAAATGGGAAATGATTAAATATGAACCAAGACTGGATTACCCAAAAAAAAGAAACTCGACGGACTTTCTCTCGATCAACATGGGTTCCCTTAAGGGCAATCCGTAATGAAAGTCACGGCAACATTCAAAAAGTAGGCTATGTTAACGAATTTTTTGGATGCGGGTCTGTTGCGTTTCTTCCTGAATATCGAGAAATTGCAGAACAACTAAGCTGGCAAGACATTGGAATTTGCCTCAGTACCAATCCTTATGCTTACGAGGACGGTTACTATTCTCCCATTGACCAATATCAATATAATGACAAACAACCAATCGGATTACATCTAATTTTTGAACAAAATCAACCAGTAATCGGTAGAAGGCTGTGGATACTAAATCCGGATATAATTGTTGCTCTTCATCTGATAAAGGAAGGAACAAATTGGGTAAGGCCAGAAGAAAATTTTGTTATAGTTGCTCGAGAAGTTTTTGATGAAAAAGGAAATCACTGCCTTATCGAGATCAAACGAGAGTTTCTCCTCGATTATTTGGCCGCAAGAAACCTTTCACTTCGCCTCTCTTACTATCGCCAAAGAGTAGAAAATGTAGTTTCACTTGAAGGCAGTATCTATTCAAACCTATCAAATAAAGAAGAACAGCGAGACGGAGGGAGATTTCAAATACTGATCCGCAGACTAGAAGATATCTATGGCGGGAGTTGGGCATCACTTCGTGTTTGGCGAACTGATATTGATGAAGATGATGACAATCCAATAATGGAACCCGAAAATGATGATAATACAGACTCTGAAAGTTCCGAAGGATATCGGCATGGTTTTGAGGGAACACGCGTAGAGGGCGAATTTTGGAGAGACGAATGGATTGATCACCAGGGTCAGAGTATGCGTATTAGAGGAGACGAGGATAATTCTCTCCCCCAATTCATTGTGGAGACCGATGGAACACGTATTTCGTCTTCCGAATTAAAGAATGAAGATATTGGCCGATGGTTATGGTTCCACTCTAGTGTGATTAATGAGCTTCTCGGTTTTCGTGGATTTTCACTTGGTTGGTATACGGCAGAGACAGGTTATATAAAGTCTACTTCAGGTTATACAACTCATTTTGGGATAAACTCTATGGATCTTATTACAGTCTATGCTTATGACATTGCTTGCTTAAACGTATGGGAACAACATATTTGGTTTGCACATAACGTTGTGCCAGAAGGGAAGGTTTCATTTGAGTTATTAGCATCTCAAGTAAAATCTCAACAAGTATCTACTAAAGCTGCAGAAGTGCTACTGTTCAAGTGCATGAGAATAATAGAGGAGAGTTTTAAACACGAATATAATATTGCTCTATTTACACATGACATAGACGATACCTCAACTATGCAAAACATCTCTCGTTTCGTCAGTAAAGACCTCAAGTCATTGCTTAGATTAGCAAAAGAGCTTGTGCGAGTCTTCTCTGATCGACTGAATGTGCGCGAGTTACGTAAGATTTCGGTTAATCCAGAAAAGGAGAAACTTGGCTCGAACAAGCTACTTCAGGATATTCTGACCGAAAAAACCGGATCGGATAAAGCTCGCCTTGTTTTTGCTGCAATCGTCGGTACTTACGATATGCGCATTGGAGATGCTCACCCAACTAGTTCAAAAATAGAAGATGCTTTAAAACTTGCTGGCATTGATTGGAACAAATCGTTCCAGAGACAGGGAGAACAGTTAATTTCAAATTTTGGGCAATCGATTTGGTATATATGGAAGCTACTTTTTGAACCAAAAAAGTGAATTGGAATAGCTAATTCACCTGATAAAAAGTAATAACTGCCAAAATTTATTTATTTTTTAGAAAGTCGATATTTTAAGTCTGATAATAAATATAATGGCGGGAATCGCTTCGATCTTCGGCCATCCTGGCCTTTCGATCTAAAGCCCGTCCTACTCGCGACTTCGGACATCCTGTCCTCAGAAAAATGGCTTCACGCTCCATCCACCCTTGGCCTTACGGCCAACTTCGCCTCCGGCTTCTATAAAGCCTGCGCGGGGTCGGAAGAGATGTTGATTTTAGTTTTGTATGATGAATAAGGTCCGCGGGAATCGCTTCGATCTTCGGCCATCGTGGCCTCTCGATCTCAGCCCGTCTTGCTCGTCACCTCAGGCATCCTGCCATCGGAAAAAACGTGTACGCTCCCTATGGGTCGCTACGTTTTTTTTGACTCGCAATCGTTCGATTATACCTGGAGCGGGAATCGAACCCGCACGGGATTACTCCCACAGGATTTTAAGTCCTGTGTGTCTACCAATTCCACCATCCAGGCGAATGTTCCGTGACTAGGCGTCGGCCGGATTCGAACCGGCGATCAAGCTTTTGCAGAGCCATGCCTTACCACTTGGCCACGACGCCAATCGTGACTTTGGATAGGCTAAAATAGGAAGGCCTGGTGTCAAATGGAAACTGTTTTCACTTTTCATCAGATTGTAACAATTCAAGGAAAATTCAAATTGCATCCCGTTTTCTAGAGGATGCGCTGTCTATATGAACGTAAAGACCTTACTATCTGTATCCATTCTATCAATTGTATCTCAAGTTTCTTATGCAGACACAGTGACTGTGAAAGCAACGAAAGAGGTTTTGGAAAACGTCAAAACTTCCTCTCCGACTGCCAATTATGTTTTAGTAGAATCGAAAGATGGCACCAAACAAGCATATAAAAAGAATGCAGTGGAAGTGGTCTCCCTTCCTGTAGTTTGGGAAGCACCGAAAGAGGAAACAAAACCAGGATTTTTTGGTTCTCTATTTTCATCCAAAGATACAAAAGAAGAAACAAAGACAGACGTGGCAAAATCAGAAGAACCAAAGGAAAACCCAGAAAACCAGAGTTTTTTAAGACGAAAACTTCCAGAATTTGCTATGGGCGGAATGGCTCTCCTTTGGCTTTTATTACCTTAATCGCGCAAGTATTTTGAAACTAAAATCCACCTACTCCCATTCTATCGTTCCAGGTGGTTTGTGAGTGAGATCATATAACACCAAAGAGATTTGCGGTAATGCTAACAATTCTTTGGTGATGCGATCTAAAATTCTACGATCCATCTCATAAAAATTGGCGGTCATAGCTTCTGTAGATTCTACCGGGCGCAGCACCACTCCATAAGAATTTTCACGCAGACCTACAGGAACAAGCACCACTGGCATTTGCCAAATCGAATTGTGGATGGATTCATCATAAAGGATTCGGTTCACAATGGCATCGGCATCTCGTAAAATATCCGAATGCACTTTATCTAAACTCAGTTTGGTATAATGAAAAGGACCAGAAAAAGTAGAAATTCCAGGGGCAAAAACTACTCGATTGATTTCACGTTTAAAGTTTGTAATTTCAACCGCTGATTTGTCTAACTCGTTCCAGTTGGTTGTAAAATCATTTAAAACCGCGCAGTGAGCATAACTTCTTTGGTCCCCTTGTACTCCCACCGAAAGAATCGGTAAAATTTTGACTTCTGCTTTCTTTGCACCAAGACCCAAATCAGAAAAATCAATCTTGGGTGGATGGGTTTCGGGACTCGCAATCATTCGCACTACAAGTCCTGGCCCTGGAAAGGGATGTCTTTCAATCCAACGCTCCGGCAGTCCTAAAAGCCTACCGAGTTCCCTTACTTCATCCTTATACAAGTCAGCAATTGGTTCTACTATCTTGCCTTCTTGAATGAGTTTTTCTATTTGAGGCACGCGGTTGTGATGGGTTTTTATTTTATGAGAATGTTTAGTTCCACCAGATTCAATGGTATCAGGATAAATGGTTCCTTGGCCAAGAAGCCAGTGTTCGGAATCCAAACCTAGGGAATCGGTTGCTTTGCTTTGTGCTTCTAAAAAAAGATCTCCCACTATACGCCTTTTTTTCTCAGGATCAAATTCGTTTTCTAAATGACGATAGAAAACGGCACTCTCATCCCAAATGGTGAGATCAAAACCTACATGGTGTAAATTGTCCATTAAGTCTTTCACTTCATTTTTACGCATAAAACCCGTATCAACAAGTAGGCCTTTGACTCGGTCCTTTCCAAGAGCTTTTGCCAAAAGCAAATAAGCAACAGAAGAATCCACTCCACCGGAAACTAATAAAAATACATTTTTACCAACAGGGACTTTTTTTTGTAATTCAGAGATTTGTTCTTCTAAAAATTGTGAGATACTCCAACTCGAGCCAGCCCCACAAAGATTCACAAAGTTCCGCAGTAAAACCTCCCCCTCTTCCGAGTGAGTGACTTCTGGATGGAATTGGATTCCAAATTGTTTTTTGGACTCATTAGAAACAAACGCATAACGACAATTACCTGATGAAGCAACAATTTTAAATCCCTCGGGCATTCGAACGACTTCATCCCCATGGCTCATCCAAACTTTTGTTTTTGGAGAAAGCGACTTTGAAAGCAGTGAATTAGGGTTTTGAATTTCTAAAATGGCTGGACCGTATTCTTTAGAATTGGAAGAAACAACCTCACCGCCGAGAGCTTTCATCAATAGTTGGTGGCCATAACAAATTCCCAGAATGGGAACTGATGTTTTAAAAAAACCTTCTGGTAGGAGTGGTGCACCTTTTTCATAAACACTGCTCGGACCTCCTGATAGAATGATTCCAGCATAGGACTCATAAACAGACAATGGTTCTTCATTGGAAAGGATTTCCGTATAGGCTCCAAGCCTTCTAATTCGGGAAGCGATGAGGTGAGCGTATTGACCGCCGAAATCGACGACTGCAATTTTTTTATCACTTTTCATGGGATGATTCCAAAATAATTTTGCAATTGTCGGGGTAAACAAATGTCGGAAAAAAAATCAGAATCTTCTTACGAGGACAAACAAGACCATATCCCGTCCTGGAAAACCCCGGAAATGGAATGGTTTGCCAATGTTTATGCCGGAAAAGAATATAATATAGAATTTACTATCCCGGAATTTACTGCTGTTTGCCCCAAAACAGGCCTTCCCGACTTTGGATCCATTTTTATCGAATACATCCCAAGAGAGCGCTGCGTTGAGTTGAAATCGCTCAAAGAATACATGATGTCCTATCGGAATGTGGGAATATTCCACGAAAATGTAGTGAACAAAATTTTGGAGGACTTCGTATCGGCAGTAGATCCCCTCTATGTGAAAGTGGTGGGTGATTACAACGTTCGGGGTGGTGTGAAGACAATTGTGAAGCGAGAGTATAAAGCCTAAATGGAAAACCTAATTGGCTATATTGCTGCATTTTTAACCACAGTTTCCTTTCTACCTCAAGTGTTAAGGGTTGTCATGACTAAACAAACCAGAGACATCAGTCGCAATATGTACATTATGTTTTTTTTAGGTGTTCTTTTGTGGTTTGTATATGGAGTATTGCGGTCGGATTTCCCAATCATTCTCGCCAATGCAGTTACCATTTTTTTCGTATCAATTATTTTATATTATAAACTTACTACTGAGGAGAAAACATGAGAAAGGCTTATGTAGATAAAGACAATTGTACTTCTTGCAACCAATGTGCAGATAATATGCCAAAGTATTTTATGATGGATGAGGACGACGTATCCCAAACTCATATTGCAGGTGCAGCCATCAATGATGCGATGATCCCTGACGAAGACGAAAAAAAAGTGCAGAAGGAAATGGATGAGTGTCCAGGCGAATGCATTCACTGGAAAAAAAATTAGGATTAAGTTTTAACCCAATCCATAAGTCTTTGGATCTGATCTTCCAAAGACGGCCTTTCCCCAACTCTGTAAGCCAAATACAATTGATTTTGAAAACCTTTACACTCTCTTTCATTGGTATACAATGATGCTTTTTTGCCCAGTAAATAGCTAGGCAGTATAGAGACTCCCCAACCCATTTGCAATGCTGTTTTAATATCGTGAAGGTTCGGAAGAACCGAATAAGTTTTTAGTTGGGGACGTGAGTCAAAATTTACCTTCCAAAATCGCCTAACAATTGCAAAGTCTTCGCTATAAACGAACCAATGTTGTTCTTCCATCCATTGTTTCATAAGTTCAGGCTTTGGTTTCAGATTTCCCCTAAATGGAAAATTTGGATCTAAACTAATTTTTTCGGAAGCTACAAAAACAAATGTTTCCGTATATAACTCTTCAAAACTAATTCCAGGAAAATTTAACTTTTGATTGGAAATAGCAAGATCTATTTCTCGGTTGCTCAATGCATCTAAAAGGTTCGAAGGATAGCCATATTGCACATGAAAACTCAAACCCGTTTTGGATAGATTGGGTAAAATTTTTTCCTGAAACCACTCTTTAGCAGAACCAATCCTAAGTTTTTTCGGCTTTTCTTTTGGGTGGATTTGTCCTTCCATTCGTTCCAGTTCTTCAATGGGACCTGCAATCTGAACATACAAACGTTTTGCTGCGTCTGTTGGAATCAGATCCCGAGAGGTTCGGAGGAACAACACTTCCTTTCGATGTCGTTCGAGAGATTGTAAATGCAAACTAAGGGCCGGCTGCGATAATCCAAGGAGTTTTCCTGCTTTTGTTAAGTTTCGCTCTCGATAGATACAATAGAAACTTTGATAAAGTTCGATGGGATTCATTCTGATATTAATATTTTAATACCAAGCAATAATCTCCATCATTATTCTAATAATAACTTTCTCTTGTCTAAAAAACGATAGAGGAAAGATTTCTTAATCATAGGATTCAATTCAATCAGAGGAAAAGATGAAAAAAGTATTATTTGTATTAACAAGTCATGGGGAAAAAGGAAATGCGGGTTCCACCGGTTACCATCTGGGAGAGGTATCTCACCCTTGGAAGGTGCTTCACGATGCTGGTGTGGAGATGGATTTTATTAGTCCTAAAGGCGGAGAACCTCCAGTCGACGGGTTTGATTTGGAAGATTCGGCTAACAAAGAATTTTGGAACCACCCCATTTACCAAGAAAAACGAATCCACACAAAAAAACCGAAAGAGATCAATCCAAGTGAATATGAAGCCATCTACTTTGCGGGCGGTCATGGAACCATGTGGGACTTTCCAGACAATGCCGAGTTACAAGAACTTACAAAAACCATCTACGAATCGGGTGGGATTGTGGGAGCGGTATGCCACGGACCTTCGGCTCTTGTGAATGTGAAACTTTCCAATGGATCGAAACTCATCGCAGGAAAACGAGTGAATGGTTTTTCTAATGAAGAAGAAGAAATTGTAAAACTGGAAGGAGTGGTTCCTTTTCTTTTGGAAAACCAATTGATCGCTGCAGGGGGAAAGTATTCGAAATCAGCACCTTGGAGTAGTCATGTAGAAGTCGATGAAAGACTGGTGACGGGACAAAACCCACAATCAGCAAAGGCAGTGGGAGAAGCCATTCTCAAGTTGCTAAAAAAATAATCAGAACCGGTTTCTATAGAATCGCTACCAGTTGCTATCAGGGCTTTGTGGAAACACGAGGCCCTTTGGTTTTCTTTTCTTTGATCCCGGAGAGATCTTTCACGATCCCAAATACATCTTTGACGGATTGGAAGGAATGCATCTTTCCACGTGGATCGTAAACGAAACCAATGGTTTTCATTTCTGGGTTTGCATTCCAATACCCATGCCCGTGAATCGGTGTTTGTGATTTGGTAAACACCTCTCCCTTTCTTGTGCCACTAATGAACAACTTTTCAGTTGTGCGAAGGACACCCAAGGCAGTAGGATGGATTTTTGATTGGATTGAATTGTTATCATTAGGAATAGTCACTGCTTGTCCTGTTTGAGTTGGCTGACTTGAAGTTGCGGGAGTTGCCAATACCCACTCAGTACCAGGACAAACCTCGACAATTTCAGAAGTGATCTTTTGGAGATCTTGCACAGGAATCACAGTGTTAGGTGACGCAAGAAGGAGAGCAGTTCCCCCAGAACTTTTAAAGGTTAGCTGGTAGGTGCCAGCTTCGTCATTGATATAACCCTTTTGTTTCAAAATCACATTCGGTGCACAAACAGAGTCTGCCGAATGAAAACCGTGATCAGAAACAATCACCACTGCTGGCCCTTTTGGAGAAAAGGCACCAACGGATTGCAAAAATTCATAAATGGATTTGTCTATCTCCACCAATCGCTGCAATGCTTTTTCCGACCCAGGCCCAAAGCCGTGGTGGTTTGTATCCAAATCCGTGGTATAAACAAACATAAGATCGGGTTTTTTCTTTGAAAAAAGCCAGGTTGCTGTTTTTAATTTGATTTCATCTTTGGCTAGATCGTTCAACGGAGATCCGACGGCAAGTTCTGCTTCTCTATGCAAATCCTTTGTGGAAAGAACCCGAAGGAGTTTGTCATCTTCAGGGATTTTTTTTCTCCAGTATTGGGGAAGGTTCCAATCAATACTTGCCCCCACAGTCACTGGCCAAAATACATTGGCTGTGGTTTTCCGATTCGCTTTTGCCAAATCCCAGAGGGTGGGAACTTTGATGTCTTCGGCATACCACATCCATCCTCCATCATTTTTCTCAAAAGGGTCAGCTAAGGTATTATTATAAATTCCATGTTCTGCCGGATCAAGGCCTGTCACCATAGAAGTATGAGCCGGGTAAGTCACGGACGGATTGACAGTGGCAATCTCACGTGCGCCATATTCTCGAAAAATTTCTGCCAAATGTGGGAAATAAGAATGGTATTTGGGATCAGACCAGTAGTAAGCCGGGAATCCATCGATGGATAAAACAATGGTTTGGCGAATCTTAGACGGTTTGGATTTTCGGTCTCCCGCCTTCCGCTTCGGATTGGGTTCGATTGCCAAAGAAGACAAAAGGTAAACCAAAATCAAAAACAAAGAAGCAGGAAATTTCAAAGAATCCTTGATTCGCATAAAGACTGTTTAGCGAAAAAGATCAGTATTCTTGTTCCGAACGTGTGGACCCAAGGAGTTCGTCAGGAATGTCCTCGATGCTATCCCCAATTTGGATGGCGAGACGGTTTCCCACTCTTCCTGGTGTGGCTTTGAACTTACTGCGGTCTCCCACCTTTACCATAAGGTCGGTTTTTATCGGTGTGTTTTCAAGTTTGATCACATCCCCTACATGCAAGTTCATTAGGTCATTGAGAGAGATGTCCACACTTCCCACTTCCGAAATCAAAGGGATTTTGACTTGGTCGAGTCGTTCTTGGATGACGGCACGGTTTTCGTCTACTTCCCCTTTACGAATCGAGGAATACCAGTACTGGGCAGAAAGTTTGTTAATGATCGGTTCAATGGTGATGTAGGGAATACAAAGGTTCGTCATCCCTTCCACTTCCCCCACTTTGGTTTCGAGAGTAATTAATACCACCATGTCATTGGGAGGAACGACTTGGGCGAACTGTGGGTTTGTTTCAATGTTTCCTAGTCTTGGGCGTAAGTCAATTACCGTAGACCAAGACTCTCGTAGGTTTCCAAGAATCCTTACAATAATTCCTTCCATTACCGAAAGTTCGATATCAGAAAGTTCTCGGTTTACCTTAGAAGATTCCCCTTTACCACCAAACAGACGATCAATGATCGTAAAGGAAATGGAAGGGTCAATTTCTAAAATCGCAGACCCACGAAGGGGATCCATATTGATTACGGCAAGCGTTGTTGGATTCGGAATCGAACGAATGAATTCTTCGTAGGTTAACTGGTCCACCGAGGCCACGTGCACCACAACCAGGGCGCGAAGCTGTGCCGAGAGACCCGTGGTTGCCAAACGGGCAAAGGTCTCATGCATCATCTGAAGCGTGCGGATTTGGTCTTTTGAAAATTTATCCGGACGTTTGAAGTCGTAGATTTTGACTTTCTTTTGTTCTCCAACCGACGAGTATTCATCCTCGGAGACTTCCCCAGAGGAGATGGCGTTTAACAGGGCATCAATTTCGTCTTGGGAAAGGATTTCCGTCATTTTTTTACCTTTACGAGTAAGTTTTTAATCTGCCAAAATCCAACTCGGCTTCCTTCTTCTTGTCGCAAGGTGTATATATATTCGTACCTTGTTTTGAACCGACCCATCATTCTTTCTACATAGACCTGAACTCTTGCATCCCGTTTGGAGGGATAGTCCACATTCATGACCTTAAAGTATTTTAACACGCCAGAGGGTGTCTCCGTCAAATACTCTTTAAAATCTTCGATGATGGTTTCCCTCTCACCCACACCGGCTTCGGTATAGGCACTACTATAACGATCATACGCTAAGATGTATTCCGAAAAATCGATCCACTTAAAGTGGTATTCCCAATGTTTTTTCATCTCCGCACCCAGAAAAAGGAAGATGGTCTCTTCTGGTGAAAGTCCACCATTTTCGGTGATCTGGCGAGTGACCGTTTCCTTTCTCTCGGCCTTGGGATTCTGAAATAGAAAACCGACTGTATTCCCCGATCGAAGGAAAGACGATTTATCTTCAGTATAATTGGGGTAAAAGTAACCAGTCACGTAGAACTTCTGGTCCGGTAAAAAACTATAATGTTCATCTAAATAGATGGTTTTTGAAAAAGACTCATTCCGGTGGAGACTTACTTCTTTGTTCTCATCTCCCACTAAATTCACAATCGTTGTCCTACGTTTGAGGATAGGGTCTGGAAATTCGGGATCTTCTATAGGAGTGAGGATGCGATCATTTTCGTCTTTGACTATGATTTGGAAGGAATAACGGTAATCAAAGGAAGGGAAAATGCGAACGACTTCCTTTCCCGTATTGGTGACGGTAAAAGTCAAAGGGACTCTTTCGCCAGACTGGTAGCTTCGTTTTGTTAAAGACAAATTGATCTTTGACTGTAAGGAGACAAAGTTGTCTATTCGCTCTCCGCGAGCATCCCTATCAGGAAATGCAAATAGGGAACTTGGCAAAAGAATTCCTAAAATGATACATGTTCGCAGAGACCGCATACACTTTAAGATTTCGGCAGTAATTGGGATTTCCGAAAGAAATTTTAGGACATAAAAAGGCCTATCCGGCACCCATTTTGGCTTCTGCCAAAATATAGTCAGCGATTCGGATGAGCCTTGTCATGACACTGCCTAGTTTTTTGTATTGGTAGTAGTTTTCCCTTTGTTTGTCCAAATGGGGTTCCACGAGGGCCACGGTTTTAGAAGAAACCTTCAGATTTTTGATCTCGTTGTCTGTGACTCCATAGAGGTTGGCCTCGGAGACAAACCGATTGAGTTCCTTTACCAAACTCTCGTCGGTGAGATCCTGGATTTCAAATACCTTTTCGATTTTTAAAATAAAGTCAGTTAACGTTCGTTTGATCTTGGACTCTTCTTCGGTCGGCCGGCGTTTTGCAGTTACCTGATTTAAAGATTCATATCTTTCCAATGAAGTTTCGTAAAGTTGGCTCATTTTGGATTTTTGACCAAGGATAAAACTGATAAAACTTAGGAGTCCGACAAAGGTATCTGGGTAACGATTGATTCCCCCAATCTCATCCAAGGCATTGGCAAATGCTTCTTCATTATGAGGAACGGTCATAATGAATTTTAACACCGGTTCCACGGAGGAACCAGATGTGTATTTTTGGATGACTTCGATGCCTTCTAAGTAGTTCATTGTCGTTTGTCTATGATGACAACCTTTCGGATGGTCGTCTGAAGGTTCCCTTTTTCAATGATTCGGTCAAGTACATCAAAGCCAGAAACTAAAAATCCAAATACAGTATGGAGGCCGTCCAAATGAGGGGTGTCCACTTGGTTGATAAAAAACTGCGAACCATTGGTATTGGGGCCTGCATTAGCCATGGCTAAAGATCCTCGCAAAGCTTTTTTACTCGGAAGCGCTTCGTTATAACGGTAACCGACTCGGTGCAAAACTTCTAAAACCGGCAATTCCATAGCTTCTTGGTAGGCCTTTTCCACTTCGGTTCTTTTTTCTTCGAACTCAGCCCGAGATTGAATTTTGAATTCGGCAAGTACAGCACGTTGTAATTGAGCTTGGTACTGCGGGGCATCTTTAATTTTGAGTTTATCGAGTCCCAGGGCTTTTCCATTGATTTCATCTTCGGTTTGGTATCCAGGCCCGCCAGTTCCGTCCCCTCTCGGACATCCCCCTTGCGCCATAAAGTTTTCAATGACTCGGTGAAATTTTAGGCCATCGTAAAACGGTCGTCTTTCGGAACCTTTGTCTGTTTGAAATTCCTTTTCACCTTGGGCGAGATCAATAAAGTTCTGCACTGTTTTTGGTGCTGCTGTATCATATAGTTCTAAAACCAAATCACCAGCGGTTGTAGAAAACACAGCATAAATGGCAGGTTTCTCAGGAAGTTTGACCGTGGTTTGGTCGACACGTTTGACAATCACCTTAGAAGGAGAATACGAAACTGGTTCGTAAGTGATTTTTTTGAATCTTTGGTCACTGCAAAAAATAGTTTGCGAAACAGCTAAAAAGAGAAATGCGAAGAAAGAGACTTTGTTTAAAAACTTTGAATTCATATTTATTTTTTACCTTTAGATTCTATCGATTTTAGCTTTTTGGTCAATTCGTTTACCTTCGCTTTGGCACGTTTGATTTGTTCTTTTTGACGAAGAAACGAAGTTCCTCCCATCACGTCTTTTTTGTCACAAGAGGTTTCGAGAGAAATAGCAGCCTCATATCCTGGATCCGTGAGGACAGCATGGATTTGGCCCCTCTCTCCACTCGGAATGTTGAAAAGATCATAACCTTTAGCCGAACAATGTTTTACAAGTTCCCCGACAATTTCATGAGCGGAGCGGAAAGGGATTCCTTTTGCACTGACTAGCCAATCGGCAAGATCAGTTGCCGTAGAAAATCCTAATCGCAGACTACGTAGTGCATTTTCTGGAAACACTTGGATTCCAAGTACCATGTCGCGCACCCCTTCGATACTCAACTTGATTTGTTTGACTGTATCAAATAACGGGAGTTTATCTTCCTGAAAATCTCTGTTATACGAAAGTGGGGTTCCTTTTACCATCACCAGTAGATGGGTTAGACTTCCTATCACTCGTCCTGTTTTTCCACGGATGAGCTCGGCAACATCAGGATTTTTTTTCTGGGGCATAATGGAAGATCCGGTGGTGAGATGGTCTGGGAGTTTGAAATAACTAAACTCCTGGGATGTATAAAGAATAATCTCTTCACAAAAACGTGATACATGGATCATAAACTGAGAGGCGGCAAATAAAAATTTAAAGATATGGTCCCTTTGACTTACGGCATCAATGGAGTTTTCGGATATCCTGGACAATGCCAGATCTTTCCTTAGAAACTCCCTATCGGTTGCATAATTGACACCTGCAAGAGCACCAGAACCTAACACTAATTCATCGGCCCTTTCATACACATCAAGAAAGTCTTCAAAGTCACGTACGTTGGCCCAAAAATGAGATAAAAAGTAATGAGAGGCTCTTATCGGTTGAGCGATCTGGAGATGGGTGTATCCAGGAATGATGGTTTTGGTATGAGCTTCCGCTTTTCCAATCCATGCTGATAGTAAGTCTGCGAGCAAAACCAAAATGGCTTCCACTTCCGATTTGATATACAAACGCACGTCTTGCGAAACTTGGTCGTTACGACTGCGACCCGTGTGGAGTTTTTTTCCCAAATCTCCTAAAAGTTCCGTTAGGCGAGACTCAACAGACATGTGGATGTCTTCATTTTCGATTTTAAATTCAAACTTTCCAGAATCGATTTCCTTTTTGATTTGGATGAGTCCTGTTTCGATTTTTCGTTGTTCGGATTCTGATAAAATTCCAATGCGTTTCAACATTCGGGAATGAGAAATGGAACCTTCTATGTCGTGGGAATAAAGTTCTTTATCAAAACTAATGGATTCCCCAATACGAATCATAAGAGAGGATGGGGGTGCGTCAAATCGACCACCCCATAATTTTTTTTCTTTCATTCAGATTCCTTGTTATACAAATCCGCCCAAGCTTTCAAAACCTCTTTGTCCTTGTCGGATAACTTGGCACTAGGATGCAATAAAAGATAATCTCTAGGTGGCATCTCGCCTTCGTCGACTTGTTCCCAAACTTCGTATATTTTTTTGTTTTGTTTTCTTTCAGCAAGAAGTCCAAATTCAGAAAAATTCAATTCCTCTCTTCCTTCTTCTACATGGTGTGAAATCAGGAGGGAAGCCGGAAAAAGATAGGAGTAAGTAGGCCAAACCGTTTCATTCGAATGGCAGTCATAACAACTCCGTTTGAGGACTTCTTTGATTTCCGCAGTGGTTTGGATTTCCGAAGTGACGGGTGGATTGGTTCTTGCAATGGGAAAAAACTGGAGTATGAGAAAAACTCCCAGTAAGATAAGGAAAATTCGTTTCACACAAGACAAGTTCTAACCCTTCGTTCGAATTCAAAGTATTATTTTTCTTGCCTTACATTAGAATCCGGTGTTCCTTTTCTTTAGAGGTTCCCTTTGGATTTTATTTTTGCAAACTCACCCTATGTATGGATTTTCCTTGGAATCACATTACTTTTTTCCGAATTCCTTTTACCAGGAACCTTTGTCATGTTTTTAGGAATTGGAGCCATATTTACGGGAATTTTAGCTCGTTTGGTTCCGATGGAATTTTACTCTCAAGTAGTGGTTTGGGTGGTATCTAGCCTTGTTTCCATCCTTATAGGTGGGACTGCTGTCAGACGTTTTTTTAAATCAGAATCATCGGTAGATCCTTTTATCCAGGATGATTTTCTGAACCAAATAGTTCCGGTAGAAACAGATATCTTAGTCCAAAGGCACGGGGGAAAAGTCCGCTTCCAAGGAACTCTTTGGGACGCCATCTCTAAGGATTCTAAAATCCCTAAAGGAAACTTTGTCAGAATTCTTTCCAGGGAAAATCTTACCTTTACTGTGGAACGTGTGGATTCATAACCCAAGAATTTCATTTTTTTTATACGCAAATAAAAAAACCCTTTTCTCTTTTTCCTCTTCATCCTATGGTCAAACGTCACAGAGGAGAAACTATGGGCGCAACCGTCATCGTTGTATTTTTGGCCATTGTCTATATCATTAAAAAGACAATCATCATTGTTCCAGAACAAAGTGTTTATGTTAAAGAAAGATTAGGTGTGTTGAATGGGGTTTTGAAATCGGGATTTTATTTTATGATTCCATTTGTCGACCAAATTCGTTACCGACAAAACCTAAAAGAACAAACCATCGATATCGATCCGCAAGTTTGTATCACCAAGGATAACGTATCCGTCGAAGTGGATGGAGTCTTGTATTTAAAAGTTGTGGATGGAGAAAAAGCATCCTACGGAATCGATAACTTTATGTTAGCGACCACTCAACTCGCACAAACCACTCTCCGTTCCGAAATTGGTAAATTAATTTTTGATAATCTACTTTCAGAAAGAGATGAAATCAATGGTCGCGTGGTATCCAATATTGACCGTGCCACAGACCCTTGGGGAATCAAAGTCACAAGATATGAAATCCGCAATATCACGCCTCCCAAACAAATTTTACTGGAGATGGAAAACCAAATGAAATCCGAAAGGGAAAGACGAGCAGAGATCACCATCTCCCAAGGAGAAAAAGAATCTCGGGTCAATCACTCGATTGGAGAAAGACAGGAATCGATCAATATTTCCGAAGGGGAAAAGATTCGATTGGTTAACGAAGCAGAAGGACGAGCACTAGAAATCACAGTGATCTCCAATGCCACGGCCAAGGGTTTACAATTAATCTCGGAAGCCATTAGCAAAAAAGGTGGGAAAGAAGCCGTGAGTTTGCAAATCACACAAGAGTACATGGATGCCCTGGGTCAAATTTTTAAAATATCGAAAACCACAGTGGTGCCCGAAGCTCTAGCAAACATAGGTGGAGTTTTTGAAGGTCTTTCTAAAATCACAACAAAAATCCCACAGGTAGGAGAATAGTATGGAATTTGTATACTTAGCTTTTTGGTCGATCGTCGCCATTTATTTAATCTATAAAATCTTTCGCTGCATTCGGATCATTCCTGCACAGGATGTTCTTATTGTAGAACGACTTGGAAAATACTCTCGTAGTTTGCGGGCAGGATTTCATATCCTCATCCCTTTCATGGATCGTGATGCTTACTACCACACTCTCAAGGAACAATCCATAGACGTACAACCACAGATTTGTATCACGCATGACAACGTGCAGGTGAAAGTGGATGGAGTGATTTATCTAAAAATCATTGATCCGGTTCGTGCTTCTTACGGAATTGAGGACTTTCAATTTGCTGCCATCCAACTCGCACAAACTACAATGCGTTCGGTCATTGGAACTATGGAACTCGATAAAACCATCGGGGAAAAAGATTTAATCAATTCGACCATTGTGGCTGCCATTGACCAAGCCTCCGAACCTTGGGGAATCAAAGTGAATCGTTACGAGATCCTCAATATTGTTCCACCTAAGTCTGTTCTTGACGCTATGGAAAAAGAGAAAAAAGCACAGATCGCCAAACGTTCGCAGGTGCTTCTCTCCGAAGGGGAAAGAGATTCAAGAATCAACCGCTCCCTCGGTTTCAAAGAAGAAGCCGTAAACAAATCGGAAGGGGAAAAACAAAGAAGGATCAACTCTGCCGAAGGAAAGGCAACGGAAATTGAAGCTCTTGCAGTGGCAACTGCCAAAGGGATTGAAGCCATTGCCGGTGCGATCTCTGACCAAGGGGGGGCCTCTGCGATCAAACTCCAAATCACAAAGGCCTTCATCCATAACTTCCTGCATGTCGCCAAAGAAAATACGGAAATTCTTGTCCCAGCGGATGTTATGAATTTACCAAATCTCATTGCCAACTTAACAGAACCAAGAAAACCCAAAGCATAACCTAACGGGACTCATCCGGTGGAACCTCCACCGGATTTTCTTCAAACAATCGGAAACTCGGTTTAGCCATAGCTTGGGCAGCGAGTGATAATAACAAAGCTTCATTATCATCTGGTCCAATTCGATTGGCATGAATCACCCCACATCCTTTGCAACGGTGCAAGATCACCCACTCTCCTTTACGGACCCAAATGGAAATGGCTTCCATTTTACTTCCGCAATTGGCAGATCTGTCACCTGGAGCAGAGTCTATATGCAAACTGGTGAGACAGTTCGGACAGTGGTTTCTCTGACCGGTACCATATCCTGGAGGAAAGACCATTTGTTTGCATTCCACACAGCGAAATTCACCCAGATCAGAACGAAATCGAAAAGACCTGGTTTGGGAATTAGAGAAAGAAATATCCTCGTCTTCGTCATCAAAACGTTTTTTCTTAGAGAATTTTTGAAATTTAGATAAATCGGATTCACGTGACATATCCAGTTTTTGCGGCAAAACAAAAATAGGAGACCAAAACAGTGGATGAGAGGGAATAGACCGCCTGTGCGAAGATAGCCGCCTCCTAATTGAATTTAGGCGGGGAATCCAAAACAAGTTCACCGTTTTGGCGGTCTACACAATGGCCAGGGTTAACATATATTACAGGTTCGAAAGAAAGCGAAAGGCTGTCAAGTGGGATCAGAATCTAATTTTTTACAGAGAAAGAAACAGTTTTGTCCTTCCGGGTAATTGGGAATTTTTCCCACTTCCTCATAACCAAGTTTTGTATAGAATTTGGGAGCTTGGAACCCGAAAGAATATCCAAAGACAAGTGTAGCGCCTAGTTCCAGAGCCTCTACTTCAATTTGTTTGAGTAACTTGGTACCGAGATCCATCCCCCGTTTTTCTTCGGCCACCCAAAGGAGTTGGAGGTTTAGTCCTTTAAAGAATAGATAACAAAGGGAGGCTGCGATGAGTGTCTCTCCTTCTTTAATAAGGATGGCAAAAAACTCTTTTTTCTCCATACTAGGATCACCTAACTTAGATACGCTGAACTCATGGAGCCTATTCCAGAGATCTGTTTGCAAATCTTCCGAAGGATTTTTGATCCGTTCTAAAGTATAAGGAGATTCAAATTCCATTAGTTTACAAATTCTTTCGCAAAGGTTTATTGCCTATAAAAAGGCAGGACCACCGAGTCTTTCCATGGGATCTACAATTTGTGTGATTTGAACACCGTAATAATCATCTAAGATGATGAGTTTTCCTCGACCGACAAGTTTTCCATTTGCAAGGATATCCAGTTCTTCACCGATGTTTTTATCCAATTCTACCACGGTACCTTCTGTAAGTTGGAGAACATCTTTGATAAACATGGTAGTGCGGCCGAGTTCTATTGTTAATTGAAGAGTGACATCTAATAGTAAGTTGAGGTTGGCCGTATTGTTTCCAGAACCGGACTGGGACTTGGATCCAGACCTGGTTGGAGACGGAGTCGCACTAGGACCAAGGGCTGCCGCAATGTCTGCAAAGGAGGGACCATTATCGTCGCCACCACCTCCACCAACGAGGGCATCCAAATCATCAAGGCCCCCACCACCACCTCCGGAACCACCACCTGCAGGGGCGTTCCCACCTCCGCTAAATCCGCCGAGTAGTGCGTCTATGTCTTCTTGTGATAGTGAACCTTCACCCATTTTTAGTACAACCTCTCCAATGTATTCGTCGGAGGAAATCAAAATCCTTCCTTGAAAAAAAAGGGAAAGTTCCGCATTTTGTTCCTTATGTCCAATTCCCCTTCCCATCCGGATTACTTTAAAGCGAAGGAACTCTTTGCCACGGAACTTAAAAACGCAAATTACCAGTTTGTTCAGGAGAAGGAAGAGACCCTATTCCGGTTTCGCACAGAAAATGCGAGCAAAGACCGAATCCTGGACTGTTTGGGGATTGTGCGAAATTATATCGAAAATTTCCGAATCTACAATTTTGAAGAAGGATATTTAAGCATCCAAGCCTTAAACGAAAATCTTTTTGATCCACAAAAGAACCTCGCGGGTAAGTTTCGCATACGGTTTTCTTTTAAATCGGACTTAAAAGTCGAATGTTCCAAACATGGGGATTTTTCAACTAAAGAAATCCAAGCCATCTTAAGCCTTTTTCATTTTTTAAAAGCCGAAGGCCAGGCACAAAAAGATCCTCGGGTCCTCCTCCACCAACTGGGGGCCGAGGTCTATGATCCCCATTTGGAAAAAGCGAAAGGGAATGATTTAGGTTTTGATTCTGTTTTTGGTTACGACCAAGTGAAGGCCCAAATTTTAGAAAGTTTGGTTTTCCCACTGATCAAACCGGAACCTTTCTTTGAAATTACCAAACTCACTCGTAGGAAGCCAAGTCCGAACCTCCCCCGGGCTGTCCTCTTTGAAGGGGAGCCGGGAGTAGGAAAAACAAGCATGGCCAAAATTGTCTCCCATCTCTGCGGAGTTCCGATGGTCTATGTGCCGATCGAATCCATTTTAAGTAAATACTACGGCGAATCTTCCCAAAACCTGGCGATGGTTTTCGATGCTGCTGCCCTTTTCCCCCAATGTATGCTTTTTTTGGATGAAATCGATTCACTAGCCACCTCGAGGGAAGATGGACTCTTTGAGGCCACAAGAAACCTACTCAGCGTCCTCCTTCGAAAGCTAGATGGGTTTGCCGAACGAAGTGGAACCATCACGATTGGAGCCACCAACCGCAAACACGACTTGGATTCCGCACTTTTATCACGTTTTGACAGAAAGATATATTTTCCTTTGCCAAATAAGGAAGAACGTGCCAAAATTTTGGAAGGGTATGCCAAACAATTAAGCGGAACCGATCGCCAAAAACTCGCAGAAATCTTAGAAGGGGCCTCTGGCAGAAACCTAAAAGACTATTGTGACTATGTCGAACGCCGCTGGATCACAAAAAACTGGGAAAAAGCGGAAATGTTACAGGCACCAGGGATTTCCTTTTATTTGGAATCCTTCCCAGATTTTGGATGGAAACGCTAAAAAGTAATAGTTTCGGCTTCAATCTTCTAGTAGATTTACCGATAATTTTTACAGGATAGTTGTTTACGACCATTGGTCGTTCTTTGGTATCCTCAAATTAACCTTTTAGGAAGATTCGGACATGAAAATAAAATTAATTCTCCCCATCCTTTTGCTCAACTTTGGGGTTTTCGCTCAAACTGGTAGCTCGGAAACAGGCTCAACTTCTGCAGGCATTGATTCCACTCAATCCGGTAAGTCCATCACTGTGACGGAAAAAGAACTAGATGAAAATATCTCTGAAGTAAACAAACGCCTTCGTTTGCACACAGTTCTATTTAAAATGAAAGTGAAAACACTTCCACACCGCACTGTCCCTTACAAAGGAAAACCAAGTGCTGATGGGGAAAGATGTGAAGCTACAGACAAACAAGAAGCGCAAGAAAACACTTGTTTGCATTTAGAAGTTTTTGACTTTGTTGGAAGTGAAGACGGACGTTCAGGAAAAAACTTGGGTGCCAAGTTCAAAAAAATGGAACTTTTTTTTGAAGGTGCCAATAACGCAGATCCAGATCCTAGAAAAGAACAACCACGTAACCTAACAAAAATTAGAACTTACATTTACCAAAACAACTTTTTGTTAGAAGACAAAATTATTTCTGTAATTGCAGACGTTGCACCAAACGGAGCTCCTGCACACGATGATAAAATTGAATTGTTCTACCAACATGATGACTATCCTGTTTGGGGAACTCCAGAAACTCCTTCTGAAAAAGGTGTTGGTAAATACATTCTCGCAAACGTAGAGAATACAAAATCAAACCCAATTAGAAATAATTTCAAAAAACAATTCTATTTCAAGAACTTGGACTACTTCGACAAACTGTTTACTAAGCTTTTCGATTATAACGATCGAGATTCCAATAAACATTACAAGAAAAACGTTGAAGCATTGAAGAGCTCTTTAAAATACTAAGAACGTAGGTTCTTAATTGAATCTCGTTAAACAATGTCCGAATTGTTCCACGATGTTACGGTTCCCTGCCACACAGGGAACCATTTTGGTTCAATGTCCTGTCTGTTCTCATCGTTTTACATTTGTACCTGATTTGGAGTCAGCGGAAGATTCTCAGTATCCTTCCGAACAAGTTCCCTCCTTTCAGTTTCAACCTTCTTTTCAAAGTTACAAAGAACTCATTCTAGATTTGCTCTACGCCCCCATTGATTACCTAAAATCAAAACGTGGTCCAAAGAAACGGGAGTTTCAATGGATACCCATTCTCCTCTTCACCATCCTACTTTTATATTTTTGGAAATGGTCTTTGCCTGAAACGCAAAGATTGGATGCTGATTCAAAGGAAATACAAAACCAGATCCCAATTCCAGAAGAGCCAAATCAGGAATCCGATCCCAATGATCCACAAGAAGAATCCCTTCCTCCATCTAAACCAACATACGAGATCTAACGATTGAACTGGATCCTTGTATACGATAAGGAAATAGATACAAACCACTCGGTCCATCTAACAGGGGATAGACACAACCACATTCAAAATATTTTGAAAAAAAGTGTCGGTGAAACTGTTCAGGTTGTGGTTCCTGGTTCTGGAAACTATATATTTCGGATTCAGTCAACCGAAGATAACTCAACGACTATACAGAAAGAAAGTCCTCTTCCCGAAGTTTTAAAACCACTCGAAATCCGAACCTTCTTTTCTCTTCCGAGGCCACAAACAGGAAAAAAGCTTTTGCATTTAAGTGGCGCTTACGGGGTGAACTCACTCTACTTTTATGCCACTGAAACTAAAAATAAGGAATATTGGACTTCGCCTGTTTACTCCAAAAATTCAGTTTCCTATTTAGAAACGGGCCTTAGCCAAACAGGGAATAGTCGATTCCCATCTGTGATTCAGGAAAGAACGGTATCTTGGAAACATTTTTTAAAAACATGGCAAGGAACCGTTTTGGTTTTAGATCGGGAAGGTGGAAATTTCTATCAAAATATTAGAGAACAAAACGAACGATTCGAAGAAACTCTCTTTGTGTTCGGACCAGAGTCTGGTTGGAAACCAGAGGACCTTTTGTTCTTTGAGGAAAGTAAATTTAAATTGGTAAGTTTAGGAAAAATCAATCTTAGAACAGAATTTGCTTACTCTGCCCTCTTACACCAATTATTTTCGATTAGAAACTAATTCCACCAGAAACTAAAAATCGAATTTCATCGATGCTCACAAAAGACTTTTCACTGCTATCTAAATAGTATTTACGATAGTTTTGTAACCGAAGGACAATAGGACCAAAGGATTTCGAAATTTCAGCGGCTGCTTGCGTGTTGTTATCCAAATCAAAGGCTTTTCCTTGTGATTCATACCCTTTTTTTGTATAATAAAAGGACATCAAAAGCGAAGATCCAAGTGGGATATAGGCAGCAGCAAACACGCGTTTGTTTCCTTTGAGACCGTAGTCTTCCACCGCAAATTCAAAACCTAAATGATAAAAATTGATATAAACCGTATGGTAGTATCCCGTTACTTTAGAGTTGGACTGGTTTTCTAAATATTCATATTTGGGTCGAAGCGGAGCAGAAACTGGAAATTTCTGAAACCGTTCCACTTCATAAAAACTATCAAAATACATTGGTGCATAGTTGGCTGTCATTTGCCGAAATTCTGGTTTTAAAATGATATTTAAATCCTTGGTTCCTAAACGAAAGATACTTCCATAATGAGTTCCTTGAGCACCATCGAGACCTTTGATTTTATTCAAATCTAAGTAAGGGGTAAATTCCACAAAAGGTAGATTCAGAAGTCGATATTCAATATCCATCCCTTCTACGGAAGCACGAGTGACTTGGGAGGTTTTTGGATTGTCTAGATTCTTTTCAGTCACTGGAGATCCGTTCGTATTATAAGACATTTGCACAGGGGCAGCACGATCCCAAGCTCTTGTATAACCGATCGTCAAACGGTTGTACCATGGATCGTTATCCACAAGTTCCATTCGAGAGTCTTTACTAATGGGGCGGATTTCTTTTTTTCTTGCCTCTTCAGCTTTTTTATTTTTTGCTTCTTCGCTTCCGGCTTCTTCCTCTACACTCAAACGACCTGATTCATCGAGGACATTTCCTCGTAAATTCATCAAATAAACTAAATCAGAAGACTTATCAAATAAAGAAAAAAGTGATTTGCCAATGGCAAGTGGTTTGATATAAACTCTTGCAGCATTTACTTCAAAATTCACGACGGAATTGGCAAAGTATTGCACGCCAACGTAATCGGTATTTAAATCAGCCATGACACCGGGATTATAAGAATCAAACCTTGAGGAACTTTGGTATTTATTTACGATAGTTCCGTGGCCTACATAACCATCAACCATCTTACCGGTGTAAGCTGAATAGGTAACTTTGCCGGGAACTTGTTGGTTATAGGTTCCATAAGAAATATAGTTCAAGACCCGAGAGTAGTCATTTTTACTATTATAGTCCATTTCTCTGATCTTTCCGGCTTTGCTATCCAACTGGAGTGGATCCTTATCGACTGCTAAAGCATTGATAGGAAGAGAAAACGAATAGCCGAAGTTACTTCCATGGTTGTAAGTAAAGTTCGGTGATACATATCCGTAGTAGTCCTTTTGGAAACTCGATCCACCAGCATCAAACTGCAAAGCGGAGGCACGCCTCGATTCAGTCCCTGTGGGCACCCACACTTGCGCTTCTAATGCAAGAATTGGTAGTAGGAATACAATTCCTAGGCCTAAAATCAGAGAGTATTTCTTCACGATACGATCATTATCGTAAGCTTTTGCCCTGAAAATAAGAAATAATCTACAAACGGCAGCATCCAATAAAACAGATCAATATTCTATTTTATTGGATATTTTGTTGACAAATAAGAGACAGATGTCAATTTGGCCAGACCATCGGAGGAAACCATGCCACGTAATTTTAAACCAGAAACCATCGCACTCCACGGAGGGCAAGAACCAGACCCGACGACAACTTCGCGAGCTGTGCCTTTGTACCAAACCACATCCTATGTATTTAAAGATACGGACCACGCTGCTCGTCTTTTTGGTCTTCAAGAATTTGGGAATATTTACACCAGACTCATGAATCCAACCACTGACGTTTTAGAGAAACGAGTGGCAGCATTAGAAGGTGGTGTGGCAGCACTGGCAACGGCATCAGGCCAAAGTGCAGAACTGTTAGCTCTTTTGAATATCGTAGAAACTGGACAAGAAATTGTTGCCTCGTCATCACTCTATGGTGGGACTTATAATCTACTCCACTATACTTTTCCAAAACTGGGAATTAAAGTACACTTCGTTGACCAATCAGACCCAGAAAACTTCCGTAAAGCATCAAATGACAAAACAAGAGCTTTCTACGCAGAAACTTTAGGAAATCCCAAACTAGACACACTCGACATTGCAGCGGTGAGTAAAGTTGCTAAAGAAGTCGGAGTTCCGTTAGTGATTGATAACACAATGCCATCTCCTTATTTAGTGAACCCATTGAAACATGGAGCTGATATTGTTGTTCACTCTCTCACAAAATTCCTGGGAGGACATGGAACATCCATTGGTGGGATCATCGTCGATGGTGGTAGTTTCAATTGGGGAAATGGAAAGTTTAAGAATTTTACAGAACCAGATCCTTCTTACCACGGACTTAAATTTTGGGAAGTATTTGGGAAGTTCGAACCTTTTGGTGGAGTGAACATTGCTTTTATTTTAAAAGCGAGAGTGCAAGGTCTAAGAGATCTTGGTCCTGCCATTTCCCCATTCAATGCATGGCAAATCATCCAAGGTGTGGAAACACTTCCTCTCCGTATGGAACGCCATTCCGCAAATGCTCTAAAAGTCGCCGAATTTTTAACCAAACATCCTAAGATTGAATGGGTAAATTACCCAGGACTTCCTACAGACAAAAACTATGCTACTGCTAAAAAGTATCATGAACGTGGACTCTTTGGGGCCATCGTAGGATTTGAAATCAAAGGTGGTGTAGAAAAGGCTAAAAAATTCATCGATGGACTAGAACTTTTCAGTCTCCTTGCTAACATTGGTGATGCGAAGTCTCTTGCCATCCATCCAGCATCTACAACTCACCAACAATTAACTGGGCCTGAACAAATTTCTGCGGGAGTGACACCTGGATTTGTTCGTTTGAGTGTTGGACTCGAAAACATTGATGACATTCTGGTAGACTTGGAAGAGGCATTAAAAAATATCTGATTAAGACTATGCCTACCTCCGAACAGAACGAGTTTTCCCACGGATCCGTAGGTGTCGTACAGACGCAAGTTGTCAGATTTGAATCTTTCACCTTAGAGGGGGGTGAGACCATCACTCCTCTCGAAATTGCCTATGAAACCTACGGCACTCTGAACGAGAAAAAAGACAATGCCATTCTGGTTTGTCATGCCCTTTCGGGAGATGCACATGCCGCTGGCTTCCATGAGGGTGACAAACGACCCGGTTACTGGGACTATTACATCGGACCAGGCAAAGCATTTGATACCAATCGTTACTTTATCATTTCTTCAAATGTGATTGGAGGCTGTAAGGGATCAAGTGGCCCACTCACAATTAACGGAAAAAATGGTAAACCATTTCAATCCACATTTCCTTTTGTCTCCATTGGAGATATGGTAGGTGCTCAGGAAAAATTAATCAGTTCTTTTGGGATCCACAAACTATTTGCAGTGGCTGGTGGTTCGATGGGAGGAATGCAAGCTTTGCAATGGTCAGTCGCTTATCCTGACCGACTCAAAAATTGTATTGTAATGGCCTCTTCTTCCGAACACTCTGCCCAACAAATTGCCTTTAATGAAGTGGGAAGACAAGCGATACTTTCTGATCCGAATTGGAATCAAGGTTTGTACACTCAAGAAAATAGACCGTCCAAGGGACTAGCACTAGCTCGGATGATGGGACACATCACTTACTTAAGTGATGAAATGATGCGAGAAAAATTTGGTCGTAAACCACCCAAGGGTAATATCCAATCTACAGATTTTGCTGTCGGAAGTTATTTGATCTACCAAGGAGAATCCTTTGTGGACCGATTCGATGCCAATTCTTATATTTATGTAACCAAAGCTCTGGATCACTTCAGTTTGGGAACAGGAAAAGAACTAACAAAAGTTCTATCGAAGGTTAGGTGCCGATTTTTGGTGGTTGCATACACTTCGGACTGGCTTTATCCCCCTTACCAATCGGAAGAAATTGTAAAGTCTTTAGAGGTCAATGCAGTTCCCGTTAGTTTTGTAGAACTCAACAATCCCGCCGGACACGATAGTTTTTTATTACCAAGTGAACAACAAGACTCCATACTCAGAGATTTTTTAAGTTCCACGGACGAAGGAGTTTTCCTTTGAATATCCATACCAATGAAGCTCTAGGTTTAGATTTAAAAAATCGACCAGACATTTCCTACATAGCCAATTTAATCAAACCAGGAGAAAGAGTTTTGGATCTTGGTTGTGGTTACGGCGAACTGATGTTAATCCTAAAAAACAAAGGGGTTCGAGTACAGGGTATTGAAAAAGACGATAAATGCATCATCCAATGTGTAAAAAAAAGTTTGTATGTGCATCATGGAGATATTGATGACGGACTAAAACACCACTTGGATCATAGTTTTGATTTTGTCATTCTCAACCAAACCATACAACAGACGTTAAATCCAGGTGAGATCATCAAAGAATGTTTGCGGATTGGAAAACAAGTAATTATCGTTTTCCCAAATTTTTCTCACTGGCAAATTCGTTCCTCAATCCTTCTCAGTGGGAAAACCCCTGTCACGGACCTTATGCCCTTCCATTGGTATGACACACCGAACCTACACTACTTGTCAGGTCAGGACTTTGAAGATTTTTGTGACTTTGAACGAATTAAAGTTTTGCACAGAGCATTTTTTAACAGAACCAGACAAATCAAATTGTTTCCCAATTTATTTGCAACATTGGCCTTGTTTGTAATTCGAGCTTAAAACAAAACCTTTCTTAGTTTGAAGGAAAAAAAGAAAAAGTCTAAGGTCGTAAGATACTCTCTCCTATAGATCTGAAACGCACCGGACATAGGCTAGTGAATCTTTGTTCATGTATGATTCTTTGCCACCATCGAAGTCAACCATGTAGGCCTGGACATCGCCTAAACCCGCAAAAGTTTGTGCGCTCCAATAATGTGCTGCTTTTGCATTAGGAAATAAAATTGGATCCGCCGTCGCTCCTGGATAAGTTGTAGCATCCCCTACTGTTATACATCCATCTTCTCCAGTAATCACTCCCGTATTGGTATCACTACAACGAATCACAGAAAACATTTCCGTATATAAGGGAAGCCTCCACTGATCTCTTTGGTACGACTTCGAGGAACTGCGACTAACACAGGATTGATACACTGCACCCGCACTCACAAGTTGTGTATTGATCCCTCCATTACAAGCATTGGGATTCGTTGTAGAATTATAACCTTCTGCCACCGTACAAAACCTTAATGGTTCGGCACTACCAATGGAACAATCTCCCTTCCCGATCCCAACACTCGTACCGAAGGGATTCCAGGTCGAACCATAAGTACAACGATCCCAAAGGAGAGTCTTTCCGGAAACGATGGATTTCGCAAAGGGACAGGAAATCTGTACATTGATCAATTTGAACCCATCCCAATCACCGCGATCCCATACGATACAATGGACATTGGATGGTTGAGTAGGAAATTCCAATTGTAGATATTTGGGAGAGGCAAAAACGGATAAGGAAAATGGACCATTTCCATTTACTGTGATGGCACTTCCATCAGTGCGAGAAAGGATCGTTAGGGAAGTTTGGTTTAAGCCAGTCACAAATCCCTCTACTAAAAATGATCGAGGGTAGGCAACTATGTCATTTTCTAATAATCGATTTTCCCAATACTCCTTCGAGAGAGGATCACCAGAGTTGTGTCTCCCGTCGGGATGACAACAAACAACAAATAGGAGAATCCCTAACAGAAGAGCTGCTAGTTTTGTAAAGAATCGAAATTTAATGAACAAAATCATTCTCCACCGACGGCAATGTTTTGGATCTTTCGTTTGAGTTCAATGATAGTTTTTTAATTTGTAAAAAGGAATCTGTGGTGGATTTAGGGAGTTGGTATTTTTGGGGAGACAACGGTAGAACTTCCCCGCCCTGATCGAACTGGGTGGGGTTATCCTCCCGCCACCCAATAACGCCTGTTTACCACGCATCTAACAAAAAGAAAAATGGATTTCACAAAAATTGGATTTTTATTTCAGAAAGTTCCTATTTATACAAAAGCCCGGCAATCACTCCGGGCTTTTTAGCTGTACGACGATCTTTCAATCACTTTAGATATCGAACGATTCTCAGAATTCTTTAGGGAATTCCCACAAATTTCTCGAAATTAAATCTACTCTAGAAGGATTCGATACGAAAGTAGATCGAATGATTTATGCGGTCCCCAGACAAGATTACCACCTAACATGAAATGCTGGTCCATTTTTTCATCAGACCAAATATTCGAAAAGGTTTTCATCCTGGTTGATTAAGGTATAGTTAAGGTGGAATGCATCCATCCTTTGCAATAAGGATTGGAAGTCGTCTTTAGTTTTTAATTCAATGCCAATAAGGGCTGGTCCTGATTCTTTATTATTCTTCTGAATGAATTCGAATCTGACAATGTCATCATTCGGCCCTAATATCTCATTGACAAATTGTTTGAGAGCTCCGGGTCTCTGTGCAAATCTTACAATAAAATAATGTTTTAATCCTTCATACAAGAGAGACCGTTCTTTGATTTCTTGCATCCGATCAATGTCGTTATTTCCACCGCTTAAGATACATACCACCTTTTTACCACGAATTTGATCCGCATATTGGTCAAGGGCTGATATACTCAGAGCTCCTGCAGGTTCAGCAACGATTGCATCTTCATTGTATAATTTTAGTAAAGTGGAACTAACCTTCCCTTCTGGAACGAGTAACATATCTGCGAGGATCTCTTTACAAATGGGAAAAGTAAGGTCTCCTACTTTCTTGACAGATGCTCCATCCACAAATTTTTGAATCTTCTCTAAAGTAACTGGTTTTCCTTGTTTGAGAGCCTCTGTCATGGAAGGGGCACCCGTTGGTTCCACTCCAATGATCTTTGTTTTGGGAGAGTGTTCCTTAAAATAACTTCCGAGTCCTGCCGCGAGCCCACCTCCACCTACTGGAACAAATACATAATCGATGTTAGATTCTTCCTCTAAAATTTCTTTGGCAACCGTCCCTTGTCCCGCCATAATTTTGATATGATCGAAAGGTGGAATGAATACTTTTTTATTGGCCTCAGCAAATTCAAGAGCAACGAATTGGCATTCATCAAAGGTGTCTCCCACAAGGACAATTTCAATCCACTCGCCACCAAACATTTTCACCTGGTTGATTTTCTGTTTGGGAGTGATAGCCGGCATATAAATCACACCATGGAGATTCAATAGTTTACAGGAAAAAGCGACACCCTGTGCATGGTTTCCGGCACTTGCACAAACGACACCATTTCTACGTTCTTCCAAAGACAAACTCTGAATCAAATAATAGGCACCGCGAATTTTATAGGAGCGGACCACTTGTAAGTCTTCCCGCTTCAGATAAACCTTAGCACCATATATTTCCGACAGACGAGAATGGAATTGTATTGGAGTTCTATTTACAACTGGCTTTAGGATTTGATAAGCTGATTCGATATCTAAAATCATTGGTTCTAAATTCATGCCGGATGAAAAATCAATTCAAATTCCAATGACAAAAATTTTCAGAAGTTAATAACAGAAAAGTATATATCTTCATCTTCAATGATTATTGTAATATCTCCATGATTTCATAGGAAAGTTTGGATTTTGCTATATCGTAAGCGGTCAGGCCTTGATTGTTTTTTATATCCTTACTAATCCCTCGTTTTAATAAATAATCAACAATTGGTTTATTTTTATTAGCTGCAGCCCAATGTAAAATGGTATCCCCTTGGTTTGTTGTTTCATTTAAATTCCATTTCTTTAGGGAATCTATGTATTTTAATAAATCCAAGTCATTAAAAAAAACTGAATATGTAAGAGCAGTAAATCCTAGTTTGTCTCTAAATTGAAAATTCACTTTCTTTTCTAATAAATACTCGAATATTTCTTTATTGGCACGAACATTTAACGCATGTTGGAAAAGATTCAATTCGGAAGTATCATTTTCCTCATACAAAATGATGGAAGTATCTTTTTGAATGCTCCCGTTAGTAAAAAGTTCCTTTAATTTGGATAGGTCATTTTTTGCAATCGCTTGGAAAGCAAGTCTCGGTGCGTAGGATTCCTCTCGAGTTACATCATAAATCTCTAACGAAGGTTGATTGTTTCTGGAAGTGTACAATATACTGTACATAAACGAACCCTTTTTATCAGCAGTAGGAATTTCTAAAGAAACCTTTGTATTCAAATGAATCGTTGCTTTCGCTGTTGCATTTTCACCCGAAAAAGATTCCGTTTTACTGGATTCACCAGTGGTTAAGTTGATACTCGCACTTATCTTCCGAATGGTACGACCAAAATAAAAAGAGAGTAATGCATTTGTTTTGTCAATTTTTTCGATACAGCCAGATAAAGAAGTATTACCAGTGGAAATAAAAAAATCAGACTCAATGACTACAAACTGACTGATTTTACAATTTGGATTTGGTTTCGCATTCTCAATGATTTGAAAATTCGCAACCGACTTGCAACTAACAAGCAAAAAAAGTAAAGGTAAGATGAATACAGATTTCATATCCTAAAAGACTGACAAATTCTAACGTTGTCAAATCAAAAATAGAATCGAAAATTGAGGAAGGTGTTAGGGAAAAAAGAAAATGGATGGTTATCGTTTTTTACAACAAAAAGAAAATCGAGAAACCAAAGGAAGGGCCCCAACCACCCTGCCCAACCTTTGGTCTCTCTTATCCTATTACTGGAGCAATCTCATCACTGACTGAGACTTCATGTTCGCTTGCGCGAGCATTGATGTTGCAGCCTGAGTTAAGATTTGGTATCTCGTGAAGCTGGTCATTTGTTCAGCCATGTCAGTATCACGGATACGAGACTCAGAAGCTTGTGTGTTTTCATAAGCATTCATAAGTCCTTTCGCAGCATGCTCCATACGGTTGTAATAAGCACCAAGGTCAGCTCTTTGTTTAGAGATCACTCTTAATGCATCATCACAAAGTCCGATCACGGAGTTTGCTTTACCTGCAGTCGAAAGAGAGATGAAAGTAAGAACCGTAGGGTTTCTTAATCCCAATGCCGCAGTGTTCATTGTTTCAATGTACACGCGCTCTCTTTGGTGCATGTTAGCTCCAATATGGAACCACATACTAGCAGTTGGGTTGAGTCGAGCAAATGCTCCTGTAAGCAGTTTCATTTTATTGAATTCTGCTTGAGAAGCAATACGATCGATCTCGTCCACTAGCTGTGAAACCTCGACTTGGATCTGTTGTCTATCTTCTTCCGAGTAGATACCGTTCGCAGCTTGCACCGCGAGTACACGAACGCGTTGAACGATTTCGTGTGTTTCTTGAAGATATCCTTCCGCCGTTTGAATGAGGGACATACCATCTTCAGTATTCTGTTCTGCACGTCGAAGACCAGCAATCTGAGTTCTCATTTTCTCAGACACTGCAAGTCCAGATGCGTCATCTCCTGCTTTGTTAATACGCATACCAGAAGACAACTTTTCGATATCTTTGCTCAGGTTCGCGTCGTTAGACTTCAAAGTTCTGTGTGCAAAGATCGCACTTACGTTGTGGTTGATAATCATCCGGGTTCCTCCTTGAATCCGTTCTCTCGCCACCCGAAACCAATCGAGTCCGAGAAATTGATGAATTTTCGAAGAGGCCATCCTTGGCCCTTTCAAGATAAGGATCGGTCATTACGGTAGGGAGGATAATAGGGAAAAAGAAATAAAATTTGAATAAAAATAGAACTTCCCCTTTTCTAAAATATGTCATAGTAAATCTATGGAAGTGGATTTCAGAAAAAGGCAGGCTTTTTACGTGTTAGAGACCATATATTTAGCAAACCCCCGTGGATTTTGTGCTGGAGTGAAATACGCCATCTCCTATGTGGAGACCGCCTTCCAGGAAAACCCGGACAGCCCCCTCTACGTTCGTAAAGAAATTGTCCATAACCAGAGAGTTGTGGAAGAAATGAAAAAAAAAGGAATCCAGTTCATTGATGAACTGAAAGAGGTTCCCGATGGGGCCACTGTTGTTTTCTCCGCCCACGGAGTCTCTCCCGAAGTGGTAAAAGAAGCCACCCAAAGGAAAATGAAAATTGGGGATGCCACCTGCCCTTTAGTTACGAGGGTCCATAAAAAAGCAAGAAACATCAAAGACTCGCACCAAATCATCTACATCGCACACAGGGGCCATGACGAAGCCATCGGTACCATGGGCGAAGCCGATATGTTTTTAGTGGAATCACCTGAAGATGTAGAAAATCTGAAAAGTAAAATTACAAAAGACAAACCACTAACCTATCTCATGCAAACCACTCTCTCTGTCGCGGACACGAAGAGCATTGTGAAGAAAATTGAAGAGGTTTTTCCTTATGTAGAACATCCTCAAAAAGATGATATTTGTTATGCAACAACAGAAAGGCAAGAAGCAGTCCAATCTATGTTGGAGTCCGTAGATGCGATGTTAGTCATTGGTGCAGAAAACTCTTCCAACTCCGTACGCCTTTGTCAATTAGCAAAAAAAACGAGACCGGCAAGTTTCCAAATCTCTAGAAAAGAAGACGTCAACCCCGACCATATTAAAAATGCAAAAATCAAAATACTGGGAATCACTGCAGGCGCATCCAGTCCTCAAGTCCTCGTGGATGAAATAGTGGGAGAGATTTTAAAACACTTTCCCGATGCAAAAGTATCTTTGTTTCCAGAGAGCCGCGAGGATACAATGAGTTTCAAACTTCCGAAAGAACTGCTGAAACAATATTAGTATGGTTTTTGATCCTTGTTCATTGCTAAAGGCTTCTTTAGAAGGAGATGATTCAGGGACCAGCATTCTATCTATTGATAAGTCTTCGAAAAAATTTGAAGTCATAGTTAAAAATCAGATTTTTAAGTCTTTAGAAGTTGGATTTGACTTAGATAGTTTTCTTTCACAGAAGATTGATAGCTCCGATTTTTCAACCGAACTCATTTATAAAACGAATGGAACCATTCTTGAAACCTCATTTGGAAAGTTTCAATTTCCCGAAGGAGAAAAAAATAAGGATTATACAAAGTTTTGTATAAAAGACATTACCACAAGACAACGCCAAGAGGAAGAAATTGCTTGGAGGTTACGATTCGAACTAGGTGTTGCTTCATCCATCCAAATCCTTATCCAACAACATTCAATACGAGAGGGCCTACCACAAGCCCTTTATCAACTGCTATACTTTACGGAAATGGATTCTATTTTTTTTCTCAAATACGAACCAAACGAAGTAGAAGATAGATTTAAAATCTGGGTCAACGAAAGGAAAACCACAAAATACCCTCTGATTCCCAAGGAATGCCAAAGTGAAAACTGGTATGATATAGGTCTCGGACGCTGGATCCATAGATTAAAAAATGGGAAAACTATTCATTTAACGCAAAGTAAAGCGATGCCCCGAGAAAAGTGGTTTTTTGATCAAACAAAAGCAGAAACTCTCCTTCTCATCCCAGTCCGTTTTGAGGAGAAATTTTTGGGAGTGATGGGTTTCCTAAAGTACAAACTGAACTCTCCCATCCAACATGAAAACCTTCTGATTTATCAGACTGTTAGTCGGTGGATGGGGCTTTTTGTCCAAAGAGATTCCGATCTTGCAGAATTGAATCGCTATAAATCGGCACTTGAATCTTTGATTTTGGAACGAACTTTGGATCTCACCAAAACCAAAGAGGAGCTAGAACGTGCCTACCAAGTCAAAACGGAATTTTTGACACATATGAGCCATGAACTAAGAACTCCCTTAAACTCAATTATCGGTTTTTCGAAACTCATCAAATTGTCAGACTCTGATGAAACAGGCAAAGAATATTTAAATTATATTTATACAGGTGGAATTCGACTTCTGAACATGATCAATGAAATTCTAAATTTAATGAAAATTGAGTCAGGACAGATTAAAATCCAAATAACAACGTTTAAACCAGAAGATATATGTCGCCAAACATTAGATTTAGTTCAACCGCAAGCGAAGGCGAAAGGAATGGACATTCGTTTCCGTCCGCCAGTGCATTCAAAATCAATCACTTCTGATTCGGGAAAAATCCAACAAATTCTCCTAAATACACTTTCTAATGCGATTAAGTACGCAAACCACCCCTACATTGAATTTGATTGTGAATGGGTCGGCGATTTCCTTGAGATTTCGGTACGCGATTATGGTCCTGGAATCTCAGAAGAAGATCAAAAGCGCATTTTTCATACCTTCACCCGGTTAAACGACGATGGAAACGTGGAAGGAACGGGTCTTGGACTCTCTATTTCCCAAGGGCTTGCCATCCGTCTCGGAGGTATGCTGGAGCTGAGTTCCCAACTAGGACAGGGCTCCAATTTTAAACTCAAGTTACCTGAAATAATTAAATAAAGGAATTGAACCCATAAGGATTCTACCGTAGGATTTCCGATAATCTATATGGTGGAATCGAATGTAAACCAAAACCAGTCACTGAAGGCTCCGTCGAAAGAACACTTAAGGCGTCCCAAGGAACCAATCCTAATCATTGAGGATAAAAAGGAAAACCAAGTCCTTTTAGAAGCAATATGTAAACGGATTGGTATGGAGTCTGAGATTGCTGAAGACGGCAAAGTGGCTCTGGAAATGGCAGCGAAACGACCATATAGCCTGTATTTGGTGGATTTAATGATGCCGGTTCTTGATGGTAGGTCATTTATTCAAGAACGGAAAAAAATAGAGCCTTCCGCCGTCTTTATAGTACAAACTGCTATCGATCAAACAGAAGAAATCATCGAAGTTATGAAGATGGGCGTGTATGATTATCTTTTGAAGCCACTTCATGTAGAAATTGTAGCCGACCGTTTAGAAAAGGCATTAGAATACGTCTATTTGAAGAGAATGGAATCTCTTCTCATCGACGAGGAATCAAAGGAATTGAAAAGTCAATTGGAATGGCTTAACTACAAAGAATCACATCGTAAAACAAACGAAATCAATTCCGAACTCCATTCGATTTTAAATTTAAAAACCACTTTGATGCAAGGGTCAGGACTTGGAGCTATGTCCACAATTATTGACTCCATCCAACAAATGAAAGTGGATCAGGGAAAAAGTTATTCAATTAATAAAGAGTTTTGGGATCTGCTCTTTGAAAATCATGAACATAACATTGCCATGATGGGTGGTTTAGACCTTGCAGTAAGCATTATCCAAAACAATACAAAATTGGTCCGAACTAATAGCGAAGACCTACTTGGCCTATTACCATCACTCATTGAAACATTCAGAACTGAGATTGCTGAACGAGAATTAAAGGTAAACTTGCCTGTAATCAAACAATCAGTCTATCTTGATCTTGATATTGAGTCGATAAAGGTTGCGATTCATGAAATTTTTACAAATGGTCTAAAGTATTCTAAAAGAAAATCTCACTTTGATGTATTTGTAACTTTTGTAGATGGATATTTTTGTTTGTCTGCAAAAAACAACATAATCGATGATGAGTATGCTAAACAATTAGCTCAGTTTGAAAAGAAGTTAGTAGAACCGTTTTACCGAATTCATCCACCCGTAGAAAGTTTTTACTCTAAGGAAAAGTTCAGCTTAGGACTTGGTTTAACAATGGTTGACTTCATACTTCACAGACATAACGGAATGTTTTTTATCCGGAATGCAGTTGACCATACTACAGAAGTGAAAGCCGACTGCATCATAGCCGAACTATTTTTACCAATCCAAAACGACAAGGAAACAAACCATGAATAGAAAGATATTGATTATAGATGACTCTGCGGTTTTCCGAAAGATCATCTCTGTACATCTAAAAAATGCAAACTTCGATTTAATTGAGGCTGGCGATGGCTTAGAAGGTTTAAAACAACTAGAAGGCAATGCAGTAGATTTAATAGTTTCCGATATGAATATGCCGAATATGGATGGAATCAGTTTTATAAAAAAAGTAAAAGAAAATCCTAAATATAAGTTCACACCAATCATCATGTTGACTACAGAATCCCAACCTGAAAAAAAACAACAAGGTATGGATGCAGGTGCGAAAGCTTGGCTTACCAAACCTTTTTCACCAGAAGAGTTGTTAGATACGATTTCCAAACTATTGCCATAATCATGGAACCGGTCCAGAATCTAAGGGAAACAAATTCAGGTTTTGAAATCACTTGGTTGGGGTATTTAACTGTACCCTTTGTCAAGGAATGGAAAAAACATTCTGAAGTTTGGACCTCGGCAAAAGGAAAAATCATCCAGTTAGATCTAAATGGAATCCAACGAATCGATTCTGCAGGAATTCAGTTTTTAATGTATTTAAAAGCGTTGAGCCAACAAAACCATTTTTCGATCAAACTGCAAAACCACTCCCTCCCTGTTTTGAAAGTTTTGGACTTACTAGGACTTGTTAGTTTTTTTGGCGATCGAGTTAAGGTAAAAAAAGAACACTCTAACGAAGTAGAATTTCGATACGGTACAAGGAAAATTAATTAATGGATTTAACAGAGGTTATAGATGCCTATTTAGTTGAATCAGAAGAATTTCTTCGTGATATGGAGGCAATCCTCCTACGTACAGAAGTGTCCTCCCCTACGGACGAAGACCTAAATGCTATTTTCCGTGCTGTTCATACAATCAAAGGAACAGCGGGAATGTTTGGCTTCGAATCAACTGTTAAGTTCACACATGTTGTGGAAAACCTACTTGATAGATTGCGTTCCCAAGAAATTCCTTTCCAACAAGAACTAACTGAAATTCTGCTAAAAGCGAAGGATCACCTTTCCTATTTGGTGAACGAAGAAACAAAAGGGAAAATTCCAGAATCAAAAATTATACAAGGTAATTCTATCTTGGAACTTATGAAGCCGTTTCAAGGTGCAGATGTTGACAATTCTGTAAAAAAAGAAAGTCAGAAGGAAATTGAAACGCCAACACAAAAAGAAATGGATGGTGGATTTACTGGATCAGAAAGTCTCTATTCAAAAACAAACAGAGGTGAGACGATCACAGGATATCTTATTTCCTTTCGACCCAATCGCAATGTCTTTGCTCAAGGATTAGATCCCATTTCTTTTATTGGGTATTTAAAGAAAATTGGAAAAATTCATTCCTTAAAAACGATTACTGAAACCATTCCCATCACCGATGAGTTTGACCCTGAATCCTGTTATTTAGGTTTCGAAATTCATTTTGTAACCAACTCTGATTTAGATACGGTTCGCAAAGTATTTAATTTTATTGAAAATGACTCTTTTTTACATATTTTACCCCCGGGATCTAATATAGAAGATTTAGTTGATCTTTCTCAACAGCTACCAGAAGAAGAAATTTTACTGGGAAATACTTGGAAAGAAATTAATATCCTAACAGACGCTAATTTAATTAACTACTTTGAAGAATTAAAAGTCCGAAAAACGGGAATTACAACATCTTCAATTCAATCCGCAGCTCCTACAGTGGCGGCGTTGGAATCTCCGCAGGAAATTTTGGAATTAAAAAATGCATCTCTGCAAACAAAGGATCAAAACAAATCAGCAACTATAAAAGTAGATTCCAAACGGATTGATAACCTTATCAATCGTGTAGGGGAACTTGTTGTATCCTGTGCCAATATGAACCAACTCATTGGCTCGATGGAAGATTCCAACTTACAAGAATCCTCTATACTTGCGATGAGATTACTCAACGAAGTTCGGGAAATTTCCCTAAAACTAAGAATGGTTCCCATCGGAGATACTTTCCAAAAGTACACAAGAACCGTTCGGGACTTGGGAAAAGATCTTGGTAAAGAAATCAAACTGATCACAGAAGGCAATGAAACTGAACTTGATCGAAACATTGTTGATAAGTTAGGCGACCCACTCACTCACCTAGTCAGAAATGCCTGCGACCATGGGCTGGAAACTTCTGAAGAACGTGAAAGAAAGGGAAAACCAAAACAAGGCACAATCAAACTCAATGCATTCCATGAAGCAGGAAGTGTTGTCATTGAAATCACCGATGACGGAAATGGAATTCAAAAGGAAAAAGTTTGGCAAAAGGGAATTGATAAAGGTCTTGTTTCAGGACCATTACCGGATTCGGAAGAAGAAATATTCAAACTGTTATTCCATCCAGGGCTTTCGACTGCCTCCAAAGTTACTAATGTTTCCGGTCGAGGTGTGGGCCTTGATGTTGTTTTACAAAATATCGAGTCTTTACGTGGTACCATAACAGTCAAATCAACTCCGAACCAGGGAAGCCGTTTCGTCATTCGATTGCCTTTAACCTTAGCCATTATCGATGGGTTTTTGGTAGAAGTAGGGAAAAACCAATTCATCATTCCGATGGATATGGTTTTGGAATGCCTCCATTTTACTAATGACAACAAAACGGATTCCAATCAATTCTTTCCACTTCGAGGGAATTTAATTCCCTTCCTTCGACTCAAAGATTATTATCCTACTGAATCTTCTGGAGAAAGTTTACGTGAAAATATCGTCATAGTTAGGAATGGAGAGAAAAAAGCAGGAATCGTTGTCGAAAGACTTCTGGGAGAATACCAGACAGTAATCAAACCAATGAATGGGATCTGTATTTCGCCATGTGAAAGGTGTAAGCGGTTCGAGTATCTTAGGAGATGGGAATGTGGCTCTCATTATAGACATACCTTCTCTATTCGAAAGAACCATAGCTGTAGAAAACGAAAGATTATATAAATGAAGAGGATGATATGAAAAATATAAAGATAAGCACGAAGCTAATAGGTTTTTTTCTGACGGGTCTGGTATTTGCTGTTTGGATTACGTTTTATTCTTGGGGAACTGTCACCGGTTCACAACCCTCGGAAGAAAACAAAAAAATCCAACTACAAAAAACCGAAACTCTAACATCGGTTTGGAACCTAAGCCAATCGATACAGTCCGACCTTTTCACAGTCCTGCAATCGCAAGAAGTGGATAAAACAACAATTGCCAAAATCAAATATGATTTAGAAAAACTAAATTCTTCTTGGGAACAAACTTCGACATTCCCAAACTCCTCAGAGGAATCAGCTATTCTTAAAACAGCAACAATTCAAAAAGATGAATATATTGCTCTTATAAAGTCCTATTTAAACGAACCAGAAGAGATCACAAAAAAAGACCTTCTCAAATCGAATCTTCCTGAACTTTGGAAACCCTACTCCGCATCTATTTCTAAATGGAATGCTCAGTTAACAAAAGATAGTCTTACTGAAATTTCCAAAGAGACGGTTTCTCCTAAAGAGATTCTTCTTCCCATTTTTGTATCTGGTGCCGTGTTTCTTTGCATTACCGCGGCCCTACTATTTCTTTTACTCAAACAAGTTGGTAAACCATTAAAAGACGCCATCCAAATCAAAACAGCTTTGGACAGTGTTTCTACCAATGTAATGATCTCTGATCCCAATTTAAATGTAGTATATATGAACAAAGCGATTCATACTATGTTTGGAAAATCAGAAGCAGATATCAAAACTCAATTACGCAACTTTTCACTCAAAGATTTGATGGGTAGTAATATTGACAGTTACCATAAGGATCCAAGCCACCAAAGAAGGCTTCTTGGTACATTTACTTCCGAACATAAATCGAGCATAAAGATCGGCAATCGTGAGTTCAACTTAATCGCTAACCCAATCATAACTGCTAGCGGAGAAAGACTAGGAAGTGTTGTAGAATGGGCTGATGTAACCGAAGCCAATGCAAATTCGAAAGCCATTGAAAGGTCGCAAGCAACAATTGAGTTCAATATGGATGGAACTATCGCCTCTGCGAATGAAAATTTCTTAACTCTGATGAATTACAGTTTGGGTGAAATCAAAGGGCAACACCATAGAATTTTTCTAGAAACACAAGAAGCAAACTCAGAAGCTTACCGTCAATTTTGGGCGGCTCTCAATCGTGGCGAATACCAGTCTTCCGAATACAAACGAATTGGAAAAAATGGAAAAGAAGTCTGGCTACAAGCAACTTACACTCCCATTCTTGATGCCAATGGAAGACCATACAAAGTTATAAAATTTGCCACCGACATCACGGAAAACAAAAAACAAGTGAGAGAGTTCATCGGTCAAATTGAAGCAATCAACAAGGCCCAAGCAACGATTGAATTCAATATGGATGGAACCATTATCACAGCCAATGATATCTTCCAAAAGACCATGGGCTATGGGTTACAGGAAATTGTTGGGAAACATCATAGAATGTTTGTTGAACCAGCTATGGTCAATTCAGAAGATTACCGTCAGTTTTGGGCGGGTTTAAACCGAGGAGAGTTTCAAACTGCTGAATACAGAAGGATCGGGAAAGGAGGAAAAATCATTTGGTTACAAGCGACATACAACCCCATCCTTGACTTAAATGGTAAACCTTATAAAGTCATTAAATTTGCAACCGACATCACTGAACAAAAAAATGTTGCTATTGAAACTGCTCGCATTGTCGACGATCTTGTGGTTGGTTTGTCTGCATTAGAGAATGGTGACCTCACTCAACTCATAACCAATGAGTATGAAGGTGGATTTGCAAAACTTAGAGATTCCTTTAACAATACATCCAAAAAACTTGTAGATATCATTAACGACGTAAGGACCAATACAGACGCACTTGTGAATGCCGCTGATGAGGTAGCGTCAACTGCCAGCACCCTATCACAAGGTGCGAGTGAACAAGCAGCTTCTGTGGAAGAAACATCGGCCTCTTTAGAAGAGATGGGTGCTTCCATTGACCAAAATGCAGAAAACGCAAAACAAACAGACACAATCGCGACTAAGTCTGCCAAAGATGCAAAACAAGGGGGAGAAGCCGTAAGAAATACAGTATCAGCAATGAAAGAAATAGCGGATAAAATATCCATTATTGAAGATATTGCTTACCAAACCAACTTACTTGCGTTAAATGCTGCTATTGAAGCTGCCCGAGCAGGTGAACATGGAAAAGGTTTTGCCGTAGTTGCATCAGAAGTAAGAAAACTTGCAGAACGCTCCCAAAAATCAGCAAATGAGATCGGTAGTTTGGCAGGAAATTCTGTCCAAATTGCGGAATCTGCGGGAAAACTAATTGAAGAAATAGTTCCCGCTATCAATAAAACTGCCGACCTCGTGCAAGAAATTACCGCAGCAAGCCAGGAACAATCCTCTGGTGTCAATGAGGTGAATAAGGCAATGGGGCAACTGGACCAAGTATCCCAACAATCAGCAAGCGCCTCCGAAGAGTTAGCGGCTATTGCGGAAGAATTACAAGCCCAAGCTGAGAAACTCCTCTCTTCCATTAGTTTCTTTAAACTAGGAAAACAAACAAACTTCCAATCTGTTGTGGATTCCAAACATACAAAATCGGTGGCAAAATCCTCTGGACGACTTCAAACACCTAATGCCAGGAAGGCGGATCCGTCCGATGACAATGGCAAGTTCCAGAAGTATTAAATAGGATACCTATATGCAGGAACTCCAATATTTAACTTTCCTAATTTCGGAAGAACTCTTTGGTCTCGGAATATTATATATCAAAGAGATCATTGAATTTGAATCTGTGACCCATGTTCCGATGATGCCGGATTACATTCCTGGGGTGATCAACCTCAGAGGAAATGTAGTACCTGTCATCGATCTCAACATGAGATTTTACAGAAAGAAGACAGAAACCAATCGCAAAACTTGTATCATCATAACGGAAATCAAGATAGAAAGCGAAATCATAGATGTTGGTCTCCTTGTGGATGCAGTCAATGAGGTAGTAGACATTCCTCCTGATTCCATTGAAGATCCCCCTAGTTTCGGTTCCAAAATCCGATTGGATTTTATCCAAGGACTTGGGAAATTGGAAAACAGATTTGTGATTATTCTGAAAGTAAACCAAATTTTGGAACTATCTGAGTTACAATCCATCCAAGAAACATCGTCAAATGTGATGTAATGGATTCACCGAGTGAAGTTATAGACCGTTTTCTTAACCCCGGAGAGATATTCTTCGGTGGCTCAGGGTTTAGGGTTAGAACATTGCTCGGTTCCTGTGTTTCCATTGTTTTATGGCATCCCAATCGCCATTTAGGTGGGATGTGCCATTACCTCCTCCCTACCCCTTCTGATATCCACTCAGAAAAATCCCATAAATATGGTATCGATGCAGTTTCCTTTTTTTTAGCTGAAATGAAAAAACATAGATCACAACCGAGCGACTATTATGCGAAAGTGTTTGGAGGATCGAATATGTTTCTACACGAAGAAAGAGAGATATTAAAGGACAATTCAACGTCTCAAGTTGGAACAAGAAATGCAGATTTTGCCAAAAAGATTCTCGGAGAAAATGGAATCAAAATTATTTCTGAAGACGTTGGCGGAACTTTATCCAGAAAGATTTATTTTACCGTTTGGGACGGGGAAGTCTGGGTAGAAAAAAAATAATATATGAAAAAAATTAAGGTATTTGTCATCGATGATTCAGCTGTCGTAAGGCAGGTATTAGCTGAAATATTCAAATCAGATTCGAGTTTTGAATTTTTAGGCAGCGCTTCGGATCCTCTTTTTGCTTTGGATAAAATGAATAACGATTGGCCTGATGTCATTGTTTTAGATATCGAAATGCCAAGAATGGACGGATTGTCTTTCTTGAAAAAAATCATGTCGGAAAGGCCTACACCAGTTGTCATTTGTTCTACCTTAACGACAGAAGGTTCCGATACCGCAATGATCGCCATGAGCCTAGGTGCCTGTGATATCATTACAAAACCCAAAATTGGATTAAAAGATTTTTTAAATGAAAGCACTATTGAACTTATAGATGCTGTAATAGCAGCGGCAGCAGTTTCTTTAAAAGCACTTCCCAACCCTTCGAATCAAAAACAGTTTACCATCAAAACTGAAAAAAAGCAGGATATCTCCCAATTACAAGCAACAGAAAAGATTGTTGCGATTGGAACCTCAACCGGTGGAACCATTGCTTTAGAAGAAGTTCTCACAAAACTTCCCAGGGACAAAACTCCAGGCATTGTCATCGTCCAACACATGCCTGAAAAATTTACAGAAACCTTTGCCAAACGATTGGATTCCATTTGTGAAATTAGTGTTCGGGAAGCCAAAGATGGAGACCGTGTGGTGCGAGGCCTCGCCCTCATTGCTCCAGGAAATCGACATATGACGGTGAAACGCTCTGGTGCTCAGTATTATGTGGAAGTTATGGATGGACCACTCGTCAACCGTCACAAACCATCTGTAGATGTTCTCTTTCGATCTGTGGCAAGGAATGCAGGAAAGAATGCTAAAGGAATCATCATGACAGGGATGGGAGACGATGGAGCCATCGGATTATTTGAGATGAAAGAAGCAGGAGCAGATACCATTGCTCAGAATGAAGAATCTTCTGTTGTCTTTGGGATGCCGAGGGAAGCCATCAAGAGAGGAGGTGTAAACCACATCCTCCCTTTGACCGAAATCTACAAAACGATTGTGGGTTACGGTTGATTAACCGAGACCCAACTCTTTCGTTACCTTAACTTTTCTAGTTCGAATGTCTTCCGGTGACTCTTCCTTTAGAATTTCATCTGGTTTGATTTTGAAGATAGGCTGTGCCTTAGTCACAATCTTTCCATCCGAGTCTACCATGAGATTTTTAACAATGGTTCCACTCACTGGAGCTAGAATTTTGTTAAACATCTTCATTACCTCAATGATAAAGAGAGGTTGTCCCGCTTGGAAATGATCCCCTTCATTGATTAACTGTGGTAAGTTCGGAGCTTCCTTAGAATAAAACATTCCACCCATTGGAGCCACAATTTCATCCCCAGACATTTTTGGTGGTGGGTTGAGAGTTTTGATCAAAGCATCTCTTGTGTCTTTGTTTTTGAATTCTTCTGGAACCACTCCGTCCAAATCTGCATTCACATCCAAACCAAAGAAGTTGGATTTGATACCGATTTTGGGAAGTAACAATAACGTCTCAAGACCTGCTTGGAATCCATTATGGCTTGCGACAGAAGCAGTCCACAATTCCTCTGAAAGAGTTTTCGACGGGTTTTTCCCTTTAGCTAAAGCTTCCGACAATTCTTTCCAAGAATTCAGACCAGTTCGAGTAGCCAACTCAGAATAAAACGCTTTGGCTTCCGTTAGTAAGTTAGCATCATGATCCCAAATCTTTTCTGAACTTGCTTTTTGTTCCGTTGTATCTAAGTTTAAATAGTAATACAAGGAATCCAAAAATTGGATTGGGTTGTCAGAGAAGGAAAGATTGTTACCAGTCCGCGTCCAAAGTTTCCCATCAAAATAACCAAGAAATCCACCAAGAAGGTGTGGGTTAGCTAGAAGGCGTTCCATAGGGCGAATGACAAGAGTCATCTTTTTGTTTAGGATTTTTTTAAGTTCAGGATCAGAAGCCTTTATTTTTTCAGACCAAAGATACTCTAAATCCAAATCATTGATGATGGATTGTAAAGCACCAATCCCTGCTAAATACGAAATCATAAAAGCAGTGGATGGTTTGAACATAGCATCCTTACCCAAAATCCACTGGATAAGTCCGTAGTGAACAAGTAAGTTGGTTTCGAGGTTCAGACCCCTAAGCTCTGTTTTACGAAGGATGTTTCCTAAGATTTCTAAGTTTTCTGTTCTCGAATTTCCATAGGAAACTATAAGAGCCACGTTAGAGTCATAAGCACCTGCAAGATTGTAATGAACAAAGGCACCTGTATCGGGGTTACGTGTACAAATTCCTTGGTCATCTCGAATCTCTTCCGGTAATGAATTCGACCAGTTTTGAATGATACCACCTGCATGTGGTTGAAGTGCTCGGTTTGTTGCATTGATTCGAACTTCCGCACCAGATACATTACGTACAATTCGTTCTGGTTTGGGAACACGTAAGCCATGAATGGAAAGAACAGCCATCGCTTCCACAAGGGAATCAATGTAAAAGAAATCATTCGGATCATTGGGATTGGTGAACTTCATTTTGTACACCATCTCTGTAACCCGGTGTTCCACCTGGATCCTTGTGTTTACTTCCATAAAGAAGAAACTATTTCCTTCTACAATACATTCAAAAGTGGAAACAGAATTCAAACGAATGGCTTTTCCAAAAACTTCTGCTTGGTGTTCCATATCCTTCAAAGTTTGAACATCTTTATCTAAGATGGCAGCTTTTTTGGAATTTGCGGAACGAACGAGATCTGCTTCTTTTTGGAGTAACTCTACAGTTTGAGAAATCTCTAAAAGTTTTTGTTCATGCATCTGCAAAGAACAATCACGACCCCCCAGAGACAAGGACCACTCGCCGTTACCGATGAGTTGGATCTCGTTGTGCCGAGTGTTTTCAATATTTAGTTCGATGAGAAAGTTTCTGTTGGAACCAACAGCAGTGACTTTAGATTCCGCAAGAATCTCCATGACCGCCGCATCAATTTCAGATTTTTCACCGATGACACGTTGTCCCTTTCCACCACCACCACCAATGTATTTGAACCGGATTCGTTTTCCAGGATACTTTTTCCATATCTCTTCACAAAGGATCGCTGACTCTTTTTGTAAGTCAGGGATAGAAGTGATGTCTATAGTTTTTTCGTATGAAAGTTGGAGTAAGTCTTCTGCATTGTCTTCGAGTGATCTGGAATCATTGAAAGAAAAAGATAAATTATTTTCTTTGGCAACTTTAAGGAGGCCGTCTTTGGAATTTCCTGTTTTACGAAGTAAAGCAAGAGCTGTGATATTATCCACACCTGGGGTTACTGATACATTCAGGCTTCTTGCCAATTTTTTTGCTTCGTCTTTGGCACCAGCACCTTTGGCTACATGGGAACTTGGTCCCATAAAAGTGATTCCTGCTTTTTCAATGGCTTCGATAAATTCCGCATCCTCTGCCATAAATCCGTAACCGGCAAAGATATGAGTGTATCCATTGTCTTTGGCAATCCCTATGATTTGGCGAATGCGTTGTTCTTTCTCTTCTTTCCCTGCTCCCATATAATCGGGAACCCGGTGAATATTTTCCGCAAAACGAAAGTTACGAAGCTCGGGTGCAAGAGCCTTGGGATAAACGATGGAATCTTTTTCGGAAAGTAAAATTCCGTATTCCCTCACACCAATGGCATCAAAAACATCCATTGTTTCCTTACGAACAGGACCACGGCAAACGATGAGACATTTGATCGATTCCACATTGAATGACCGGATCCATGCGGACTCGGACTCTTGGAACTGAATGCGTTTTAAATTCTTATCTAACATGGAAATTACTCAAACTCCCTTTGAGGACCGGACATTTCCGCCGGTTTGTATTTGGACATCAGGAAACTCAAGTTTTTAGATAACACATTTCTTGTGTATCCTGGCAAAATGATGGAAGAAACAGAACCAAGAGAAAGTGCTTCTTTTGGATTCATCAGTTCTTTTTCGTATTTTTGGCCGATTTCGAAAAGTTTGGCATCGCGAACGGAAGTAGCTTCCTTTTCACTCATACCTTTTTTTACGTTGGCCAAAAATTCTTTTTGGACTCCCGTGATTTCGTCTTTGTAAACATATTCTTTTCCGGCAGGGCCCATTACCGCAATCCTCGCTGTAGGGAGAGCAAATACCATAGAAGCTCCCGTGAAATACGAGTTAAACGTTGCGTAAGCTCCGCCAAAGGCGTTACGAATGATGAGGGTAAGTCTTGGAGTTCTCAAGTCAATGATGGAATCGAGAAGTTTTCTACCTTCGAGAACAATCCCGTTGTGTTCTTGGTCACGTCCTGGTAAAAATCCCGTTGTATCTTCAATGAAAACCATAGGGATATTGTATAAGTTACAGAATCTTACAAAACGAGTTCCTTTGCGAGAAGCTCCAATATCAATCTGGCCAGAAGACACAGCAGAGTTATTGGCAAGAAAACCAACTACATGACCACCAATTCGACCAAAGGCAGTGACAATGTTTCTTGCTCTTTGAGGTTGTAATTCAAAGAACTCACCATGGTCACAGATTTGTTGTAAATACAAAGTGATATCAAACGGAGTGTTCATACCTGTGGGGGAATTGAAAGTTTTTCTGAAAAGAATATCTTCTTCGTAGATGAATCTGTCTACAGGATCCGATGTAGGATAAAACGGCGCAAAACTATGGTTATTGTCTGGTAAATAAGAAAGAAGACGGATGGCAGTTCTTAGTGACCCGAGTTCATCATTCGTGACAAGGTCAACCACACCGGATTGTCCGTGAACTTTTGGTCCACCTAAATCCTCGGCAGAGATGTCCTCACCAAGAACTGACTTTACAACACCTGGGCCTGTCAGACCAAAGAAGGTTCCATCACTCTGGATCATAAAAGATCCTTGGCGTGGAAGGTAAGCTCCTCCCCCTGCATTAAAACCAAACATTAACATGACGGAAGGAACCACACCGCTGATCTTTCGAAGGGCTGTAAAAGCTTCCGAATATCCGTCGAGTCCACCCACTCCCGCAGGAACATAAGCACCTGCAGAATCGTTCATCCCAATGAGTGGGATTCCGTGAGTTCCCGCCATCTGGATGAGACGAGCGAGTTTACTTCCATTCGTTGCATCCATGGAACCTGCACGCAGTGTGAAGTCATGTCCGTAAACGGCAACATCTCGTCCTTTGATATTTAAAATTCCAGTAACAATGGAAGCCCCATCTAAATTGGGTCCCCAGTTTTGGTAGGTAATATTAGGTTCTTCATCAGTAAGGACTTTGATTCTCTCCCAAACCGTCATACGGTTTTTGGAGTGTTGGACACGGATTCTATCTTCTCCGCCTCCTAGGATTGGTTTCTCAATGAGTTCCTTTCCTAATTTGAGAGCATCATCATAAATTCCGGTTTGAGTTTCCGGAGCCTTGGTTTCTTTGAACGGGTTGTTTAGGGAATACTGCTTGGTTTCCATAAGTTTTTTTCCAATGTTTTGTTTAGGATCACTTAGAAAAGTGATTTTTACTTCAGAGCAGAGCTCAAATCAGGATAAATTGTAAATAGCTGCTGCATTCCAATGATATCGAATACTTTCTCTACAGCGGGTTGCAGACCACAAATCGAAATGCTTATTTTTTGTTCTTGGCAAAGACGGAGCGTCGTGACGAGCAATCGAAGGCCTGCAGAAGAGATAAAAGGAACATCACTCAAATTGAAAATGACCGGTTTACCTGCAGCGCTAACTAGAGCCATCAAATCCTTTTCTATTTTATGTGTATTGTGAACATCCAAATTGCCTTGGACATGTACAACCATCTTGTCACCAACGGCTTCCGAATGGATTCCAATTTTGTCTTCATTCATACGATCGATTTCTCCAAATAGGTTATGTTTTGTTTCCCGTTGAAGTCATAGGACACTTTGTCCATCAGAGTCTCCATAAGATAAACGCCAAATCCTCCCTTCCGTTCCCCTTTTACATTGGCTTCTACAGAAGGTTTAGGAACTTTTTTTCTGTCAAAGGGTTTCCCCTCGTCAATGAGTACAATCTTAAGATTGTCTCCAATCAATTCCAACCGACATTCGAAACTAGGGTTTTTCAGTTCGGTGTCCTTGTAACTGTGCATCACAATATTGGTCGCTGCTTCATCCAAAGATATAAGAACATCATCAAAGGCAAAGGGTTTTGTGATTTTGCCTTCTAAATGTTCAGAAATAAAATCTCGAAGTTTGGGAATTTCATCAGGATGGGCCAGGAATATTCTAGAGATTTCGAAACTCGTCACTTCTGCGAATTTTAGGATCATTACCGTAAAGTCATCGTATTGTTCCTCAGAATGAGAAAACTTACGGATATCGTCATACACATCTTCTACGATTTTCTGGGAAGATTCATACCTTCTTTCGATGATAAAATCAATAAACCTATCGAGGCCATACTCTTCTTCGTCAGGATTTTTTTCTTCGATGGCCCCGTCTGTATAAAAGACCAAAATGTCTCCCGGTTCAATCTGGATCTCTCCCCCTTGGTAGTTGGTTTGCGGAACCACACCGAGTGGGGCACCCTTCCCTTTCAGAAGTTCAAAACTTCCATCTTTACGAATCCAAATCTGGTCGTTATGCCCTGCTGACGCAAATTTCAAAGTCCTAGTTCGTCTTTGGTAGTTCACAAGGAAAAGAGTCACAAACATTCCCGATTGGGAATCTTCATAAATGAGTTGGTTGGCGCGGAAAAGAAGTTCCGATGGGGAAAGGTCTGTCGTTCGAGAGAGAGTACGAATGATAGAACTAGACATCGCCATAAAAATTGCCGCAGGTAAACTTTTTCCAGAAACATCAGCCACTAAAAAGGAAAACTGGTCCTCTCCAAAGGAATGGAAATCATAAAAATCACCTGACACTTCTTTGGCGGCAACAGACATTACTCCCAAATCAAATAGAGGTGATTGGATGAGTGAGTTAGGAAGAATATTGTTTTGAATTTTTCTTGTAATCTCGATTTCTTTTTCAATCGACTTCTTCGTAATGATTTCTTGGTTGAGCCTTAAGTTCTCATAGGCTTTTGCCAGTGGTGAAGACAAAGTTTTTAACATCCGAAGGTCTGTTTCATTGAAGGAATGTGCTGATTGTTTTCCACTGACATAAAGGGCAGCCCTTAAGTTTCCACCCCGAGGAGCGATGGGTAAAATAAGAAAATTTTTCTTTAAGGTATAAGCTTCTAATTCTAAAAAGGATTCTTCTAATTGCGGAGAAACTACTGCCATTCTGGGATTTCCCGACTCCATTAGACTTAAGAAGAGCCGACTTTCTGGCATGGGGAAAAATGACTCCCTCACAATCCCCAATTGTCTTGCATAAACCTGAATTCGGTTTTTGTTTTTTTCTTCAATGATGACCATACCAGCATCTTCGCATGACAATTCTTTGGTGAGGATGCTTAAAGTTTTAGACATAAGGCCCAGTTCATCATGAGATTCGAGGACTGCTTGGCCCAAATCAAAAATAGATTCCAGGGTACTTAGTTTTTGTTTGAGTTCTAAGTTGGTTTCATTGAGATTATCGAGTAATCGAGTTTTTTGAATGGCTACCGCACAAGCACTAGAAAAGGACAAAAAGGTATCAATATCATCTTGGCTAAAATTATTTCTGTCAATGGTGTTGATGGCTTCTATCACACCAATTACCTCGTCCCCAACAATGAGGGGACTTGCGAGGATATTTCTTGTAATGAAATTGGAAGCTTTGTCCACATCCCGAAAGACACGATTGTCATTTTGGGCATCGTTAATGATCATCGGTTGTTTGGTGACAGCAACCGTTCCTGCAATCCCTTGGCCCACCGGAACCTTAATTTTGGCCACTTCTTCGCGTTTTTCGCCAGTCACAGTATGAAAAATCAAATACTCTTTTTTATCATCTAACAAGAGCAAGGAGCTTGCCTCTGTGCGAAAAACGGATTTTGCCGATTCCATCACCATCACTAGAACACGTTCCAAATCAACACTAGTATTGATAAGGACTGCCACCCGAATGATTTCCTCTAAAAAATACTGAAGTCTGTTATTATTGTTATGGATATTGGCATTGTCGATGAGTAGCAAAATGGAAGTGGTAAGGGAATTAAAAAATTGTGGCTCTGCTTCAGAGAGAACTGTGTCTTTAAATAATGCGTTTAAGTTAGCACTAAAATAGTTAATTAAGTCTAAATCTTGTTCGGAAAAGTTTTGAAAGTGTTTAATCCCCTCAAGAACTAGAACCCCGAGAGCTAAATCTCCCATTTCATCACCCACATAACAGGCGATATAAGACTCTGCTACTGGACCATCAGAATCCTTTAAATGAGAGCCTTTTTTGATGAGTATACTTTTGCGCGTTTTGAAAACACGTTTGGCAACCAAACCGGCACTTGATCTGTCACCGACTAAACCGAAAGGGCTTAAGTTCCCTCGTTCATTTCGAAAATAAAAAGCTGCTGATTTTGCCGAAACGAGTCGTTTTGCTTGACCAAGAATAAAATGGTACAAGTCATCCAATTCAGAAGAAGATGAAAGGTAGAATCCGCCTTCGTCGTTTTTTCGAATGATCGGCGGAAGAGAGCTGGGTTTCAATGGTTTAATCTTTGTTAAATTTTAGTGATTCTTCTCTTAGTTTTCGATTTGCATCTTCCAATGATTTAATTTTGTCGAAGGCAGACATGAGTTCGTCCCGACTGAGATTGGATACCATAGAACTTGCTTGGACTGTCTCTTTGGCTTCCCTAAGCTCCACTCGCGAATAATCGATAATCTGTTCATACATCCGAATGATCTCGTCGGCGTTTGCTAATTCTTGTTCGTTGAGTCTAAGAACTTTTTCATAGCCTTTGATGATATCCGATTGGATTTTCAGTTTTTTAGTCAGTTCTTCTACTGTATCTTGTCCCATAACATCTCTGGTTCCTTAGCCATTTTAGGATTCTGTTGACAGACAAACGCAGTCACTCACCTTGGATTAGCACAAGGGGACGTAGCTCAGTTGGGAGAGCGTTTGAATGGCATTCAAAAGGTCGGGGGTTCGATTCCCCTCGTCTCCAAAATCCCTCCCGGAATTTCACAGGTCAAAGCCTCCCCTGTCAAATTCTTTTTCATTTGGAGTGGAGATCACTTGATCAATCAGTGACCTTTTTCAATCTATTCCATATTAGATTATGGCTGTTAGAAAAATCCTCAAGATTGGCAATCCCTTACTCCGTCAAACGAGCGAAGACGTAACTGAATCCGAAATCCAAACCAAGGATTTCAAAAAATTGATTCGAGATATGTTTGAAACCATGCGTCACGCCGAAGGTGTAGGACTTGCTGCCCCCCAAATTGGTGTTCTTAAAAAACTTGTTGTTGTTGGTCAAGACGATGACAACGAAAGATACCCAGGAACCCCAGAAGTTCCCAACCAAATCATCCTGAACCCAGAGATTACTCCTCTATCAGCGGCAGGTGAGGGATTCTGGGAAGGTTGTCTTTCCGTTCCTGGTATGCGTGGTTATGTGGAAAGACCCGATAAAATTCGAATGAAATGGCGGGATGAAAATTTTCAGGAACATGAGGAAGTGATTTCAGGATACCGGGCAATCGTATTACAACATGAGTGCGACCACCTCTTCGGTATACTCTATGTGGACAGACTCAAAAGTACAAAGTTATTCGGTTATAACGAAGACATTGATACCGCCGGTAAGTTGTTAGATTAATTAGTTTTGTCTCCTAAAGGAGTTGTATGGGCACATCCATCGTTCAGTATTTTCTTTCGAAGAGTTTATTTGTAAACCTTCTTACCTTTCTCATCCTCCTTGTCGGTGGATTTACAGCCGCCACAATGAACCGGGAAGCTTTTCCCAATATCAATTTTGATATCGTGAGTGTGACTACTGTTTACCCTGGGGCGGCTCCTGCCGATGTGGAAAAATTAGTCACCAAACCATTGGAAGACGCTATCAAAGAAGTAGATGGAATCAAAGAATTTCGTTCCGCTTCTCTAGAAAACCGATCAGGGATTATCATTACCATTGATCCCAATACAAAAAATACACAAAAAGTGGTCGATGATTTGAAATCCGCTATCGACCGGATCCAAGACATGCCGACTGAGGTTGAGGATCCCATTGTCACTGAAATCACAACGGCAAGGCAACCTGTAATCGAAATCCATTTGTCGTCGACAACAAAAGACGATAAACCTTTGTTAAGCGCAAAAGAGTTGCGCGATAAGGCCAAAATTTTAGAAGAAAAACTAAAAGACCTACCTACCGTTGCAAGGATTACCAAACGCGGATGGCGAGAACGGGAAATGAAAGTGGACCTAGATCCCGACAAATTAAAAGCCCTATCTCTTTCTTCCACCCAAGTGATCAATGCACTCCGCCTCCGAAATATTAATTTCCCTGGAGGAAATATCAACGAAAAGACGAGAGAGATCATCGTCCGCACTGTCGGAGAATTCGATACAGCAGAAGAGATAGAAAATGTTTTTGTTCGTTCCAATGATGCCGGTCGTTCTGTACGGATTCGCGATGTTGCCCGAGTCACAGAAGGATTTGAAGACTCGGAATATTTAGATAAGTCGAATGGAAACATCGCGATTGCACTAACGGTGATCAAACGAGAAAAAGCAGATGCGATCACTGTAGTGGATGATTCCAAACTCGTAGTAGAAGAGTTCATTAAGTCCTCTGGGGGCACTGTCAAACATGCCTTTGTCAATGACTTATCCAAATACATAAGAAGACGCCTTGGAGTTTTAACTTCCAATGCGGTATCGGGACTTTTTCTCGTAACTGCCTCTCTATTTGTCTTTCTCGGTTGGAGAATGGCTCTGATGACTGCCCTCGGAATTCCTATCTCGATTGCGATGACCTTTGTTGCCATGAACTACATGGGACTTACTTTAAATTTGATCTCTATGATGGGGCTTATCATTGTAGTCGGGATTTTAGTGGATGATGCCATTATTATTTGCGAAAACGTATACCGTCATTTGGAAATGGGAGAAGAACCATTTGAAGCGGCCATGCGAGGGACAAGTGAAGTTCTTGCACCAGTCACAGCCACGGTAACAACCACCATCGCAGCTTTTGGGCCTATGTTATTTATGACAGGGATCTTTGGTAAGTTCATTCACTCCATTCCTCTTGTGGTGATTTTATCTTTATGTAGTTCCCTATTTGAAGCCTTCTTTATGTTACCTTCCCACTTATACGACGTGAGTAAAGCCACGGATATGAAAGGTGAAGTCAAAGAAGAATCCCATTGGTTTGTTAAATTTAAAGAACGAACTTATCTTCCCCTTCTTAGTTTTGCATTGAGAAACCGATGGAAAATGGTAGGCCTTCTTATGGGTCTTTTTGTTTTTTCTCTCGCCATCCAAGTCAAATTCGGAAAATTCAAACTCTTTCCTGGAGCAATTGAAACCTTTCAAGTGAGAGTCACAGCAGAAACTGGATTAAAACTCGAAGAAACCGATCGTTTCATTCGAGCTATAGAATATGCTGTTTCCAAACTTCCAGAAGGCGAAGTAGAAAACTATATCTCTCGAGTGGGAATCATCCAAAAAGATCCAAATGACCCGTTTACCAAACGTGGTAAAAACTATGCGCAAGTCATGGTGTATCTCACTCCCGACGACAATAGAGAAAGGTCCACAGAAAAAATCATCGAAGTGGTTCGCCAAAACACCAAATTCATGTTAAATGAAAAGGCCCTCCTGCTTTTGGAAGAAAAACTAGCCAAAGAAAATGTGGATAAAAAAGAAGAGGAAACCCTCCCCGTGGCAGATGTACCCAAAGATTTTCTTCCTTTGAAGGGAAAACTAGTAAACCTAGAATTTGAAAAATTGGCAGGGGGACCTCCTGTGGGAAAACCGGTGGCGATCGAAATCAAAGGAGATGATTTCGCCACCTTACTTAAAATTGGTGCTGAGTTCAAAGCTGCTCTTGCAAAAATCAATGGAGTCACAGACATTGGGGACGATTTTAATGAAGGAAAAGACGAAATCCGAGTTTCTGTAGATGAAACTCTTGCCTCTTTTGCTGGGGTAAGTGTCCAATCCGTATCTCTTGCTATCAACACCGCACTTCAAGGAACAGTTTCCACAAAAATCAAACGGGCCGATGAAGAAGTGGATGTCCGGGTTCGGTTTCCTGAAGAATATAGATCTTCTCTTACCCACTTAAATAAAGTATATGTGAATAATCTCACTGGGAACCTAATTCCCGTATCACGACTGACTAGCCATGATAGAAATCCGGGACGAGCATCCATCAACCATTTAGACGGCAAACGACTACTAACAGTCACATCTAACATTGATGAAACGCTTTCTTCTTCAAGACAAGTGAACATAGAGGCAAAAAAACTGACCGAAGGAATCATATCCAAATATCCCGGTTATTCGGTTCGTTTCTCAGGAGAGAATAAAGATACAGAAGAGTCAATGGCATCTCTCGGACGAGCCTTCCTTGTGGGACTCATTATCATTTATATGATCCTTGCTTCTCTATTCCGATCTCTCGCGCAACCTCTCATTGTGATGAGTGCCATTCCTTTTGCCGTCATTGGAGTGATCTTTGCATTTTTGATTCATGGACAACCCTTTTCCTTCCTTGCATTCCTGGGAATCATTGGACTTGCGGGAGTGGTCGTGAACGACTCCATTGTTCTTGTAGATTGTGCCAACCAACTGCGGATTGAAGATCCAAGCAAATCCACTTTTGAACTTCTCGTCGAAGCGGGAAGTATTCGCCTAAGAGCCGTAATGCTAACTACGGTGACAACAGTGCTTGGACTCCTTCCAACGGCCTACGGAATCGGAGGGAAAGATCCATTTTTGGTACCTATGGCATTGGCCTTTGGTTGGGGACTTGCTTTTGCGACCTTTATCACTCTGATTATGGTACCTGTGTTTTACCTCAACCTGTATCTATTTAAAGATTGGGTAGTTGCTAAATACCAAACAAGAAAGAAAAAATTTGCTTAAAAGGCAACATCTAGATTTGAAACCGTTCAATAAAAAGGGCGGTTAGTTTAGAAAAGAGTCCATACTGGATTTGTTCCGATGAGTTGTTGAGTCAGGAAATCTTTTAGAAGGTTAAAGTTTGATGAAAGGATTTAATCTTTTTTATCATTCAAAACTTCGGAAAGAGTTACAAATTTATATCCTTTCTCTTTCATTCGTTCAATGAATGTGGGGAGGATATAAATCAGTTTATCAAATTTTCTCGGTCCCCCCAAGTGCATGAGGATGATGGCACCATTCATTCCATTCGCATCTGCCTTTTCCCAATTATCCAAAAAGGTAAGTGTTTCCTCACCTGTTTTGTAATGAGGATTACGAACTACTTCCTTTTTCCCTTTGGATGTCTTTTTATAGAGGAATTGTTTACTAATGTAATCAGGGAGATCGAGCGACCCTTTGGAATTATTCGACCACATGATGTGGTCTGTATACCCAAGACTTGCATGAGCATCTAAAATCAATTGGCTGAGAGCTCCATAAGGTAGGCGATAGTATTTCTTTAATTCTTGTTTGGTGAGAGAATGAAAGGTATCCTCTACCCTTTTTAGTTCTTCTGCCATACGTGGAAGGTCGAGAACCGAATTGGAAAGATAATCGAGTACCATTCTTTTTTTTAAGGAAGTTTCTGTTACCGATCTCTGGTAGTTAAAATGAGACCAGGTATGGTTTCCAAATTCCACTGACCCAGTTTTTGCCATTTTTTTAATGTAATCTAAATTTTGGCGGATAAAGAAGGAACCATTGATATCAGAAGGTCTTTCATTTGATAAAAAGAGAGTCACTTTGATTTTATGTTCTTTGATATAATTGTACAATACAGGAAGTTCTTCCCCTGTAGCCAAATCAAAGGTAAGCGCGATTTCTTTTTGTGTTTCATTTCCCCGAAGGATATTGCGACCTTTGGTCTCTTGGCTTACTTCTTTTAAGAATTGAACATTTTCTTCTACTTGTTTGGCAAGTTCAGAATCGGGTTCGCTATCGCCCGGCAAAGCTTTTTCCTCACGAAGTTGCTCTTGGTACATGAGAGAGAAAAGAGATTGTTCTAGTTCCCGAAGATTTTTTTCTTTTTCTTTTACTTCTGACTCGAGTTTGGTAACACTAAGACTCAAGTATAGTAAATACCCACAAAGTACAAGGACTGTAATCCCAACAAAAGACAGGGCGGAAACCAGAGCAAACTTACGAAGTTTTTTTGCGAATAATCTGTCCTTCTCGATGTCCTGGGAAAGTTCATGAACAATATCCTGAATTTCCTTTTCTTCATTTGTCGGGTCGAGGGACATGCGGGTATGGGTTTCCTTATTACCTAATATCGGATTTGGATCAGTCGTTCTAAAACGACTGACCATCTCCCTTAAGTCTTTATCTTTAAAAATTTTCCCTTCTTTCCTTGGCGAATCAGGTATTCTTTTCCTGGTTCCAAAGAGAGGCTTGAGTCCGTGATTTTTTCTTCATCCAAATACAAACCACCGGCTTGGATGAGCCTACGACCTTCCGAAACACTCGGAATGAATTTCAATTGAGACAAAACATAGACAAGAAGCGGTTGTTTTTCTGAAAAGTAAGAAGAATCCAGAGTTTCTGTTGGAATCTCATCAGGAAGGGCTCGGTTTTTGGTATTGTGGATGGCGGTCCACTCTTCCACTGCCTTTCTGTTTTCCTCTTCTGGGTGGAGCTGGTCCATCACAAGAAGGGCGAGCTCCGTTTTGACTTCTTTTGGGTGGAGGGTTTTGGAACTAATCCCCGCCTTTCTGTTTTCCATTTCGGAACGAGGAAGGTCAGTCAGTAGTTCAAAGTAATTCCACATCAAATCATCAGAAATGGACATGATCTTTCCATACATATCGATAGGTTTTTCTGTCACACCAACATAATTGCCAAGAGACTTGGACATTTTTTTGACGCCATCTAAACCGACAAGGAGTGGTAACGTGATGACTGACTGGGGTTTTTGTCCGTATTCTCTTTGTAAGTCGCGGCCCACTAACATATTAAACTTTTGGTCCGTTCCCCCAAGTTCCACATCCGCTTTCATCGCAACAGAATCATAACCCTGTACAAGTGGGTATAAGAACTCTATCATAGAGATGGGAGTTCCTGCTTTATGACGTTTGGTAAAGTCGTCTCTTTCCAACATTCGAGAAACCGTATATTTGGAAGTTAAAACTAAAACATCTTCGAACTTCATTTCCGAACACCAGTGCGAGTTGTAGAGAATCTTTGTTTTTTTCGGATCTAAAATTTTAAATACTTGGTTTTGGTAGGTTTTGGAATTTTCCAATACCTCTTCTTTGGAAAGACGTTTTCTTGTTTCTGATTTTCCCGTGGGATCACCAATCATCGCAGTAAAATCACCGAGCATAAAACAGACTTCATGACCCAAGTCTTGGAAGTGTTTTAGTTTTCTGAGCAAAACAAAATGTCCTAAGTGCAAATCGGGGGCTGTGGGATCAAAACCCGCCTTGATGGTAAGGGAAGGTTTGGATTTGATTTTTTCTAAAAGTTCTGCCTCGCTAATGATCTCGACAGTGCCTCGGCGGATGGTATCTAATTCTTGGTTCAATTCTCTTTCAGTTTTCATAACAAATTCAAAAATTTTCGATGGTCGAAATGGTGACTTTTGACAATACTAACCTTAGAATCTCTATAGGCAACCACCAAAGTACGTAAAAACCCTTATGAATCATTTAGATGAAAGAAAACAAACACTAAAACAATTAGAATCAACTGACTACGATGTCTTAGTACTGGGCGGTGGAGCCACTGGATCTGGTACGGCACTTGATGCGGCTCTTCGCGGATACAAAGTAGCCCTCCTAGAAAAACAAGATTTCTCGGCAGGAACTAGTTCTAGGTCCACAAAACTCATTCATGGAGGAGTTCGTTACTTAGCCCAGTTCCATTTCAAACTCATTTACGAAGCATTATCGGAAAGGAAACGCCTCCTAATCAATGCACCTCACTTAGTAAAACCTTTGCAGTTTGTATTACCTACCTATGTTTGGTGGGAAAAACCTTTTTACTCCATTGGTCTGACTATGTATGACATCCTTGCGGGTAGATCTGTAGTACCTGGTCATGAAAGAATTTCCAAAGCAACAGCATTGGACTATTTTGCCTCTTTAAAAAAAGAGAAACTAAAGGGTGGGATTTCCTATTACGATGCCCAGTTCAATGACTCAAGGCTCAATGTTACCACCGTGCGAGCTGCCAAAGAAAATGGTGCAGATGTATTATCTCGCATCGAAGTCACATCTTTCTTAAAAGATGGGAACGGAAAAATCATTGGTGTGACGGCAAAAGACTTAATCACAAAAAAGAAAATCTCAATCAAAGCCAAAGTCGTTGCCAATACTACAGGAGTTTGGATTGATTCTCTCCGTAAACTAGACGACCCAAAAGCAGAAAATGTCCTTGCCCCAAGCCAAGGAATCCACCTTGTTTTCGACAAACAAAAGTTACCTTGTCGCACAGCCATGATCATTCCTAAAACTGCTGATGGACGTGTGGTTTTTGTAATCCCTTGGGAAGGGAAAGTCCTTCTTGGAACAACAGATACCCCGATTCAAAAAATTGATGAGGAACCTCTTCCACTGCAATCCGAAGTAGAATTTTTACTCAAAACTGGAAATGATTATTTGGATACCAAGTTAACCAAAGAGGATATTGAATCTGTTTTTTCTGGGCTCCGTCCTCTTATCTCTACGGGAGACAAAAAAGATACCAAGTCCATTTCAAGAGAGGAAGCCATCCTTGTTTCTGAATCGGGTCTTGTCACCATGTCTGGGGGCAAGTGGTCTACCTTTCGTAAAATGGCAGAAGACCTCACAGACAAACTCATTTCAGTCGGTAACTTACCACCTAAGATGAATTGTGTGACAGCTAGTTTTGCCTTTCCTGGTGCCGACGGGTATTCCAAACATTTGGTAGCAAAGATCCAAACAATGTATGATCTCTCCTATGAAACTTCTGTTCGTTTGGCGGATGCCTATGGTGGGGAAGTTTCTTTCATTCTGGGGAAAAAACCAAAAGAACTTAAAAAAGGATCTGGATATTTTCTAGAAGAAATCAAACATTTTGTGAAAAAGGAATTTGCACTTTCGGTCACCGATGTTCTTTCTAGAAGATGGCGAGTTGTGTTTTTAGATTTGAAGCTTGCAGAGACTCTGGCAGTTCCTGTCGCAAATGCTCTCGCCAAAGAACTCGGTTGGAAGGAAACAGAAAAGAAATCTTCTTTAAACGAACTGTTGAACCATATCAAAGATTTAAAGAAAACCATTGGTTAAAAAATAAACTAGAAAGACGGTCTCTCTTTTTTGGTTTCGACCACATAGAGAGAATCGTCAGATTATTTCGGTTTGGCTAGTTCATAATGATAGAACGTACGACCTGATTCTTTTTCTTTTAACACCAGTAAGTAATGGGTTTTGGGATTGAAGACTTCCGAAAACCGAGTTCCTAATTTGGTTTTGAAGTTTTCATAGTCTTCATCTCCCACTTCAGCTCGTTTGAAAATCCAGGAAATATTTCGTTCGATCCCGCCATTGTCATAATAACTCAAATTGAGTTCCAGTCCCTCTTCCGAAGATTGCAGAATGGTATACGTTCCCACAATCGAAGGTAAAAATCCTAAAGGATCTCCTTCTCCATACATCTCAGAAAAACTAAAAGTTTGGTCGGATTTAAAAAACACAGGCAGGATGGTTCCTTGGTCGTAAAAGGAAATCGTTCCCTTTTCATTTGCCAAAACCAATTGTTTGAATCCAGAAAAGTGGCGTTCGGCTTTACCAAATTGAATGATGGTATTTTTTATTTTATCAAAAGAAACCCAAGGGTAAGAAAGAAAACTTTCCTTTTCGATTTCTCCAAACGAAACCTCGGAAATACAAACTCGCCCAGTGGAACCCTGGCCATGGGTTTCTAAAATTTCGAACCGAATCACATTGCCTTGGAATTTCGAATCTAAATCCAATACTTGAAAACCCGATTTCCCAAACTTGGGTTTTGTCAGTTCTAAATCCATTGTGGAACCGATTTTTAGTTTCGACTTCAGATCTTCTGTTTCCATATCGAAAGAAGTGATTCGAAGTTTTTTTACTGCATCATTGGATTTTAAATCTACGGCAGACTTATGGAATCCGTTGAATATTTGTAAGGCGGAGAATTGGGAATAGGATTTTAAATACAAAGTAAATCCAGAGCCCACTTCCTTGGAATTGGCACAGAATGCCGTGGTGAGTTTGTTATCTAAAGCAAATTCTGGACTGAACCGCCATGGTTCTTCAGCGCTGATTTGGCCCACACTTTGAGTCCTTTGGTAATCGAATTGTTTTTCGGATCCCTTACATTGGAAGCTGGAAACAATCGAGAGGAAAAGTAAGAGGCAAAGAGAAATAGTTGGATAGGAATTTCTTAATGAAAGATTAGTTGCAGAAAAAGTAGATTGGTTCAGACCCATGGACTGTCAAACCATGAATCTGAACGAAAGGACGATCAAGCGAAAAACAATTTCTCTTAATCGATATAGTCTTTGAGTTTTTTGGATCGGCTGGGGTGGCGAAGACGTCTGAGGGCCTTTGCCTCAATCTGACGAATCCTCTCCCGAGTTACCTTAAACTGGTAACCCACCTCTTCCAATGTCTGTGCATATCCATCATCCAAACCAAATCGCATCCGAATGACCTTTTGCTCCCGAGCCGGGAGTGTTTGTAAGACCTGGCGGATTTGTTCTGATAGGATGGAAGACGCTGCAGAGTTCAGTGGAGAGATCACTTCCTTGTCCTCGATAAAATCTCCAAGTTCTGAATCCTCTTCTGAACCCACAGGAATTTCGAGGGAAATTGGCTCCCGAGCTACGTTTTTCACGGCCTTTACTTTCTGGACTGGCCAGCCGAGTCGTTCTGCAATTTCATCGTTGGAAGGATCACGACCAAACTCTTGAACAAAGAGTCTCGTTTCCCGAATCACTTTGTTCACTTGTTCGATCATGTGAACAGGAACACGAATGGTTCTTGCTTGGTCAGAGATCGCACGAGTGATGGCTTGTCTAATCCACCAAGTCGCATAAGTAGAAAATTTATAACCTTTTTTGTATTCGAACTTATCTACAGCGCGGATAAGACCAATGTTTCCTTCTTGGATTAGGTCAAAGAAATGCATCCCGCGATTCGCGTATCGTTTCGCAATGGAAACCACCAAACGAAGGTTTGCTCGCACAAGTTCTCGTTTCGCTTGGGCAATTTCTCTTTCGCCTTTGATGATTTTTTCACCCCAGTCTTTGATCTCGCCAACAGGAGATCCGGCTTCCTGTTCCATACGACGGAGTTTTCTTTCGTTGTTGCGAATGTCTTTGATGACTTCTCTAACTTCATCAATATCGCAACCCATCATCTTTTCGATTTCATCTAAGTTTTCATTTTTTTCTATGAAACGGTTGAGGGCTTTGATTTCGCGAACATCATGTCCGTATTTGGCTTTGATTTTAAGGAAATGTTTTTCAATTTCCTTAACTCGGAATACCATCGACTTGATCTTTTGAGAGATCTTTTGGATTTCTTTTTGAGAAACACCAATTTTACGAATGGCTTCGTCAATTTTACCAGTGGATAAATCAATTTTTTCTTTGAGTTCTTTGAACTTCTTAGAGTTCTCAGAATACTTACGAATTCGGTTTGTGGATTCGTTTAGAACTTTTTCATCTTGTTGGATGAGTTCCATATTCTCAAAGAATACTTTTTCCAATTTGTCCGCTTGCTCTTGGTTGAGAGCGTACATTTTGTCCACTTTTACTAAGTCATAAACTTTGATTTTTTTGGACTTTATCTTTGGAATGAGTTTTGCAAAGTTTTGGCGGAGTATCGAAGAACTAAGAATGGTTTCTTCAATGATCTTTTCACCCTTCTCAATTCTTTTCGCGAGAAACACTTCTGTTTCTCCAGAAATCAGAGATACTTTACCAATTTCTTTTAAATATAGGCGGATGGGATCTTCGGAACTAGAAGAAACACTGGACTCTCTTTTTTTACGTGCCGGTTTCTCTTTTGTTTCTTTGTTCGTCTCTTCTTTAGTAGTTGTGAGGGAACTAGATTCTTCCAAAGATTTTTTGGAATACTCTTCTACAATTTCAATCCCCATCTCATGTAACAATGTAAAGACATCATCGATCTTTTCGGAATTTAAGATTTTATCCGGAAGTATTTCATTGATTTCATCATAAGAAACCTCTCGATTTGCTTTACCGATCGAGATGATCTTCTGTACTTCTGGTAGGCTTGCTAGATTTTCCATTCTACCTCTATCCTCTTTAAACTTCTAACGTTTGGATCGTTCTGAGATACACGGATCTCTTATTTTTTTCACTTTTTAAGAGTGAAAGTTCTGACAAAAGATTGTTCTTTTCTTCAATCGTTAAGTCAGGTTTGGCCATCTCTTTGACAAGTTCTTCCATCCTTGCGTCATCCAACAAATCCGCATGGTAAAGAAACATCCCTTTAAACGTTCCTGGGCTTGTCGAATCATCGGCCGTAAAATGTTCGGCAATCATTCCCAGGTATTCCGAAGGAATTTCTTCCCTCGAAAGAATTTCTGCAGCTGTTAGGTTCTCATTCTGCAAATACTTCGTATATAAATAGTCCCAAAGAAAAGCAGATACTTCATCCCGAAACTCGAGGCCAAGCAAATCATCCGCGAAACTAAAAAGTTCCAAATTCTGGATGAGCATGGCGATCATCTTTCGTTCACAAACCAAAACGGGGGAAGGTTTTCCCAGCTTGGCCGGTGTTCTTTCCTTCTTAGTATCGACCACGGAGGGGGTCGAAGTTACCCCTGGTTTGCCACGAAAGTCCTGAAAAAGTGAAGAAAACGAAAGTCCGAGCTGGCGAGCCCCTTCTTCTAAATAGACCTGTTTGTCCGTTTCTTTTTCCATTGGCCTTAGAAATTCGAAGAGTTTTTTGACACTGGCTTGTTTTTCTTCTGCCAGTGAGGAAGGGCCTGCCCCACCGAGAACTTCTCGGATCATAAATTGCGAGGCCGGTGCCGCCGCTTCGAGTAAATCGCGAATTTCTTGTTTGTTGTGGTGGAGGGAATAATCGAAAGGATCTTTTCCTTCTGGGATGTGACAAACCTTCACACTCACCCCTTCTTTCGAAAGGAGATTCACAGCACGGAAAGCACCTTTGGTTCCGGCTTTATCGGAATCCATCATTAAGTATACTTTGTCCGCCATATTCTTGAGAATACGAACATGTCCTTCGGTAAAACCTGTTCCGAGTGGGGCGACCACAAATTCGATCCCTTTGCGAAAGAGTCCAATGGCATCAAACACGCCTTCCACGATTACAGCTTCTCTCGTTTTACGTATACTGTCTTGGGCTAAATTCAAATTATAAAAAGTACGGCTTTTGTCGTAGATCAGAGAGTTTGGACTATTGATGTATTTGGCTTCTTCGGATTCACCAAGAATCCTTCCAGAAAAGGCAATCACTCGGGCCTTGGTATCAATCACCGGAAACATAATGCGACTGCGAAAAAAATCATATGGATCTCTGTTTTGGTCTTGGCGTTTGAGAAGTCCCAACTGTTCACCTAACTTTACTTCGGCTTCCGTTTTAAATAGCTCCGCCCGTAAATTACCAAAACCTGGAAGTCCAAATCCAATTTTAAAAACTTTCAAATCTTCCGTATACATCCCACGCGATTCTAAATATTTTAAAGCCACTTCTCCAGCACTGGTATTCAAATTCCTTTGAAAGTATTCTAAGGCTTTTTGCGAAATTTGGTAGAGTGCTTCTTTTTTGCGATCGGACTCTTCTTCTTCTTTAGTTCTTTCGACAAGTGGGATGCCAGAATAATCAGAAAGGATTTCCAAAGATTTGAGGAAGTCTACCTTCTGGTAGTCCATCACAAAACGAAATAAATCCCCAGAGGCTTTACACCCAAAACAGTGATAAAATCCACCTTCTGCGTTTACATTGAATGAGGGTGTTTTTTCATTATGGAATGGGCAGATGCCCACAAGATTTCTTCCCATACGACGTAAGGGAACGAACCTATTGATGTATGAGTCAATGGAGACTTCTCTGCGAACTCTTTCTTTAAAACTTTGGTAAGGATTCACAGTATAACGGTATTAACGGGCGCTAAGTGCTTGTTTTGCGAGGGAGGATACCTTGGAGCCGTCTATATTTTGTCCTTTAAATTTTGCCATAACTTTACCCATCACCTTTCCCATATCCTGGGCTCCGCTAGCATTCAATTCCCCAATAGCTTCTGTAACCGCTTTGGAGATTTCTTCATCGGAGACTTCTTCTGGAATATAACGAGAGATGACTTCTGCTTCCTGAATTTCTTTGCTTGATAGATCCGGACGATTGGCTTTGTCATATTCGACAGCCGTGTCCTTTCTGCGTTTGAAATTAGATTTGAGGATCTGCATGACAGCAGTATCCGTCAGCTCGGAAGCACCGGTTTTGGTTAATTCATATTGAATTTCCGCTTTCAAGAGACGTAAAGTGCCTAGGACTGTTTCATCCTTGGCCTTTAAAGCCGTCTTTAGATCGGTATTGATCGTCTCTTGAAGGGTCATTAGTAAAACCGACTTAAAGATTAAAGTTTATCTTTTTTAGCGAATAGTCTTTTCTTTTTGTCTCGTTTGCGTTTCGCAGCTTCAACAGCTTTCTTTTTCACAACGCTTGGTTTTTCAAAGTATTCTCTACGTTTGATTTCGCTCATGATACCAGCGTTCGCACAATCTCTTTTGAATCGACGAAGCGCAGCTTCAATTGATTCCCCTTCTTTTAAATAAATCCCTACTTGTGGGGTCATAGACAAACAACTGTCCTTTTGTAAAAATGGTCTAGTTTTGACGGTAACGGAAAAGGCTCTGATTTGTCAATTCAGCCGAAAACCAAATCAGAAATTTTCGATAAAAATGGAAGAAAACCTAGAATCGTCTGCCAAAATCTCTCGATCAATAGGGAAAATCTTCAGTTTGTAGTCCAAAATCAAATGTTTGGAAGGAAAGTAAAGCGATCCAAAGCGGTGGTTGGCCCCGTCTAGGGTTTCTCCAGGGCAGAATAGAAAATAAGAACGTGGATTCAGTTGGAAATTGAATTCGTTTTCCCTCGTTTCTTTATGCAAAGTGGCTGTCACTTCCCGCAGAATTTCTTGGCTTTTGACTACGCCAAGGGGTTTGAAAAAGGGAGATAAGTCTTGCAGGTGGAAAAAAGCGATCACTCCTGAATGGACATCGCCCGTAAAGGAACGTTCCATTTTCTTTCGGATCGGTTCTGTGATGGTTAAGAAATCGAGAAGGTTCTTTTCTCGTAAGGAAATCCCTGTGGCACAAAAGGTCAGAACTTGGTTGGAAAGGTCTTCCCAGTTTCGCATCGATAGTTCCGGTTCCACTTCTTGGGCCACCAGGACAAAAACGGGAACCTCTCCTTCCGGAAGACGCATAATATTGATTTTAAAGTCCTTTCCCTTTTCTGAAAAAGTCCCTAAGGATTTTGGATCCATGTATTCTAAATTTCGAACAAGATCCGAAATTTGTTTCGAAACAAGACTGCGAAGCCATTCCTCTTTTTCGGTTTGGCCAAATTCATAAACAATTTCGCCGGCAAGATACACCCAACCCAAATGGGCGCCCACACTGGCAAAACTAATGCCAAGACGCCTAGAATGGTAATCTGTCATTTGCATGGAGGGGGAAGTACTTACATGAGTTGGATCTATCATCGGAATCTAGTTTTAGTATCGGTCGGGACTTCGCCAATCAAAAGGAGAAAGGATTGCTCCTGACGTTATGCCCCCAAAATGGTGTAAAAACTAATCGGGGAACCTGTGAACGCAACACCGAAACAAAAAAAACTCATTTCTCTATCGCAATTCATTCTAGAAGAGCAACTCAAAATCCCTCATGCCTCCGGAGAATTTACAGCCCTACTCAGCCACTTAGTCTATGCGGCAAAAATTGTAGGCCGAGAAGTCCGAAAAGCGGGACTTTTGGACGATATCCTGGGTGCCACAGAAGATACCAATGTCCAAGGCGAAACACAGATGAAACTGGACCAATATGCGGACAACGCCTTCAACCAGTCCCTGAAAATTTGTGGCCACCTTTGTGTCCTTGCCAGTGAAGAACACGAAGACATCATTCCCATCCCTGGAGGATACAATATTGGCAAGTATACTATGGCAATCGATCCCCTAGACGGATCTTCGAATATTGATACCAATGTCTCCATAGGAACCATCTTTTCCATCCACCAAAGGTTAGAACCAAACTCGAAAGATCCGGGAAGCGAACGTGACCTCCTCCAACAAGGCCATCTGCAACGCTGTGCCGGATACATCATTTACGGATCGTCCACGATGCTTGTGCTTTCCACAGGAAAGGGAGTTTCCGGTTTTACTTTAGATCCGAGTGTAGGTGAGTTTTTATTGTCCCATCCCAATATGAAAATGCCTGAGTCGGGAGATATTTATTCTGCCAATGAAGGGAATGCTTCTTATTGGTCCCCAGAAGTTCAGGCCTACCTCCAAAAGATCAAATCCATTGAAGGAGGAAAAAAACCAAAAACAGCTCGTTACATTGGCTCACTTGTGGCGGATTTCCATAGGAACTTACTCAAAGGAGGAATCTTCCTCTATCCCAATGATACAAAATCATCAAAATGCCCGAACGGAAAACTACGTCTGTTATACGAAGCGGCACCAATGGCTTTCATCGCCGAACAAGCGGGGGGAATGGCGGTGACAGTGAAAGGAGAACGAATCCTAGACCTAAATCCGAAAGACCTTCATGAAAGAACAACGCTCATTATTGGTAGCAAAAAGGAAGTAGAAGAATTCCTTACGTTCATTCCCAAGGCATAATTTTCAAAACAAATACAGAAATTTCTTTCAAAGGAAATCTCGATCTGATAGTTTTGGCAGAATTAAAAGATTTTAGGAGAAAACTTTCAATGAATAAAAAACTACTCGTTTTAATTCTTGGTGTCACTATGGCTTCTGGACTTGCTTTCTGTAAAAAAGAAGAACCAGTTGTTGAAGAAAAAATCGAATCTGTTGAAGATGCAGCTAAAAAAGTAACTACAGAAGTAGAGAAAAAAGTAGATGCAGCAGTAAAAACGGCAGAAGCAGAAGCTAAAAAAGCAGCAACAGGCGCGATCAAAGACGCAACGAAAGACATTAAAAAACCAGCAGGTTTCTAATCATCTTTTTTCTGTAAAAGAGAAAACCAACCGAATTTCGGTTGGTTTTTTTTTTAGCTCACTTGAAGTTTCAAAATTCTCTCTCTACTTTTTTTCCAACCTTGTCTTCACAATTTCATTCCCACTAAGAGTCAGTGTATTTGATTTTTGCATGAAGTTCTTCTTCTAAGGCACATTTAGGATAGGTTCCCACATCCAGAGAAGTTCCAATATGGCCAAAAGGATCTTGTGGGGAAATGATCCGTAAGTCCCAACCGTTTACGATCCAAGGGCATTGGTAATTTTTGTCCTTACAAAGAATCTGCGCTGCTTTTGGTTTTGGATATGCCCATGCAGAAGTGGGAAACTTACATTTATTTTCGATCTCCGCAATCGTACGAATGCGTTTGATGGCTTGGTCAAATTCTTTAAAGCGATTTATCATTGGATCAGCCAGATCCTTTCGGAAAAGTCCCTTCTCCGCATTGTATGTAAACATCACAAGAAGTTTTTCAGAGACATGTTCTTTGTCTGTTGTAGTCTTTAAATTTTCCATGATATAACGAGCAATCTTTAACGCATCTAAGGTGACCGAAGCGGTATCATCTGCATACTCACCTGCTTCCTCTTCATCATCACTGGCATCATCTTCCATTCCACTTCCTGCGAGTAGATCCTGGTTTAATTGGTGTTTACGTAAGTCTTCCACATTGACTGTCGCAGGAATTACTCCAGGAATTTCAAATCCATTCGAACCATGGTTATTAATAGCACTAATGACTTCTTCAGGAAGATTGAGTTTTCTTGCAATTTCCAAAGAAAGATTCACGGCGGAAGAAAGAGACGACCCAAAAAAACTTTGTTTGTACAACCCCTCTTTGGATACAGAAATATCGGCACAAAGACCGGCAAGAAAACTGAACCTATTTACCATCTTAAAGCCGTATTGCTTTTGAATCACAGATCCTAAACTTAATAGTCCAAAGTCTGCTAAGTGGTTAAAGAACTCTTTGTGGCTGAGCAGAATGCGAAAAAAAGATAGAGCAATTGATTTAGAATAAAAGGCATTTTGAATGATACCTTTGAGACTTGCCATTCTTTCCGCATTTTGTTCATAGAGATGAAAAATAAACTCATTGGATCTGTCTTCAATACGACAAAGAATGGCTTTCGAAAGAACCATTCGAAGCATTCTCATCAAATCCTTGGACATGGCTAACTTAAATGAAGGAATGTAGTTCCCTTCCATCCCTTCCAGTTTCTTTAAAATATTTTCCTTAATGGCAACTTTTTCTTTGATTAAGATACTGCCATTTTTATCAACAACAGGTTCACTGAGAGATACAGAACCTAACAAATCATAATCAACAGCAAAATTTCTAAATTCATTGAATTCTAAGAATTCGATTCCAGCATTCGTAATTTTCATAAAGGTCTTACGGAAACTGTCTTTTACGATCCCTCTGAGAGCAAGATTTTTGCTTTCATTCTCCGTCTAAATAGTGTAGTTTTTTAGTGGTTTTGGAGGTTCTAGTTGGTTTCTTCTGTCCCAAAAGACTCACAATCTGTGAGCGAGTTGAAAGAGTTTTACAGACAAATGGTACTTATACGAAAGTTTGAGGAAGCCGCTGCCAAAGCCTATAGTGTAGGAAAGATTGGTGGGTTTTTACATTTGTACATCGGTCAAGAAGCAGTGGGTGTTGGAGCAATCGCATCCCTCACACCAAAAGACTATATTGTTTCTACTTATAGAGACCATGGCCATGCATTGGCAAGGGGCCTTAATCCAAAACCCCTTATGGCAGAGTTATTTGGTAAAGCAACAGGGATCTCAAAAGGTAACGGTGGTTCGATGCACTTCTTCGATCGCAACGCACACTTTATGGGAGGGCATGGAATTGTAGGCGGGCATATCTCTCTTGCCGCTGGTATTGCCTTTGCTTCCAAATATAAAAAAGAAGATTCGGTTACTATCTGTTTTTTTGGAGAGGGAGCTGCCAATATTGGATCCTTTCATGAAGGATTAAACTTAGCTGCCATTTGGAAACTCCCCGTCGTTTTTATTTGCGAAAACAACCATTATGCGATGGGAACACCGGAATACCGTGCCCTTGCAGTCAAAGATGTTTCTGTCAGAGCTTATGCTTATGATATGGCTCGTGATCATATCGAAGGCGATGAAGTGAGAAAAGTAAGAGACCACGTCCAAGTGGCAGTCGAACGAGCAAGGCGAGGAGAAGGTCCCACCCTCATTGAAGTTTCTACCTACCGTTTCCGTGGTCATTCCATGTCTGACCCTGCCAAATACAGAACCAAAGAAGAATTGGATGCTTATAAAAAGAAAGACCCCCTTATGCGTGCGAGACACGAACTCGAATTAGGTGGGATTAAAGAAGAAGAATTGGATAAAATGGATTTAGAAATCCAAACCCAAATTGACGAGGCCTATGAGTATGCGGAAACCTCCCCCGAACCTCCCCTCTCTCAACTACACAAATACGTGTATGCGGAGGACAAATAGATGGCCATTCTTACTTATAGAGAAGCATTAAACCGTGCCATGGTGGAGGAGATGGAAAAAGATCCACTGATCTATTTAATGGGTGAAGAAGTGGGCCACTACCAAGGAGCCTATAAAGTTTCCCAGGGAATGCTAACCAAGTTCGGAGAGGAACGTGTGATCGACACCCCTATTTCTGAAAATGGATTTGCTGGCATTGGAGTGGGTTCTGCCATGGTGGGCCTACGCCCCATCATTGAGTTTATGACTTGGAATTTTTCCCTTGTTGCCATCGACCAAATTATCAACTCCGCAGCGAAAATCAATTATATGAGTGGGGGGCAATTTCCGATGCCCATCGTCTTTCGCGGCGCTGGGGGTGTGGGAGGAAGGCTCGGAGCCCAACACTCACAAGCTTTTGAATCGTGGTATGCGCATTGTCCAGGGCTCAAAGTGGTTTGTCCTGCCACTCCGAAGGATGCCTATGGCCTACTCAAATCATCCATTCGGGACAATAACCCAACGATCTTTATCGAATCGGAAGTGTTATACGGTTCCAAAGGAGAAGTCCCGGAACAAGAATACACCATTCCTTTGGGACTTGGGGAAATCAAACGCAAAGGTACAGACATCACTCTTGTGACTTGGTCCAGAGCTCTCGTTTTTGCAGAAGAAGCAGCTGCCATCTTAGAAAAAGAAGGGATCTCTGTGGAAATAGTCGATCTTCGCAGTTTACGCCCGTTAGATGAAAATCTCATTTATGAATCTGTTAAAAAAACAAACAGAGCTGTGGTTGTGGAAGAAGGTTGGCCTGTAGCTGGATTTGGGGCACAAATTGCTTACCTCATCCAAAAAAATGCCTTTGCTTACTTGGACCACCCCGTCGAACGAGTGACACAACTGGATGTTCCTATGTCTTACGCAGCCAACTTAGAACGAATGAGTTTGCCCAATGCAACAAGAGTTGCCGATACCATCCGCGAGATGTTACAGTAGGAGAACCGTAATGGCAAAGATCCAAGAAATGACTCAACTTTCCCCCACGATGGAGGAAGGAACCATAGTGAAGTGGTTGAAAAAAGAAGGAGATTCCGTATCTCCCGGTGACATCATTGCCGAAGTAGAGACAGACAAAGCTGTGATGGAAATGGAAGCTTTTGAAACTGGTGTGATTCTAAAAATTCTACATACCGAAGGCGCCAAACTAAAAGTAGGCGAAGCCTTGGCAGTAATTGGAAAACCCGGTGAAGATGTATCGAGTCTCCTCGCAGGAATTCCACAAAAAAGTTCTTCTGCACCAAGTCCCGTAACACAAGCAGTGGCATCAAAGGAAAATGGGAATCCAACGACTCCGCAACAGGAAAAGCCAGATCCAGTTGCCGTTGTTGCATCTCCTACAAAAGAGATCCCTTCTGCAAACGCACTCCCCCAATCAAAAACCTCGACCTCCATAAACTCGGTCACCGGGCTTACTGGAGTTACTGGGGTAAATTTGACAAACAGAGGAGGACTTCGTGTGCTTGCCTCTCCTTTGGCTAAGTCCATTGCCATTGAAAACGGAATCGATTTACACTCAGTCATTGGAACAGGTCCCGAAGGTCGAATTACCAAAAATGATGTACTCGATACATTAAACAAAGGTACGAACTCCCGGTCATCGGCGGCTGGACCTTCTCGTTTGGATGAAGTGGTGACTCTGAATGGAATGCGTAAAACCATTGCCAAACGCCTCACCGAATCCAAACAAAACCTCCCCCACTTTTATTTGAATGTGGATGTAAATGCGAAAGCTATGGAAGATTTCCGAGCGGATCTTTTGGAATTCCAAAAACATTTGGATCCAGAATTACAAGTGAAGGTGAGCTTAAACGATATCATTGTGAAAGCCACTGCTGCGGCTCTCCGGCTCCACCCGAAAGTAAATGCCAGTTTCCAAGGAGATTCCATTTTACAATTTGGTCGAGTGGATGTAGGGATTGCTGTTTCGCTTGATGGAGGTCTACTAACACCCGTTATCCGAAATGCAGATACAAAATCCATAATAGAGATTTCGAAAGAAGTGAAGGAACTGGCCAAAAGGGCGAGGGAACGAAAACTCAAACCCGAAGAATTTTCAAATGGAACCTTTACCATTTCGAATTTGGGAATGTATGGGATTAGCCGATTCACGGCCATCATCAATGAGCCGGAAAGTGCCATCCTTGCTGTGGGTTCTGTGGAAGAAAAACCGGTTGTGGAGAACGGGGTCGTGGTTGCCGGGAGAGTTTTGTCTCTGACCCTTTCTTGCGACCACCGAGTGATCGATGGTGCCGTAGGGGCCGAGTTTCTAAAAACCCTAAAGACTCTTTTGGAAAGACCGAGTCTTATTGCGGGTGTTATTTGATTTTTGAGTTTTGGATTTAAGCGGCGAAAAAATCGGCACTTTGGATGTCGGCGACGGGAATGCGGACCACACCATTGGCTAAGTTCCCGATCACGACATCGTCCATCATTTGGCGATTTTTATCGAGTTCAATGCTTTGTCCGTCTTTGAGGTGGAGAACGATATCGATTCCCCGGTAGTGGATGTATCTTTCGAGTGTGCTTTTGAATTTGTGTGCTTTGTCCATCTGGTTTTGCTTTCCTTTCTTTTTGTAACTTACAAAGGGTATCGTACGAATTTATGAGACCTTTAGAAAATTTTGTCTCATTAGGTAAGTTTTTTTTGACAGTATCAGGAAACCGGGAGAATTATGTCACATGAAGCCTGAGAACCCCACATCCGCCACTCCTGGCGTACGGAAAGCCGCCCTACTCCTTTTATCCCTAGGCAAAGAGAGGGCTGCCGATGTTCTCAAACATCTAGATGACGCCATGCTCGAAGCTGTGATTTTGGAAATGTCCAAAATCAGATCGATATCCAAGGAAGAAAGAGAAGTCATCCTAAAAGAATTTCACAATACCATAGAAGATTTGAATGAAACCACATCCGGTGGCCTCTCCACCGCCAAATCCCTTTTGGAACATACTGTGGGCGCAGAAAAAGCCAATGTGATCTTAAAGAAGATCCACAAAGAAGAAACGAAAAACGATTTTGAATTCCTAAACCAAGTGGAGCCGGGTGTTTTACAAGGGATGCTCGGAACCGAATCCCCACAAATCATTGCGGTGACACTCTCTCACCTGGATCCGAAAAAAGCCGCCGATGTTTTGAAACTCTTTCCCAAACCAGAACAAGCCAAAATTGCGGTAAGACTCGCTACCACATCCAAAACCCACCCTGATGTGATCCAAAACATTGCTCGGATTTTAAAGAAACGATACGAAGAAAGAGACAAACAGGAATACTCGGAAGCCGGTGGTGCTCATGTTCTTGCGAACATTTTGAACTTTATGGAAAAAGGGGCCGAGGAAACCATCCTCTCCGAATTGGAAGAGACCTCACCCGATGTGGCCGACCAAGTGCGGGAAAAACTATATACCTTTGAAGACATTCTATCCTTGGATAATAAGGAGATGCGAATCCTGATCAATAGGCTCGCAGATGACACATCCATCTCTCTTGCGATCCGTGGCGCGGGGGATGAAATTCGGAAAAAATTCCTAAACAATATGAGCCAAAACCGAGCAGAAGATATTTTGGATATCCTAGATATGAAACCTCGGGTCACCTTACGAGAGATTAACGAAGCAAGAAGTAAGATTGTGCAAGTGGCTCGTGTGTTAGAAGAAGAAAATCAGATCTTATTTAAGAAAGAGAAAGAAGAGTATATCGAGTGATTTTTAGGAAAACCGATGGCGGAGTTGACGGGGCTCGAACCCGCGACATCCTGCGTGACAGGCAGGCACTCTGACCAACTGAGCTACAACTCCATCGGAATAAAAACCAAGGTATAGAATCGACTTCGAGAGTCAACTGTTTTCATTTGTTTTCTTGCCTTTCGTTAGAATTTTTAGAATCTGGTATTGGTTCTATGCAAATCGAAGAAAAAAAAGCCAAAGACCTTTTCCATGATCGAATCTTTACTCTATCCAATTTTCTATCTGTGTTTCGGGTATTGTTACTCCCCTTTTTCTTCCAAAGTACTTATGACTACGCACATAACCCGGCAAACCTTCACGCCTTCTTTGCATCCATTTTTTATGCAACAGCTGCTGTCCTCAGCGACTATCTGGATGGACTCTTTGCTCGCCTACTCCACCAAGAAACAACACTCGGCAGATACCTAGATCCGGTTTGCGACAAACTGGTGACACTCGGGGGACTCTTCGTTGTCACCATCCATTTTGATTTTCCTAGTTGGATCCTCATTGTATATTTTATCCGCGAAGTTTTAGGAGTTTGGCTTGGCGGTTATTTGTATTTAAAGAGAGGATTACAAGGACGACCGAACTGGTGGGGAAAATTTGGAGTGGGAATTGTCGCTGTGTCTGTGGTTTGGTATATGTCGTTGCCTTACTTCTTGCAGTTTGGGGCACCCTATTCATTTTTACTCCATCCTGTAATCTCAGCCTATGTTTTACTTTTCGTATTAACAGCCGGTGTAATTGCCTATGTGATTCGGTATTGGAATATTGTCTTCCATCCGGAAGCAATTGAGTTAGATCCTGAAAATAAAAAACAGGCTAGGAAATACCAAAAGATCTAATTGGATTTTGATTTCTACTAATGATTCAAATTGCCAAAACTTCCGAGTATATAAGCAAATAACCAAAAGTAGAAATCTAAAATTAAATTACAGTTTTGAAATGAATTACTTCAATGTTCCTGTTTTCTTTTTACGAAGAAGATACCATTCGTAAAGGTTTTGTCCAGTTTCTACCCAAACAAATTCTGCATAATGGTAGTAAGCTCCATCGGCTGCATTCATCGTTAAAGCAGAATAGTTTTTGGGATTTTCATACACACCTTTTGCAATCTCCGAAGACATCTCTGTTACAGCTCCCGTGGCAACGTGTTTGTATTTAGTCAAAACTTTTCCATCAGTGGCTTTTGCTTTTGCATCGGTGATTTCTAAATTTTTCATGCCTTTAGATTGGAGGTAAGAAAGAAACTCAGGTTTTCCTTGGGATTTTCTTGCTTCTGCCATTTCCCAGATCGCATTTTTTCCAGATTTGTTATATACATTAACATTGGCACCTGCTTCCACTAAAACTTTCACTAGTTCCAAATCAGCTATACGAACAGCATTCCATAACGCAGAGTCATAGTCTGGTCCAAAACTATACTCTCTATATCCTGCAATGTTTGGATTGGCACCTTTTGCTAATAAGAGTTTTGCTATCTTTGCATTGGCCACTCGGTCAAGTGCGGTTCTTGCGCCCCAACGAAATCTCATTTTGAAGGGTCCAATTCTGTCTGTATAATCACATTCTTTGGAACGATTGGTTACCTTTGCACCTTTATCTAACAAAAGTTTAACGAGACCTTCATCCCCTTCCATGGCAGCAATGGTTAAGGCATGAAAACAGTCCGAAGTTTCGTTCACATCGGCACCTTCTTCGATCATTTGTTTGGCTTTGTCGAATTTGCGATCTTCTATGGTGTAGGGCAAACTCGCACAAGATACGAATCCCCATAAAACAATGAGTGGAATGATTTTTATCATCCCAACATCATATTCTGCACTTCCGAAAGGCAAGTGAAAAACATAAGAGAGATTCAAACCCTTATTGAACCTGCTGGGGGAGAAGTTCTAAAAAAAAAATCTTAATTAATAGATGGTTCTGTTAAAGTTTCTTTCTTTGTTTTGACTTCAGTTTTGCAATTTTTTCATATTCACGAAGTTTTAATTTTAGAATTTCTAAAGTTTCTTTCATAACCGCTTTCCCGTGTTCAGTATCGATTTCTTTAACAAACCGGATTACCATACCGGTTGTGTGACTAAAATAGAGAGCAAAAGGACGGACCTCCGATTCTTTTAGCACGGGAAGGCAACGGAGGATTGTTTTTATAATTAAATCTGAATTTCTATATGTGTCACGATTGTCTTCTATTACCAATTCGGGAATGGCTCGAGCTCCTGCCCAAAGATTTGCCAAAGCAGGATCTTTCTGAAAAAAATCGATAAAATGTTTGAAGGCCTTTTCAGCAGCCACTTCCAATTCTTTGATTGTTCGAACAGGATCCAGAATTCGTCTGCTTTCTTCATAGAGTGAATCATAATATTGATTCATGATGGATAACAATAAGGCGCTTTTGCCTGGAAAATATTGGTATAAGGAACCAATTTGAATTCCCGCAGTCTGTGCAATCTCTCGCATACTAACAGCATCGATTCCCTTTTCGCCAATTAACTCTCTAGCTGTTTTTAAAATGAGTTCGACCCGGTCGCGGCTTCTGGTTTGAACGGGTATTTTTGGCTCAAGACTCATTAGAAAAGGAGATTTCCCATGTCAATATTTGCACTTCTTTTTTTGACCAAACACCGATTTTCTATTTGACTCATTCTAAATAAAGAGCATTGATCATATTTTTATGAGCATTGTTCATATTGGAACTTGGAGCAAACAATGGAAAGAAAAGACAACCAAACTATAGATTCCGAAGGAATCATTAATAAATCTGATACAATCTGCATCGTTGGTGCGGGACCCGCAGGTCTGGCGATGGCGAGATCCCTTCTCTCCAAGGGAATTCCATTTCAAGTATTTGAAAGGTATAGTGATGTCGGTGGCATTTGGGATATAAAAAATCCTGGTTCCCCAATGTATGAAAGTGCTCACTTCATATCCTCTAAATATCTTTCTAATTATTTTGACTTTCCAATGCCAGAAGAATATCCCGATTACCCTTCGAATCGACAAATACTCAACTATCACAGAGAATTTGCAAAGGTTTACAATCTTTATCCTAATATCCAATTCAACACAGAGATCAAACAAATCAAAAAAGTAGATAAACTTTGGTTTGTCGAAACTGGAACCGGAGAGAGATACCTTTTTGGAGGAATTGTGTGCGCAAGTGGAATTACATGGTCGCCTAATATTCCAACGATTGCGGGCCAGTCTAGTTTTACTGGCAAAATCCTACATAGCGTAAACTATAAATCATCCCATTTGTTTCAAGGAAAACGAGTTCTTGTAGTAGGTGCAGGAAACTCTGGTTGCGATATTGCCTGTGATGCAGGTGCCAATGCAGAACAAGCATATATTAGTGTTAGACGAGGATACCATTTCATTCCGAAACATATACTAGGGAAACCTGCAGATGTTTTTGGTGATGGTGCCCATTGGATTCCCAATTGGCTCTCACAATTTGTTCTCGGGAAATTATTGAATCTACTAGTTGGTGATTTAACTAAGCTTGGTTTACCTGCACCCGACCATAAAATTTTCGAAACACACCCAATCATCAATGATCAACTATTACATAATTTAAGACATGGTGATGTGATTGCAAAACCTGATATAGAAAGACTGGAAGGTGATTTCGTGATCTTTAAAGACGGATCAAAAGAAAAGATCGATCTCATCATTTTGGCAACCGGTTACAACTGGTCGATTCCCTATATGGAAGAAAGTTACTTTCAATGGAAACAAGGAAGACCGGAACTTTACCTTACTTTATTCAACAGGGATTACGAAAATCTATTTGCACTTGGTTATATGGAAACAGACGGCGGTGCCTATAAAATGTTCGATGAAATGGCAAATTTAATCACTTCCTATATTGATGCAAATCTAAAGGGGAATCCTTCGGCAAAACGGTTTGCGCAATTGATTCAAAACGATCGACCATTGCTCAACGGGAACATCCAATATCTAAATACAGGTCGCCATTCCGTCTATGTCAATCAGGTAGCTTACAAACAGTATAGGTCTAAAATACAAAAGAAAATGGGATGGCCAGAATTAAAACCTGGGCAATTCCAACATTTAATGTCTAGAGAAGTGACTTCAAAGGAAAACAAAAATGGCTAAAAAAGATGGTCTTCGTAAGAGTTTGTAGATTGGGTTGAATAGGTGATTTTTGGGATAATAGATCCGACTCAGTTCCAGGAAGGATATTCCTGGTATGAAACTAAAGCTATTATCCCAAACGTGTTTAACGTCTTTTTTTCTTTCTTGCGACTTTCTTTTTCGCTGCTTTTTTCTTAGCAGTTTTCTTTTTCGCAGGTCTCTTTTTAGAAACAGCCTTCTTAACTTTTTTCTTAGCGGCTTTCTTTTTCTTAGCTACTTTTTTCTTTGCAGCTTTCTTCTTTTTAGGAGCCGCTTTTTTAGCCTTTTTCTTCGCTGCTTTCTTTTTTGCGGCTTTTTTCTTCTTAGGAGCTGCTTTTTTAACCACTACTGCTACTTCCGGAGCAGGTTCTTCTTGAATCTGTGGAATCTCTATTGTTTCGTTTTCTTCCATACATGTAACCTTATGAAGATAGTATCAAATCTTCCTTCTTGGTACGATATCAAAGCTTGGATTATTAAAAGTAAATTCATTTTTGTTTTGAGTGAAAGAAGATGAGTAATTTAATGATCCGAAGTCTCCAATCGAATATTGAAAATTGGCAAGTTCATTGATTTTCCGTTCGAAGTGGTAAAGTTTGAAGAATCTAACTGAGATATTCTATTGTTCCGATTTATTTCCTGTGTTTTAGATATTCAGGAAGATAACATCTTAAATAGGCGACGGCAGCTCTTCCGGCTTCACCTACCATCTCTTCGGTGATTTCTCCCTGTTCCCGAAACGAATACCGAAAGACCGAATCAATAAGGGAGACCGCAATGCCCACCTTACGAGCTACATCCGGTAAGTCTGGTAGTAAAAACCGGTCCTCTACTTGAGAAAGAGCCAATTTTGCAATTGTAGAATCTAACGTTTTTCCGATATGTTGGGTCTCTTCATTACGAACCCCATACACCACACGCATGAGAGCTCTGTCTTCTCTTACGACAGATGCCGCTTCTATGGCAAGAAAATACACATAGTCTTGCCAAGTTTCAAATTTCGAGGTATCCACTCTTTCTAACCTTGCAGAAACTAATTCTGAATGTACTAACCGAAGGCCTAAATACAAGGCACCCATATTAGGAAAAAAATGATAGGCGGAGGCCCTGGGGATTTTGGCCCGTGCACATACTTTCGCAAAGGTAAGTGAGGATGGATCTTCCTCACGCAGTAGTTCTCTAAGTGATTGTACAAGGACCGTCCGCCGACCATGATCTTGCACCTTTTTTCCGGCCTTTTTCCTTATAGAGATTTTACCCTCCTCCTTTCCCTTTCCCGATGGTTGTTTTGGCTTGGAATTTTGCATTCGTTATCGACAAAAGCCGAGTTTTTTGCCAGTTTCAAGCAAAAATAGCAGCCATCTTTGGAAAAATACTCGACATTAGCCCTGCCGAATGTAAATTCTATTCGACAGATGTCGGGTTTTATGGGAATCCAAGAAATGGAGTCAAAAGTGATTAAAGATTCAAAAATAGAAACTGTAAAAAAGTCCATGCTTACCGCCTGTATAAAGTTAGCTGATTTAGGATTTTTGGCTGGTGTCGGTGGAAATTTAGCTGTCCGAATCGATTCTAAACTTATGGCGGTCACTCCTTCTGCTACTGACTATTATACTATGAAACCTGATGATCTTTGTATCTTAGAGATCAATGGATTAAAGATGGTAGAGGGAACCAAACAGCCAACCACCGAAAGTGGAATTCATGCTTCATTTTTTAGTTTGCGACCCGAGATTGAAGTAAGTTTACATACGCACCAACCACTCGCAAGTGCCGTCTCCCTATTGGGTTTGGATATGGATATTGAATCCATGGAAGGGAAACAAAATATAGGACAATTTGTGCGAATTGTTCCCTATGCCCCATCGGGAACCCCATTTCTTGTCAGAGCCTTTAGAAAAAAGATCACGAAAGAAACCAATGGGTACCTACTCCGAAACCATGGCCTTGTTTGTGGGGCATTATCACTCGATAGGGCCATCGCCAATGTAAAGTTAGTGGAAAAGGAAGCCGCACGTTTTTTACGAAACCGAATTGAAAAAAACCAAAACCTAATCTATATGCCAAACGAGATGAAACAACAGTTACTCTCGGCGCTTTAATGGTTCAGTTATTGGCCATAATACCAAAGTTCGTTGGAAAACCAGAAAATTAAGGAAATACTAGAATGAAATCGACTCCCATTAAAAAAAGAAATCCAAAACAGGAGACTCCATCCGATTTAGCGGAATTAAACCATTTGTGGGATCGCTTAGAAAACAAAGGTCTATTACAAACCCATAAGGCGGATCTTTCCTTTCGTATTCCGGGTAAAGGGAGTTTCCTTCTGATGCACCGTTCGGAAGGAAAGAAATCAAAAGTAGAAACAACAGAATTCTTAATTGATAATCCCACAAGTAATCTCAAAGGAAATTCGATTCGAGAGGAATCTTTTGCTGTGGTCCGGTTTCATGCCAGTCTATATTCCTTAAGACCAGACATAGGTGCCATTGTTTGGTTTAGGCCCGTTTGGAGCTCCTTACTGGCAACTCTCGATCACCCACTCCCCTTAGTTTTTGATGAACAGTGCCGCCAATTAGGAGCACCAGTCCTCAAGATCCCCAAACGATTTGACGGTTCTGTTGAAGCAAGTTCCATTTTGCTTTCGGGTGCCAATGCTTTTCTGGATGAAGGAGGTGTGGTCATCACTAGTGTCACTCGTGATAAAGCCATTTATAACTGTGAATTGATAGAAAAATGTTCCAAAGCCTATCTATTAGCACACTCCACGGGAAATCCAATCCAAAGGATTCCTTGGTGGGTGCGTTTTATTGCGAAGAGTCGACTCTTAAAAGATGAAACCAAAGCCAGTGCGGCCTATGCTCGCGGCGAAACACCGACTGGCTTCAAAGCTTATTAGATAATCCCAATTCTAGAGTGTGCTTATCTTTAATTGATACCGAGAAAAATATCAAACTGAGAGTGATTGGGATCTTTCGCATTCAAACCATAAACTTCGAGATCAGCAACGTAAGAACGGTTTTTTTTGTAATTATCTTCGGACCAAATGGTCTTCCACGTCTCAAGGCCTATCTCAGCGATCGGACCCCAAGGGGTGGGCACTTGGATATAATTGGATGCAGGAATTGTAACTGAGGTTAGATGAGGAGGCAGAGTTCCAACCGAATCTACAGCAGCACCAATTAGGATAGTGTATTCCCCATTTTCATCCGATTCAAATTCTGTATAGGTTACCATAAATTCCGAAAGGTTGGTTCTCCCTGAAATCTGCGAAAGGATTCCCTCCTCCCAAAACCGTTGCCAAAGACCTGCAATTTTACCTTTGCCTGTCATTTCCGAAGCATTAGAAGTCCTGGCTTTAATCCCGACGAGAGTGATGTTCTCTAAATGAATTTTCTTCTGAGTTGTATTTTCCATAAGATCATAGTAACCGAAAGGGATAATCCTTTCTTGACAATTTGTGCTTTTTTGTGGGTAGTTTTTGCGACAAAGTAGAGAGAAAACCAACTTACTAAAATTCTAAAAACCGATTTCGATGATAGGAAAACCAAACCTATTTGATGGGGATGTAGATTTCTGATTCTGGGTTGGTTTCTGATTGGAATCGATCATCAAACAAATCAAAATCATCACTAAATTCCCGTTCGTAACCTGTGTTTGGCATCCACGTTCCGTAAATATACTTCCAACCATTCAGAATATCTCTGTTTTGATTTCCGGGAATAGTAAAAACCATATATTTTGATGGTTTCATTCTATGGGTGACAAATCCATCTGGAACAAAACCATCCGAACTCACTTGTGCACCGATCACCACATCGAAATTCTCCGCATAATCCCAGTTTGTATAGATCCCCATAAGAGAATGACCCATCCTGTGGGGAATGGATTCGGCTAAACCTCTACTTGTAAATTCGCCCCAAAACTTAGGAATATCGATCTCATTTTGGCATCTTTGCATTGTAGTTCGGTATGTTTTACCCATCAGAATAAATTCATTTTTGGTCACAACTTGTGTTTTAATTCCCGATCCATCGATTCTAATTCCATCACGTAAAGAATCAATTTCCAATTTAGGAAAATTTCTATGTTCTAATTGTTTTCTATAATCGGAAGGATTCATTCCATATTCAGAACGAAATGCACGTAGGAAAGACTCAGGAGTTGTATAATGATATTTTAAAGCTATATCGATAATTTTATCTTTTCCGAGGATAAGATCGTTTCCGGCTTCCGTCAGTCTTCGTTTTTTTAGATAGGTATAAACAGAGTAGCCCGTAACATAGCGAAATATTCTTTGGAAATGCCATCTGGATTGGAATGCATTTTTTGATATATCTTCTACACCAATGTCATCTCTCAAATGTTTTTCAATAAAACTAACTGCTAGTTTGATATGATCGTAGTAATCCATGGAGCAATCTTTTCTTTGTAAAAAAACTTTGTCTAGACTTCAGTATCGTTTTTTTCTGGCCATTGGTTTTTGATTTCTAAAATTTTTGGTAAAACAGATACGAATTTTTCCACAAGTGTAGGATCAAAATGTGTTCCTGATTCCTTTTTCAAAAATTCAATGGCAACGTCCACTTCCCAAGCTTTTTTATAAGGCCTTGCGGTTGTTAACGCATCGAATACATCGGCAATAGCAATGATTCTTCCCTCCAAAGGAATTCCCTCTCCTTTTAATTGGAAAGGATAACCCGATCCATCAAATTTTTCATGATGAGTGATGGCAATGGACTTTGCCAATTTTAACAAACTGGAGTTGTGGTCCCCAATGATCTCAGCACCGATCTGGGGGTGGCGTTTCATAATCTCCCACTCTTCTTGTGTGAGTTTTCCTGGTTTTTGAATGATATGATCCGGAATTCCAATTTTTCCCACATCGTGCATAGGTGCTGCATTTAAAATTTCTTCAGCAGCTTCGGAAGAATAACCGAAGGCCAAAGCAAGGCTTTGTGAATAATGACTCATACGAATCACATGCATACCCGTTTCATTGTCTTTGTATTCAGAAGCCATACCTAGACGTTGTACAATTTGTAACCTCGTTGCCTTAACTTCGTTTACATTTACTAATGATAGATGGTTTTGTATTCTTGCTTTTACAATTGGTGGACTGACTGGTTTGATAATATAATCGACTGCTCCCAATTGAAATCCTTTCTCCTCATCACCCACTTCAGTAAGGGCAGTCACAAAGATAACAGGAATGTACTTCGTTTTTTCATTCGATTTTAAAATTTTACAAACTTCATGTCCAGTCATCCCAGGCATCATTACATCAAGTAAAATTAATTCCGGTTCTTCTGAGATAGCCAGTTCAATCCCTTTGGTTCCCTCTTTAGCAAACAAAAGATGATAGTCACTCTGTAAAATTTCATTGAGTATTTGTAAGTTAGTTGGTTCATCATCAACAACTAGGACCTTTGGTTTCGCATTAATTTTCACTATAACCTCCCATTATTTGAAGTTTTAAAATATTTAACTGTTTAATTGTATTTTCAAAATCAAACTGCTGAATCGATGATTCAATTTGCGAAATGACTTTAGAAAATTCCGTTTCAGATAAAAGATCATACAAAGTATTCCATTCCTTTTGGTCCAAAGACCCCCGAGAAAAAGAATCAGAGAGAACCCGGATGGAATTCAGGACACCGACTTTTGCAGAATTCAAAAGGATTTTGGTTTCACTTTGCGGTATATCCTCTTTTGAAATTTGATTTTCAAACTCTTCCAAAAATCGAAGGTAACTTTGAGTAAATACCTCTTGTAAACTCTCAAAATCTGCATTGTTTAGTTTTTCATTCTGCATTTTCTTTTCCAGTTGCAGAGAAACATTTGCGATTGAAGTAATTCCCAGATTTGAGGAGACTCCTTTCATTCGATGTAAAAAACGCTGTTGGTTGTCAATATCTCCAAGGAGTTTGTTGCATTCCTGCACATCATTTTTGAAATCTGAAAAAAAACTATTCACCATCGATACATATTTCTCTAAGGATCCAAAAAGCTGGATGCCCCTTTGAGACAGGAAAATTTCTTCTTGTTGTGGGTTTCGAGCTGATTGTATCGAAGTTTTGTTATTTTTAGTTATCAGTTTCTTAATTTCAAAAAACAAATCTTGAATGTCTATGGGTTTAGAAACAAACCCGTCCATACCTGCATCTTTTGCTGATTGTTTATCTTCTTCGAATACACTAGCTGACAAAGCAATGATCGGGGTATGACTCGAAGTAGTTTTCTCATATTTACGAATCTGGCGAGTGGCTTCCAGACCATCCATCTCAGGCATCTGGATGTCCATTAAAACTAAATCAAAAGGTTTGGATGTAAAAATCGCAAGTGCTTCTTTACCATTCTTTGCAATCTCCACCTTATGACCATTAGAAGCCATTAAAAGTTGAATGAGCTCCACGTTTTGTTTGACATCATCTACAATGAGTATTTCCATACTCGGTAGATCAGATTGGATTTTCTCATTAAACTCTAATATAGGCTTTCCTTTTTCCAAAGGAAGGGAAACAAAAAAATTAGTTCCAACTCCAAGCTCACTCTCCACCCAAATCTTTCCCTTCATAAGCTCCACTAATTGTTTGGAAATAGTAGTACCAAGGCCTGTTCCACCAAACTTCCTGCTCATCGAAACATCTGCTTGAGTAAACGGATCAAAGATTTTTTCCATCCTGTCAGAAGCAATTCCAATTCCACTATCTTGGATATGAAACAACACTTCGCCATCCTTAGCTGTGATGTTAAGTTGGATAAAACCTTCCTTAGTGAATTTAATTGCATTCCCAATTAAGTTGGTTAAAATTTGGCGAATCCGAAGGCTGTCCCCTCGGTAGTATTCTTCTAGGTTTTCAGCAAGTGAATACTGAAACTGTAATCCCTTACGTTTTGCCTCGATTCCCATAGCAGAACAAACTTGATCCACAAGTGACAGAAGTGAAAAATCAATAACTTCAAGTTCTACTGCACCCCGATCCAGTTTTGCTGAATTTAATACATCGTTTAACAAACGTAAAAGAGATTTTGCAGAATTCTTTACAGTTTCTAATTGACTTTTTTGGTTTCCAAATAATTCACCAGATAACAAAACTTCGGTGAATCCTATGATTGCATTCATCGGGGTTCTGATTTCATGGCTCATATTTGCCAAAAACGTAGTTTTGGTGATGGCAGCCATCTCCGCCTTTTCTTTGGATTCAATTAGAGCTTCTTCGATCATCCTTCGATCGGTGTTGTCTAAGATCACTCCATCTAGGAATTTTACGTTTTTGACTTCATCGAGCACAAGACTGCCATATTCTAGAACCCAACGAATATCCCCAGATTTTTGAATGATACGATAGTTCAAAACAAATGTATCTGAAGTATCGATTGCATTCTGAATGATATTAGAAACATGGATTCGATCTTCTGGATGAATGATTTCTGAAAACGTACGTTTCCGATTAGGTTCCAAAAAATCATTGGAAGGATACCCTGATAAGTTAAGTATCGAATCACTCATAAAAACAGTAGTCCAATACTCATCCACCAAACACCGATACACTACGCCTGGAATATTTTGAATGAAGGACTGCATTTGTTCTTCATTTGATTTTAATGCATTTTCGATAATGATTCTTTCTGTAATATCGCTGATCAAACCAACAAAAATGTCGTCCTGGGGTAGTTTTGTGTGACCAATTGCTAGTCGAATGGGGAAAACGGTTCCATCTTTTTTTATTGCTTCCGTTTCTCTACCGACACCTATAATCTTTGCATTTCCCGTTCTTAGATAATTAGAAAGATACTGATCATGTTCCGTTTGGTAAGGATTTGGCATTAAAATATTAACATTTTTTCCGATGATCTCTTTTGCCTTCCAGCCAAACATTTTCTCTGCACTAATATTAAATTCCTGCACTATACCTTTTGTGTTGATCATTACAATGGCGTCAGCAGCCGTTTCAATGATAGCTCGAAGTCTAGATTCACTTTTTTGTAGATTCTGAAAAAGATCCTTATAACTAATAAAAGCGATTGTTGCCACAGTAGAACCAATGACGAATATACTACCCACACTCACAAGGGAGGCCAAAAATAATTGATCGGGATTCGAAGTCTCGAGGATTTGATTTCCTTCAGTCACAAAACGAGCAGCAGCCATTCCAGTATAATGCATGCCGGAAATAGCACTTCCCATCACAACTCCACTAATGAGCGTTAAATAAATATTTTTGATTTTCAGATTTCTTTTTTTAAGTCGAAATTGAATGAAGATAGATAAAATTGCCAAAGATATTGCCACCACAAGCGAAACGACAAAAAGTAATGGATCATACATTAACTTTGGGCGCATTTCCATCGCAGCCATTCCCATATAATGCATAAAACCAATACCGGCACCAACGATGACTCCAACAGAAATTAATTCTTTTAGACTAATCTGCTTTTTACTCAATGAAACTAATGCAAAATAAGACGCCAAAAAACTAGGAAGTATAGAAAGTATAGTAATGGATTTATTGTATGTGATCTTTGTGCAGAGTTCAAACGACATCATTCCTATAAAGTGCATAGACCAAACCGCACCGCCCATAGACAAACTAGAAGTGAATAAAATTGCTAATCGAGAAAACTGATTCTCCACATTTGAAAATCGATTGAGCATGTATAAGGAAATCCAAGAAGCGAAGATAGAAATAAAAATAGAAAGAGCTACTAACCAATAATTATAAGTGCCTTCCACAAAATACATTTGGCTAGAATCAAAGATAAAAGTTTGTTTTAAAAATTCGATTCCCATTGTTTTACATACACCATCTTTCTCCTATCATTCATCTTAAGAAAATCTGGATACTCGCAATTTAGATATATTCTAAAATGCCTTTTACTCTATTCGTACTAGCACTAAAGGGATCCGTTAGATTGTGATGGTTGGATTCATTTGTGGCAATTTTCACCATTCTTTTTTTTAGCTCCTCTCCTAGTTAAAAAGTTTCTCCAAGATTAAAGAAGCTAAGAGATCATATAAGAAACTTGAAAACCATGATAGAAAATCTCGTCAATATACCGTTCGGTTCACCAGCATAACAAACAAATAGAGTAGACCGATCAGTCTTTATTAAATGAGAAAGAATTACAAACTTTTGGAATTTACTTGCGTATTCTTGTTAACCACAAAAAGGTTTGGTATGGAAAAAAACGTTAAAGATAAAAATGCCATTGTTACCGGCGCTGCGCTTGGTATAGGTAGAGAAACATCACTCATTCTGGCAAAAAAAGGTGCTCATGTAATTGTATCTGATATTAATACCATAGAAGGCAACCGATTGGTTACGGAAATTCAAGACTTAGGTGGTTCAGCTGAATTTATCAAATGTGATGTTACGGTAGAAGAAGAAATTATCGCACTAGTAGAATCTTTAAAAGCTAAAGGCAAACGTTTGGATATTATGGTGAACAATGCAGGGATTGCCAACAAACCCACCTTTATGCATAAGGTCAGTACAGAAGTGTGGGATCGATTGATTCTAATGGACCTAACAAGCGTATTCTGGTGTCAAAAATATGCCACAAAATCAATGCTAGCTGATCGTATTGGTGGATCCATCATCAATGTGGCCTCCATTGCAGGACTTGGTGCTTCCCCTTCACTCGGACCTTATTGTGTAGCCAAAGCCGGTGTGATTGAACTCACCACTACGGGAGCACTCGAAGTCGCAAGGTTTGGAGTTCGGATCAATGCCGTATGCCCTGGTTGGACAGAAACAGCCATCCTCGATGTTGCGGGCGAAAGAGGAAAAGATGCCATGGAAAAAAACATTCCCATGGGAAGGCTTGGAAAACCAGCAGAAGTAGCCAACTTAATTGCCTTTTTGGCATCTGAAGAATCTAGTTTCATCACCGGATCGGTATATCGTGTGGATGGGGGAACGAGGAGTTAGCGGGGCTTGAGTATTAGTGAATCCATCCCGTGAAAGGGATGGGAGGGCTTGGTCTGACGGATGTCAGACGGGAGCGAATGCGCACCCCGGACAAGCCCGGTCCCCGAAAGGCGAACATTCCCATAAGATCGAAAAGTTAAGTTTTGGAATGGAAGACAAAATCTTTCGGGGATTCACCCCCAAAAGGATATCTAAACTAATCTCTCCATACCATTCCGCACAAATCCCCCATTTCCCCCTCAGAATCTAACAACTCCGACCAAAAATTAAACTCTTCCAACGTCTCCCCTTCTCCGAACCTATCCCCACGAACTTCAGCCTCTACAAATGTATCCTCGAAGCAAATTCACCCTAACAAACCTACCAATAGAACAAAAAAAGGATCACCAAAATTATCCTCAAAGGGTAAGATTACACCTACTCCCTCAAAAACTACAAGCGAAGGTGCTTACGTTCCTCAACCTTCTAGCTCAGAGATACACTTAGATGGAGAAAACAATCACTATACTAAGGATCATCTCTATGAGAACCTTACAGATGACATTTTTGTGGAAGCAGAGACTTTTAAGGATCATAAATATAAATCTACTTCGGGTATCCATACAGAGAAGTTCCAAAAACTTACATATAAAATCCTCTATGATCTCTACCCTAAGTACTGCCCCAAATGTAATGTAATACTTTCTAAAGGTGTTAAGAATCGTCCTGACCTTGTAAGATGTGGGAATAAAAACTGTCACCACCAAGTCTCCAGGCTCTCATATACTCCATTACATCATTTTAAGCTACCAATCTGGATGTTTGGGTATATTTTAGAGGAGTCCATCCTACAATTTCCCAAAGTAATTACTTCTGTAGAAATTAGTAAAAGGTTAAGCATATCATATAAGTCTGCGAGGCTTTTGAAGCAACGTTTAATGGTGTTTGCGAGCCATCAGATGGAAGTACTGAGGAAATTATATTACAATGATCTCAAGGAAACTTTCAAAGATGTTACCCTTCCAAAGGTAGAAGACGGTAAGGACGTAAAGAAAGCTATAGGTAAAAAACTATATAGAAAAATACCTCATACAGATACAGCAGTTCTTTACTCTGCCTCTCAGAGAAGCAACCAACATCGTAAAAGGTTTCGTCATGGTGGTCTCACTGCTAGTATATATCAAAGTGACTCAGTTGGGGGGAAACAAGTTGGGATCCTTATTAGTACAATTGCTACTCAAAATGGTTGTGTCTTCTTTGATTCAATCCCAGATCAGAAGGCTAATACTTTAGGAACCATAATTCGCAAAACTGTTCCTTACGAATCTCCCCTATTTTCTGATGAAGGATATCCTTGGTTATGGGGAATTTATAAAAAACATAGGGCAATAAATCATACTGCACACAGTAAAGATAACAGATATAAGTTTGCTCGCAATCGATGGAGTAAACTCTCAGTTCATAACCAAGTAGCTGAAGGTAACCAAAGACTTCTTAAGTCAGCTTTTAGTGCATACTCTTATATAAAGCCAAAGTTCTCGCAACTCTATCTCAATGAACTTGCATTCTATAAATCCATTCAGGTTGTTGGAATGGATAGATTAGTGTCCGCTCAAAGAGAGGGATTTGTGCGGAATCTACCTATTATATCTAAACTATCGCATAACTTCGAACAATCGACCAAGTAAACTATCCTGTGTTTGCATGGTTTTGGAATTGGCTTCGTAGGCGCGGTTCACTTCAATCATATCCACCATCTCGGTCACAACAGAAACATTGGAGGCTTCTAAAAAACCTTGCATCACTTGAGGGGCAAGAAGAGTCGGAAACTTAGTGGGTTCACCCGATTCGGGAGTATCAGAATAAAACGAGTCCCCTTCTTTGTCCAGGTGGCGAGGATTTTCTACCGTTCGAATTTTGAGAGTGTCAAGAAGGACTGGATCTTCAAATCGGTTTTCGCTAAAATTAGTTCCATCTTTCGGGGCCGTTCCAAGTTTTGCATTGATATAGATTTCGCCATTTTCTTTCACAAGAAAATTTCCCTGGTTCACTTGGATGGGACCTTTTTCTCCGAGAAGAGGAAACCCCTGGGGAGTCACAACAAATCCATTTTTATCCAAAACAAAACTACCACTCCGAGTGAGGCGCTCACCTCTGTTGGTAAGAACAGAAAAAAAAGCAGGTTTTTCCATACCAGGTTGGTCTTGGATCATCAAATCAAAGATATTGTCTGTTTTTTTTACAGAGCCTTGGTCGAAGCGAGTGTAAACTTCATTCACTTCGGCACCAAACCCGAGTTTCCCGACCACTGGGGAGGTGTCAAAAGAACCCATAGGTGTTTTGCCAATTCCATCTTCAGAATAACGATGGAGTAACATTTCAGGAAAAGTTTTGAAAACAGTCGTATCTTTTTTGAATGCGGTTTTATCCACATTGGCCAAATTGTTGGCGATCACATCCATTCTTACTTGTTGGGAAATCATCCCGTTGGCGCCTGTATAAAGTCCTCGTAACATAACTTTCCTACCTATCATTTCTTTCGGTCAGATCTGCCAATTCCCTAAGAGAAAATGCGACATAGTCAAAAAAGAGTTGAAGTTTTCGTTAAAATTCATAGAAATGAAGGACATGAAGTTATCCATCGGAAACCTCCCCCAGTCGCTTACTGACGAAGCCCTTGAGAAACTTCTTTCCGCTTACGGGAAAGTTGAACACCTCCATATCAAACGTGACAAAATCACCAAGGTATCCTTGGGATACGGAACGGCGGAAATGGCGGATGCTGAGGCTACCAAAGCAATTGCTGCCTTGAACGGAAAAGAAATGGAAGGGAAAAAATTGGTTCTCGTCAACCAAGAAGAACTCACCAAATCACAAAATGATGCTGCCAAGAAAAAAGGAAGTCCTGCTGTTTCCAAACCAACCTTTGGACGAAACCAAACCAGTGGTGGTGGCAATACAGGAGTCCAAAGGAGAGGCGGTTCTCGCGGTTCGTAGATGAAACAACTGACCGGCAGTTACCTTTCCGTTGGAGCCGGAGAGAACCAAATCCCCCTGATCCGGGCAGCAAAAGCCAGAGGACTGAAAGTCATCTCGGTGGACACAAACCCCCAGGCTCCAGGTCTTGTGGAATCGGACATTCGCATATTAGAATCTACTCACGAATATCGGAAGATCCTACACTCTATGAGTCGAGTGCCTCTTCCCTTCAAATTGATGGGAGTTGGTTCCCGTTCTTACGGCAAAGCGGTTTACACAGTATCTTATTTGGCTGAAAAATTAAAACTCCGAGGCAATCCTCGCGATACAGTGAATTTGTTTTTGGATAAAGAAAAATTCAAAAATTCAGTAGCAAAATTTGGAATCCCACTTCCGAATTCTTTAACTTCCAATTTAATCACCAAAGCAAAAGAAAAAAAAATAGAACTTAAATTTCCAATCATCGCCAAACCCAAAGAAGGTTCTGGAAAAAAGGGAATTACTGTTTTGGAAACCGAGTCGGAATTCAAAAAATTTAGTCGTTTAAAAACCAGTGAAAATTTCCTCCTAGAGCCTTTTATCCCTGGAGATGAAGTCACAGTTCTCGGTTTTGTCATTGCTCGACGTTTTTATTTAGTCTCACTTACTGATAAAATTACTACTGGCAAACCATACTTTATTGAAGTGGCACATGTAGCACCATCGAAACATGTCCCGATGGCCGGGGAATTAAAGATGATCTGCCAAGCCATAGTCACTGCCACAAAACTAAAAACTGGTCCTTTTGTGGCCGAATTCAAAATCACAAAAAATAAAGAATGCCTTCTGATTGAGTCTGCTCCTGAAGTGGGTGGTGAATTTCTGGCTGATGTGCTTATTCCGGAACATTATGGTTACCAATATTTTAACGATCTACTTTCTGTCACCATTGGAGAAAAAACAAGGCCAGGCTTTTTAAAAAAAGCCAAAGATGGAACCACCAAATCAGCGTTAATTTTTGTCCTACCCAAAGAAAATCAGAAGAAAATGGGAGAACCCATCACCTTACTTGCGAATTTCGGTGAAACCGTTTTTTTTCAGAAACAATTGGTTCCCACAGGTGCTTCATTAGAAAAGTTAGAGGGAAATCACAAAAGAACCCAAGTTTTTGGGATCACAACAAAGTCATCAATCAGCACGGAAGATTGGTTAGATTCTATTTTAACAAGACTCAATTCATGAAAAATGTCTGGGATGAACACTACGAAAGACCAAAATCAAAATTGGCCTTTCCGGATGAAAATTTGGTACGATTGCTTTCTCGAATTAAACCAAACAACAGAAAGGCTCTAGACTTTGGTTGTGGATCCGGTAGGCATTCTTATCTCCTTCGGAATGAGGGTTACGAAGTCACCGCCTGCGACACAGCAAAAACTACCATAGACAATTTGAAATTAGAACCCTCGCCGATTCAGTGGATTCATACACCCGATTCTCATTTGCCATTTTCACCCAAGGAATTCGGCTTAATTGTAAGTTGGGGAGTCTTTCACTACAATAAGAGAGAAGAAGCAAAAAAATTGCTCTCCTCTTTGTATTCCTCTTTAGATACAGGAGGATTTCTTTTAGGTTCCATTCGGGCCGAAGGGGACACTCATCTTGGACTTTCGAAAGGCAAAATGAATTTGGCTGACCTTAGCGGTGGTTATGCGGAGATTTACACACTCGAGGACTTAAAGGAATTCCTCTCCATTTTTTCGAATGTATCTATTGGGTATTCGGAACGAACTCCCCTCGGTAAATTGGAAGAGAGAATTTGTCACTGGTTTTTTCTTGCTGAAAAATAATGAATCCATATCTTTCTTTGAACGAAGAATGCCCTCTTGACCAACTTTGCGATTGGTTACCTTTATATAAAACCACGGGAAAATATTCCGGATTGTCTATTGTCGAATGCAAACATTGTAAACTCCAAGCACTCTATCCAAGACCCAACCAAAAAGAATTATATGGACAAGACTATTACCAAGGTAAAGCCGACTATACCTATATCGATGAAAGAGAAAACAAAAAATTCGCATCGTACGTTTGGAAAGCTAGAATCAGAAACATTCAAAAGTTTGTATCTGGGGGAAACTTTTTAGATATAGGTTCTTCCTTCGGAGGATTTTTAGAGTCAGCACGAGAGGCAGGATTCCAAGTCCAAGGGGTAGAGATTTCTGAATATTCTTCTCGTTATGCAAATGAAAATGGAATCCCAACCTTTAACGGAAGTTTAACTGAAGCAAAATTTCCAAACGACCACTTCAATGTCATCACCATGGTGGAAGTGATCGAACATATCGAAAATCCTAACCTTTTTTTTAAGGAACTAATGCGGATTCTAAAACCGGGAGGTCTCCTCCTACTCCAAACTGCCAATTTTGATGGGTGGCAGGCCAAAAGAGAAGGATCAAATTATCATTATTATATGCCTGGCCATCTGTTCTACTACTCAGACACCATACTTAAAAAAATATTGACGAACCTTGGTTTTAGTCGTTTCGTAACATACTTCGGAGTGGATTTTCCATTATTTGCAAAACTGCAAAAATCAAGGGGATCTTATAAAAAATGGAAGGACTACTTTCAATGGATTCGCATTTCGTATTACCATTTCAAATCAAAATGGAAAAAAAATGGATATCCCATCACCTCAAGTTACGTTTTGTACGCTTTTAAAAAATAGGTAAACAGGCATGAATGATACTACCAAATCTCCCTTACTCGTCCGACTGACTGCAATTCCAGAAGAAAACGGCTGGAAACGAAAACTCATTTTAAGCATTCGAGTTTTACTTGTATCAGTGCACCGGTTTATGAAAGACGATTGCCTGATCATTGGTTCGAGTCTTGCTTATACAACTATTGTCACTCTCATCCCCACTCTCACCGTAGCCCTTGCTTTAATCACTGTGGCCTCGGGAATCCAAACAAGACAAGGGGAAATGGTAGATGAAATTAATTCCTACCTTCTTAGAAACAATATTCAGTTTGATATTACTCCCTATCTGGACACTCTAACCGATATTATCTCGACTGCTTCGCAAATTGGAGCTGTGGGATTTGTCGTTTTCATCTTTTCGGCTACTGCTGTTCTGCGATCTCTAGAAAAAGCTTTTCATATCATTTGGAAAATTGACCTCCATAGAAATTTTATCAATAAATTCGTATTTTATTTTTTTCTAATCTCATTTGGCCCTCTACTTTTTGTCGTTGGTAAAAACATTACAGATAAAATCTCTGATTCAGTTCGGCCTCCGCACTTAAAGTCTATTGTTTCGACAAAACAGGGAGAGTTGTGGGTCGCAGGGGAAAAAGGAAATATTGGTACAATCAAAGAACTCAACAAATCCATATCCTTTATCCCAAATTCCAGCATCGACTTCGAAAACATGCTCTGCATTGATTTTGAAACTGTAGAAACAGGAACTTGTAAAAAGCCAGATATATCGAAAGAAAATTTTTTCCGTATCAGAAGCATTGGCAATGACCTATTTACAATTTCAGAAGAAGGAACTTTTCTTTATTCCAATGATTTGGGGAAAACTTGGAAACTCCATTCTCTAAAAGGAATCGTTGTCTCCGACTTTGGTGCCATTGATTATGATACTCTTTTCATTCTGACTCAGGACACTCGCACTCTTCGTTATGAAATTGGAAAAACATTAAAAGAAATCAAACGATTTACAGACCCTGCCATCACACCAATTAGGATTCGTTTCTTTTCGGAGAAGGATGGATTTATCTTAGATCGTGAAGGAAGGCTTTGGAAAACTAGCGATGGTGGAACTTCATTCTTTCCGCAAGAAATTTCTCAAAAACCACTCAATGATATCGCATTCTTAAACAGAAATGTAGGTTTTCTTGTCGGTGACAGCGGTGCTATTTTTAAGACCACTGATGGTGGATATACTTGGGCTGACTTAGGACATAGGAAATATTCATACGAACGAGTATGGATTTTTGCGTCTCCGAAAAAACAGGACTACGATGTTTTTATTTTAACTTCACTTGGTGATATTTTACTTTCAGAAGATGAAGGAGAGAACTGGTCTACCGCATACAAAGGTAAGGCGGGAATGATTTTAGACATGATCCTGCTTTCAAAAAAAAGCAAGGAAGTAGAAGTCCCAACAGACGGAACCACTCTATTAACAGAAGACACAATTGAAATCGAAACACAAGGCGAAGGTGAAACTTTAAACGAAGGGATGTTAGGTATTGTGGGTGTGGGTGAATTCAATAAAATCATCCGTGTAGAAGATGATTCCAAAGGACAAACCATCTGGAAAAAATACCAAGGAGGAAAACAATTTTTCTCCCTATATTCGATTTTCCAAATCCTCCTACCTTTACTTGCTCTCTGGTTGTTCTTTTTGTTAATTTTTAATATCATTCCGAACACCAAAGTTCCGATCAAAGCTTCTTCTATTGGAGCCGCAATCACGGGGATCATTCTCATTATTTTCTTTTGGGGGTTTATTAATATCTATCTAACCTCATTTACCGAAAAAACAATGTTAGTGTATAAAGCACTTGCTGCAATCCCAATTGCCCTACTTGCTATCTATTCGATATCACTAATCATTCTTTATGGTGCCGAAGTGACAGCCACCTTACAATTCCCAGATCGATACATGTTACCCAAACATCCGTTCGATGATATTGATAGCAATCTGTCTTATGAGTTTTATAAAACCATCCAAGTATTGGCTCTGACTTACGACCACCAATCGAAAAATGGTGAACTCATCAAACTTTCGGTTTTAAGAAAGACCCTTCTGATGCCAGAAAAAGATTTAAACGATATTTTAGACAAACTCAGTGATACAAAACTTGTAGAGATCACAGAAGACAAACGAATTGCTCCGGTAAAACTCAAAGAACAAATTGATTTGGTATCTCTCTATGAAAATACTTCCCGTTTTAAGTTGGGAGCTCCCAAAGAACTCGCAAATATTTCCCCGAAACTCAACGAAAGCCTCGGACAATTAGAAGGAAAATTAAAAGAAGAACTAAAAAAGATCTCTTTCAAAGATCTGATTTAGAATAGAAAATAGGAACTAGTAGTTGAGATTTAGAAATTGGAAATCGAAAGGAAAGTTCTTATCTTGAGTGTTTGGTCCTAAGAACTAAAGATAAGGATTCTTTTTTAAGGGCGGGAGAGAGGCAGACATCTGTTTGTATATCTCTTCTGCAAGGCCCATAGATTCGTTTTGAGAAATGTTTTTGGCATACTCATCATAAAGCATGTCTTCGAAAATTTCTTCCGCATACCCACCATCGATCATCTTTTCTTTGTGGATGGTGTTTTTCATTTCTTTTAACATCATCTTCACAAAAACAGATTCAAATTCGACAGAAGCATCATAGAGTTTTTTTCTGTAAGGATCTTCTTTGATTTCCTCACGAATGTTTTGCGGTGTACGAAGTGAGGAAGAACTGACCTTCCCCATTAGTTCTTCATGGGTTTCCATTAGGTTTTGGAAATCGGACAGACCTTGTTTTTTCGGCTTCTCTAAATCATTCGAATAAGATTTCATCCGGTTGAGGATGGATTCATCTTGTGAGCGGCTAAGCCTTCCCGAATAGTCTTGGATTTTGTGAATGTCCATATTATGTCTTCTATTTCTATCGGCAGATTTTCAAATTACTGAATCACAAGTTCTGCTTTTAGGGCCCCTTGTTTTTTCAGGGCCTCCAGAATGGAGATGATGTCCCGAGTGGAGGCACCCACTTTGTTCAAGGCAGCTACTACATCTGACACTTGTGTAGTTTCCTTTAAAACAAAAACCGACTCCCCCTTCCCTTCGTCTTGGATGGGGAAAAAATACCGCGCCTTGTCCCTATTGGCAATCTGTATGGTGAGACCTTGCTGCGAGATCGCAACTTCATCGATGGGAATGTTTGCTCCCATCACGATGGTACCCGTTCGTTCGTTGATGACCACACGCGCCACGGGCGAGGAATTGACTGTTAGATTCTCTAATTTTGCTAGAAAAGCCAAATCCAATTTAGGTTCTCCGGCCACAAGTTCCCCTGCTGCATTTTGGCTCGAAGCCTTTAGTGGAAGCGGAACTAGAACTTCTGTAGGTGACACCACTTCTGGAACTACGGAAAGCTCAGCAGTGATGACATCTACAATTGCACCCATAGTCGTGTAGTCTTTTTCTAGTAATGTAAGTTTCACCGATTTGGTCACAGGAGCATTGGGAACCGATTTTTCTAAAATGGCACCCATGGGAACAAGGGCTGTATTGGATCCTGATTTTTTGTCAGCCCCACCACGTTTTTTTTCTTTCCCGCCAAACACAAGTACGCCGGAAGCAACAGCGATGGTTTCTCCATTTCCTGCCTTCAAGGGAGATTGCAAAAGCACTCCCCCTTCCAAAGAACGCGCATCGCCTAGAGAAGAGACAAGAATATCAATTTTGTCCCCTTCTTTGAGGTTGACCGGAACATTGGCTGTGATGAGAACCGAAGCGGTGTTTTTCGCATCCCTTAGATTCTTCTTTGTATTCACGCCAAGACCGCTTAAGTAATTTTGTAAGGCTTCTTCTGTGAGAGGATTTTTTGTATCTCCTGTTCCATTGAGACCCACAACAAGACCAAAACCCGTGAGTTGGTTTTCGCGAACCGCATCAATCCGCACTAAGTCCTTTAGACGTGTTTCGACAGCCAATATAGGAAAAGAGATCATAGCCACTATTGCTAGAACTATATATGATCTAAAGACAAATGAAAAATGGATCCTGACTACTTTGCAAAAAGTTGGGATCGAGGATAAACCATTCGGTTCAGTGGGGTTCATTTCTATGGTTGCCATTCTCTTTTACTCACTTTCCCCTAAGAGTCGTTTGATATTCTTTAAGATGATTTCTTGTTTTTCTGGTTCCGAAAGTTCCGCTTTTTCCGTTACCGTTCCATCGGGATTAGTAATTCGTTTCATTTGGATATTGGGATTGGTTAATTCTTTCGGATTTAAAGTTCCTTGGTATTCTACACGGAGGTTGGCAATCAGGTCACTTGCGATAAACCGATTTTTATCTAGGTCTTCGGGAGAAATTGTTCCCGACAAACGAAGGTTAATTCTTTCTTCTGATAGATTGAAAACCTTACTTCCCTCAAGCTCCAAGTTTCCTGTTCCTGGATCAATTCCTGTCACAAGGACTGCCATCACACCGACCACTTTTCCCTGGGATTTTGATTTCCCTACTTTGGATCGCATGTATGTAGAATTAGAATTATAAGTAGGAAGGTCAGGAACTAACTTTTTATCGGGAACCGTTTTGATGTCATTATCAAAGGTAGCTTTGTATTCTGATTCGTATTCTACCCGAAGTCCATTTTTTAAAACCACTTTCACAACCGTTCCTGGTTGGATCGTCTTTGGATAGGAATAAGGATCTTTATCTTTCCATAAAGATTCAGCAGATAGGATAGAAAGTCCAGTGAGGGTTAAGATACCAATGGAGACTAACTCACAAATCAAAATCAAAAATTCTCTTCCGAAGGAGGACCTTCCGAAGAAACTCAAATTGGTATTTGCGTTCGGATTTAAATATGATTTTGGATTCAATTTTGTATCTAAATGTATTTTTGATTTCATAAGAACTTTAAATCTCTTCCAGAAGGCAAATCCCTTCATTTTGAACTCGGGCTTTGATGATTTTTTGCGAAGCTAAGTTGAGCACCTGGATTTCATCCCCACGATTTCCGGAAGCAAGGGCCCTTGTTTTAATTTTTAACAATAAATTTCCGGCTGTATAAACCAGTTGGACTTCTTGTCCTCTTTCGATGGTATGAAGAGTTCGCACTTGTTTTCTTTCAATAGCAACATCACCTGTGAGAACACCAAGCGCCGTGTTCCCCACAGGGCTTTCGTCCAAATACTCGCGATTGTGGTCTGCGGTAAAAAATTCTTTGAGGGCCACATCCGCTTCCGTAAGTATGGTTTTGGATGGAATCTCTCTTGTGGTGAAGTAGGCTTTTTTCTTTTCTTCAATAAGAAAAGGAATGGATTCAGAATGCACCATCTTCCCTTCAAAATAATAGTCCAAAGGAAAAAGACGTTTTCCTGCATGGAGGGTACGGCCGGTATTTCTCCAAACAAGTTTTGTACCAGTGATCGTCTGGATGGAATCTTTTTCGGAACTCAAACGAATGGAATTACCTTCCTCGCCGAGAGAACCATCGACAGACTCTTGTAATTCTTTCCAAAGACTTCGTTCTAAATCTTTCCTACCGACAACACTTGTTTTCGGAAGTAGAATTCCCTCTTTTCCCATCACTTCAAAAGAAACTTCTTCCCCCGTTTCTTTTCTGTAACGCGCGTTTAGCGATTCCTTTAGAGTTTCTGGCTCCATTACCAAGGGAGATTGTAAATTTTGAAAGAGCACCGGGTTCCAATTTCCTTTCCAGTTGGTAAAATCGGACAACCGAATCTCACTATTTCCCACAATGGTTTTGGGTTTTAAATAGAGTCGATTGTCTTTCTCCTTTGCCAACATGGGCCAAGAAAGAACCAAACTAAAAAGGATAAGAAACCAAAGTTTCATTAACGTTTCAAACCAATCGCCGTAGAAAGCATGTTATCTGAGGTTTGGATGGTTTTGGAATTCGATTCATAGGCCCTTTGTGCCACAATCATATTCACCATCTCTTCCACGATTTTTACGTTACTCATTTCCAAAAATCCTTGGAGGACACTTCCATATCCCTCTTGGGATGGCATTCCCGGAATCTCTTGGCCAGAAGCTACCGTTTCCCGAAACAAGTTTTTACCAACGGCTTGAAGGCCAGCAGGGTTTACAAATCGGTAGAGTTCCAATTGGCCAATGGTTGTTGGGCGAATGTCATTTCCAATTTTGACAGTGACTTCCCCTTCTTCCGAAACCATAAGGGTATTGAGGATAGCATTTTCAGGAAGGATGATGGGTGGTTCGAGTAAGTAACCGTTCGAGGTCACCACTTGTTGGTTCGAGTCGATCTTAAAGGATCCGTCCCTCGAATAAGAGAAGGTTCCATCCGGCATTTGGATTTTAAAAAATGCCATCTCCCCTGTAAGGGCCAGGTCGAGTTTGTTTCCTGTGGCTTGGAAAGATCCAATCTCGAATAACTTCTGTGTGGCGGCAACTTTTACGCCATGCCCCACATTCACACCAGTAGGAATTTCGGAAACAGAGGTGGCCGGAGTTCCCGCAAGTACTTGGTGTTGGTAAACTAAATCTTCAAAGTCCACACGGTTCTTTTTAAAACCAGTAGTGTTTACGTTAGCCAAGTTGTTGGCAACGGTATCAATATGAAATTGTTGGGCAATCATCCCGGTAGCGCCGGTCCAAAGGGATCGCATCATAAAAAGGCACCTCTACAGCTTTCTATCGGTAGAGTTTGAAAAAAGCTAAGTGTCTTTTTTCCTAGTTATGTCTTATTTTCCTGTGCTTCCAAACCCGCCGGTTCCCCTTTCTGTGACTGAGAGTTCCGTCACCACTTGGAGGGAAAGTTGGCCGACAGCCTGAAACACAATCTGTGCGACCCGGGTTTCTGGCTCCAAAACAAAGTCCGCCCCACTCAAATTAAGGAGAGGGATGAGAATCTCTCCCCGGTAATCGGAGTCGATGGTTCCTGGGCTATTGGGCATCAGGATTCGGTTTTTGGTAGAGAACCCACTTCTTGGTCGGATTTGTCCTTCATACCCATCCGGGATGGCCATGGCAAGGCCCGTCGGAACAAAAACCACTTCGCCCTTGGGAAGGATGAGATTTTCAGTGAGGCAAGCCGAAAGATCCATTCCGGCGGAACCGGACGTTTTGTATTCAGGAACCACAGCCCCTGGTTTTAAAATCTGGAGAGATACAATAGGAGGTTTCATAGGAATTATTTACTTACCAAGGACTTACTATAAGAATTCGCAATTCAGACACCAAATTGAACGGGGATTTTAGAAAATTGGGTTTCAGACATATCACCCACACAAGACAAATGCACTTTTTTCAGGTCGAACAACTGTTTTGCGGTTTCATTGATTTCTTCCAAGGTCACGGACTTAATCGATTTCATTCGGTCTTCCAAAGAGAAATACTTTCCATAATAGATTTCTTGGAGTCCGATATTATTCATTCGGTTCTCGGGAAGTTCATACCCAATCGCAATGGAACCCATCTGGTTTGATTTTGCATCCGCCAGTTCGGATTTGGAAAAACCGTTTTTGGAAATACTTTCTAATTCTTTTAGAATAAGCTCCACACAACGTGCCGCCTTCTCTTTGGAAGTCGCCGAGGAGATAGAAAATAGTCCCGTTGTTTTGTAATAGGAAGGAAAACTATAAATGCTATAACAAAGGCCCTCTTTTTCACGAATGTTTTGAAAAAGTCGTGAGGCCATCCCCCCACCAAGAATTGTGGAGATGAGTTGGGTGACAGTGACGGTTCGGTAATCTCTCTTGTTCCCATTTACCCCAAGCATAATATGAAACTGTTCGATCTTACGTCGTTCCAAATGTTTGGAATAGTGTTTCTTAGGTGCGGGAATGATGAGTTCTGTAGGATTTTTACCCTTCGGATTTTCAAAAGAAAAATATTTGTTTGTGAGATCTAAAATTTTTTCCCAAGTAAAGTTTCCAGAAACTGAAATTACCATGTTTTTCGGGAAGTAGTGTTTCTGAAAAAAAGTGCGGATGGATTTTTCACTCACACCTGTAACTGATTTTTTGGTACCAATGATATCACGCCCGTAAGGTGACTTCCCAAAAATATTGCGAAAGTAATAATCATACACAAAATCATCTGGGGCATCTTCATAAGAACGCATCTCTTCCATAATGACACCCTTCTCTGTTTTGATGTCTTCCTTCCTAAAAAGGGGGCGAAATAACATATCAGAAAGAATATCAAAAGCAAGCTCCGCTTGGTCTTTGATGGCCACTACATAATATTGAGTGTATTCACGACCCGTGGATCCGTTCAAAATCCCACCCACGCGTTCAATGGATTCAGCGATTTCTTTACTGGTCCTACGCTCTGTATCTTTAAAGAGCATATGCTCTAAAAAGTGAAAGTAACCGTGTTCGGAATTAGTTTCGGCAAGACTGCCCTGTTTCAAAAAAACACCCACCCCCATAGAGGATGCGTGTTTCATCGGTTGGAAGAGAACCGTTAACCCATTGGGTAAAACGGTGCGTTTGCATTCGATAACGGATGCCATTTGGTTACTCCCCCCAAACAATTGTTTGGGGACTGTTTAGTTGTCTAGAAGAACATCCTTTCTGGAAAGGTCGATTTTTCCCATTTTATCAACGGAAATCACCTTCACTTGGATCTTGTCTCCTTCGGAAACAATGTCACGAACCGATTGCACTCGTTTCACATCTAGTTTAGAAATGTGACAGAGGCCTTCTTTTCCTGGCAAAATTTCGACAAAAGCACCAAAATCAGCAATTCGTTTGATGACACCATCGTAGATTTTACCTACTTCGATTTCTTCAAAGATTCCGTCGATCATGGCGATGGCTTTTTCTTTAGCTTCTTCACTTGGAGAGGCAATGGTTACCTTTCCTGTGTCATCCACAGAAATCTCCGATCCCGATTGTTCGATGATCGCACGGATCATTTTACCACCAGGACCAATGAGTTCGCCAATGCGATCTTTTGGAATTTGTTTCAGAGTGATACGTGGTGCATTTAAACTCAAATTGCCTTTGACTGAAGAAATCGCTTTGTTCATTTCACCGAGGATATGATCACGACCCACTTCTGCTTGTTCGATGGCTTTTTGGAGAACTTCCAAACCAAGTCCATTGACTTTTAAGTCCATTTGGAAGGCTGTGATTCCTTTTTTAGTTCCTGCGAGTTTGAAGTCCATATCACCGAAGTGGTCTTCGATTCCGGCGATGTCAGAAAGTACCGCAAACCGACCTTTTTCATCACTGAAAAGACCCATGGCAATCCCAGAAACGGCACCAGAAATCGGAACTCCTCCAGCCATAAGAGCTAAGGTTCCCGAACAAACGGAAGCCATAGAAGAAGAACCATTGGATTCTAAAATTTCAGAAACAATACGAATGACATAAGGAAAGTCTACTTGAGTTGGAAGGACTTTTTTAATCGCACGTTCTGCTAGGTTTCCGTGACCAATTTCACGACGACCAGGTCCAGAGTTACGTCTTACTTCCCCAACAGAGAATGCAGGGAAATTGTAGTGCAACATAAAGTTCTTTTCTTTCGAACCTTCCAAAGTTTCGTATCTTTGGTTGTCAGAAGTAGTTCCGAGAGTCACAACACCAAGGGATTGGGTTTGTCCTCTTGTAAACACTGCCGAACCATGAGGCCCAGGAAGGACATCAATCTCACAAGAAATTTGACGAATTTCATTGGTTTTACGACCGTCAAAACGAATTCCTTCGCCGAGCACCAGTTCGCGGACCACTTCGTATTCTAGTTCATGTAAATAATGTTTGATATCTTTTGATTTGTCTTCTGGAGCCAGTAGAGCTTTAAAATGTTCTACTGTTTCTTTATTGATGGCTTTGATGTCATCATTACGTTTTGCTTTATCAGAATTTTTATTAGCAGCTGTCAAACGGTCGAAAGCAAATTCACGAATTTTTTTATGGAGGTCTTTGTCAGGCGCTTTTAAAACGACTTCCTTTTTCACCGTTCCATTTTTCTTCGCTAATTCCTCTTGCATCGCAACAGCAACTTTTAGTTGTTCTTGTGCAAAACGGAGAGCCGCCATCATATCTTCTTTAGAGATTTCGCTTGCTTCCCCTTCAATCATTACGATAGCATCTTTAGTTCCAGCAACCACCAAATCCAAATCCGATCTAGTGATCTCTTCGTTGGTTGGGTTCAGAACAAATTCCCCTGCAATCCTTCCAATACGAGCACCCGCAATTGGACCTGCAAAAGGAATAGAAGAAACAGAAAGAGCCGCCGAAGCTGCGTTAATCGCATGTCCTTGGACAGAAACTTGTTTGTCTGCAGATAATACTTGTACGAGAAGTTGTACTTCAGAGAAGTATCCTTCTGGAAACATAGGGCGGATGGGACGATCTAAAATTCGGGAAAGTAATACTTCGTGTTCCGCAGGTTTTGCTTCTCGTTTGAAGTATCCACCAGGAAAACGACCTACCGAGTAGGCTTTCTCAGTGTATTCGCAAGTAAGTGGGAAAAAATCTTGTCCTTCTTTCGGTTCCTCAGCGGCACAAACAGTGGCGAGTAGAACCAAATTTCCGGTTTTGTATACAACCGACCCGTGAGCTTGTTTCGCCCACTTGCCGGTCTCAATGGTGATAGAGTCTCTACCCCAAGTACCAGTCAACTCTGTAGCCATAGGATTTATTTCCTAAGGCCGAGTTTTTCAATCAGCTTTTTATAACTTTCTAGGTTGGAACGTTTTAGGTATTCCAACAAACTCTTTCTCTGGTTCACCATTGCGATTAGTCCGCGGCGAGAGTGGAAGTCCTTCTTGTTAGCCTTGAAGTGGTCAGTAAGGTCTTTAATACGAGAGTCGAGAAGAGCGATTTGTACTTCTGCAGAACCTGTGTCGTTTGGCTTGCTACCGAAAGTAGCAATGATCTGCTGTTTTTGTTCTTTTGTGATCATACAGTGTCCAGATTTTAAGAAGGTCTCATTTAGAAAACATAATTTTTAAGGAAGGGTCAAAAAATACTTTTCTGTATCGGTAGGGAATGTGGTCCGGTTTTCCTTCGTAAGAACACCAAGCAAGGATGGTGGTTTCATCGGAATCCAGGATATAAAACCCATTTTCCTCTACCTTCGGGAGTTTGTCCCAAATGTATCCCCCGTGGACCACTGCCTTCTTTTCCGCCTCGTCGGCGATGCGAATGGGAAGTGGAAAAACTTCTTTCCAGGTTCGCATGTCCTCGTGGGTGATTTCTTCCAAGGGTTTGACCCCGTTCAAATCGAATTCGCCGATGGATTCGCGGACAAGTCGTCCGAGAGACATTGGTATCCCCCATTTTTCCGATAGATCCAAAACAATTTTACGGATGTACGTTCCGGAGCTTACATGGATCCGAAAGGAAAAACCTGAGTTTGTCCTTTGAATGTCTGCTACTTTGTAGATGGAAATGGCTCTTTCCTTTTCTTCCACAAGGGTCCCTTCTCGCACGAGATCCGATTGGCGTTTGCCACCCACTTTGAGGGCAGAAATTTTAGGGGCTTTTTGAGAAGTAAGTGCGGTGAGTTTTCCGAGTTCTTCCTCCAATCGTTCGATGGGGAATTCCGATGCAAAGCGAGGGGTAATGGTTTCTCTCTCGTCCACCTCTACGACTCCCTCAGGATCTCCAGAATCTGTCTTTAGGCCCACCACCACTTCAGCGTAATAGGTCTTATCTTTCCCGAGAAAGACTTGGGAGAAAGCGGTGTAGTCACCGCAAGGCAAAATGAGAAGGCCTTCGGCGAACCGGTCAAGGGTTCCCGTGTGGCCGACTGACTTTTGTTTTAAGATGCGTTTGGCTTTTAAAACTAAATCGGAACTAGTGATGCCAGGGGGTTTGTAGACAAATAAAAAACCGGAATGGTAGTAGGTTTTCGACATCGGATCATTCACCTATACAAAGTGATTTGGGAAAAAACTAAGATGATTTGGAATCAGAATCCGTTTGGGGATCATCTTCCGACTCACCATCATTTTCCTCATCTCTTCCTTCGCTCGTATCCTCAACCTCTTCTGATTCAGAATCCTCTTCACTTGCATGCAGTTCATCAAAGAGAGTTTTGGGGGCGGATTCATCGATAAGACGAATCACATCCAAACTTTTGATATAGTGATTGTCCCAGACAAAACTAAATTTGGGGTTGGTATGAAGGTGGAGGTTCTTTCCTACGAAAGAAGAGAGAAAGCCCGCACAAGAAACAAGTCCTTGTGTGAGTTTTTTTCTTTCGTTGTTATTACAAAGAGCCGTGAAGTAAATTTTTGCATACTTGAGATCTTCGCTGATCTCAATCCGATGGAAACTCGGTAAAAAGACCCGAGGGTCTTTTACCTTACCTTGCAAAATCGCAGTGGAGATTTGGCGAATGATCTCCGATTCGAGTTTTTTCATTCGAATAGGATTCATTTAGGCCGCCTTAAAGTTTACGAGCAATCTCGCGAATCTCGTATGCTTCGATCTCATCACCCACAACAAAGTCATTGAATCCATCAAGTAGGATACCGCACTCAAACCCAGTAAGAACATCTGCCACGTCATCTTTCATACGTTTGAGGTTTTTGATCTTACCTTCCCAAGTGATTTCACCAGTTTCGCTCGAGATGACTCGAACGTGCGATTGTTTGGTGACCTTACCGGATTTGACCATACAACCTGCAATGTTACCCACTTTGGAAATTTTGAATACGTCTCTGATTTCTACCTTACCAATTACGTTTTCAACTTTTTCTGGTTCGAGCATTCCTTCCATGGATGCTTTCACTTCGTTGACTACATCGTAAATGATACTGTAGTATTTGATTTCTACTTTTTCTTTCTCTGCGAGGGAAACCGTTTTTGGATTCGCACGTGTGTGGAAACCAATCACAATCGCATTGGATGCCGATGCCAAAATGATATCGGAATCCACAATCGCACCCGTTCCCGCATGGATTACGTTGAGGCGAACATCTGCCGTAGATAGTTTTTCTAGGGCTTCTTTCACCGCTTCCGTAGATCCTCGAACGTCCGCTTTGATGATGACTTTGAGTTCTTTCAGAGCACCTTGTTTGATGATCTCGCTCATGTTGTCTAGAGTGACACGGGTCGCAGCATTTTTCGACTGGCCTAGTCTTTCATACTCTTGACGGCTATGAGAGATGGTGCGTGCTTCTTTGTCATCGATCACCACATCAAAAGGAGCTCCTGCATCCGGCACTCCATCGAGTCCAGTCACAAGGGCTGGAAAAGAAGGACCTGCTTCGCGGATGGAATGACCAAGGTCATCATACATCGCTCTTACACGACCCGCATGGACTCCGGCAACAAAGGCATCACCCACTCGGAGTGTTCCGTTTTGGATGAGGACAGTTGCCACAGCACCACGACCTGGATCGAGTTTTGCTTCGACGATGGTTCCTTTGGCTTTTCGTTTTGGATTGGACTTGTGGTCGAGAAGTTCCGCTTGGATGGGGAGCATCTCGAGAAGTTTATCAATTCCAATATTATTTTTAGCAGAGATATCACAGAAGATGGTTGTTCCACCCCATTCTTCCGGCTGTAATCCGTAATTGGAAAGTTCTTGTCTCACCTTCTCCGGGTTAGCGGCAGGTAAATCAATTTTGTTTACTGCAACGATGATCGGTACTTCTGCTTCTTTGGCGTGGTTGATGGCTTCAATCGTTTGAGGCATCACCCCGTCATCGGCAGCAACAACAAGCACTACAATGTCAGTAACTGAGGCACCACGTGCTCTCATGGAAGTAAAGGCTTCGTGACCAGGAGTATCCAGGAAAGCTACCTTTCCACGATTGGTTTCTACCTGATAGGCACCAATGTGCTGAGTGATTCCACCAGATTCCCCTTCTGCCACTCGAGAGGAACGAATGGTATCCAAAAGTTTGGTTTTACCATGGTCCACGTGACCCATGATCGTTACTACTGGAGGACGAGTGATATAATCTTCCGGCGCATCCTTTTCTTCTTCGATGACGGTTTCGTCGTAAAGAGAAACAATCTTCACCTTACAGCCGTAATCGTCTGCAAGGATAGAGGCAGTTTCTGCATCGATCACATTATTGATCGTTACCATCATCCCCATTTTCATGAGTTTACTGATGACTTCGCCAGGTTTTAAATTCAGTTTTTTAGCGATTTCTCCCACTTGGATGTTTTCCAAAATGGAGATTTCTTTAGGGACAGCAGCAAGGGCCGCAGCCTGTGCCTTTTGTTTACGAAAGGATTGTTTGAAAAACTTAGTGTTTTCGTTTTCTTCCCTTCCGCCCTTCTCTTTATCAAAGACTCTCTTTTTCGCTCCGCCAGGGCCACCAGCTCCAGGAGGTCCACCCGGTGCTCCAAAAGGAGAATCTCCAGGGGGTCTTCCCGCACCAGGGCCACCTTGACCAATCGGTCTGGCTCCACGATTTCCTTGGTATCCGCCGGGACCACCTTGTCCGGGTCCACGATTTCCTTGGTATCCACCAGGGCCACCTTGTCCGGGTCCACGATTTCCTTGGTATCCACCAGGGCCACCTTGTCCGGGTCCACGATTTCCTTGGTATCCACCAGGGCCACCTTGTCCGGGTCCGCGATTTCCTTGGTATCCGCCGCCCTGTCCAGGACCACGGTTTCCTTGGTACCCAGTTCCTTGCCCTTCCGGTCTTTGCGGACGCGGAGTGGTAGGCCTAGATACAATCGGGTTACGATCTTCTTTTCTAAAATAACCTTGGTTTCCTCCACCACCTTGGCCTTGTTGGCCAGGCCCACCACCTTGACGGTAGTTCGGAGAAGAGGTGTCCCCAGAGAGAATGGATTCCGGTTTGCGGTCCATCGGAGGTCTCTCTCGTTCTGGTTGTTGCTCGGGCTTTCTGTCCGGACGAGACACAATGGGTGATGCTTGGGAAGGAGCTTGTGGACCGGAACCGAGTCCCTGTCTTTTGGCTTCCTCACGAATGAGTTCATTCAAATCCTTCTTTTTGTCCGAGGCTGGGGAAGAAGTTTTTACTACTTCTGCAGCTTGTTGGCCAGAATTGGATTCTTTTTTCTCATCTGCAGGTGCCGCTTTTTTCTTGATGACAAGCTTTTTCTTGGTTTTGTCACCACTGGCTCCCTGCTGGAGGGTTTCTTTAATCGATTTTTGCTCTTCCATATTATGCCTTAAAACTTAACCCTCTTCTACCCATTCGATAGATTCACGAAGCAGACGTAAAATTTGTTCTGCTGTGGTTTTCCCGATTCCGGAAATTTTCGAAAGTTCCTCTTGGCTGAACTCGAGAAGGGTTTCCACGTTTTTGATCCCGCCGGCTTCGAGAAGACCAACGATCCTTGGAGTAAGACCAGGAACTTCGGAAAGCGGAGTGAATCCGGAATCCTCTTCTTCTTCGTCCCCACCTTCATTGTATTGGTCTTCTGATTCTTCCATTGCTTCTTGTTGGGCATTGAAGAGTCGATCCAGTTTTTCGCGAGCTTCCGGCGAAGCCAGTTCCTGGTTGTATTGGGATACAGTTTTGATGTCGATTTTGAAACCGGAAAGTTGGGAAACTAGTTTGACGTTAGATCCGTTGATTCCGATGGCAAGAGAAAGAGATTCATCCGGAACGATGACAAGGGCATCTCCCCTCTTTCTATCCACATGCACTTCTACTGGTTTGGCAGGAGAAATGGCATTGGCGATAAAAATACTTGGTTCGTCTGAATGGAGAACAATGTCGATTCTTTCGTTTCCGAGTTCTCTTACGATGGCTTGGATCCGAACCCCTTTCATTCCCACGCAAGCCCCTACAGGATCCACATCAGACTTACTAGTGGTAACTACCACCTTAGTTCTGTAAGATGGAATACGAGCGACATCGCGAATTTCCACAATCCCATCATACACTTCAGGAATTTCCATCTCGAAGAGTTTTTTCACAAAGTCACCCGATGCACGAGAGAGTGTGATGACAGGCATTGGTTCGCGGGGACGAAGTTCCACACGAGAAATGATTGCTTTCATCCGATCCCCTTGGCGGTATTTTTCGCCAGGGTTTTGGTCTTTTTTAAGCATGATTCCTTCGACCTTACCGAGATCGATGGACATGATGTCTTTTTTCCATCGTTGGAAGTACCCGTGAGTGAGTTCTCCTTCTTTGGATTTATACTCTTGGTAAAGTAATTCCTTTTCCATATCACGCAAACGTTGGAAAACCATTTGTTTGGCTTGGCTGGAAAGAACCCGAGAGAGGTCTTGTGGTTTTTCAAACACACGCATTTGGGTTCCCACTTGTGCTGCGGGATCCAATTTAGTTGCCTCTTCCAGAGAGATCTCTAGAGGGTTTGTTGTTTTATCTTCTACCACGTCTCGAAGGACAGAGATGATGATTTCGTTTTTGTTGTCGGAACCGAAGTCTACTTGGCAACGGTCATCTGTCTCCGCTTCCAGACCGACTTTTTTGCGATAGGCGGCGAGAAGTGAGTCTCGGATGACACCGAGTACGAGTTCTCTATCAAGAGATTTGTCCTGACAGAATTGTTGGATGGCTTCGAATAGCCCAGTTTCTTTCGTTGCTTGTTTTGTCGCCATAGTCTTAAATTTCTAAATACAAATTTCCCTTTCGTATTTCTGCGATGGGCATAGATACCGATTTTTGGTTCTTTTTGTGTCGAGTTTTACGATCGTAAAGCGTAAGCTCAACTGAATCCCCCGAAACCGGTCCCAAACGATACAATCGTTTGTCCCATTTTCCTGCTTCCAGCGGTACTTCTAGTTTGACTAAAAGTCCTTGGAAACGACTTAAATCCTCCGGCAGACGCAAAACACGTTCTGCTCCCGCGGAGGAGACTTGGAGAGTGAAATCAAATTCCTCTCCCCATAAATCCAGCTCCTCTTTGAGTCCCCTAGAAACATTTTCACAGTCTTCCAAACTAGCGGAGCCAGTTTTGTCTGTGAGATGATCAAGTTCTATCTCAATGAGGGCGTGGTTCTTCCGATTCTGTACTTGGAGCGAAAAAAGCGCTAGAGGTGGAGCGAGAACGCGTAAAATAAGTTCTCTGATGTTTTCCTCGGTATATACCAAACCATTTCCAAAAGATTCCAAAAGGAATCCGTATAAGAGACCCAGCTCATGCTAAAATTTAACATGTCTACTGTCAAGCTAGGAAAAGCGAGTTGTCCTGTAAATAAAAAATTAGGGAATGGATGTTGCACCATGCGAACCCTTTATCTTTTCCTCACCCTCTTACTTTCCGTATCCTGCCTTCGCTTCCGAGTTGAGAACCTGAAAGAAGAAATCCTCTTTCGCATACCTCTTGGACAAACCAACGAGAGTTTTGAAGGTGTGGTGGTAAACCAAGTACTCACCAATGTCCCACTGACCATTCCCAACTCTTCCAATATTAGCGCAGTGGCGGACAATAAACAAGCCGTAATCAAACTTTTTGACAGAAATGGGAGACTTGACGCCACTCTAGGCAACCCAGATTTTAAATCCATTTCCGGAATTCCGCACTACCCCTTTCGATTTGGTGGAATTGGAATTGTGGCCATGAACGAAGATGGGGATCTCATTGTTCAAAACAGAATTTCTACCAAGGGAATGGAACTTCCCCAAGGCCAAGAAAACTTATACAAAACCTACAGTGGTGCTTTTTCCACCCAAGGGGCGACAGTCCTACCTTCCTTCCTCGTACAAATTTCCCAAAAAGGTGTCGTAAAGTTTATGTTAGGGGCTTCTGGAAAAAACTCAGAACCTTTTCGTTACATTGAATTCATTTTGCCAGGAGATGGAGAAAAGTTATTTGTTTACCACCGCATTGCAGAAGAAATGCGACTTTCGTATTTTGAAGAAGGGGAACTGAAAGGAAACCTAAAAGAGTCGGGTCTCGATGTATTTGCTAGTAATGATGCCAAAGAATATGACATCACTCTCGATAAACTCCTACCTCATCCAGAAGGAGAGTATGTATTAGGTTCTTTTAGTTATTATTCCAAAAAGGACAAACGATTTAAGTTTCGCAGAATCTTTCGTTTTGTTTTTGATTCCAAACAGTCAGAATTTTTAAAAGAAATCCAAGATCCATCAGAGATTTTATTTTCCATTCGCAACAATGGAGAATTTTATATTTGGGAAACAGAAGACGGTGGAAACTCCGCAAGACTCCAAGTCCATGACAAAGAAGGAAACCATATCAACAACAAACGGATTCCTTTTTCCAGTCCGAGAGGACAGTGGAGAGAAACGTATACGGATGCTTTTGACAATATCTATTCGGTTCGGATTCGTGCGGGCGCGCTTGAAGTGTATCGTTGGATTTAATGAAACAAAAACCCTTATTCACAAACAAAGAATCTAAGGCCTTAGATTCTCTCGCAACAAAGGAATTAGGGTTTCATGAACAAACCTTAATGGGAATGGCTGCCCTTTCTGTTTTTCATGCCAACGAAGACTTGTGGAAAACTGCAGAGTCGATTTGGATTCTTTCTGGAAGCGGAGGAAATGGTGGGGATGGTTATGCTTTGGCCCATACTCTCTTCCAAGAAGGTTATTCCGTTCGGTGTTTTGCTACCTCCCCTAACAAAAACGAGGCGGGAAAATTTTACGAAGCGCTGGTTTCGAAAACAATCGGTGCCATTGGTAGTGTAGATGATTTTTACGAAACATGGGAAGAGGCAGAAGAAGACTCAGTCCTTCTTGTGGATGCCCTTCTCGGAACCGGATTTCAAAATCCTCTCTCCGAAGAACTGACGGAACTCATTGATACCATCAATGAGTCGGATGTATTTTTTTACCGGTTGTCTCTGGATACAGCAAGCGGTTGGAATCCTTATTTGCTCGGAGAAAAAGATTCGAAGGCCCATAGTTTTGTTTTTGCTGATTCCATTGAGGAACTGGGAACTCGGAAATGGGAAAACATTGGGTTTATTTATGAAAAAGATTCCATCATCCCGAGGTATTATGAATCGATTGGATTTCCAGTTCGCTCTCATTTAAACAATGTTACCTTTTCCAAACGATACTATTTGGAAGCCGATCCTGAAAACGCCATCGCTATCATCAAAAGAAAGAACAAAGACCATAAATACAGTGCAGGTTCCGCTTTATTTTATGGAGGTGCTGAGGGAATGGAAGGTGCCATCCTCCTTTCCGAACAGGCCTTTTCTCGGTTAGGTGGAGGGATTAGTAAGATTTCTTCTCCCTCTTTAAAAATCAGCTCCCTGATTCTCAAAGAGGATCTTTCCAAAATGGCAAAAACAAGTTCTCTTGCAGAAACACTCGAAGATCCTTTTTTAAAAAAAACAAAGACAATCGTAGTGGGCCCGGGTCTCACCCAGTATCCGAATGATCTGAGTGGATGGGAAGTTCCAGAGGACTTTCGTTTGGTATTGGATGCAGGGGCCATTCCCACAAAAGGAAGTGCTCTTCCCAAAGGAAATCAAATCCTTCTCACTCCTCACGTGGGAGAGCTAAACCGAATGACAGGGATTACCCACCATTCCGTTCAGGCCGCCTACGATACATTAGTTGATTTTTGCCCCAAAAACAATGTGTATGTGCTTTTGAAATCCTTTGTAAGCCTTCTTGTTTGTCCTGATGGCTCTTCTTATGTTTGGGAATCACCCAATCCGAAACTTGCTACGATGGGAACAGGGGATTTACTCTCAGGAATCCTCGCTCGGTATTTGAGTTTGGACTTGTCCATTCCAGAAGCAGTGCATTTGGCACTATCTTTACTCGACCATTCCAAACAATTAGAAGAACCCTACCCTTCCGCCCACCAAATTCTAAAATCTCTTGTGGAGATCATTTAGATGGGAAAAGGATACCACTCTCGTTCCCCCGAAGAATTTCGAGATTACCTAAAACAGATAGGCGATAAAAATAAAAAAACAAGATGGAGGCAGATTGTCCTTCTTATTGATTTAGTCCTTGTGGTTCTCATTTTTTATATTGGGTTTCGCGCACTGAACCCAGGAAGTTTCCAAAATCGAACTCAGTCCGACAAACAGATCGTAGACGGTTACCCTACATATTTGAGTTTATCGAGAGAAGAGGATGACCAGTTCCAAGGTTATTTTTTGTTTATAGAAAACAATACAAAGGCAGAAATTCATGTTCCAAACCCTGGTTGGAAATCAGAGTTTCGTATCCAAACAAGAAATGGAATTTTGTGTTTTCAAGAAGAGATCCAATGGGAGAACCGAACCATTCCAGCAGAGGCCAATGGGTTTTTGTATCATTCGGTTGCCAAAAAAAAATGGAAGGACTTAGTTACAGACTGCCGTAAGGAAATTTTTGATGAAGAGGCTTCAATATTCCGATCAAAGTTTCGATCTCTGGATTTAGGTTTTTATGCTCAGGTCCTCATCCATTCCGAAGACAGAACTTTTACCTTCCAAATCAAACAAAAGCCATATAAGTAAAATGGGACAGGATTGTCCCTTAGGTTCCTATTCCTTCATCAAAATTTAACGACTGTTATCCTAAATTAAACTAACATTACTTGCCAATCGTAACCGCGGGATATTCTTCTAGATAACTTTCACCGTTAACACCGTAGTAAACGACCTTTCGGCTTGCGAAATCAACGTCATAACCGATGACTCCCGCCTCCCAAGCAGATTTGAGAAATTCAGGGAATGTACTTCGGCCTTCCTGATCGGTGCGAAGAGCCGTGATGAGGGCCGCACGGTCAAAGTTTGCAATCTCATGAACACCGGTTACAAGAGGTGTTCCTTGCTGCACAACAGAACCCTCTTTCAAATAGTAGATTGCTTGGCAGGATGGTAGTGACCAACGGTTTGTAACCACACCGGCATTCCGAAGGACTTCCGCAAGGACAGGAAAACCTCCTACTTTCGGACGAATGGACATCGCAAATTTTTGCGCATCTGTGAGTCTAGTTGTGATTGTGCTCATGATTTTCTCCTTATTCAATGGGGTTAGTTTTTAGTTTATGTATTTCTGCTAGTTTGATTAGGGTCTTCATGAGAAGATCTCTTTCGGACTTGGAAAGTATGGAAAAAAAGACCCTGTCATTTTCATCAGCGATCTGAGAAAGTTTGGGCACTAACTTGGTCGCTTTGGGTGTCAATCGGATGTCTTGGTACCGACGATCAACGGAGGCCTCTGTGCGAATTACGAGGCCCTTGTGTAAAAGCCGATCAATGAGTTTGGAAACGGCACCGCGAGAGAGCCCAGTAATCTCTGCAACAGCACTTGGCGAGGTGTTTTCTTTATTGGAATACATTTCCCGAAGGATGACCCACTCGGCAACGGTCACGTCAAGAGAACCCAAAGCTTTTGCAAAAGAATGGGAGACCGCATTGGAAACAATCCGCAAACGATATCCTAGATGGGATTTTAAATGGCTTGGTGTGAGGGTTTCCTTTTTTGCCATTTTTGAATTTTAGTTTCCTAGGAAACTATTGTCAAGGAAATTAATTTAAAGGATAATGTAATTTTTACAGGCTCCGGTAAAAACCAACATTTTTGCAAGATTTCCATCTGTCGATTCACAGTAAATTTTGCGAGAAGGATACGGCGGGCTTTAGGTCCGAAGGACGGGAGCGTAAGCGCACCCCAGAGTAGCCTGCTCCCGCAGAAAAGAGAAAAGTGTTCGCCAAACGGTAGTGATGTTTATAAATCAGGAAAGGTTCGGGACTCGCCCAAAAATTGATTCTTCATTAGATAAGTTAACCGCTGCTTAAAAATATTGCTTATGTGATTACTTATCTAAAAAATAATTTGGTGGTCATTCAAAGATGGATCATCAACTGCCATTCATCTCAATTCTTCCTGCAAACGTTCTGCTGCGGTTTCCAGAATCATTGTCCGAGCAAAGTATTTGTCATTGGCTGGGACTAAAAACCAAGGTGCTTTTGGGGCATCTGTTTTCTGGAACATTTGGTTTGCTGCTTCTTCGTAGAGTGACCATTTGTCACGGTTACGCCAGTCTTCATCGGTGAGTTTCCAACGTTTGAGAGGATCGTTTTTCCTGGTTTCAAAGCGTAACAGTTGTTCATCGGAATCGATATGAAGCCAAAATTTAATGACTATGGTTCCAAAACTCACCAACTGTTCTTCAAATAAGGAAATTTCTTCATACGCTCTTGACCATTCCGATTCGGAAGCAAAACCCTCTACTCGTTCCACAAGGACACGCCCGTAATAAGATCGGTCAAAGATTCCGATATGCCCTTTTTGGGGAATTCGGTTCCAAAACCTCCATAAATAGTGGTGTTGGATTTCTTCCGAATTTGGTGCGGAGATATTATGGACTTCAAATAATCTTGGATCAATTTCCTGTGTGAGTCGGCGGATAGCCCCACCTTTACCGGCAGCATCCCAACCTTCGAATACAAATAAAACTGGTCTTTCCTTGGCTTTAGAAAGAAAAGTAAGTTCTCTGATTCGATTCTTTAAAATTTTCATCTTCGCCTGGTACTCGTCAGGTGGTAATTTTTTAGTTTTATCTAACTGATTTAAATGGAGTATCCGGCTTGTATTATTAATATTTGATTTCATGGGATAAGCTCCGTTCCGTGGTTTATCGACTGGAGTGCGGTTCTTGAGTCGAATTGTAGAATGCGTTCTAACCGTTCGAGAATGGATTCAAAGACAAGAAGTTTCGTGTCTTCTTTTTTATCACTCGTGATGATTTGCCAAGGAGAGTCGATGGTTCTAGAGGAACTCAGGATGGAATCAAAAATTTCGAAGTAACGATTGTAATGTTCTCCTTGGTCTTTATCAAATGCGGAGAGTTCCCATTCCTTTTTCTTTTTTTTGGAATCTTGTAAGCGTTTTTTTTGGTCTTTTTTAGAAATGTGTAAAAAGAATTTATGAACAATGATTTTATCTTTGGAAAGAATTCTCTCCGTGTTTAAAATAGAAAGTAACCTGTGATCATATTCAGAAAGGCTGATTTTTTTGTCGGAACGAAGGAAGGCTAAGCGACTGTAGTAGGTATTGAGATAAAACAAAAACTCACCGTAACGGGGAACCACACGCCAAAAATTCCAAAGAAAGGGATACCCTCTATCTTCTGATTGGTGCACATAAGGTGAATACACCTTAAACTTCCTGGGATCCAAACGAATGGTTAATGATTGTAAGATGGAACCTTTGCCGGTGGAGGCAAAACCTTCTAACAAAAAAATATGTGCAATTTTTTGTTTGGAACTTTCCCGTTGTAACAAAAAGAACCTTTCTTGTAAATCAGTAAGGTCACTCGTCGAATACTTGGGGATCTGATTGGTTGGATGTCTTTCTAAAACCACAAGGAAAAATCATAGGTAAGTTTTTCAAAAAACCTACCTTTTTTTATTTATCTTTTTGATTACATGGGTTTAGGAAATCCGGGTCCCGTGGCCCTTGCGATATGATCTAGTCCCTTGTCTTGGTTCTCATAACGCGGAATCAAATGCACATGTAAATGAGGAACTCTTTCCGCAATGGCAACGATATACATTTTTTCGGGATTGTGTTCTTTCAAAATCTCTTTGGCTTTGTAGAGAGCTCGGCCGTAGTTTTCAAACTCGCCGATTCCCAAGGTAAACCAAGACTCCAGATGTCTACGGTGTTCCATATACAAATACCCTTCTAGGTTTTGGTCTGCTTTTCGGAGTATCCAATCTTCGTTTTGGAAGAGGATTTGAGTTTCATTTTTATGGGCTTCACAGATGGGACAATTCATCATTCTTCCCAATTTGGCCGATAGGTAAAGAGATGAGAATCTATTTTTTAATCATCCTATTCCTATCTCTAATAGGTGCCGAACGGACTTTCGCCCAGACCCAAGGTGATTCTCAAGACCCACTTACCGAATTCATTTATTCGCTTTCTGAAGTTGTATTTTCCAACCCATTTCGTAAAGAGGAAACAGAGATTCGCAAACGAATCAATGAATCGAACACCGCCGAAGTAAGAGACCTCCGCATTCAATTGAAAAATACCCTTCGCTCCCTTAGTCTCACAAAAACGGATGCAAAAACAAAAAATAAAAACCTAACTTTGTTTGAAGGGGCATTGGAAGCGTTACCTAGCCTTGGTGGTCTTCTTTGGAAAGAGGAAACGGGAACTGTCTACCAGTGGGGAGACTGGTCGGATTTTTATGAAGATGGGTTTAGCAAAGAAAAATTGAGACTGGAAGGCCAAATCCCTTCTTTCTCCTACGAAGGTGGCACTCTTTATTTTTTTCTAAAAAATCCCCCGGGTTCCTTCCCGGCCGAATTTAGTTTTCTTGGTTGGGAGTCTCGTTTTTATGCCTTTGGTGACGAAGGTTCTTTACGTTATACCAACGATTTCCATTTGGATCCGTCCGAGAGACTGGGCGACTTTCGCAAAGCCTTCGATTCCATTCGTAAAAAATTCCCAGGCTCCCATATTGTCACTGCCAATGACTTAACGATTTTTATTGTTCCGGGCGACCCAAAACCAATTTATTACATTTTTCTTTTCCTTCGTTTTTTCCTCATCGGCTGGACCATCCTCCTTGCCCTCTACATCATTCGTATGAGCCTCTCTCCTCCAAAAAATCATTTGCCCGAAGACAGGCCCCACCTATCCTGACATTACATCCATCACCATGCCCTGGTAGTTCAACGGATAGAACATCGGTCTTCGGAACCGACAGTGGGGGTTCGATTCCCTCCTGGGGCACCAGTTAAGTTTTTCAAAACTAAATCCACATAACAAAAGTAAGCTTAGGAATCGAACAGTTTTGTGAGCCAAACGATTTCGACCCCGTGAAGCACCGGAGCCTGCAGCGGGAGGTGCGAAAGCGATGGCTCGCCTGACAGGCGAGAGGGTGGAAGGAGAAATGGTTTGGTTAAGCCGACCCGGATGGGAGGCGACGAACAAAACCGTGCCTCGGAGCGTCGGTGAGCCATGAGGGCGAACCAGCAGAGAGGGCGATTCCCTGCCTTGGGCACCAGTTAAGTTTTTCAAAACTAAATCCACATAACAAAAGTAAGCTTAGGAATCGAACAGTTTTGTGAGCCAATCCGTTGCGACCCTAGTCCTGCCTATCCCAAAGCTGCTTATTTTTCACAATCTCGGACCTTTATCAGCATTAGAGGCAGCATTGTCCAAACAAAGCGCATATGTTAAAAAGATTGACATAGTAAAATTTTTAAATTCTTCAGGTGAAAAATCTTTTGTAGCATTTGGTACAACAAGAGGCAATTCTTTCCCGTATACTTCTCTACAATTGTCCCTTAAAGTAGATGCATTTGGTTTTCCACATCCTAAAGTAGTAAATATTAATAAAAGAGTAAATGGAAATTTATATGATTTCATGGACTATAACCTAACCTATCTATTATGATAAATTGTATTAGCATATCAGCATTTGCATTAATCGAATAAATATTTACATTAGAAGGATAAGCTATAAATGCATACTTATATTTTCTCTCACCAACACCGTAGCCAAAAGTTCCTGCTCTCTTATCTGCCTTATTCTCTGATTCCAATTCTCCAGCTCCATAATTTAACAACGCTCATGTTGCTCTTCTGCCTTACCATTTCTAAAGGGATTCTAATGGCTTACGACATACCTTACCTGGACCATCTATTGTTATTCAAAAAGGTGTAGTCTCGCAAAAAGTCTGCCAACGTTATAACCTTGGCTAATGCCTTCCACTCCATTCTTTTGCATCACTGACACATACATGATAGGTTAGCAAATTCAATGTAGACCTTCCGAAACTTTGATTTTTTCTTAAGTTTTTTTAACTTTTATAACAAAATTTAAATGATACCGATAGTATCTAAAAAATCCACCGGGGACAAACTCATTCAAAAGATCGAACAAATTATTAGACTTATATGAAATATTACCTATTTCGATATGAAGCGATTCATCATCATTTAATGGAATATTTTGGATATCTTCTTTTAATATTTGCTCTATATTTCCATTATCATAAGTTCCCAATAATCTACCAAAGTAAAATGATAAGAAAAAGTATTCAGAGACAAAGACAGCTCTTTCCTTGATTATATCTCCATCTTTCGACATTTTAGCGCTTATTACAATTCTACCGATTTTTCCTTTGCATTCGCACTCTTCCAGTGGTTGATAGAATGTTGTCCCTTTCATTAACACCGGATGGAGATCATAACTTACACAATTAAATAGAGAGAATAGAAAAAAGATATAGGATAAACTTCTAAATCGGATCATCTTCATTTAGAAAACTTCTCCTGTCACATAATAGCTTTTGTTAGTAAAACCTAAAGGATAACCAACATAAATCCAAAGACCAGACGTAAACAATCCCAAGGGATTGGGTAAAACACTGAAAGTAAACCATGATTTATTATAAATTCGGACTTTTAACTTTTTTAATCCTTTCGCACCAGGATACTTTTTTAGTTCTTTTTCAATACCCTCCTGAATGGTTTGGTTGGAGGAAAAACCATAACTAAACCAGTAGAAGTTAGTTTGATCTAATTCAAAATCAGTGATTTTATTGTTATTCAGGTCGGAAAAATAAAAATCGTAATTCGAATTTTCAATTTTCATTTCCAATGAATTGCAACTAAAACCTATAAAAAGAATAGAAAGAACCAATAACATTCTGCAAAAATGCTTCATTTGCATGTTTAACCTCACCTGTCAATCGCTACCAGCAAACGTTCCTAGTCCCGAATATTGAACCAATTCAATAACATCACTACCGTTTGGCGATCACTTTTCAGCTGTTCGTCGGATTTGGCGACTCAGGGATTCCTGCGTTCTCTGACATCCTTCCGAGAACGCCAGTCGTATCCTTCTCACTTGGGGGGATATATTCGTAAATTTGCACCAATGAGAGCCACTTTCCGGCTTTCCAGCATTTACAACGTTAGCCTGGAGGAATCAAAATACACTAAGCATAATTTTTATAAATTAAAAATCCTTACAGTTGGCTATGCAACAAAGAAAAGTTCCCAGTAGAATTTGCTTCACAACTACGAATTTGACCAAATTTGTTTTCACCGCCACATGCTATAATTGAATTTCCGATTTGTTCGAAAACAAACAGTGCCCTTGAAGTAATAAAGCTATAAGGCTCCTTAGTAAGCACTCCTGCATTAGAAACTTTATAGCAATCCTTTGGCTCAGTATAAATATTATTTTCTAGCCGACCACCTCCGCAAATGAGAACGTCGGTGCCTACCTTTACAGCTCCTTGTGCAGAACGAGACTCAGCCATATTCCCGATGACAGAAAAGTTTCCTGTCCCAAAATCAAAAACTTCCAATGATTTCGAATAAAAATAATTACCATTCATATCAAAGGAATAACCTCCTGAAAATACGACACGATTATTATCTAATAGGTTTGCCGTATGATTGGAACGAGCTACTGACATCTGCTGTCCAACTAACGTGAAGGTATTAGTGTTAGGATCAAAAAGTTCTGCCGATGACAAAGTTTCATTTGCACCATCACCACCAACAATCAATACGTTTCCATTATTCAAAAGTGTTGCCGAATGTCTTCTTCGCGAAAAGTTCATATCATTTATTAGCTGAAATGAATTTGAACTTGGATTAAAAATCTCTGCTGACTTTAACTTTTCAGATTGTTTTCCAAAACCACCTGTAATCAAAACCCTACCATCATTTAAAACAGTGGCAGTATGATAGGTTCTAGGAATATTCAATGACGAGACCGTCGTAAAAGAGTTATTTGCAGGATCGTATATTTCTGAATCAGAAAGAATGAATCTACCATCATACCCCCCAATGATCAATATCTTACCATTCTTTAAAGTGACTACTTCATGTTGGTGCCTTGGTTTGTTCATCGAACCTAAATAGGTAATTTGATTTTCTGTCAATTTGTAAACATTTGACAAAGAATATGATCTCTGACTATTCCCACCAAACAATAACACTTCAGTTGCTGAGTATTTAGCTGATCTTTGCTGCTTTATACCAAAGGGAGAAAAAAAATCATAAATTAGAAATAGACCTAATAGCTGTTTTTCCCTATCAGATTTTTTATCTTTATCAAAATCCTTAATTAAAATGCATTGGCTAAAAATTAGAATACACAAAAGACTTAAAATAAAATTCCTAGATATTTTCATATATTATCCCTTATCTCACTTATGACACCAAGACTACCAAAGGAATCAAAACTTAGTATATTTGGTTCCATCTCTCTTGGTTTCTGTCATACAAGTTTGGTATGAAAAAAAGCGTATTTATCCGACTATATATGGCGATCACTTTTTCCGTGTTTGTCGGGGTCAGGCTACTTTTGGGTCCTGAGTTCGCTCCCGTCCTTCTGACCAAGCCCGTCGTATCCTTCTCGTTTTTTTTGGGGATGGTTGCTTGGCACATTAAATGTTCATACTTTTTTATAGCTAAATTTCACTCGTCTCTATTTTTTTTGAGGCGTATCTTATTAATTTCGTAAGACACAAGGGATGAATTCACAATATGGCAGAATAGCCACCCCTTCCCCTGCACTTAATTTGCTAAAATTAACTGATAGAATTTGGTTAGGTATAATATTTACTTCCTTTGTATAAATAACGTAGCCTTCGTATTTCTTATTTTCTTCAAGAATCAAAAATCGCAATTTGCTTTTTCCAACAGGTATTTGAACCATATATTCGTAGTTATATAAAAACTCATTACTGGGAACGCTAGAATTAAAATATAACTTCGATGTTTGAAAAATATAAGAATCAGCCGGATAACATTTGTAATCATATAACCATTTATGACCATCTGGATTAATTGACTGGTAATTCGGAATAAAAAAATATTCTCCTTTTTGATCGTATATTTGTATAAATAATTTATACATTCCTTGCTTTCCCGAAAGTATATTTATTTCTTCTACAGATTTAGGAAAAATAAACTTGATGTATGTATTTTCCGATTTTTTAACTTTAACAAGAGTATATTCCATTAAGCAGGAATTAAGAGTAATCATAGAAAAAATAGCCAATAGGAATTTCATTTTCTTAGCCGATAACATTGAATTATATGTTCGCCTGACACCATTATAATATGCATATCCTAAACCAAATGGGATTGTCCATGCAAGTCCTTGTGTTCTTGTTACAATTCCACCGAATATACCTAGATTTACTGTCTTTAATCATTCGAGGCTGCACCGTAAATAATTGATTCTAAAGTGATCGCATCCCCAAGTTGTTCTGGCAAAAAATGAATAGGAGCACCGACAACTCTAAAACCACACTTATCAACCAATTTCATCGGATTCCTTTCCACTAACACGTTGCGGGTCGTAGGTTCTTTCTTTTGGGCGAGTCCCGAACATGGAACTAAGTCTACAACATATCTAACGTTTGGCGATCACTTTTCCCGTGTTCGTCGGGATCAGGCTACTTTGGGGTCCGCGTTCGCTCCCGTCCTTCGGACCAAGCCCGTCGTATCCTTCTCGCTGGATGGACGAATTGCTACGAAATGGTTGATGAGATGGAAAAAGATTTTCAGGATTATCTCAAGTTCTATTTCAGCAAAGAAATCTCACTAGGAAGGAATAGGAATGGCAGAACTCCCTATCAATTTTTCCTCGATGGATTCCTGGAATTAGAAAAGGAAGAAGATCAACAATCTAAAATAAGTTAGAGGAATATGTAAGGCGAATACGATATCTGTACATACAATCATTGAAAAGTTAGAACACATCTACAATATCCCAATTACGCTCTTGCCTGCATTTTTTATCCTGGATGCTTCCTAGTAAACAACTTGTAACAGAGAGATTTCGAATTTTTTCCCGCTCTGCATCATCCTCTGCTGCACCATAGCCAACTACAATGCTATCGCAAAATGATTTATAATCGGGCACTAAGTTCTCATAGCATTTATCCCTACTAGACTGACAACTTACAAAGATCAAAGATCAAAGATAATAAAACTAACAATTTTCTTTTCATATAAAAATTTCCACTTCCTAAAATTAGTAAAATTTTTCGTTCTTCCTACTAGATCTCCAAGATTTAAACGCTCTCCAAAATTTGGTAATCTATTGGCATCTATTTTATAACGACCGTCACGAACAAATTTTGCTAATCTCTCAACTTGCTGAACACGTATAGAAACTACTATATCGGTAGTAAACAAAGCAGTACCTAAGCCTAATACAGCTAAATGTCCCATTGATGTATAGTAGGTATTATTCCTGCGCAAAGATCTCTTGCATTTAATTTACCTGCCTTACATCTTCCACCTATTGCATGGAACTCTCGCTTATAAATAGTCGGATAATAATTTGTAGAAAACCTACTTGACCATGATTCTTAATCCAATTAGTATCCGCATTGATATTCTGATTCAATCCATGGAAAAACCCAGGATCATCTGAATCATGTTCCCTTGACGCTTTATCTATGGGGGTCACTGCTCGTTTTGGTCCTTTCTCTAAATAATATTTTGCTAAAATGGCTGTTTTTGCACCATCCGATAAACCAGCCGCATTGTAATACCTAGCTTTGTAGTAACACAACCCGCTTTCCTGATCTTTCTCTTGTCCCGTATATTTGAATTTAGTAATGTCTGGTCCGTACGAGTCCGTTCGGAATATCTCCCCATACGGTTTATACGTGATATGACTTTTACCACCTCTCTCCCCACCAGCAAGAACATTTCCATGCCCATCGGTAATCATGGTGATACTTCCCAAATGATTGCGTTTGAATTAATGTGCGTACAAAAAAATTACGTCATCTATATAATTACTTTCGAGTAGGTTCGCAAAAAGATGTTTGCCCAGGCTTTAAAGAAGAAAAATAAAGACCTACAATTTTTTGAGCAACTTCTCCCGCTTGGTTACTATTCATATAGTTTGGTGGATTCCGGTCTGATAAGCCAAAATGATATTCCTTGAATTCGAGAGGGATTTTCAATATTGTACGATAAGGGCAGTTTCGCTCCTCAATAGAAATTGAAAGTTCGTATTTATTATGTATGTAGTCGGGTGATATAAATAAAGTAAATCCTCTAAGAAGAGCGAAAAAGATGCCCGAGAATCCAGGGGGTATTCCTTTCATCGTAATTTCGATTTTTGACTCATAATCTTCTTTAAAATAATCGACTCGTCGAAACGAATTCGTTTTTCTAATATCTGACACAATTTTTGATCCAAATGAATATTGTTCTAAATAATATTCGTAAATTGGTTCAGATTCTTGATCTAATTTAAAAAAAATTGAGACATCAATATTTAATTTTTGATTAATACTTTTATTGAAGTTCGTTTTCGTATAACTATTACAACCGAAAATCATAGTTAGAAAAAAAAGTTTTAAAAGTTTCATAAATTGATTAACTCGTCAATAATCGCATTTGTTAAAATATTCCTAATTTGAGAATAAACATTTTTTTCTCTCGGCATATTCCTTTCAAACATATTCGCATTAATGTAACCAACGCTTTTAATTTCTCTTATTATTGTCTTCCCTTTTTTCTCAATTATCATTCGACCATTGGTCATATAATGATAGTCTGTTGATTTCCATGGAGTATGCTCTATGAATGGAAAAAAAATATAAAGAAAGAAAAAAATTACAGGCTTTCTAATAAATCGAAATCTCTCATATACAATCGTTACATTATACGTTTCTTTTGATTTTGATTTTTTACACTTTTTCACAAAGAATTGATTGAGCGAATATCTTATCTCGTTTCCTATCAAATCCTTTAAATCCTCTGAATAAAAGGGGTCTTCAATGTTTATTGAAGTGAATATGTAAGAGTTTTGAAATTCCTCACATACTTTTATATTCTCTAAATTCTCGACTAGAGGAGGAAGTAAAATATTCTCATCGATAGCACAATTCGTATGCAAAAAAAATAATAAAAATAGAAATTTCTGCTTTCTCATGGTTCTTCGTTCGGTACAGCATAACACAATTTTGAGTCGAAAGTAATTTCACCTTTCCACTTTTGAAAACTTCCATCTCCTTCTGCACCACATGTATAAAGTAAATCTTTCAATGTCAATTTTCCTTTCTTTTTTATAGTTTCACCTGAAACACCTCCAATAAGTCCAATTGATGCACCGTAAGCTACCAATTTTGTCGAAGCTGCCTCACTCAATGTATTGAGAAGGCTGGGGTGCGAGGCAGCTCCATAAGAGAGAATAATAATCCCAATTGCCATCACAGCATTGGCAACATTAATCATACCTTGTGCCCTTTTATACCGTCGAGCCTGATTTCTTCCCTTAAAGTAAGCATCAATCATTGATTCAGCATCTCCTCGGCTATACTGAGCCACCATATCTCCTTCCGCTCCGATCACATAAAGAGTTTGGGCGAGTCCCGAACATGGGACTAAGTCTACAACATATCTAACGTTTGGCGATCACTTTTCCCGTGTTCGTCGGGATCAGGCTACTTTGGGGTCAGCGTTCGCTCCCGTCCTGCGGACCAAGCCCGACGTATCCTTCTCGCTGGAAGGACGAATTGCTACGAAATGGTTGATGAGATGGAAAAAGATTTTCAGGTTTATCACAAGTCCTATTGCAACAAAGAAATCTCACTAGGAAGGAATATGAATGGCAGAACTCCTTATCGAGTTTCCTGCGATGGGTTCCGAGAATTAAAAAAGCAAGAAGATCAATAATCTAAACTAAGTTAGAGGATTTTGTAAGGAGAATACTGTATCTGTACATAAAAAAGAATTAATCAACTTGTCCAACCTAACAAGAACACACTAAGTTATTAAAAAGGCAATCTTCTTTTTCTCACAATCTAGGCCCTTTATAACTATCAGTGGAAGCATTAGCCAAACAGCGCGAATATGCCAAAAAAATTGACATAGTAAAATTATTAAATTCTTCAGCAGAATAGTTCTTTGTAACATTTGGTACAATTATAGGTAATTCTTTACCATATATTTCTTTACAATTATCCTTCATTGTCGATTCATTTGGCCTGCCACATCCTAAAGCAGTGATAAACAAAGAAAAGAAAAATAAATTTTTTATTGTTTCCACGGAATATAACCTAACCTACATATTATGATAAATTGCATTAGCATATCAGCATTTGCATTAATCGAACAAATATTTATATTAGAAGAATATGCTATTAATGCATACTTATATTTTTTCTCACCAACACCGTAACCAAAAGCCCCTGCTCTTTTATCAGCGCAATTTTCCGATTCTAATTCAGGATAATTTAATAAATTCCTTATAGGGGATGATGCCAGATTTCCCAGATATTTGTATTCCCCCCATTCTTTATGTACCACCATTACACTAACGTTTGGCGATCACTTTCCCCGCATTCGTCGGGATAAGGCTACTTCAGTTGTCTAGAGGGTCGGCGTAAATCGGTTTGAATCTTCCTCTACCTGCATAACGCAAAAATGATAATCAATTGAATTTAACAATAAACCTTCCGTTCTCTCTGCTTCTGTCTGCTGTTGCTGACCGATTGCTATACCTAAAAATAAATAAGATTCTTTACAAAACTTTTTTCTGTCTTGTTCATAAGTTCCAAAACAACCACAAAAGAAGATAGGCAGGATAAACATTATTTTTATATTTTTATTCTTCATGGAACATAACCTACATAATCTGTAATAATGATGAATTCAAGATATCTTGAAAATCTACTTTGATAATCACTCGAAAGAAAAATGGTAGCAGTAATTGATTTACCAATTTTTCTCCTTGCCCCATATCCAAAAGCCCCTGCTCCTTTATCAGCGCCATTTTCCGATTCTAATTCTTTCAATTGGAGCAAATTTCTTATAGGAGAAGAAGCCAAGTTACCCATATATCGGTGAACACCCCATTCTCTATATTGCTGCAAATGTGCGGTTTCATGACGTAATGATTCCTCGTCCGTACCAGCAGTCACCGCAAATTGCCCGATCGTTATGCCAGTTGTAGCAAGCGGACCACCTTGTACCACATACCCACCATTTACTTTTTTGAATTTTGTATCACGCTGCAAAGCTTTTCCCGCTGCGTAATTTGCTGCTGCATACAAGGCACCAACTATATTTATAGGATTTACAATATTGTATATTTTACCAAAATCACTCCTCATAAATGCACTACCTCTGTGTTTTCGTATTTTATAAAGTGCTTTCTGTCCCGCAACTTCAGCCATAAATTTATGCACCGGGTTATCTGACTTAGAAGCAACTTCCGCTATCACAAACTTTGCCATATCCTGTAAAAAATTATTTGCTCTAGAATTCCCAGTTCTATCTCTAAAAGATATTGGATTTCCATCAACATACATCATTCTATTTAAGCCTTGCATACTACTTGGCATTGTAATACCATCGTTACTCACAAACCTGCCTAGACTCGCATCGTAATACCTGGCCTTGTAATAATACAACCCACTTTCCTGGTCTTCTTCTTGTCCCGTATATTTGAATTTAGTAATGTCTGGTCCATACGAGTCCGTTCGGAATATCTCCCCATACGGTTTATACGTGATATGACTTTTACCACCTCTTTCCCCACCGGCAAGCACATTCCCATGACCATCAGTAATCATGGTAATGCTACCCAAATGGTCCGGATGGAAAAAATACATTCCTTCCACTCTGGCATTGCCCGTAGAAGTTCCCCCGCCTCCACTACCACCTTGCCCTGGTTCGTCGGCAACAGACTGTGCGTCTGCCGGAATTCCATTCCCAAGTCCCAGTAACCAAATCGGTGTTCCCGACTCTGCCTCCCCACCACCCAGTAACAAAGGAAAACATCCTGCGGTCGTGGTAAAAGAAAACACAACAACAAGAAGTGCTGTCCCATATCGCGGGATCTGCTTTTGGATTTTGTTGGTAAGACTTGGTAGGAGGGAGATTCCAAACAAGTCGAAGGTTTGGTTCTCTAAATTAACTTCCCCTGCTTGATCCTTTGTCTGATACACCATCCAGAACAAAAATCCAAGTAGTACCACCCAAGGAAGGGCTCTATGACCTTCTCTTAACTTTCCATCAATATAGATATTGGTATCTTCTAAGATGCTAACCAGTGCAAACCCCACCCTGTTTTTCCAGTAGGTGTCACAATCAATGTTTACATCTTTACAAAATGGATTCACTAGCCAATCGTTCGATGCCATCTGGTTCAAAAGGATCGCATCCCCTCGGCTATACTGAGCCACCATATCCCCTTCGGCTCCGATCACATAAAGAGTATGTTTTTCCTGCTTTCCAGGACTGCGGTGAATCTCGTAAAAGTTACCAAAACTATAGGTAGTGGTATTCGAATTCTGAAGTGATTTTTTAATCCTCATCCCCGAGTGGTCATAGGTATACTCGAACTGGTCTCCCCCCATCGACTCGATTCGTTTTAGTTTGTTTTGTGCATTATAGACGAGTGTGTCTCCATTGCGGGTGGTCATATTCCCCATAGAATCGTAAGTATAGCCAACAATCCCTGTGTTCGGACTATTCACTCTCGTCACAGCATGGATATGGTTTCCATTCTCATAGGAATAATCAAACGCACCTTTGCTCAGTAAGTTTCCATTCCGATGGTAGGTATAGTTCTCCTCACCATACTTTCCGGTAGCTTTTGTTACGCGGTTCAATTGGTCATATTCAAAACTTTGGTTCCGAGATTCGTTCATTAAATCCGTAATAGAAGATATATTCCCACGTTTATCATAACCATACTTAATGCTTTGTTCTACATAACTTTGTTTCAAGTAAGTAACGAGTGTTTGAGGTCGCATACGTAATGGGTCGTATCCAATTTTTGTCAATACACCATTTCCCGTTTTACGTTCTATATAGTATTTATTACTTTCTAGTTTAGGTCCTTCGTAACTAACCACTGTATGGTTCAAGCTATTCCCATCATGTGAGTCCATTGTCAGAAAAGCCAGTTGTCCCGTTCCTGTGTAGTGGTTCCGCACAAGCGTCCCTTCCGGGTAGGTTATGGTTTTTACCCGACCAAACGAGTCGTAGGTTCTTTCTTTGGGGCGAGTCCCGAACATGGGAGTAAGTCAATAACATATCCAACGTTTGGCGACCACTTTTCTCGTGTTTGTCGGGATCAGGCTACTCTGGGGTTCGCGTTCGCTCCCGTCCTGCGGACCAAGCCCGACGTATCCTTCTCGCTTGGGTGGGATTTTATACAAACAACAGAACTTTAGAAAAATCTATTTGTCCTGAAGTAAAAATAGATGGTGACCGTACATACTAAAGACGTCTTTGTAAGGAAATAGCACACAATTTAACGAAAACTTTCTTCACTAATATAGTTACAGCAAAGCTCTCCTATACATCGTCAACTAATACATCAACCTGAACTGTCCCAAAAACAAAGTCAATGAATTCAGAAAAATTAACACCAAATCTAATACTATAATAAACTCCAAATTACATTTCTACAGATATTGGAGAATCAAACTATTTCCCAATAATTTCCCTTGAAGACGATTTTGTAGCACCTAGTGGAAAGATAATATTAGCATTAAATTTAGCAAATGCTTTCTTGCTGCTTTTTTTATCATCTTGTTTTGGAAGATGCATTTAAAACAATAAATGAATTTCCTTGGTTTAGCATTAACTATCATAGAAACATCCATTTCACTAAAGCACGACTATTTTGTGCCTTAGCAGAAGTCAACGATTGAAAACAAGAGAACTTGGTATGTTTGGCGTGTTGATTATTTCATCTGTTGTACTATGAGTATCTGTAATCTTTTGAGAATCACAGATACTCATAGTAGTCTTCTTGCTTGTGAAATCTAAAATAAAACGAATTTAGCGCAAACAAAAGCGATATTTGAAAGACTTTCTAAAGAGTATGGCCGTCCGCTTGCAATAAAGTCAGACAAGGGATCATCTTCTGCGATAAACTTAGTTTATCGACTTCAATAAAATCACAAATGCTATATGTGATTTTATCGGAAAATTGAAACGACTTACTAATCCAAAGATACTTTAGAAATAGCTAATTGTTGAAACTTCAGTCGTCTTTGAAGTTTCAACAATACTTAAAGTAAAAAACTAATAAACCAGAATTGTCCCTTTTGCTTCATTATTGCATAAATTTTCGGCGGCTGTTAGACCCAACGAAGCAGGAAGCATTATTTCATTAATGTAAATGTTCTTTGAAGTAATACATTTAAAATCTCTTGGATTATTCAAAGCACATTTATTAGGATACTTAGTTAATGATTGCCACTCGGTTATTATTTTATTTGGATCTAGTCCGACTAAAGTATAAATATTCACACAATATTGAGCCAAGCTCAGTACAATATTCTGACTGTCTATTACTGAATATCGGAATAACATATTATTTACCGGTAACCCAGAATTATAATCAATCAAAACACTATTAGCGATCAGAAGCAACGAATTTGCCTGGCCCAGCTTTTTGTTTTCTTCTTTCTGATCATTAATGTTGTTCAAATTTACACATTGAATCACCAAACTAAAATTAATAAAAAATAAACACAGTTTTTTCATTCATTTACCACACTTATTTTCGGATGAATTATATAGTTCTGGTTTACAATGAGACCCATTTGAATCGGTACAAACAAATTCATTACAACCACTCTCCGGAATCGATGGTGTCCAATTATATGCACAATTAGCGACTCTGCAAGTTCTCAATATCGAAGTTACTACGAGCCAGTTAAAAATATTTTCCTGTGCAAGTTTCTTCTGCCGTTCATTCATATCCGTGCGACTAAGTCTTTTTCTCTTAGGAACCCAATATCGGATTTCAGTATATCTTTCGGTAATCCAATTTCCAATGTCTCCATGAACTGCTTCTTTATACATTTGGTTCAATGATTTTCCAAAGTCACTTCGTTTTAAATGTTCAAACCTAAAATCTGATTTGCCAAGAATTCCTCTAAGATTTTTATCAATGTCATTATTATGTCTAGCAAGATCTTTCTTTTTCCCAATAGAATAGCCAGTGAGAAAGCCTTCTATTTTTTTACCTTCTGGTGCCAAAATATAACCAAGTAAACCAAAAATCAATGACTGACTAATCCTATTCCCACTCCTATCCGCCCATTTCAACGGATTCCCTTCCACATACATCATTCGGTTCATCCCTTGCTCTTTATCAGGAAACACCTGACCATCGTTACTCACAAACCTGCCAAGGCTCGCATCATAATACCTAGCCTTGTAATAATACAAGCCACTTTCCTGGTCCTCTTCTTGTCCTGTATATTTGAATTTAGTAATGTCTGGTCCATAAGAGTCCGTTCTAAATATCTCCCCATACGGTTTATACGTGATATGACTTTTACCACCTCTTTCCCCGCCGGCAAGCACATTCCCATGACCATCGGTAATCATGGTAATGCTACCCAAATGGTCGGGATGGAAAAAATACATCCCTTCCACTCTGGCGTTGCGTTTCGTATTCTTTTGGGGGCGAGTCCCGAACATGGAACTAAGCCTACAACATATCTAACGTTTGGCGATCACTTTTCCCGCGTTCGTCGGGATCAGGCTACTTTGGGGTCCGCATTCGCTCCCGTCCTTCGGACCAAGCCCGTCGTATCCTTCTCGTGGGAAAAACAATTTTTTAAAAATGGTTGATGAGAAGGGAAAATATTTTCAGGTTTATCAGAAGTCCTATTTCAACAAAGAAATCTCACCAGGAAGGTAAAGGAATGGCAGAACTCCTTATCAAGTTTCCTACGATGGAATCCGAGAATCAGAAAAGGAAGAAACTCAATAATCTAAATTAAGTTAGAGGATTTTGTAAGATGAATACTGTATCTGTACATTTTTTTTGTATATAAGCAATTAACTGTTCATACAACGTAAACATAATTAATGTCGTCATTTTAATCAATTAAGTATATCTATGAAAATAGTTAAGATAAAATCATTTTTAATTTTTAAATTATTTTTAATCCTTTTTCTCATTCAATGTGAAAGTGTCAAAAGATACTCACGTAATCGAATTCACGACACAGCAGACCTTTTTACCATTGGTATCGAAAGGGGGAATATCGGAGCAAATTTTTTTTTCTGGTGCCTAGGGGGAGGATTAACCATTAGCAGTAGGACAAGCGGGATCGGAATGAGGGATGGACATTTTGGCATCTATGAAATAAATGACAATTCAACCCTGGATATATTCCCCTTAGTCAGAAAAGATTCGCCCGCTAACAAAATTGGGATTTCAAATATATTAATCAATTCCAGTGGTCATAAACAATTACACCCACAAGAGAGAACAAAAGAAAAAGATTATCAAATCGTAAATTTTTTAACCATTTTTCCAATACCACCAATACCCGAATCAAAGAGAAAAGTAGCGTACTGCAACTCTCCTGTAAAAATTGAGGGGTCTCTCGGTTTATATTTCGGAGTAAGATTTGGATTTAATCTTAGCGAATTGCTAGATCTTATCACCGGATATTCAACTTTAGATATGCTTAATGACGATGAGACAGAGGAAAACTAAATAAAGTTTAGGATTTACGGTATTTTAAAATACAAACTAAAGTAGCTGTCACATGCTTTACGAAAAAAAATATAATGTAAACATTGCCATCATTAAAAAAATCACTTTCTACATCTTTGATATAAAGTTAACCATAACAAACACAAATCTTGTTTTTCTGGATCGTTTATTGCCTTGTCACAATCTGTTAGCGCTGGCATTCCAAAAAAATCGAAACATCCTTTATCACCTTTAGCACAGCCACTCAATAAACTATGGGAAATAATTAGCGTAATTAAAAATCCTCTTATCATTTCATACTCGCAATAAACCAACCTCTAATCATACCATTTCCATAACAATCAGGCTCTTTGTTATAACAAGAAACAGCTGCTTCATAAAAATTCCAAATTAAAGCATTTTTTTTATAGCCTACATCTTCCTCTGTAACTCGACTTTCATTAATTGGCCTAATATTAAAATCCCACATACCTAAAAATGGTTCATTTGTATTTGTGCTAAATTTCTCAGTCTCCCTTTCAGCCATTATACCATTCCAAAGTATTAAATTCTCGCAAGTAGCTTTATCTGCAGATTTTTTAGCTACAAGCAACCTGAAGAAATTGTGACAAACTTTTCCTTCGTTCTCCCATACGCGATTGAGAATATGTATGTTTAAACTTAAATAAATAGTGATTAATTTTCCTTATACTTAATGCATTATTAGCCGTCCAACCCAATAAACCATTTTTTCCGATAGTATTATCCAATGTATTTCTTAGCTTAGAGTTATTACTCTTTTGTTGTTGATTCTTGCTGAACCCATATCCTAGTGCGAAACCCTGCTGCATAGATAGTCCTAAATTTTGGGCAGCGACAGCCCCCATTAAACCCCATGCCAGTTGTGTAGATATCTTATTCCCAGTCTTATCCGCCCATTTCAACGGATTCCCTTCCACATACATCATCCGGTTCATACCTTGCTCTTTACTTGGAATCACCTGACCATCGTTACTCACAAACCTACGAAGCAGACAGACTATCCTTATAATTGATATTAAAAAACAGGATTCTCAGTACCATATTTTTTTGCACTACTCATGCAAAAATAATATGAAAAAAGAAATCCAGTTCTAGAATTTTCAAATTCTTCCCAAGTTTCATCACTTCTTTTCGGCATACTAGCTAACGTTAGCTCTAACCTACATTCCTTTTCCAAAGATTCTCTCGTTCGACCGCAAGAACTAACCTGCAAAAGAAGTATGTAAAACAATATAAAAAGTCTTTTAATCTTCTTCACGGGATGTAATCCAGATAGATCATTATAATTAATGCATTTTGTCCATTAAGACTTTGAGACGAATGATTACCATACCGCAAAAGCAGCGAACCTCTCCATTTATCTTTATTCACATCATAAGACTTTGAGTTACCGATACAATTACAAAGAATTGGTAACATTTGAAAAAAACTGCAATTTTCAATATTAGCCAATTCATCATTTCCCCTTCCTGACTAACCGAACACCAAATATCAAATTATTTACAACCTTGGCCCAGGATCACCCTTTCTTTCTGCATTATCCAGACACATTAAATAATCAGTCATAAGTCCTGTTACCATCTGGTTCAGTTCTTCATTTGTAAAACCCGCTGCTCCAATTAACAACGGAGCATCCTTTACGTAATAATCTTTACATGATGCACGCATAACAGAAACGCTAGGGGCACAACCGGAAACAAACATCAAAAAGCACGACAAGCAATACAATTTCATTTTTTTCATGGCACATATCCTATTTTTTAATTATATAAATTTGCAGTACACTTTTTCTATATTTGTCTATATTGATATCTCTAGAAAAGTTTGCTCTACTAGATAAGATCATGTTAAGTGCCTTCTTTTCACCCGCACCATAGTTCACCAAAGCCTAAATTCAAAGCATACCTACAACGAAGGAGGATTCCTTTTCCTTACCACTTCCTCCAAATCGTCTAAACATCCAAAAAACAATGCGAACCTACCCGACAAAGCTGCTCACTATTTCAACAAACAAGTGATAGCCTATCAAACATTTTCTATTAAATTTTCAATAAAATGCGACCGCTTTTTAGAGAATCCCCTCCATTTTACTCGTCTTATTATAACTATCCGAGAACAAAAAGCTTAGATCCGAATCCCATCAGAAGTATGACCAACTAACTTGTAGATAAAAAAATTCAAACCAGTATGATAATTTCCATCTGTGGAATTTCTCATTTCCACTGAGTAACATTTAGTCATATCGATTGACTTTTATATACACAAAATCTATAGATTCCATTTTCTGATTTACTCTCTAACTGGGAAAGAAACCATATACTCAATGAATCTGGAAAGATCAATAAACTATGCGCAGATGGTTTTGGACAACTCAACTGACGCCATTGTACTTATGGGCCTCGATTATTCTGTTCTCGCCTTCAACCAAAATCTAGTAAATACCATCCAAGCCTATTCTGGAAAGATTCTAAAAATTGGTGATGATTATAGAAACTTTGTTACTGCTAACGACAAAGAAGTTTTTTTCGATCTTTTTCAAAGAGCGATAGCGGAAGAAAGTGTCACCATTGAAAGACTAGCAAGTTTAAACGATATTTCGATTTGGTTCGAATACAAAATGAATCCCACTTACGACAAAGAAAAAAATCTTCTGGGAGTTTGTCTTCGTGCGAAGAATATCGATGTTAGGAAGAAAATGGAAATCGCACTTTTGGAAAGCGAACAAAAATTCAGAAACTTAATCGAGTCCGCACCGAATGCAATTCTCATTGTAGACCAACGTGGAAAAATTGTTCACTGCAACTTAGAAACAGAAAATACGTTTGGATTCCCGAGGGAAGAGCTTATCAATCAGTCAGTAGAACGACTAGTCCCCCTTCACCATAGAAAGGGACATGACCGTTTGCTCGAAGGTTATTTCCAAGCTCCCAGACCCATGCGGATCGGAAAGAACCAAGTGACCTCTGCCGTAAAAAAAGATGGAACGGAAATCCAAGTAGAAGTCAGTTTAAATGGCTTTGTTGTCAATCAAACTAACTATGTTTCGGCGATCATTGTAGATATCACCGAAAAGGTTTTAGCGGATAACAAAATTAAAACACAGATCCATGAATTGAAAGAAATTGCCAGGATACAATCCCATGAAATACGAAGCCCACTTGCAAATATCTTAGGCCTTATTGATCTTTTGGAATCGGGAATGTCAGAAGATACAACAAGTGAAATCTATTCTTATTTACGAAAATCAGCAAAAGACTTAGATCATCTCGTTTGTGATATTGTAAATAGAACTGCAATCAGCCTTTCCAAATAAAAAAAATCTTCTCCATTCTTTTCCAAAAAAACACAAAACCCTATATTCAGAATTTTAATATAAAAAACTGATTTCGCAACTGTATACCTTCCATTTTTTCAACTGTATATATAGGAATGGATCACTTTCTGCTAGAATCTCTTTATGTCAGAAACCATATATATTGTGGATGCTTTCACTGATTCTTTGTTTTCAGGAAACCCCGCGGCAGTTCTTGTATTATCCCAATGGCCTAGGGATGAGTGGATGCAAAACATTGCAATGGAGAATAACCTTTCAGAAACTGCTTTTGTTGTCAAAGAGGGAACCCAATATAGAATTCGTTGGTTTACACCTTCTGTGGAAGTGGATCTCTGTGGACATGCCACTCTCGCCTCTGCCTTTGTTTTAAAAAAACATTATGGAGAAACAAGGGAAATTTTCGAGTTCCATTCCAAATCAGGAATCTTACCCGTGTCCATTAAAGAAAATTTAATCTATTTAAACTTCCCCTCTTATCCAGAATTTCATAAGAGCGAATCGATAAAACCAAGTGAACTAACTTCTATTTTAGGAAAAGAACCAAAGGAAATTTGGCAAGGAAAAGATACTATTTTTCTATATTCGTCCTCTGCTGATTTAGATACACTCTCTCCGAACTTTCAAAAACTAAGTGAACTCCCAACAAACAGAGGCTATATTGCTCTTTGGATCAATGATACGGACAAGGGTAACGTAGACTATGAATTTCGATTTTTTGGACCAGGACTTGGAATTCCAGAGGATCCTGCCACTGGATCGGCGCATTGCTGTTTAGCACCCTTTGTCTCTAATCGGGTTGCTAAAAATAAATTTCGCAGCCGCCAGAAATCTAAACGAGGTGCCGATTTTTTTATCGAATACCAAACGGATCGTGTACTTATCGGAGGATCTGCTGTTCTATATTTAAAGGGCGAAGTGAATATACCAACCTAAAAAGCAAAACGCCAGCGATTGCAGCGGATATCCTTTCCCAAAGGGAAAGATAGAAGCGTAAAGCGCGGTCGCCTCTTGGCGAGGCGCCACAGAAAATTTAAAATCAAATTTGAAAGAAACTAACATCCCGTTTGAGATTGTTAGCTTGTTCCGAAAGAGCAGAACAAAGTTTATCAATTTCACCTACAAATTGATTCAAATATTCTGTTCCTTCGGAAATAGTAGCGATACTTTGTGATAGTTCAAAAGAAGTATGCGCTTGTTCGTCGGTGTTTTGCTCAATCTCCAATGCAGAACGAGTTAGGTTTCCAAACCCATCTTTAACATCCTTTGCAATTAACATTTGTTTTCTTGTCATCTCTGAAGAAGTTTTAATCAATTGGATGGTAGTTTCAACCGCACTTCCAATTTGTGAAAATGTTTTTTCGGTATTGGAAACGGCAACTCTTCCTGACTTGGAAGCCTCGTAAGCTTTATCGACTGCTTCTAAAATTCTTTTTGTATTTTGAAGAGTTTGTTCCCCTAGTTTTGAGATTTCACTTGCAACTACAGCAAAACCTCTACCGGCTTCCCCTGCTCTTGCTGCTTCGATGGAAGCATTCAGAGAAAGAAGTCCAATTTTATCGGAGATGTCTCCGATCACTTGGATTACGTCGGCAGTATGTTCTACACTAGTTTCAATTTCTTCCATTGCAAGCAATGTAGACTGTAAGGTGGTTTGGCCAGAATATATTTCGTTTTCCATTTTTTTGGTTTCTGATTCTGTTCTTTCCATAGATGAATGCACTTCAACTAACACTGATTCCATTTCTACAAGTGATTGCAGTGCGGCTCTAGTAATTTCATTTTGTGTTTTGGCACCTACTGCCGTTGATCGAATGCTTGCTGACATTTCTTCAATTCCGGCAGACATCTGCTCTGTAGAGGAAGCTTGTTCCATCATTGCCTGCGATAAACCCTGTGTTTGGGAAGCAATGACTTTGGAATCTTTGCTGACACGTTCAGACTCCTTGATGACTCCAGATGTAATTTTGCGAATACTTTCAATAAAGGAGTTAAGTGATAAAGTACCATGACCCAATTCATCAGTAGAAATCATAGGCACAGTATCACGAAGATCTCCAGTAGCAAGGCCCTGGTAGCGTTTAACCATTTGGTCAGTGTTAGATTGTAAGGCCCGAACAAAAAGAGAAGTCAAAACATAGATGGCTATACATATAAATAATGCCATTAATCCAATGGTAAGACCTGCATTCTGCAACTGAATGATTCCAGTCACTTGGGTTCCCAATAAATATCCAAGTGTTGTCATACTCATACTAAAAACTGCAAACATAGTAAAAAACACTCTGGGAAAAATTCCAATTTTCGGAATTTTTTCTAGAGCCAAAGGAAGATTTTTTAAATCAGGTAAAGATAATACAGGCGCTAACCTTAGTTCCGTCAGAAAAAAATGTGAAACACCTAATACCGGATAAATGATTATGGGCAACACAGCATAAGGGATGATCTCAACAAGAGTCGGGGTAAAGAAAAAAAACGTAACGAAGGCCGCAAACGGAATTCCGAGTGACCATTGCACTAAAAAATAGCCAAGATTGTTTCTAGGGAACTTTAGAAGTTTAATCTTGATTTCTTGTTTTTCTTCCAATGTTTTTGTAATATAATTTTCTGATTTCGTTTCCAAAATTAAATTCCGCAAACGGAAAAACCGAACCGTTGGAATGATGTAGGAAATTGTAAGCGAAATGCTAGCGCCAAGGACTACATAAACCGCCTTTTCGAAGTTATACTCTCCGCCAGATATAATAAACAAAACGGCGATTGGTACAGCAAGAATTGATGTCAACAATTCTAAGCCTAAAGTTAACTTCCAACAAATCGAATTTGTTTCCTTTTCTTCCATACTTTCATTTTCCTTTTCAAATCTAGTTCTTTTCTTTTTATATTTATCTATTTTTTTATATGACTATTTTGATGTTCTCGTAAAAACACCATCCCAACCAGAAGTTGGTGGATTCTTAAAAAGAGACTTACAACGATCGATGAGGAGTTTACTTGTCACATCTTCGTATCCATAAATCTCCGATACCTTCTCGAAAGAATCTATGGCTTTCTCCCAATTTCTATTTAGGTAAAATTGGAAACCTTCTTCATACATTCTTTCCGCATCTATTACTTGCACAGACAACTCTGAAACTAAACAAACCAAACTATAAATTTTAACAGGAGCTTCTTTACCTTTAACGCGAATCCAATCTAAAAATCGAAAGTGAAATTCCTTTTTACAAACAGATTCAATACTTTCTGAAACAAGGATAGAAACACCATAATCCTTAGCTGCAGCTTCCAATCGTGCTGCCAAGTTGACTGTGTCTCCCATCATTGTGTAGGATGCCAAACTATCTGTTCCCATAAAACCAACCTTAGCTGGTCCGCAGTTGAGTCCAATACGAAAGGCCATATTTCTGGCGGTTTCCGTATAATCCTTTTTTTCTATCCATTGGGCTCTAAGAACTTCCAACTCAGCAAGCATCTCTAAAGCCGTTTTGCAGGCAAGCCTAGGGTGCTCATGATTTTGAATGGGCGCACCAAAAATTCCCACAATAGCATCTCCAATATATTTATCCAAAGTGCCTGAATTGGATTTGAGAATTTTTGTCATTGCAGAAAGGTATTCGTTCAGTAACCGCGCAAGATCACTTGCACTAAGTTCTTCACTGATGGAAGAAAACCCAGCTACGTCGGAAAAGAAGGCTGTGATCTCCCACTCTCCCCCTTTTTTTAAGGATTCCATATCCTCGAGAGCTTCACTCACGACACCTGGATCAACTAGATTGCGTAAGATACTATTGAACTTTCTTTTTTCTTTTCCTTCTGTATAAGTAAGATAGGCAAATCCCAATAAATAAGAAATAGGGAAGGCTACCACGAATGAAGAACTTGCTAATACCACATCCATTCGATAGAGAGAATAAAACAGGCCAACGAACAGAGATATGGCGAGAATTGGATACAGATTTTTCAAAAGATGCCACTGGTTGATAAAGAGGACAAGGACTCCAATGACAAGAATCACTAAAGTAAAGCCTATTCCATAGATTTCGGGGAGTTCGCGTAACAAATGTCCTTCAATCAAATTCGAAGCAAACACTGCCTGCCCTATGACTCCAGGAAAAAGCCCATGCGGTGTAACCACATCATCATGAGTGGCTGCAGCAGAAGTTCCTATTAAAACAATTTTATTTTCGAAAATGGAAGGTGGTACTAGAAGTTTTTCCGGATCTTCTACTTCACTTGAATTCAACTGATTTAAAGATTCAATGATACCAGCTGCTGAATAACGAGGAATGTTTCGTAATTCTTTTTCTGTATAAAAATAGGCACGAACGAGACCATCTTTACCTAAGGGAACTTCCCTTTTTACTTCGTTATTTTGAATCCAAAATCTACTATCTTTCCATTCTGTTTGATATTCTCCACCCAAAACAAACGCTTGTACGGCGAGCGTAGGAAAATGTTTATTTTTCCAACGAATGAATGGTGCAAAACGACGAAGGATTCCGTCATTATCTGGAATGACATTGACTACATGGATCATGGGAGCAGTTTTCCCTACTTCGCCAATAGGAAAGGAAGCATTTTCATATCGAGGGAAAGGTATATCCGCAGGTAAAGGAACATTGAACTTTTGGCTCAGGTCTTCCTCATCCTTTCTTTCTATGACTATCCCTCCATCTCGAAAATTTGCCGCATGAGAGATTTCACCTAAGTTAATATTAGCAGCTACTAAAGCCTCATCATAATCAGATCTTTCCGTGAACAAAATATCAATAATAGTAATTTTCGGAGTTGTGATGAGTTTGGTATAACTGATGAGTGTGGGATAAATGTTTCGTTTCCAAGGCCACTGACCAAGCTCTGGATGATCTGCGTATTTTGCGATACTCTGTTCATCAATATCAATGATGACAATGTCTTTGGAAAAGGTATGATGGGAGGGAAGCAAATGGAAAAAAGAGTCGGATAATTTTCGATTTAGTGTTTGAGAAAAACCGAATATAGATAACAAACCTAAAAGTAGTCCAGGTACGAGAACCATTAGAAAAAAAGGGAAAAGTAATTTTCGTTGTTTCATGGTTTTAACTTGGCTTTGAATTCACTCCAACGTTCTTTTGCGTTGGATGAATTGTCAGACGAAATAGAAGTCTCAAAAAATACCAATTTAGCGATGCGAATGGTTGTATCTGGATGCGTTTTTTTGAATGAATCTGTATTTTCAGATTTGGACAATGTGTTTAAATAACTAGAAAGACCCACAGGGGAATATCCAACTTGGCTTGTTAAGGCGACAGCTGCTTCATCAGCTTCCAATTCTAATTTCATATCTCGCCCTGTTTCAAATAATTGTTTTTCCATTTCATCTAAAATGGTAGAGGTAGCTGCATTCACAACCTCTGTGCCAGGTGGTGCTAAAAGACTAGATAGAATATCTAAGAATTCATTTGATTGTTTGAATTCTCCATTGTGAAAGAGTACAATGTGTCCCATTTCATGTCCAATAATTCCGGCAAGTTCTGATTCCGATTGGATTTTCTTAAGACTTCCTGTGGTTAAAAATATATACCCTCCAGGACAAGCAAATGCGTTGATTTCTGGTGATTCGATGATACCGACACGAAAACTTAAATCTTTTCTAGAAGAGACAGATGCCATTCTCGAAGCGACTCCATTTAAATACCCCGTAAACTCGGAATCCTTAACTAAATTGTATTTTTTTAACAATCTGGCTGCGAGAGATCGGCCCAGTTTTACTTCTGCTTTAGTTTCTTTCAAAACCTCAAATTCAGATTTCTTAAATAAGAAATTCAGAATATTCGAACTTTCTTCTTTTTCAACAACCACATTTTGAATTACAGGTTGTGTATCATAAGGAACCGACTCAAGCCAACGAAGAGATTCGAAGTCATACAACTCACCTTCGCCACGAACTCGCATTTTTTGTGTTTCTGAAAGCCCCCTGGCGGCGGCTGTTTTTGTAAAATCGGAGGCTCTTTGTCTCGCCACTACTGCTTCCGACGAATTGGATGTAACACCTAGTTTGATTTGGTTTCCAGGCGGGAGAGGAGATACAAATAGTTTGGAGACCCAACCCATTTTTCCCTCTGCTCTTACCTGAACAAAGAGTCCCTGTTCACTGACAGGAGATAGTACTTCTCCTATTTGCAGGGGAAAACCATCGGCACTGAGTTTGGGTTGGGAAAGAAGTTTTGCCTTTGTGCTTTGTACGTATACATTGCCCTTGGCCACAACTGATTGTGCTAAAAAAAGAAACAAAAGGATGTGAGATAGTGCTCTCATTCAAGAAATTATGTTTTTTAGTACCTGCTTGGAAACTCTTTTTTTACTGAAAGACTTTAGAATTGACATTTCCTTTCACAATCATGAAATGAACGCTTGATGAATCATCTATTCCTAATTTTCTTTATCGTTTTTTTTACTTTAGTTGGTTGCAAAAAGGAAAAAGATGAAAGTAATTCCTTAGAAGCATTAATCACTCGCTTTCTTATACGAAGTTTATTAAATTCCAATATCAATTCAGAACTCCCTTCGAATCTCAGTGTCGCAGTACCTCGTTCCATTCGAAAGCCTGCTTCTGGCCTTGGTGCTTCTCTTCGGAAAGTTCCTAAATCCCTGAAAACCATTTCGGTATCCAAAGGAATTGCACAAGACACATTTGACTATGGATTTACAGGACAAGCTTTCCTTACGGAAGGAACATCTCTTGTATCCGAGATATTACGTGATTCCAAACGGGACTTAGTTCTCATTAGTGGCGCATACAATACAGCCAAAGCAAATCCTGGTGTTTGTATCCCTGGAGGGAAGTCCACAGTTCGAGTCACTCAATCCATGGAAGATGAGTTTCTAGAGGGAATGGAACGATTAGGTCTAAGTGAAGAGGAAGCAAGAGGGGAACTAATCAGTTTACAAAATGAAGGGATTCTTCCTGTCATCGGACAAGCTGTCCCCACACCAGCCATGGTATATCGAAAACTTTCCAATAATGAATATGATATCCAGATTGATTATTCTTTTGCAGATTCTATTGGAACTCCACAACCTTGTCCCTCTAACAATAAATTTCAAAAAAGTCTCAAATTCAAATCAGACAAAACAAAAATATTTAGTTCCATCACTCGTTCCTTGAAAGTTTTTGGAATTTCTTTGAGCGTGGATGCATCTATCACATACATCACTCAAGATGGCAAAAAAGACAAAGCCATCTTAAACATCAAACAAGTCACTTCCGGTTCAGGTAATGTTGATAAATCCACAACTAGGTTTACTTTTGAAGAATGTGATAATGATACCAATGCCAATACAAATAAATGTGTGACACTAAGTTATAGCAATGTGTATGATACAAGTTCTGGAGACAAAATCACAACCTCAGTCAAAGGAAAAACCAGCGATTTTGGTGGTTATGTAACTACCGAATACATAGACAACGCGAATGGAGAAGAATACTACTTAGAAGAAACCTATGATGAAAATGGAGAGACTGGTTATTTTGCAGTAGATTATTATGATATTGCCACTCCGGCAAATAATGAATATGAAGAATTAGGATATTATGATTCCGATCTTTATGGTCAGTTTTATGAAAGCGGAACCAACGCTTATCAATTTGAATGGGATGCATTTGTAGATTTCTCAAGTGCTATTCCAGGAGCTAGTGGTATCGGGTTTGATCCAGGTTTTACCGAATATGATGCTTTTGTGATTATGCCTGCCGGAGTGAGTCCCGTTAACTTCCCTGACGAATACATTGGCTGGGGAGAGTTTTTTGAAAATGACACGACACCTGGAGCTGATTATTATGTAGACTTTTATGGCACTGCTGACCAAATTCCCACTGCAGAAGTTTGGCGGTATACTATCGACGCCAATGGAAACGAACAATACACCTTAGTCGGAAACACAATCGTACAAATTTAAAAACTCAAATTGAAACCAAACATGCCAGAAAATAAACAAATTAGAAATTCATTTCTCCTTCTTATCTCATTCCTTTTTCCAAGTATTTCTTTTGCTTCGGAGCCATTCCATAACATCCAAGGATTTTATGGAGAAAGGGCAGCTGGTCTCGGTGGTGCCTTTACTGCGATTGCTGATGACCCGTCAGGCGCTTATTACAATCCGGCAGGACTTGGATTTACTTATAACGATAGAATTTCCATCTCTGCTAGCAACTTCAAAGATGTAAAACGTAGTTATATCAATATAGACACACCAGGTCAAATTTATAGCCAAACACACCAAGGGTTTGATCCCAACTTTATCGGTTTGTTAAAAAACTTTGATCGTTGGAAATTTGCCTTCTCCATCGTAAACACATACAATTACTCTTATAACCGAGTGGACCAAGTCAATTATCCTTTGATATCTCCCACGATCAACTCCACAAGAAATTACACAAAAGAAAGATACAACCAACTCCTAGTGGGACCGAGCGCCGCCTACCTACTCTCTGACAAACTATCAATCGGAGCCACTCTCTATTATATGAATGATACAAAGGAAGTATCAAGAACCCAGTTTCAACAGTTCTCTGACCTAAGTTATGTAATGCGCTCCTATGTAGACAACCGTAAAACCTCTGGGATCATGCCAGTAATCGGGATCCAATACCAACCTATCCAAAAAGTTTCCCTCGGAATGAGTTACAGGCGAATCTTTGTTATGGGTGGAAATAGGCTTTATAACGAAGTGTATGCGGACTCTACAAGAAGATCAGGAACTTCTGCCATTGACTTTATTGAAGGGACGGGTGATAGTGCATCTGCTATTGAAGCGGGAGTCCTAACACATAGGCCTAAATTAACCACCTCCATTCCTCAAACATCAGAGTTAAGGTTTGGCATTGCCTTCTTTCCGACTTCGAGATTTTTAGCATCTTTTGATATGATCCATACAACTGGATACAAATCGAAAAGGAACCAAGATGAATTCAGCTCCTTTGGACGAAAAGTCACATATACTATCAATGACACCGAAGTCAGAGAACTAACAAGAGCTTCAACAACCAATTTTGCTGCAGGAATGGAATATTACCTTGCCGACACATTCTCAGTGTTAGCCGGTATATACACAAACGAACCGAATACAAAACCAATTTCATGGACCGAATCAGCTGTAGATTTATATCTACAAAACACATACGGAAACCAAGTGCAGGCAAATTCAGGTGATACAAGTTTGATTTACAAAGTAGCAAGGTCTGGAACCAATCCAAGAAATGAATATTCGAGAAATAAAGGATTAAGTTTAGGTTTTTCTTGGGTCACATCCAAATCGTCTATTTCTGTTACTTATATTCGAGAAGTGGGATACGGAAACTCACGTATCGACCCAAACTCTTTGGCTCAATCCTTTGAATATAGTGCGCACTCTATTTATCTAATGGTCAGTTCCAGAAATTAATTTTTTATATTTTACTTGTCCATAAGAATCCATCTCCCATCTTTATAGAGATGGGATTGGAACTTACAGACCAAAGACTGATCAATACAATTTTGAATCAGTCTCTAAATGCCATTGCCATCTCCGATTTAGAGGGGAACCTACAATATGTAAATTCAGCCTTTGTCTCTTTGTGGGGTTATCATCATCCTGATGAAATTCTCGGCAAAAATGCTTTCGAATTCACAGAAGATAAAGAAAAAACAAAACTCATCTTATCCGAGGTTCTTTCCAAATCCGAATGGAAAGGAGAATTGTCTGCAAAAAGAAAAGATGGGTCTACATTCGATATCGCAGTTACTGCTTATAGCTCTAAAGATAAACAAGGAAATACCACCCACCTACTCGCTAATTTTTCAGATCAAACCAAAACCAAAGAACTGGAACAATATGCAAAAGACAGAGAGATTTATTTTTCGCAAATTTTAGATTCTATTACCGATTTAGTCTTTTGTAAGGATAAAAATTTCCGAGTTACCTATGTAAACAAAGCTTGTGCTGATTTTTACGGAGTCACCAAACAAAAATTAATCGGAATTCAAGACGTTACTTACAACGAAGAAGAATATACAAAGGCATATCATTCAGAAGACAGAAAGGTTTTTGAAACTGGGGACACCAGTTATGTAAGAAAAGAGCCAAACCTTGGTCCTGATGGCGTCACGAGGATCCTAGAAACTGTAAAAAATCCAATCCATGATACAAATGGGAACGTCAAAGAAATTGTAGGTGTATCTAGAGACATTACGGAAACTCAAATTTTAGAAGATCGTTTGCAGTTAATCACTGAAATGACATCGGATTATATTTATACAGCTAAGATAGTAAATGGTGAAATTATTGCTGAGTGGAGTTCCAAAGAATTAAATACAACCTCAGGGTATTCAATTGAGGAAATTGGAAAGTTAGGTGGTTGGTTCAACGTAATTCTCAAAGAAGACCTTACAAATCTGGCAGAACGAATGACAAAAATTTTGAAGGGTGAAACGGGAGTGGTTGAATACCGCATTCGGACAAAATCTGGAAAAATCAAATGGTTACGTGACTACACTCGCCCCATTTTGGATGAAACAGGAAATCTCATTTCGATCATCGGTGCGGCCAAGGACATCACTACCGAAAAAGAAACCGAATTAAAATACCTATTGAGTAGCCAAAGGTACCAAGCTGCAATGAATTCTGCTTTGGAAGCCATTTACTTTTTGGAAACATCAAAAAGTAAAGATGGAGAGATTATAGACTTTATCATTTCCGATGTGAACAAAAAAGCAGAAGAACAACTGGGAATGAAAAAAGAAGAACTATTAGGAAAGGGAATTTGCCAACTTTTTCCTATCAATCGGGAAAATGGTTTCTTCGAAGATTATAAAAAAGTCGTAGAATCAAAAATTCCCATCGAGCAGGAATTTCAAGTCCCTGGTAATTTTGTAGCACCAGGTTACTATTTCCACCAAGTCATACCCACTAACGATGGAATTGTGATCCAAACAAGAGACATCTCCGACAGAAAAAGAATGGAAGAGCTCTTACTTCGCACAAACCGCCTCGCAAAAGTGGGGAGTTTTGATTACGACTTAAGTCAAAAAAAAATCACACTTTCTCTCGTCGCTACAGAAATCTTAGTCCAAACTTCCAAAGATATCGATCATGTGGATTTGCGTTTTTTTGGTACGGAAGAATTCGGTCCCATCCTCAAACAAAAAGAAATCCATTCTATCGAAACAAAAGAAACTTTTGATTTAGAGTGTCTTGTCTGTGCTGGATCTGGACATGAGTTTTGGATTCGTATCATTGCCACTCCTAAATTTTCAGAAACCAGATGCGTTGGTTTTTATGGAGCCATCCAAAACATCCATGATGAAAAACTCGTCCAAGATTCATTACTTGATAAAGAAACCTTACTTCTCGCAAAAAATCGCGAACTGGAATCTCTTTTCCAGGTAACGAATAAACAAAATGAAAGACTAAAAGAATATACTTATATTACTTCCCACAACTTACGAGCACCTATTGCCAATCTAATTAGCTTAACAGCAATGTTAAAGGAAAACCCATCCAATACAGAATTACTCGGGCTTATTGAATCCTCTTCTTTCCAACTAGATCAAATCATTCGCAACCTTAACGAACTATTAAATATTGAGAAAGACACAAAAGAACTTCCCAAATCAAAAATTTCTATTAAAGAAAGTATCGATGCACAAATTTTACTCTTAAAAAACGGGTCCAATCGAGAGATAGAATTCACGAACAATCTACCAGAAGGAATGAATCTCTTAGGATTCCAAGCTTACTTTGATAGCATCATAAATAACATTCTTACCAATGCTATCAAATATTCAAACGCAGATAAAATCTGCAAAATTACCATAACCTATGAGGAAACCAAAGAATCCTTAAAGATTGCAATTCAAGACAATGGCCCGGGCATTGACATTGGTCGGCATGGGCATAAATTATTCAAAATGAACTTCCGATTACGCCAAGATATCGAAGGAAAAGGCATGGGATTATTCCTTGCCAAACACCAAATTGAATCCATGAAAGGATCAATTGAAGTTTCGAGCGAACTTGGGAAAGGTTCTATTTTCTTTTTAACCTTTCCCAAAGAATTATTTTGAACTAGGGTTTAAATTAAAAAATTCCTTAGCATCTTCATAACCATGCCGCAAAAGAATTTCTGCTTGTTCCTTTTTGAAATTGAGGATACTTACAAGACCTAACATTCGTTTGGGAGCAATGACTGAAATTTTTGCATTTTTAAACTGAGTTCTAAGACCGAGTAAAAAATTTTCAATAGGTGTAAGACCTTTCATTACTGCCTTTCTATATTCTAAACCTTGTTCCACACTTCTGTAGGAGCCAAGAAGGTATAATTCAAACAATCGTTCCAAGGCTTCGTCTTTTGTTTCTGGCACTTCCATCATCTGCACTCCCCCAACAGGCGAAAGTAGAACGACTACAATTTCTGAGGCTTCATGAGTGAGTGCTGGAAGGATTGGCGTGTTTGCCATCACTCCTCCATCCCAATAAGGTTCACCATCTATGATCTGCCAAGGAAAGATCATAGGGATGGCAGACGATGCTAAGAGATGTTCGATTCGAAGATTAGGATTTTCGAAAAACTTTAGCTCCGATGTTAAAATGTTCACTGCAGAAATAATGACTTTTGTTTTCGATTCATTGAGGGTTGTAAAATCTAAGTTCTCATGGATGAATTTTTTTAATGGATAGGTTTCAACAAGTGGATAGTATTTCCTTCGGAAAAGTCCCTTTAACATATTCCAGACCGAATAACGCATGATATTTTTTTGATTGAGCCTAAGCCATAATTCCGATAACCGGCTCGAATTCATTCCCGAACCAATGGCACAGGCATTGATCGCACCAACCGATGTTCCACAAATGATGTCCGGTTTCCAATGGATCTCTTCTAAATACCGCAAAACACCTGCTTGGTAGGCGCCTCTAGCTCCACCTCCAGATAAAACCAGTGCTCTTTTTTTTGCCATACTATCTCCCTCCCGAAAAAATATCCCGACCCGTCACATACCTTTCCTTCCACCACTTTTCATTTAAGGATTGGATCACAACTCCACGGCTAGTCGATGCATGGATAAAATTTCCATTCTCTAATATCATTCCCACATGTGTAATTTTACTTGTGTTTGGTGAGGCAGAGAAGAATACCAAATTTCCAATTTGTTGTTTATCACGAGTTACAGATTTACCAATTTGTGATTGGTCTCTGGCAGATCTTGGGATCATCCGTTCGCTCATTCCAATTTTTTGATCCGTCAGAATTGATTTGGTAAGGCCAGAACAATCCACTCCACGCCTAGAATAACCGCCATAAAGATAGGGAGTTCCTATCCACTGACGACCTACAGGATCCACTAACTTTCGTTTATCCTTTTCTCCATTACTTGTAGGAGCTGATATATTTTGTTCTTCTAAAAAAATCAAGTTAGGGTCCAATTTGGGTCTTTCTTTCGTAATCCAGTCTCCTTGTTCATTCCACACAATTTCGGTGCGTCTTTCGGATTTTTGAAAGTTCTCCTTGGATGTGGCAAGAGACAACAAAGGAATGGTATCGGATTTCACTGTTTCCCAATGTTTTTCGTCAATTTTTGCTTTTTCACTGGAAAACCAATCAGCGAAAAACTTAGTCCGTTTTTCTTCTGTTAGGTTTTGGATTTGTTTGGGTAAAATAGATTCTAAACGTTTGATTGTTACATTCGGATCCTCTTCTTTTTTTCTAGATAAAACAACCAACCGTCCAGCAACAAGAACAGAAGCACCACTCCATTGTTTGGTTTTTGCAATTCGTAAAATATCAGAAACCGTTTCGTCTGGTAATTTGGATAGAGCCATTTCCTTAAAGAACTTACCTAAATAGGGGATGTCCTTTTTGTTAGGTTTTGTCGTGATAAAATAAGGAATTAATTCTTCCGTTTCTTCCCATCTGAATCCATAATCTGAGAGGATCACAAATCTTTCGACCTCCTCTGCAAACTCAGGAGCCGGCATAGACTCAAAAGCAGCCCAAACACGAAGTGACTGCACAATCTCTTTGACCGAACTTTCATTGGCCCGATCCCCCAAACGTTTTCGAATTTCATTTCGGATAAGAAGTGTTTCTTGTTTATTATAAACAGAAGCAACTAACGAATCTAAGTTTTGCGCAGAAACAGAATTTTTGACAAACAATAAGAGAGAAAAAACTAAAAATGGCAGTGAAATTTTACGAAAGGCAAACATACTTTGTATGATAGCCAATTGTTTCTATTGTAAAGTAGGATTTATAAATTTCTCTCGGTTGCGAATGATTTTATCTATGGAAGAAACATAACCCAATTCAATCAGTCGTTCATAGGCAAACCAATCCAAAAGTCCAAAGTTATTGGTGGGAATTTGCAAAAATAAATCTGAGATCTTTTCTGTTTGTCGAATTCGGTCTCTACTAGAGGAAAGGATCGAACGAATGATAATGTCACCGATCGGAGGAAACTTTGGTCTGAGAATTTCATTAAAATTGATTAGGTTAGTAATCTGTGTCAAAGGATGGGTCATCACCCCTGGATTTGTTTTATCAAAGTATGCACCTAGTTCCTTATCCTGATCAGGATAAATGTCGCCAAATACATCTACAGAAATTACTTTTCCAACCCCTCGTTCCTTTAAGGTGATTCCAGGAACATTGTCTAAAACTCCCCCATCTACATAAACAACTCCTTCGTCAATTAAGGGAGGAACAATTCCCGGAATGGAGGTACTTGCCCGAATCGCTTTCCACAAATCTCCTCGATCATGAACATGTATTTCAGAATGAGAAAGGTCTGTAGAAATTGCATAAAAAGGAATCCATAAATCTTCGATTTGGATCGAACCAAAAAATTGACGAATGGCCTCTGTATATTTTTTTCCTGTAGTGAGAGACAAAACAGGAACTGTATATTCGTTTAATAAGTCTTTGGAGACCCAGAAGGCTTTTGCTTTTTCTTTGCTTCCGCTACTTGATTCCCCCATTGCAATGAGAGCCGCAAAGATAGAACCTGCACTCGTTCCAGAAACCATATCAATCGGAATTTGGTTTTCCTCTAAGGCAGAAAGAACACCGAGATGGGCAAAACCCTTTGCTCCACCACCACCGAGGGCAAGTCCAATCGACTTACCAAGCAACCCGCGACCCAATCTTTCCCAAGTATCTAACCTATCAAAATGGACATGGAAGTGGCGACTGAACTTTCTTTTCTGCAAATGCCGAATGGTTCCCGGAACCACCTGTTCTGCGTTAGGTTGAATAAGAACTAAAATTTGCGTTCTGTCCTTAAATTGTTTTTTATCCAAAAGGGATTCCAAATGGATAGAATTGGGCTCATCATTAGCATCTTTGATAAACAAAACAGAATCGGATTGGCGCAAAGCCCTTTCCGTCCAAGCAGTAACATCTTTCCCATCCTCTAATACATAAAAAACAAAATCAAACTCCGATTCCAATTGAGAAAAAAAACGAATGATCCAAGGTTCCCGATCTTTCTCATCCAACGACAGTAACTCGTTTGTTCTCTCAAGAAAGACCTTTTCATCAACGACACAAAAAGATCCATACCGAAGGAAGATAAGACCTATTTTATGAATGATTTCCTCCAGACTTTCTTTGGATAGAGAACTTAAAATGGAAAAAGTTTTGGAAACAGGAATAAAACCTTTACTATCCGTTTTCGCATGTGCCAAACGTTCGGCGATGATTTTTGTAATTTGTAAAAGGCTATCTGGGTATTTAAGGAGGATGGAGAGAGCCACATCCCTCGGAACACGAATGAGTTCGGAATCTCGAATGGCCTTTACTGTGGCAGAACGTTTTTCTCCTGTGAATAAACTTAGTTCTCCAATGATATCAAGTCTTTTGAATTCACCAACATCGCGGATTGTCCCATCAGGGGAACGTTTTTCATAACGAAGTTTACCTGCGGCAAGAATGTATAAATCACTTCCCTCTGAGTTTTCCTCAAATAGTATCTCGCCTCCAGGCAAAAATTCCCGGACGGTATTTTCTTTCATTTCGCGAAGCACAGTATGAGGTAAGTTTTTAAAAAGGTCTGCCAAAGTAAGATATTGTGTCAGAGCAGAATGTTTCGATTTTCGAATTTGTTTCACTTACTTGGTTTTATGAAATAGATGCAAAAACACAACCTCCTTTTCAGTTTCAAGATACAAAAGAGTTCTCGCCATCCAGATGGGATCCTAAACATTGGAAGCGGGAAGAAATAGGATGATTGCAAGTTTACGCGGGAAATTGATTCAATTGGAAATGGATCATCTGATCATAGATGTGGCTGGTGTTGGTTATGAAGTCCATATCCCCTTTCCTTTACATTTAGAATGTAAGGAGAAAATGAAAGAAGAGATTTTTTTACATATCTTTCATTCCATCACTGACAGAGGAGAACGTCTATTTGGATTTTCCACAAGAAAAGATAGAGAACTTTTCCAACTCATTAAATCTTTACATGGAATTGGAGAACTCACTGCACTGAAAATCTTATCATTTTTTCACGCAGATGATTTGTACAAAATTGCAAAAGAAGATGATAGAAAGACTTTGGAAAAAATTCCTAAAGTCAAAGGCAAAACTTCCGAAAAAATCCTTTTTGAAATCAAACAAAACTTAAAAAAACTAGAAATGTTTCTAAACGACGAATCCACAAAAACAGATTCGGAAGATAGAGAAACGGATCTGGCAACCCTTGCCCTTATTCAACTAGGTTTTGATGAGAAGTCTGCCACCAAACAAGTAGCAGATGCAAAAAAACTAAATCCTGGTTATACGGCTTCAGAAATAGTAAAACAAGTGATTACAGGAACTCGGTAGGAAACTCAAAACATGCGGAGGAGATACCACTTCCCCTCCCATTTAACAAAACTTGGATTGATCAAATACCTTTCTAGTTTGGGATTTTCTGCAAACCGAAATCGAACCTCCACCTCTTCGCTAGAACCCACATAAAAATCCGCTGCCACTTCTTTTGCCGAGAGGAAGACGTCTCGAACGGTGAGATTGCCTACACTCCCTTTCTTTTGGTCCAACTTTTTGGAATCAAAGTAATAAACTTGGAAGTATCCCTTGGGATCAGCGAGGTCTTTCTCCACTTCTGAGTAAGTCCAATACCCTTTGGCATCCACATACAGACCTTTTTCCGGATGAATGAGACTAGGAAGGTGCGCAAAGGAACCGGCACAAAGATCCCCGAGTAAAACTTTGATTACACTCAAAAGATAAGTCTGATCAAATTTGGAAAGATCTGTTCCATAAACAGTTCCTTGTGATAAAGGGATGGGACATCCGATTTCTTTGGCAGTTACGCCAGAAGAATCGGCCTCTGCAGATTGTTTTTTCTGTTTGGTGAATTGGCAACTAAGACTAAAACTGAAACAGATAATTAAAATACAAAAGAACTTCCGAGGAATGAACATCACATCGTTTTGTTGAGAAGGTCCTCAAACAAATCTCCGCTGTACATTTCGAGTGCTCCGTTACTTGCAGCGATGATTTTTTTCCCACCTTCGGTTACGTCAAAATTACCAATCACATAACCTCTAGTCGCACCTAACTCTTCCATTTGGTTTGTCATCTCCCGAAGGAATACATCGGATACTTTGGCATCCTTCCATTTGCGAACACGGAATAGTGCCCTTTTATTGACATCTTCTTTAGAAGATGCAAGTAAATTCACACCATCCCCTTCTGGATTGGAAATCTCCTTGGTGACACGATACCCCATACTCATCACCATACGAGTGGCTTGATTTTTAAAATTAGTTCCAGGAAGGCTGATAAACTTCTCAAATTTATCCAACCCCAACATATCTAATTTGGAAGTTAGTTTTTTTCCGCCATCATCCACCATACCTTTGATATTAAAGGGTTTGGAAGAACGCATCCCACTCAGTTCAAAGTATCTAGAGTTTGGAAATAAATTGACAGAAAGTAAATTGAGTTCGCGGGAAAGATCATATTCATGTGTTAAAGATTCAACGGTTCCTGTTCCCCGTTCTAATCTATATTTTAAATTGGCAAGGGCCACCACATCGGGATCATCTAACCGTTCTACTTCGGCCTCAATTAAATATTCGGAAGCATCGTCCAAACGACCCATGTAAATGGTAATCATTGCAAAGTGAATGCTGCTTTCTATGATTTCACTATGCCAAGCATTGAGCCTTGCCATCTCCATACATAGTCGCCCATACTTCAATGCTTCTGGAAAATTTTGCATCAAGATAGCTTCTGTCATTAAAAATTGAAACAAGGTGAACCGAACAAATTCGTCTTCGATCTGTTCGCTGATAGCCACTGCAATTTTAACAGCATCTTTGTGTTTGTTTTCACGCGACAAAGAGAGTGCGTATAAAAAACCAGAGACAGGTGACTTTTCTAGTTTGTAGGCCTTTTCGAAGTAATCTTTTTCCTTTCCGCCTCCTGTCACTCCAGAGATCACACCTCGGGCGATGAAGTAGGAAGAGAGATTTATTTTCTCTTCTGGGATACGCGAAAAGAAATGGTCAGCAATTTTAAATTCTTTTTGTCCTAGAGCCATAAATCCCAACCGAAGGCATGCAATGGGATTGGATCTATCGGCTTGGAGGGTATCTAAATAATGGAAAAACGCTTCTTCAAAAAAATCTTTGTTATAATAGATATCCGCAACACGGTTAGAAACCGTTACGGAATCGATTTCTTTTGTATACCGGTTGTTCTTTTTAATGATTTCTAGGTGTTTGGCTTCGTTTAAGGGGTCATTCTCCATGGCATAGATTTTTGCCATAACGTAGTGCCCATAAGGGTTTTGGTGGTCTTCTTCTAGTTTTTCACGAACAAGGGCCCTTGCATCCAAAAAGTTCCCCAAAGTGGCGAGGCTTAGTGCCTTAGCATAACTATCCCGTCTCTGCCCGACAATGAAGGTCAAGAGAAACCCGAGCATAATGACTGCTGCTCCCACAAAGATAAAAAATGCCAAATTCGATTACTTCCTATTTTCCTATTTTGGTTGGTAAAAAAGAGTCTTACGTCAATTCTGTCCTGGAAGTGATACAACTCACCTACATTTCGTTTGCTCTTCGCCTTCTCTTCCGGGATCGACTCTATTCGGTGGCCTATGGCCTCGTCGGAGCCCTGGTTTTTACATTCTTCTTACTCGCCATAAGGATCCACTTCCATTTGTACTCAGGAGTGTCCCTTACTAGTATCGTTTCCTTTGACCAATCTCCGCAGATTCTTTTTTATTCTACAAGTTTTGCACTCATGACTCTCTTTTTCTTCCATTGCCTCCACGGACTCGGAGACATCGGGGTCATGATGGCCATCGGGGGAAACCGATTGGGTTGTATTTGGCTACATTCCTTGTCCTTATTTTTCCTATTTCTACCCAGTTTCCTTTTGGCAATCATGATCAATATAGGATACCTAAATCCACCTACAGATTTCGGTATCGGTAATGAATTAAAATCCATTTTTACTTGTTTGGTTCTCTTTATTGCCCTTGGTCTATTGGTATCCGTCCCCACAATTGGAATCAGTTCCTACATCGATCCTTACAAATCGATCCGGAGACAAAAGTAATGTTACTACGTGTCCACAACCTAACCAAACGATTTGGCAAAGACGAGGCAGTGAGTTCCGTAAGCTTCGATGTAAACCAAGGGGATTACGTTGCCATCATTGGCCCATCGGGATCGGGCAAAACCACCTTACTCTCCATGCTCACAGGTATGCTCTCTCCCACAGAAGGTGACATTCTCTATGACCAAATCAAACTTTCGCAAATTTCCAAACAAGAACTGGCAGAAATTCGTGCAAGGGACTTAGGGCTCGTATTCCAGTTTTCTGAACTTGTCGGAAATCTTACCATCAAAGAAAACATTCTTTTACCGGCTCTTTTTACTCGTAAGTTTTCCAATTCTGACTACATTCGTAAATGCGATTATTTGATCGAACATCTAAAGTTAGGTGATATCCAAAATGCAATTCCCCGAACTTTGTCTGGGGGACAAATCCAAAAAGCAGCGATTGCCCGGTCACTGATCAACGATCCAGCTATCTTATTCGCAGATGAGCCATCGGGAGATTTGGATCCTGAAAATAGTTATCTTGTCCAACTCCTCCTTGCAGAATATAACAAAAGAAACCATTCGATTATTCTTGTCACACATGATATGAAACTTGCCTTTGATGCACAAACCGTTTACGAAATGAAAAACGGAAAGTTCGCCCAGGTAATTAAGGGAGAATGAGTTTGCGAAATGCCATCGGAGTGGATGTCGGAGGGGGAAGCATTCGTGCAAGCCTATTCGATGAAAGTGGAAACGAAATTAAGTCCCAAGTTTCCCCCACACCGGATCACTTAGAGAACGACCATTTCCTGAAAATTTTAAAAGATACAATTCGTCCCCTCGTCAAAGATGGGATAGGAATTGGTGTGGGTTCCCCTGGCCCATTGGATAACGAACGTGGGGTGATGATCTCGAGTGCCAATATGTTAGGACTAAAAAACCTTCCCATCAAAGAATCACTCAAACAAGAATTCTCCCTTCCCGTTTGGTATGAAAACGATGCCAACTGTGCTGCATTAGGTGAAGCTTACTTTGGAGCTTATAAAAATACCGAATCACAACTCATACTCACCTTGGGAACGGGTGTCGGTGGAGGATTTGTGAACAAAGGTATTTTGTATTCTGGATACCTCGGTAATGGAATTGAAATTGGCCATACCACTTCTGTGATTGGTGGGGCCCTTTGTGGCTGTGGGGTTCGAGGTTGTGTGGAAAGTTACTTTTCCACGCGGGGTTTACTCAGTCGGTATAAAGAGAAGTCGAACCAAACTTTGGAAAATGCTGAAGAATTTTTTCAATTGGTTCGAAACAACGATCCTCTTGCCAAAGAAATCTTAGATTTTGGAACCTTGGCACTGGCCCACGCAGTCAGAAATGCCGTCCACTTACTAAACCCAGAAGCAGTTGTTTTTGTTGGGGGAATCACAAAATCTTATGACCTGTTCGGAAAAATATTAGAATCCGAAATCAGATCTTCCATCTTTCCTGTATTAAATGACAGATTAAAAATTGGTGCGGGGGCGAGTTTGTCTGGTGCCTTAGGCGCTGCATCTCTTGTGTTTTCGAAGGAGAAAGTATAGTATGGAAAATTGTCTTTTCTGTAAAATTGCAAGTGGAGAAATCCAAAGCAAAAAGGAATTTGAATCAGAAAACATATTAGTGTTTCATGATATCACTCCGCAGGCCCCTTTTCATGTCCTCATCATTCCCAAAGTCCATATATCCAGTATGAATCAAATTGGAGATTTGGACCCAAAGATACTCACTGAGATATTTCAAACCATTCCTAAAATTGCAGAACAAAATGGAATTTCAGAAAAAGGTTATCGATTAGTAAACAATTGTGGAAGTTTCGGCGGACAAACTGTAAACCACATCCACTTTCACTTGCTAGGTGGTCGTCACCTAAAATGGCCACCGGGTTAAAAAGGACAGAATGAGAAAATTATTATTTGGAATCTTAGTTTCAGGCATTGCGGTTTATTTTCTTTCAAAAAACTTTGACCTGACCGAATTCGAACGTTTAGAAGGAAAAATCAATTGGTGGATTTTCCCATTGTTATTCCTTTCGAATCTATGGGCATTTATACCCTTCTCGATTCGCTGGTATTATCTATTAGAGAAAAAGATTAGTTTTGCCCAGGCCTTTACCACAGCCATCATCGGTGTCGGACTCAATATGGTTCTTCCAGCAAGAGGTGGTGACTTAGTGCGCCTCATCATGAACAAAAGAGATACAGAGCTTCCTCTCACTCACTTATTCAGTCGTCTCTTTTTGGAAAAGGTGATGGATCTTGGTTCTGTCGTTGTGATTGGCGCTGCTGCTCTCTTTTATATGGGACTTGGACAGTCCAAAAACTTAAGCCTCCTTCTCATCTCTGCTCTTGTGATTGTCGGGATGATTGTTGGACTTATTCTAGTTCGGTATTTTTTAGATCCCCTACGTAAAATAGCTAAAACAATATTTGGTATCATCGGCAAACATGGGTTATACGAAGAAAAATTAGACCACCATTTAGTGGAATTTTCCTCCTTTTTAAAAGGCGACAAATTACTAAAGCCTGTTCTTTATTCCATTCCTACTTGGGTTTTAGGTTATGCAGTCTCCTATTATTTGGCAGGCCTACTCATCGACATGCCTCTTAAATTTCCAGAGGCACTTCTCTTTATGTTCCTTGGTGGAATGGGTGTAGCAATTCCTTCGGCACCATCCGGAATTGGTGTTTTCCATGCAGCCATCATCTCTGGATTTATCATCCTTGGACGGGATCCAGGCGAAGGTCTAGTGTATGCAACAGTGGTCCACCTTACACAATTTATTATCACCACAAGTTTAGCTCTTGTGGCATATCTCTACTGGCGATTAACTCACGAGAAAAAAAACAAAATCCAAAGTTTTTAATTCCCTTTTTGGAAACCATCTCTCTCTAAATAGAGATGGTTTTCCGAAGTGATTTTTTAAAGTTTATCATACAGGGATTTCTTTCCATTCTCCTCTTTTCAAGTTGTTCAAACTTGTCTTTCCAGAGAGACAAACAAAATTCTTTAGAGGAAAATCCACTTTTTCCCTTCCGATAAAAGTGGAAACTTCTTACATTCAATATGCACAATCAATCGGATATTTCACCGATCGATTGCAGTCGTTTCGTTAATTAACTTAAAGCTTTAATCACATCATCGGGAGCCTGCACGAGTTCGACAAGGACCCCCTCGCTGCAAAGAGGAAACTCTTCGTTTCCTTTAGGGTGAATAAAACAAACGTTATACCCCGCAGCCCCTTTTCGAATTCCACCAGGAGTAAACCTAACACCTTGTTTGGTTAAATACTCAACACATTCTTCCAATTTATCAATCCAAAGACCTATATGATTGAGTTTGGGATCATGAACTTTGGGACTTTTATTTGGGTCAATGGGTTGCATAAGATCAATCTCTACTTTGAAAGGTCCGTTACCCATGGACAGAATGTCCTCGTCCACGTTCTCCTTTTCACTTCTATAATCAGAAACTTTTGTGAGGCCCATTACATCTACCCAAAACTTGGATAACTTTTCTTTCGACTCACCACCGATGGCGACTTGTTGGATACCTAAAACTTTAAAAGGACGATTTCCAGACATTTACATACCTCTTTCTAACAAACCATAATTTCTACCTCACCACATTCTAGCAGAGACCGTCTCACGAAAATTATTTTTCTCGTTGGTTTCCGATTTCTCGCCCAGTCTCCATTGGAGCAGAACCAGAATTGTATTTGATTTGGCGACCGCCTTCTATACTGTTAGGTAAATAAAATAGTAGGTATTGAATGAAAAAACTTCTAACATTGGTTCTCTTAAGTATTTTAGGCGTAGCGAATTGCTCTAGCCTAGCAGTCGTCGATCCGACAAAAGAAATCGCTCCGCAAATTCCCAAAGAAAAAGCCATTTACTTTATCAAAGCTAATTTTAATGCAGGAAGCGAAAAGATCTACAACGTAACCTTAGAAAATTTTGACTTGATCAATAGTGAAATCAGCGGTCATACACTGGATTTAGGTAAAGGAAACAAAGACAACCCGAGCCTTCTTACCGGTTGTTTTCTTTTTACTGGCAATAAAACAGTGTATTCTTTCTATAAGGCAGCAATTCGAACTGGAGGTGGAAAAACTACCAGTGTCAAACTGATTGATAAAAAAAGTTGGACTCTATCAAATGAAGGATCTAGCGTTCCTATTTTTGCAGGAACTCTCAGTTATTTAGATGGGAAATTAGATATTTCTGATGTTGGATTCAAAGAGTGTACAACAGAACTCTCAGCCAAATACCCAACGATTGATTTTTCCAAAGCAGAAGAAATCCTAAAGAGAAAACCAAAAGCAGAAGCTAAAAAGAAATAGTTTTTTCTTTATAAAACAATAGGTTTTGGATTTAAGAAATTACTGAATCCAAAACCTAAACAGTTTAGCCAATCAAACACTTACAAAAGATTGGCTTCTTAAAGCCCAAGTCATCTATTTCTAACTGCGGAGCATTCCCACAATCCCTACCCGGCGTAATTCCAAAAAAAGTTTGTATTCAACAATTGAATGGCGATGAACTTTCGTAATCGTTAACGGCGCAAAAAAAAATATTCGTTATGATGCCAAAATAATCGCATTCTGTGTTCTAAAAAACACCAACACCTGCCAGAATAAGAAATTTAGAAGTGGAAAATCATCGCAGAAAATAGCTAAGTTGGCCTTAGAAGGCTTTCAAAAGCAAACCGCTAACATCCGATGAAATAATAAAGAAAAACACTTTTGAACGTAATCCATAAAAAAAAATCAAAAATAACGTTGGGAACGTTCAAAAAAGAAAAACCTTCGTATCCAAAAATATTGACCAACTGGTTGATTGTAGCCAAGACTACAATCACTGGTGCACAGAAAGCTAAAACTAAAGGATATCAACAGGTTTACAATTGAAAATTAGAAGTTTCGCATTTATCTTTATTATTGTATTATCAACTTCGTCTATTATCCTAAATCTTTTTTTTGGGTGGCACTATTTGTATAAAGAAAAGCATAATACTGCAAAGTTTACAAAAACGAATAGTTTAGTTACACAAGTAACGGCTAAATTCGAAAAAGCCTATAAAATACCAGAGGAAAAAATCCACTCTGTTTATGTAAAACCGCATCCTCCTGCCTTCTTAGAAGGTCGCGAGTTACATTATAAAGATTATTATGTTCAGGAAAAAGATGGCCAGAAAAAAGTTACATTTTTAGAAATCCACGCAAACAAATGGATTCATACAACAGTAAGTAGTGAGGCAATTGTTTGGAAATGAAATTATTTTCTCGTCATCTTGCACTTTCACTAATTTTGTTTTATTTTTCAACTTTAGAGGCTAATGACGCATACAAAAAAGGTGTGATACTTGTTCAGGGTAAAGAAGCGGTATTAGGTGAATATACAAAAACCGAAAACGGAGTTTTTGTCAGAAACGATTCCGTTGGTCGAATGATTACGAATGAACAACTACAGGGGATAGTCTCTGAAGAATACTATTTTATAATTCAAAAAGGTTCACGATCAAAGGCTGCCTGGGAATCACTCATCTACTTTGATGCTGGAGCAAGCTACCAATGGCACTCAAGCAAAGAGAAAACAGAACAAGAGGATTTCTATATCCGCATCATCAAGTTAAGTTTGGTTCTTACAACCGGAATTTTCTTTTGGGATGCACAACAGGCAAATAACGCAGTTAAAAATTCATACATCGGATTAAGTAATAATGTAGAAAAGAAATTTGATTCTAGCTATAGAAATTATCAAATAGCTGGGCTACTTACTTTGTTCACTTTTTCATATTCAACAATAAATGCACATCTTCGCTTTGGACGCAATGAGCAAAACGAAGATTTAGATATTCCGGCAAGAAACTTAACAAGATTTAGTTCTTTCTATCAATATAGAGATACGCCAAACATGATCGCCAAAAATAATATTGAGTTCTCTTTTATTAAAACTTTTTAAGGAAAAATTCATGCTAAAAAAAATTCAAACTTTGAAACCATTAGTAGCACTGATTTACATCGCTTTCTTTTATAACTGTATCGATAAAGGAAGCGCTAATTTTTTGCCTGTTTTTTTGGGTGGCACAAAACCATATATATACGAAGATTTAGGACTTCCTGCTTCTCCTGAGGAGCCTGGACAAGCATCGCTACCAATTATATCTGCTGAAGAGTCGGAAGCTATTGAAGCTTTGTTAAAGGAACTTTCAGAATTTGAAATATTAACAGATGTGGGAATGAAAAAACAATCTGTTGAAGGTTGGAAGACAATTCAATTCGCAAAACCATCGGATAAAGAAATTGATGATAAAATTTATAGAGAGTCTATAGGACAAAATGTTCCGGATAAGGTTGCTGGGACGAAAGAGGAATTAATTGCAAAGGAGTCCCAGGAGGCAGATCAGTTTTTTGGAAGAATTGAATCAGATTTTCCATTGTATAGCATAGATGATTTGATAAATGTTAGAAAGCGACTAACTCTATCATTAATAATGATTCGTCTGGAAATAGACTTCGGTGATAGAAACTCAGGTATACCTATCGATCTCCTAACTATAATCAGAACAAAAACTGTAGCACTCAGGCAAAAAGTTTCGGAAGAGCTTTTGAAAAGAGGTGTAACTAAACTATGAAAAGGAAATTTCTGTTGGTAATCGTATTTATTTTGTTAATCCTCACTTCTTGTCAAAAAGAAGAAGATTATTGGAAAACTTCGCCTGAATTCAAACTTTTTGTCCTACGTGAAATTCTGTGGCAACAAGGCAACTGTCTCTCACCAAATTCAATACTAGAAAAAGGAGTAAGTTATAGTATTACTCTTAAAGCAGGAGAGAGGTTCTGGTTTGATTTTAAGGAGAGACGCAGTGCAGATTCATTCAAATTTAGGAATTATACATTGAATGTTTTTAAGCTATCGAATGACAAAATAGGCAGTCGGTCAGTAAGTTGTCGTTCATCCGTTAAATCAGACACATCCCTTTACATGGGCGAAGAATTATCTTCAACACAACTGCAATTCAAATATACTGAAAATGGTAATCAACAGAGAGGTTATTTTCTGGAGGGTATATCAGAGAATTCTACTTATTCTATTATTCACTCAATAACGGAAGAACTCCAATGATAGAATTTTCTAGATATAATGCCTTTTTATTTTTGGCCTTCGTATTTGTATGTAGCTCCTCTTTAATTGCTCAGGGTCTCGATCCTGATTGCAATCGGACTAATTTCGACCCCGAGAGGACTCTGGTTACATTTTATGGAGACTCTCTAGGTGATTACATAGACCAAGAAGGTTATGGTTATTTCGGCTGGGAAACGTATCTAACGATACAGAACCCTCAAATTAATTGGAAAATTCAGAACTTAGCCGCTGGAGGTTGGACAACTAGAGATGTATATAATCTAATTAGTCACTGTTCCAGGAACGAAATTAACCGAAATGCGTATAAAACAGCAGACAATGTCGCCATAGAAATCGGAGGTAATGATTATAGAGATAACCTAGCTCTACTAATGTGGATGCCCTGGAAGCTTGGAGCCGTAGATCAAAGAGTTACCTACAATACGCGCGTTTTAGTACGAATGCTCCGAAATCCTCTCCGACGAAAAAATGTGCTATTGATGGGAAACTTTCCTGCAATTGCAAAAAGTCCAACTCTTGGAAATTACACTGATTACTTTGTATATTTTAAATACTGGCCAACAGGTCAGCTAATGAATGCTGCTGAAGTAATTAAAAATGAAAAGATAAAAGAACAATGGAATGAAGCTGTGAAGGATTTAATGCAAACTCTTGTTTATAATTTCGATCAAGCATTCAAGTTAATCCGAGATGCCTTGATTTTTGATGGTACGGTTCAAAGCATGTCTGATATGAAGAGTTACTTTGATGGGAATATTTCGCCAACTGGCCAGGATGAGTGGTATTGGCGTTGGTTACAAGACAGTTTGAAAAACCCAATATCGCATGTAATAAGTATAGGTTTACTAATTCACCAACCAAGTCTCGAAGCAATGGTTAACGAAGAAAATGCATATAACAATATCTATACATATACGGAAGAAAATAAAACGCCCGTTACGATTTCCTATACAGCAGGAGGTGTTCGATTTCTTCCTCTTTATACATACTTTTTGAGACAGACAGATGCTTTCTATGGGCATCCATACGTTGCGAATCCTAATTTATATTCCGATTTAGTTCATCTCAATCACGTTGGCTACTATCTCTGGTCTTATCATGTGGAAAAGAAGTTTTCAGAAATGGGGTGGACTAGTCTTCCGGAACCAACAGATTATAATGGGCAAGCCTGCAGACATTGGAATTGTGGGCGGACTGAGAAACCACCATTAGGATCAGTAATCCAAGACCCCACTCCTGCCGACGTTGTTGTCCAGCCAGAACCAATTGACTGGGCACTATTATTCTGTTTTTTAACTGGAAAATGCTGGTAAGAATAAATGAATTAACGATCTTGAGCTACTTCCTATTAATACTCAGTCTTTGTTGTAGCTCTGGATGCATTGAGATGAAGACTCCGAATCCTTCTTCATTAATTTTGGCACTACCCGCGCAAAAAAATATATATACGGGTCAAATTTTTAATGGATGTTTAGTGACAGCACAAAGAAATACTGATAGATTCTCTATCTGTTTTGCAATCGCTTCAGAAAAATGCAAATTAGATTTCTTTCAAAATCTCAAAACCGAAGTAATACTTCAGAAAAGAAAAGATGACTTAACATTTATCAATATTAATCTACCAAATTGTTCTGTTGGTACTGGATCACTTTTTGCAAAATATAATGCAATGTTTGCACCAGCATCATCAGTTCTGAAAGATTACATGGATATAAATGGTCCGATTCATGAAGGTGATATTCTTCTTACAAGTCTTCCTTCTTGTGGGGATTCGGGTTTTTTGGAAGCTAAATATTTAAGTGATGAATTTTTGCGTTTATTGAATTCCAATGAGCTTGGTTCAACTAATTCTGTAGAGGTAGAATTAGCAATGATAGAATCAACCACAAGTTCTTGTATTGATGATTTAAGTTTTCAAAGTAGTTTTCTACCAATCTTGACTGGAATTAGAGAAAAAAGATTTGCGCGAGGGATTCCATGTTCATTTCAAAATGATCTCAATTATGAATTATGCCCAAACCTTTAATATTAATATGTCTTTCATTTAGTTTCTGTTCCCAAGAGAATCCCATATCCAAAAATCTAGTTTTCCAAACTTACTTATCAAAATTGTATGTAGACACTAGTTACACAGGTTGCAATAAACATTCCTTATCGGAAAATATAGAATTTTCAGACCCAATAGGCGATGTCAAAATAGGATTTCTAAAACCTCCCCCTTCAAATTTAAGTTTTCAGGAATTAGCTGGTGGGAAAATTTCTATCTCAAAATACAAACTAACGCTCTCGTTAGATCTACAATCATTATCAGACACAGTGATTATAAATAATGTACCCCAAAACAATGAAGATTCTGAATTTTTTTTAGGTTATCAATTCTATGGGACAAGTGATTTAACAGTTGGAATAAATCACTTGTCAAACGGGGATAAAAAATCCGTATTTTGGAATCATTTCCAAGTGACCGTTTATGAAAATTTTGCTGCGATTGCATCCTGTGGTAATTCAATCCAAAACCAGAATACTCTAACATTTAATTGCGACAAAACGTTAATTCCTGCTCTTCAGTCGTTAAATGAAAAATCAGAATTCAATGCAGAAGTAACTGATAGATCAAGCGGAGAAATTTACAAGGATTGTTATTGATCCTTTTTGTAATCGCAAGATAAATACAATTATGCTGCCAAGAATTCGATTTCATTGAAATAAAATAGACAAAAAAGGAAAATTTGGAAAGACACGTCTTCAAGTGGTGGAGGTAGATCTTCTCGATCTGGGACTGCCCTAACGCAACGGAATCCCTTATATATTCCTTGCTTATACCCTTGTGCGCCATACAATGAACCTCGTATGGACGAGAAACAAAAACTAAAATTTATCAAAGATAATTTTTGGAAAAAAATCAAAGAAACAGGAAAGAAAATTCCTTTCTTAAAAGATGTAATCGCTATGTATTACTGCTTACTCGACGAAAACACATCTCTATCTGCCAAAGCCTCTATCGTTTTGGCATTGCTCTATTTTATCTCGCCAGTCGATGCCATCCCCGATATTATTTTGGCACTCGGATATACCGATGATGCGGGTGTAATTGCTACAACCCTACTCATCATCAAATCCCAATTAAAACCAGAACACTATGCTAAAGCAAACGAATCCTTATCGAACGAAAAGGATTCATAACAAAATACATAAGGATCATCTTCCAATCCAAAGATAGCAAGATGATCCATCTTTCTAAGATTCTATTGCCTTACGTTTCTAACTCCTTCTTAAAAGTTTAGAAAAAGAAATCTTTGAAAAGATATGTTTAAAATCCTCTTTGATTCTATACAACACAGGAACAAAGACCAAGGTCACACCGGTGGCAAAGAACAATCCCCAACCAAAAGCAAGCGAGAGTGGTTGCACAAATGGATCCAGAGTGGGTATCCCGTAGGCACTCGGCACAAGTCCAATCACAGTACTGATCGTTGTTAAAAAGATCGGTCGCAAACGAATGGCACCACCATTGATGATGGCGTCTTCAATCGACATTCCTTGCATTCGTAATTCCTCAATAAAGGTAATGAGGATAAGAGTGTTGGCCACAATGGAACCACTGAGTGCCACAATCGCAAGTGTACTCATAAAACTGAGTGGCATTCCATGTGTCATGAGCGCAAACAACACACCCACAATTCCAAAAGGAATCGATCCAATGATCACAGTAGTTGTTCCTACCGAGTTAAAAAACACGATAAAAATTCCAAAAATTACCGCAACCGCAAGTAACATCGAGATTCCTAAATCCCGAAATGACTTTCCAGCATCTTCCTGTTCACCACCAAAGATCACCGAATAGGCGTTTGCTGCATATTTATCCACATTCACAAGGTTCTTAAGTTGTCGGTTTACAAAAAGAGATGTTGTTTTATCAGTATCAACGGAAGCTTCGAGTCGCACCACACGTTGCAGGTCTTGACGGTTGATCATGGAATAATCCCGATCCTTTTCAAAATAGGCAACTTGGTTTAGAGGTATGAGTCTTCTATTTTTATTTTCCACTTTTACTAAATTCAAACTAGATACAGAATGTCTTTCTGCTTCTGGGAAACGAACGAGGATATTAATTTTATCTTCACCCTTACTGATAGTCGATGCGACTTCCCCATTAAAGGCAGTCCGAACCGATCGGGCAATGTCCCGGGCACTTACATCGGTTCTCCCTGCAATTTCATCTTTAACAAAGAATCTGTATTCTTCTTTACCAAGCTCCAAATCAATACGAATGTCAGAAACTCCATCCATTTTTTTCAATTCTTTGATGTAGAGATCAGCAATCTCTTGAATGACATCAAAATCAGCACCGCGGATCTCTAAACTCACCGGTTTTCCCACTGGTGGCCCTTTGATCCGAGCATTCACATCATAGATCATCTCTTTTGGAAAATTTCCTGAAACTTTATTTTCCTGAATATATTCCCGAATTTTTTTCACAAGAACTCTTGCATCTTCCCATTCTTTCCGATCTGCTGCTGTCACTAGCTTCATTGTTAGGTGAGAACGATGTACCTCTTGCCCTGGTTTTGGATCGGTAATAGGATTTTCATGAATTCCAATCCGGCTACGTAAATGGACAAAGTCCTTTCCCGCCATTTTGGTCACAGCAGGTTCCATTTTCTCAATAATTTCAAGGTTTTTCTGGAGTGTAGTTCCAATCGGCATCCAAACTTTAATTTCAATATCTTCTTCACTTCCTGAAGGAAACATTACGAAAGGTAAAAACCTTCCCGCGAGAAATAAGGTAAAGAAAAAGATAAATGTAAAAATCGAAAGAACAAAAATCCTGTGTTTCAAAGCAAACGTCATCGTTCGTTTGTAACCAGAAATTACATACCCAAAGGCTCCTTCTTTCTCTTCTATGGTTTCATTTTTTTTAATTTTACCTTGGTATGTTTTTGGTAAAAACTTATTTAGCCAGTTTGGTAAAAAAACAAGGGCAAACAAAAGGGAACTAGCAAGCGTTACAAGAACCACAGCAGGGATTCCCAAAATGAATTTACCAATCACCCCACTCATAAACAAAAGTGGGAAAAAAGCAGCGGATATCACTAGAAACGATACAAGTAGTGGGACTAAAACATCTTTGAAGGTCTGCAAAATAGCATCTCGCCTCTCCATCCCTTCTTGCATCAAACGATAAGTATTTTCAGCAACAACAATGGAGTTATCCACCATCATACCAAGAACCATCACCATTCCAAAAATGGTAATGGTATTGATGGTAAACCCAAACTGTTTTAGAAAGATAAAGGAAATGAGAAAGATAAAAATGATGGCAACACTAATCATAATACTTAATCTCATACCCAAAATAAAGATAAGAGAAAGTAATACTAAAACGAGCCCCGTTTCAAAATTCAAAATTAAGTCACCGAGTTGGCGACGAACATCCCTACTTTTATCATCATAAATTTTTGTTTCGACTTCTGGAAAGTTTCCTTCCATAGAAGACACTAAAGTTTTTACGGTATCTGCTGTGGTTATGATATCAGCTTGGTCCGTTTTCCAGACTCGTAAAATGATACTATTTTTTCCATTTAACTTTTCGTAGGTTTTTTCTTCTTCAAAACCATCAACTACCTTTGCTACGTCTTTCAAAACTGTCGCAAAACCCAATTCATTTCCTAAAATTGGAACAAAAAGCATATCCTTTGCTTCTTCAAAGTCACCCCTTGTACGCAATAGGTATTCAGTTCCGTTAACTTTTAATCGTCCAGAAGGAATGTTGATGTTCCGAGAGCCGAGGGCATTTAGCACTGTATTCAGACCAACTTCTTTTGCATTTAAGGCATGTGGATTAACTTCCACGAGAAACTCTCGGTTTCTATAGCCAATTTTTTCAATTTCAGCAATTTCCTTAATTTGGAAAAAGCGATCTTCAAATGCTTTTGCAGTGTCACGTAACTTCCGATAGTCGCCAATCGAATCTTTGGAATCCTCTTTTAAAGAAAGAGCAAGACTGATTACTTCTTGTTTTTCAGTGGTAATCTCCCTTACTTTCGGTTTTTGTGCATTATCAGGAAGCCGAACGGAATCAACGGCATCTTTAATATCATCCAAAACCTTCTTTGTATTTTTGGTTCCTTCAACAATAAAGACCATGATCACACTTACGTTCTCTAAGTTATAACTCCGGATTTTATCAATCTTTGCTACCGCCCGCAATTTTTTTTCAATGGGGATGGCAACCAATCGTTCAATCTCTTCGGGTGTGGCTCCCGGAAGTGGTGCTTCGATGACTATCTTATCGAGTGCCACATTCGGGAATGCCTCCCTATGCATGGAAAGTAAACGTGAAAGTCCAATCAAAACGAAAAGGACTAAAATGAATTGAATGATAAGAGTTTTATCGGTAATGAATTTTGCAATGTTCTGCATTCGCTACTTCCCAAAAAGTGAATCTAAAGACAAAAAAGTTGACTAACTGGTCAGTTTTTAATCTGAGAGGAGAAAAACAACAGATTTTGATTCGGGATCGAGAATTTCTATCTAAAGAAATATTAGCTAAGTAGGCAAATTCCGTATATCTGCTGTAACTTGTGTCAATTCATAGTCGGTCTATGTCGATTGGACAAATAAACCGAGAGGCTGGCGATTAAACCTTCCCGAACAAGAGAAGTTAGCTTCCCGCATTAGTGTGTGGAGGTTATTTTTTGGTCCTTAATGCTATTAGGTATCTAACCATTTCAGAAGTGCCTGCTTTAAATTCTCTTTTTGGACTGGTTTACTAATGTAATCATTCATTCCAATTCCAAGGCATTTCTCTTTTTCTCCAGCGATGATTCCAGCGGTCACTGCAATGATTGGCAAGTTTTTGCCGTTGGGAAGTTTTCTAATTTCTTTTGTTGCATCATATCCGTTCATCACGGGCATTTGTATGTCCATAAGGATGAGGGCTAGTGGTTCTTCTAAAAAGACTTGAATTGCCTCTTCGCCATTTTGAGCTTCTAAGATTTTAACTTCCGGCAGAATCCGTTTGATAAAATTCTTCATCAGACCAAGATTCACAGGATTGTCTTCGACTACCAAAATTTTTGAAGTTCCATCGATTGAAGATTGGAAATTTCTTCCTTTCTTCATATCGTTCGTATCCGATTCCACTAGTTTAAGCTGTGGATCAAAATCAGGAACTCTCAGTTGGATATCAAAATAGAATTCGCTCCCTTCGTTTAATTCACTTTTTAATTGCAAATCAGATTTCATTAAAGCAAGCAACTGTTTACAGATTGCCAATCCCAGGCCAGTTCCACCAAACCTACGTGTGGTGGAAAAGTCTTCCTGAGTAAAAGAATCAAATATTTTTTCTTGGCTATCTTTAGCGATTCCAATCCCAGTGTCCTTTATAGAAATTCTGAGATTTACAGGATTTGTTTCTGATATATCTAATCTTTTTACATTACATTCCACATAACCAGTTTCAGTGAATTTGATAGCATTCCCCAATAAGTTTAAAATCACTTGCCTTAAACGATTCGAATCAAACATAAGAAGCGGAGGAATGTTTTCATCTATATGAAATTGAATATCGAGTCCCTTGATGATGGCTTGGATATTCATGATTTTGATTGCTTCAAGAACCAATTTTTTTAGATTGTATGCTTCTTCTGCGAGCTGCAACTTCCCTGCTTCTGCCTTTGAAAAATCCAAGATATCATTTACAATATTAAGCAAAGCATGGGCAGATTGTTTTACAATTTGCGCATATTCGTTGTAAGATGAGTCCTCTAAAGTTTCCGCAAGTAAATCAGAGTAACCGATGATGCCATTGAGAGGGGTTCGAATTTCGTGGCTCATATTCGCTAAAAATTCCGACTTAGCACTGTAAGCTTTTTCCGCAAATTCCTTGGCAAGTTTTAATTCTAACTTTGTTTCATAGGCTTCGGTAATGTCACGAGTAAACATTAAAATTCCGCCAATACCACCACCAAGTTGGCTCCATGGACGAATTTCCCATTGAAGCACCTGGTCTTTCTCCCAACCTGGTGGCCTCCAAACATCTTCGTCTTTTTTTAAGACTTCCCCGCGTAACCCACGTGAGTGGATATCTTTCCATTGTTGGCTAATATTGGGAAAAATTTCATAATGACTTTTTCCTATGATCTCTTCCTTGGTCAAAGGGATTCTATAGTCTTCGATCCATCGTTGGCTCAGAGCTACATACCGCATTTCTTGATCTAACATAGCAACAGCGGCCGGAGCATGTTCCACAAAAGACCATAAAATTGCTGTTTGGGCGGCGAGTGCCATCTCCCATTTTTTACGTTCATTGATATCTTGGATGATTCCGTAAATTTTTACAATTTTCCCATTCTCATATTCGGCACGACCAATCGTTCGAATCCAAGTTTGGTTAGCTTTAGCTGTAACCATTTCTAATTCCAAATCGTATTCTTTCCCCTCAGCTAAAAGCAAAGATACTGCGTCAGAGATCTTTCGTTTACTTTCTTCCGATTGAAAGAATTGAATTCCACCTTCCACACTGGGGATGTAATCATCCTCAACTTCATGAATCGTTTTTGTTACATTTGTCCAACTAGCTTTATTTGTTCTTAAATCCAAATCCCAACCACCAATTTTAGCGAGACCTGCCACTTGGTCGAGTAACCGAGAGACATTTTGTAACTCCATCTCTGCTTGTAAAGACTCGGAGATATCTAAGATTTGAGAAAGATAATAAATAGGATTTCCTGAATGGTCTCGAATGATTGACTTGTTTAACACAGCCCAAATCAAATGTTTGTCTTTGGTAATATAACGTTTTTTTATTTGAAAACTTTGAATCGATCCTCTATTGAGTTTTTCTAAAAAAGAGAGTTCTAATTCTAAATCCTCTGGATGTGTGATATCAGAAATAGATTTTGTTTTCAACTCGCTCGCAGAATACCCAAGCCACTGACAAAAGATAGAATTGACTTCGATCACTTCTCCATGCGGGTTTTCAATTTCCATTCCAATACTCGAATTACGAAAGGAGGAAGAAAACAAATCTCGAGACAATTCAGTCGATTGTAAAATATGAGGATTGGCATTGTTTGGACCTTCGATGGTTGTATCCAAAACAAGAAGGATATAATTTTTACCCGATTCAGTAAACTCCTTGGGATACATGCGGAATGGAAAACCCGCACTATTGTTGGGATCAAAACAAATGCGACCAATGATAGATTCTTTCGTTCCAAGAGCTGTATCCAAACGAATGCCTGAATTTGTGAGTATACATTCCGCAGGAAAAGATTGGTCTTCCGTCATTCCCATAGATTTGGAGGCAACGGGACTGGGGTATACAATTCCAATCGATAGATCCCATACTAAAAATCCATGTAACCCGTATTCCAATACGATTTCACATAACTCTCGTTTGTCTGCAATAAATGTAACCGGATTCATTCTAACTTTTGTTTTATATTAAGTCTACTTGGCAAACCGCACAGAAAAAAGGCCTCTTAAACTCCCCACTCGATACCCACGTGCCAAATCCCCCGGGTATTCCTTTTGCAAAACCATCAAAGTATCTTTTTTGATGTCTAAATTTGGTTCCCCATGGCACTGAAGACAAAGTCCCGCTGTGGGGATGGGGATATACACTGTCACAAAGTCCTTTTTAACTACCGTCTTTGTTGGATACTCACCTTCCTTCGATTGGTTGGCACCGATTTCCAAAAAAATTCTTCTTTCCTCATCCGAAACAACATTCAACGGATTCCTTGGTTTGTCTGAAATTCGACGAAGAAGAACGTCATTTTTCATTCCCAATGCGTTGGTAAACGGCCCTGCATTTTGTTTACAGAACGGAATGGCCTGCACGGTTCCTCCCGCGGCAATGGATGTAGTCAATTTTTCAGTGAGATTTGCCTTGGCTTCTTTCGTAATGCCCTTTGCAATCGCTTCATAGTCTATCTTTTGGCAACCCAAGCTGCTCAAAAGTAAAAGCATAAAAATCAGATAACTCATATCTTTGCAGTAGATTTTTCCCATCATTAGTCCCCTAGGTGAATCTTAGTCCTTTTTTAATCTTATGCAACCGGTAAATGCTAATGGAAGAAGGCGATCCTCGTCTTCCTGAAACTGAATCAAAACAAACCATTCAGCTTAGGTGACAAGTGCAAAAAAAAGATCCGATCAATATTTGAAAAATCAACTCAATTCTAGATTAGAGCCGTTTGACAGCACGTACCAATCCGCAAATCTTGACCTTGGTTCCCTCTATGAAACAAACAAAGATTGCAATCATTGGTGCTGGTGGTCTTACCGGAAAAGAACTCACAAAACTCATCGCTCATCATCCGGGTTTTGAATTGGTACATGTTACTTCTAACCAAGTGGACGGCAAACACATCCGCGAAGTTTTCCCCGATCTCAGCCACTTACCAGATTTGAAGTTTCAAAAACACGATGCACCAGTGCCAAAAGAGGCTGGAGTTGTCCTTGCCACTCCGAATGAAGTCTCACTGGAAAAAGCTCCTCAATTCTTGAAGGAAGGTCGTAAGGTCATTGACCTATCGGGAACATTTAGACTGCACAACCAAACCAAATTTGAAAAGGCCTATCAATTTTCCCATACAGAATTTGGGATGATGGACCAAGTGGTATTTGGTTTACCAGAACTCTTTCGAGAAAAATTAAAAAATGCAAACTTTGTTTCGAATCCTGGTTGTTATGCGACCTCTGCCATTCTACCCATTGCCCTTCTTGGAGATTTAAGAAAGGAAATCCAAGGCCCAGTCATTGTCGATGCCAAATCAGGAGTCAGTGGCGCCGGTGGAAGAACAGAGGAAATCAAATTTGCTTATACGAATGTATATGAAAATTTCAGAGCCTATAAAATCCTCACCCACCAACATGAACCGGAAATGGAAGAGTATGGTTTTGTAGGAACAGAAGAGAAAGAAATTCATTTTACTCCCCACCTACTTCCGATCTATAGAGGAATCCTTGCCACAATTTATATTTCCTTTCCCAAAGGCATTCATACCAAACAAGTAGAAGAAAAATTTCAAGCTGCAGCGGCAAAAGAACCATTTGTCCGATTGTATCAAAGCCCCGAAGAAGTAGAGATCAGAAAGGTACAGAACACAAACTTTTTAGATCTAGGATTTCGCATCAAAGGAAATACCCTCGTTATCGTATCTGCATTAGACAACCTCGTCAAAGGAGCCGCAGGACAAGCCTTACAGAATTTGAATTTGATGTATGGATATCCTGAAACGGAAGGTCTTGTTACCCTTTAATCCTAACCAAATACTCGTTACCGGAGCCTTCGAGGGTGAAGTCGGAATCCTTCGTGATTCGAGAGTTTTTCCTCATCTTCGAGTGATGGGAATTGGGAACTTAGAAGCAGCTGTCAATTTATCCGATTATCTTTTTCGAAACAAAGAGATTAGGCGTATTGTTTTTTTTGGATCTTGCGGGGCCTACGAATGGAGTGGAATTCCCATAAAGTCTGTTGTGTCACCAAATCTCGTTTTTACGAAAGAACTGACACACGCATTAAAACTATCCAAACAAATCCCAGAGTCTCCTGACTCTTACGAATTGATCCCAGACAAAAACTTTCGCCCTGTTCGCTGTAATGCTCCGACGACAATCACACTCACGGAGCTAAAAACCCCGCCAGAGGACTCTTGGGTTAGTTTAGAAGTGGAAAATTTGGAACTATTTGGCATTGCGAAAGTGGCGGCTAAGTTTTCTATTTCTCTAACGGCCTATCTAGCAGTAACCAATCTTGTTGGCCCCAACGGATCAGCAGACTGGGCCAATCATTGGAAAGAGCTTTCCCATTCCTTACAGAACCAATTTTTACAGAAATGAATCGGCTCGTCACTTAGTAATGGTTTCATAGGGAATCTGTCTATATTGAAGATAGATATGCACACGTTTGCTATAGGGGGAACGCGAATTAGAATACAATTGGTACATTCAAATTTCTCCAAAGTTTGAGGGATTAAATTCAAGTATTTTTTTCATCAATAAGGAAACCAAAGGATCCCTTCTCGTTTTAACTTTTCGATGGCAAACCGGTCAGTCATTCCTGCGATATAATCACAAATGATCCGCATTCGTCCCTCTTCTTCCTCCCGATTTCTGTAAGACTCAGGAATCGATTCCGGATGAGACTCAAAATGTTTGAAGAGTAAAAATATAGTTTCTTTGCCCCTCTCACTCATCCTAGATACTTCTGGATGACGATAGAGTTTTCCAAACAAATAGGATTTGAGCTCTTTGAATTCGATCTGAAACCCTTCGGAAAATTGTACAAGTTTCTTTTGGTTCTGAAATGCAAATGACACATCCTCTCTTGAATGAATAGAATATTCTTGTAAACGACTGTCTATGCTATCAATCAAATCAGAAACCATAAGGTTGAGAAGAATCCTTCCGGCAGAGCGAGAAATGGAATCTTTGTCCGATGGATTTGTTTTTGGAAGCGAATCTTCAATTCGTTTCCACACTTTCAGTTCCTTTACATCGCTAAGTGTCAGAAGTCCACTTTCCAACCCATCTTCCAAATCATGGGCACTGTAAGTAATTTCATCAGAACTATCCACTACCATTGCTTCCAAAGAAGGGCCGGTGTCCCGCCGAACATCCGATAGGTCGGAAGTTTCATAGTCCCCTCCATGTTTCATAATCCCGAGTAAAGTTTCACCGCAAAGATTAAGACCTGGAAAATCAGGGTATCTACGTTCCAACTTTTGAACCACACGTAACGATTGTTTGTTGTGTTCAAAACCACCTTTGCCTCGCATCAGTTCCGAAAGTGCCTCTTGGCCCGCATGTCCGAAGGGAGAATGACCCAAATCATGGGCGAGAGCTATGGTTTCACTTAAATCTTCGTTGAGTCCAAGAACCTTGGAGATGGTTTTCGAAATTCCTGCGACTTCTAAGGTATGCGTGAGTCGATTGCGAAAATGATCCCCTTCCGAATACACAAAAACTTGGGTTTTGTATTCCAAACGTTTGAAGGCATGGGAATGAATGATACGATCCCTATCTCTTTGAAAGGGAAGACGATATGGATGTTCCGGTTCAGGATACTCCCTTTCGCCTGGATTTCTACTACCTACAGCATAGGGAGCAAGGATTTTTTCTTCTTCCTCTAGGAGTTCGTTTCTCCCTTTCTTCATAAATCTCTTTCCTTTTTGAACGAAACCATAAAATCAGTATAAATCCCTCATGGACTTTCTACAAACTCTAGTTTCCATTTTTATGCAATACGGTTATTTTGCCGTTTTTGGAATTCTGATCCTTTGTGGATTTGGTCTTCCGGTTCCAGAAGACATTTCCCTTACTGCTGGTGGTGTCATCTCAGGCCTTGGTTATGCCAATGTTCACATCATGTTCCTTGTGGGAATGGCTGGTGTCCTCCTCGGAGACTGTTTTGTATTTTGGCTTGGAAGTTACTATGGGGAAAAAGCACTCACCCTTCCCGTCTTAAGGACAGTCCTCCATCCAGAACGTTTTGACAAAGTTCGCGAACAATTTAAAAAATACGGACGTTGGGTGGTTTTCTTTGGGCGGTTTATGCCAGGACTACGGATGCCCATTTTCTTTACCGCTGGCACTTCCAAACAAATCAGTTTCATTCGTTTTTTATTCACAGATGGATTTGCGGCTCTTATCTCCGTTCCCATTTGGGTGTATTTGGGTTATTACGGGGCCCATAATTTTGACGAACTTATGGGTTGGGTCCGGAATGGCCAAACAATCATCCTCGGACTTGTGGGCCTAGCGATTGCCGTGGTTGTCTTCTACTGGTGGCGGAGGAAACACCGAGAAGCTCGAGGGCAAAAATGAACATCGTTTCTTTTCTATTCCGCTGTCCCTGCGCGGTTCTGTTTCCTTTTCTTGTGATTGGTTGCACCAACTATTCGACAACCGCCTCCGTCCAGGCACCTCCGACACTTATCTCCGTTGTCAATAATGGGAATTCTAATTTTACCATCAAGGTTAGGGCCCAAAACCCCGAGTTTATTTTCCAAGGTTACCGCCTCTACTCAGGAATCTCAGAAAAAGAGGTGCAAAACCCTACAGATCTTAACTTAGGGAGCGATTGTATCCTTGGACCCTCCACTCTAGTCCAACCCACTGAGTACACATTTGAAATCGATCCTTCCACTAAGGCTAACGCCACCGGGATCACTTGCCGAATTTTTGCGACACTCACGCCTGGAACCTACATTGCCATGCGCACACTTGGTCTTGCCATCAACCTACAAAATAGCAGCAGTTCGTTTAAGGTGTCGACCTCTTCGAATGCTCTTATTGTCCCTTAAAATAAAACTTTCTTGCATTTAAGTCAAATGCGTGTATTTTTTTCCGGAATCATGGGAATTCTTTGTGCATTTTTTAGAATTCATCTAAAATTTTGCCCCAAAGTCGGAACTTGAGGATACAAATAGAAAGGGATTCAGGTCCCAAAAATCTTTTGGAGGATGATACAAAATGTACCAAACGAAACATTGGTCAAAAATCGCAATGGCAGCTCTCGTGCTCGTTTCCGTGGTTGCCTGTGGAAAATCAAGACAAGTGAAAATCTCTGACTCAAATGTAGAGAGAGCCACAACCCCAGCAAAACTTCCAGCTGACTTAGAAAAATTATGGAAGAACCGACAAAACGAACAAGACCTAAGACAAGCACTTGTTGGTTTAGAAAAGTTTGCATTAGAGAATCCTCAATATGCAGATGTGAAAGTTTTACTCTGTCGCGGAAATTATCTTTTAAGTGACGGACATCTTTGGTTAAAACTGACTGGTGATGCTGAAACGGACGAAAAAGTAAAAGAAGAGTCCATCCAATTTTATGATGCAGCCGTTACTTGGTGTGAAGCTGCTCTTGCAATGAATGCAAAATTCAGAGACAAAGTTGTTAAAGATAAACTAGAGATTGAAAAAGCTTTGGATGTTCTTGGACCACAAGACATTGATGCTCTCTATTGGAGATATGCAGCTCTTGCAAAATGGTCTCGTATGGTAGGATTTACCACTCTACTTTCCAACCGTTCTAAATTCTCAGCCATGATCAACCGTGCTAAAGAAATTGAAAAAGCTATGGGTAAAGAATATTTCTACTCTGCAACACTTAGGTATGACGCAGCAAGTAATGCTCTTTCTCCGACTGGAGACAAAAAATTAGCGGACAAACTGTTCGAAGAAGCCATTGCAAAACACCCTAACTACTTTGCTGTACGTGTGTTATATGCAGAAAGTCGCCTCAAAGGAAATGAAGACAAATTCAAAAAACAATTAGAATTTGTTTTAAAAAACAAAGCGGCATCTCTACCTGAAATCGAAGCAGATCAAATCGTAGAACAACGCAAAGCAAAGAAATTACTCGACGAACTATAGTCATTTTACTAGGAGAACTAGATGTTTTTAAGACAATTAAAGTATTTAGTTTGTGTAAGTATTACCCTCACGATCAGTGGGGGTTTATTTGCTCAAACAACCGTTAAGTTGGCAACTGTAGCACCTGAAGGATCTCCATGGGCGAACGAACTTGCCAAAATCAAAAAGAAAATTGAATCGGAATCACAAGGCCAAATTAAGTTCAAAATTTATCCCGGTGGACAAATGGGTGGAGAAAACGAAATCCTCCAACAAGTCATCCGTGGAAAACTGCAAGGTGCTGGCCTCACAGCAGGTGCCCTTGCCAATACAGTCAAAGAATTAAACGTATTAGAGATTCCTTATCTATTTAATTCCTATGCACAAGCAGACTGTGTTTTAGATGACCACTTACAAGAAGACTTTCGTAAACTTTTTGAAGCAAAAGGCCTAATCTTTGTTACTTGGGCAGAAAACGGATATCGTTCCATCGGAACAAAATCAGCTCCGGTAAAAACTCCTGACGACCTAAAAGGTGTCAAAATCAGAATCCAAGAATCTCCAGTGCACATTGCCTATTGGAAACAATTGGGTGTGAGTGGAATTCCAATCGCTATCCCAGAAGTTCTTCCGTCCTTACAAACAGGTGTAGTAGAAGGTTTTGATAACACTCCTCTCTTCACTTTAGCAGCGGAATGGCAAACAGCGATTAAATACTTTACCTTAACTCGCCATATCTACCAACCAGCAGCCATCCTTTATTCAAAAAAGTTTTGGGACACTCTAAACGACGAACAAAAGAAAACTCTTATGGGCGAAGGAAACAAATTGGCTCCAGGTGCTAGACAAGCAGTTCGTTCCATCGAAAAAAACATGATCGCTACTTTAAAAAAAGCAGATGTAGTCGTGTATGAACCATCGAATGCTGATTTGGCTGGTTTTAAAGCTGCGGCAAATGCTGTTTCAGGACAAGTCATTGGTAAAATTGGTGGTCAATCGAAACAAATTTTCGATAAAATCCAAAAAGCCAAAGCGGCTTGCGGCGGATAAGTTAAGGAAGGATATAGATACATGAAATTCGTCGAACGAATTCTAAACACTTTGAGTTTCGGCGAGAAATGGGCGGGAGGGATTTGTTTCCTTCTGCTCACTCTTCTCATGATTGCGGACGTTTCCAAACGAGAAGTAATCGATAAAGTTTTCAGTTGGATTATGGATGTAACAGAAGCCTATCCGAATACCAGTTTTGCTGGTTTTGTCGGTGATTGGAGTGTATACATTGCAGAATCCATCCACGGAGGAACCTCCGGATTTTTAGAGTGGCTCGGCCTTGGTGGAATCATTTGGGCACAAAAACTTTCCCTCTATTTTATGTTATGGGGAGGACTATTTGGTTCAGCCCTTGCAAGTGCCAAAGGCTCTCATCTCCGTCCAGAAATTGCAGACAAAGTATTACCAAAAGCATTGTTGCCTTACATCAAAATTGTAGAGCAGTGGGTAATTTCTGTTTTCTTTTTATTCCTAGCTTACCTCTCTGTCATTTATGTTCTAGAAAGTATCAGTTTAGATGAAGTGAATCCCGTAACGGAACTTCACTTATGGAAAGTACAAATCATTTTTCCTTACATCTTTCTCTCTATGGGTTTTAGACATTTGTGTTATGGAATTTTTCCAGCCCTCATTCCTTCCGATATCAATGAAGCAACAGAAGCATTGGAACTTGCGGAAGCGGAACTTTTTGAACCAAACTCACGGGGGAATCGCTAATGGGTTCTTGGGGAATACTCCTACTCTTACTCGCTTTAATTTTACTCAGACAACCTTTGATTGTGCTTATGGGTGCGATCACTGTGTATTGTTATTACTTTTTACCAGACCCACCTCTTGAGTCCTTCCATGAACTCAACAGCATCATCGGGGATTTATTCTTTGCAGGTGATAAGGAAATCCTACTGGCGATTCCTCTATTCATCATTGCCGGGAATCTAATGACCCATGGAAGTATTGCTAGGCGACTCATTCGGATTGCCCAAGCGATGACTGCACCCATCCCAGCAGGCCTTGCGATTGCAGGGGTATTTTCCTGCGGAATTTTTGCTGCCATCTCTGGATCCTCTCCTGTGACTCTGATTGCCATCGGTGGACTGATGTATCCTTCCTTAACTAAGGCCGGTTACCCCACTCAGTTCTCCATGGGACTTCTTGCTTCCGGTGGAACTCTTGGGATCATCATCCCACCGAGTATTCCCATGATCGTCTATGCGATTATGGTAGGTGTTTCTGTTACCGATCTTTTCATTGCAGGGATTGGTCCTGGAATTCTCCTTATGACCCTTCTCATGATCTACTCTGTGTTACGCGCAGGGAAAGTAGGTCGAGGAAAATGGGACTGGCAAGAAATTCGCATCGCATGGAAAGAAGGTGTTCTTGCCCTTCTTATGCCAGTGGTCATCCTCGGTGGAATTTACTCTGGATTTTTTACAGCAACGGAATCGGCAGCCATCGCAGTTTTTTATGCCATCCTTGTAGAAGTGTTCATCCATAAAGAACTCAGTTTTCCTAAGATCCCTAAGATCATGGCGGAAAGTGCCGAGATGCTCGGGATTCTATTTCTCATTCTTATCCTTGCGGTAAGTTTGAACAAGTTCATGATCGAAAACGAAATTCCTCAGAATTTAGTAGCGACTATGTCTGGTCTCATTTCAAGCCCAGTCACCTTTCTCATTGGTGTAAACATATTGTTACTGATCGTGGGAATGTTCATGGATATCATGAGTGCGATTCTTGTTCTTGCACCTCTCCTGGCACCAATGGCTGTGAACTATGGAATCAACCCAGTTCACTTCGGAATCATTATGATTGTGAATTTGGAAATTGGATATTTAACTCCACCAGTAGGTGTAAACTTATTTGTGGCTTCTGGTATCTTCAAACAACCGTTAGGTAAAGTCATCCAATCGGTAGCACCGATTGTAGGGCTCTTTCTGATTGGCCTTGTTCTCATCAGTTGGATTCCAGACATTTCGCTCGGTCTTTTAGGTGGAGAAGCGGCAGCACCAACACCGTAATCGAAACTTAATGAATCGATGATTCTTTTTGCTGGAATGGCTCGGACTTCCAATCAGTTCGCATGGCAAAAAGAATCAGAATCAGGAATAAAAAAAGCCGGGGATTTTCTCCGGTTTTTTTTTAACTCCACCAAACTTTAAGGCGTTCCAAAGAATCTTTGGCATCTTTTGCCCAAAGACTTGTAGAATGCTTTTTTAAAATCTCTGTATAGACAGAAAGAACGGGTTCTAAGTCCTTTCTCAGTTGAACCAATTCCTTATTTAAGTTTTCCGAAAGTTCAATGGGATGGAGATCTCGTTTTTCATAATAACGCAAAATGGCTTTGGTTTCCTTTTCCTTGGCCTGCTTGTATTCATGAAATATTGGATCTTTAGAAGGTTTGACCGAAGGACTGTTTGTATCTGCATCTCCATACCGACCTCCACTTCCTTCGGCCACAACTTCCTCTTCGGGATGGATGAGAAGATAGTCTTTTAAGGATTCGTAATGTTTATTTAGTTCTAAAAACATAACATCACTTGTAAATTCGCCGGAATCAGGATGGTATTTTTTTGCTAGTTTGTGATAGGATTCCTTGAGTTCGGATTCCGTAAATCCGGGAGAGAGGCCTAAAAAATGGAGGGAATCATTTAACAGTAATTTTTTGTCCATGAGAGACCGGAGGACTGCATCAAATGTGATTTCAATCTACGTTTGATACTGAATTCCCAGTATTCTTTTTTACTCTCATTCATTTCGAAAACAAGCAATTCTTGCACTTTCTCTTGTAGATTTCTAGCCTCATCCAATCTTTCAAAAACAGTTTCCGAAATGGCAATCTCATCTTCTGAGTACACTTCCATTTCCTGTCTTTCCCAAAGTTCCCGGTCGACTTCTTCCAACTTCCTTACATAAGTCTCATTTTTAAACTCCAACTTCACTGCTGTATCCGCATCTCTGTAAGAAAGTAATTCTTCTTCTCTTTTCAAATTGGAGATAAGAGAATCTAAGTATTGGATTTTTTTCTGTAAAAGTTGTTTGGTAGTTTGTTTGGATGAAGTCATAGATTTGTAAGTATTCAATTATCCAGTAATCGAAATTCCTGTAGGCCGTGTGCCGGGAGCTGTATTTGGGTTGGGAGTGTCTTTTTTTTCTAACTCTTCCCAGGAGATTTTTAACTCGATGAGGATTTTGATACACTCTTCGATGATCACTTTGTCCTTGAGCATATTCGCTTCTAACAAACGTTTCTTCAAATAAACATATAAGGACAAGAGGTTATTTGCCACTTCTTTCCCCTCTTCCATATTGAGAGAAAGTAGAAGTTCGGTAATGATGTCTTGGGTTTTGATGATATTGTTGTTCACAACATCATACTTTCTGGGAGTCATATTGTCTTTTGCCACACCAAGGAATCGGATGGCTCCGTCGAAGAGCATCACAATCAATTTGATTTGGCTAACGGTAGATATCTCATTGGCTTTGTATTCATTGTAAGCAGAGGCACCGGTTTTTCTCGCAAGCGACATTTTTTTCTCCTGAGTATTCCCATCGACCAAAAAGGATACTTGCTTAATGACCCAAGTGAATATTCTTAGAATATCAGATGGGAAAAATAAAACGTGTCGTTTTTTTGGCCTCAGGAAGAGGATCCAATTTTACCGCTTCCGTCGAGTACATTCGAAAAAAAAAGCTAAAGCTCGACCTGGTTGCCCTTGTAACAGACAACCCAGAGGCCAAAGCTCTAGGGATCGCCAAATCCTTTGGAATTCCTACAAAAGTCATTCCTTACGCCACCTATGCTCAAAAAACCGACTACCATAAGGATTTACTCGGCGAGGTGGAAAACCTGAATCCCGACCTCATTGTGGCTTGCGGGTACATGCGGATCCTAAAATCTGAATTTGTCCGTCGGTTTCGAAATAAGATCATCAATGTCCACCCCAGTCTTCTCCCGGCCTTTCCCGGTCTCGATTCCCAAAAGCAGGCCCTAGATTACGGAGTGAAAGTGGCAGGTTGTACGGTTCATTTTGTGGAGGAAGGTGTGGACACAGGTCCCATCATATTGCAAAAAGCGATTGCCATTGCCCCCGAGTGGACTGAAAAAGAACTATCCCTTGCAATCCTTACGGAAGAACATAAAATCCTTCCTCTCGCTATACAACTGTTTTGTGAAGATAAATTAAAAATCAAAGAACGAAAGGTAGAAATCCTAAAATGATCGAAATCAAAAGAGCACTCGTATCCGTATCCGACAAAGCCGGAATTACGGAAATCTGTTCCTTCTTAGCGAAAAACGGTGTGGAAATTCTTTCCACCGGTGGAACCTATGATGCCCTCTCCAAAGCAGGAATCCCTGTCAAAAAAGTAGATGAGTTTACTGGTTTTCCAGAAATCCTCCACGGCCGAGTGAAAACTCTCCATCCAAAAATCCATGGCGGACTTCTGGGTGATACCACAAACCCCGACCATGTGAAACAAATGGAGAGCAATGGAATTGTTCCCATCACGCTTGTGATTGTGAATTTGTATCCGTTTGTCAAAACAGTAATGAAACCAGATGTCACACTGGAAGATGCCATTGAAAACATTGATATCGGTGGACCATCTATGCTCCGTTCGGCGGCAAAAAATCATAAAAACGTAGTGGTCCTCACAGATCCAAAAGACTATGAATCTTTCCAATCAGAGTTTACAGCGAACAAAGGAAAAATTTCTCGGGAAACTGCATTTCAATATGCCGCCAAAGTATTTTCCGAAACTGCCTCTTACGATTCAGCGATCTCCACATTTTTTAATAAAAAACTCGATATCAAATACCCTGATAAAATCACTTTAGCATTTAACAAAAAACAAAAACTTCGTTACGGCGAAAACCCACACCAAGACGCCGCGTTCTACGAACCGCTATTTATCAAATCACAGTTTGAAGCCTTACAAGGAAAAGAACTCTCTTTCAATAATATGTTGGATTTTGATGCGGCCTTCCATGTAGCAAGTCTACTTCCAAAAAATGCAGTTTCCATCGTAAAACATTTAAATCCTTGTGGGATAGCTTTTGGCGAAACGGTTTTAGAATCTTTTGAACTTGCAAGAAAAACAGATCCTATTTCTGCTTTTGGTGGAATCATCGGAATCCATGGCCGTGTGGAAAAAGAATCTGCCGAAGAAATGACAAAAAACTTTGTGGAAGGAGTCATTGCCGAAAGTTTTTCAGACGAAGCATTGGAGATTTTCGCAAAAAAACCTAACGTTCGTTTGATCCCCATAGCCAAATTTGATGAAGCACTAGACGAACTTGATTTACGTTCCCTGCATCATGGCCTACTCATTCAAAATCGCGACTATGATTTGATTACCAGAGACAAATTAAAAATTGTTTCCAAAAAACAACCAACGGCAGATGACTTAGAAGGTTTGATGTTTGCTTGGAACTGTGTGAAGTTTATCAAATCCAATGCCATTGTCTATACCGACCAAAACTCTACACTTGGAATTGGGGCCGGACAAATGTCTCGCGTGGACTCGGTCGAACTCGGCGCCACGAAAGCCCAAAAAGTAGGCCTCTCTGTTGTGGGTTCTTATGTGGGCAGTGATGCCTTCTTTCCTTTCCGTGATGGGATCGATGCCATTGCCAAAGTAGGTGCGAAAGCAATCATCCAACCAGGTGGATCCATCCGAGACGAAGAAGTAATCCAAGCAGCTGACGAACATGGGCTTATCATGGTCTTTACTAGAATGAGGCATTTCCGTCACTAATGGAATTTTTTCTTTTCCTCCTATTTCTCACATTCTTTTGTTTGGTGACGGCTGTAATAGTTTATTACGTTAAGATACTTTTCTTTTCTGCCAAAACCAATTACAGAAGGGAAGAACTAACAGACATTCGTGGGGATGTATTCCGCATTTGCCTGGATGTTTTGGAATCGGGAGGAAACTTGGTCTATGGAGTCGTATCCTTTTTAGGAGCCGCCCTCTTTGTTTGGCTTTGGTCGCTTCTTGGATCCTTACTCGGAGAGAAGGGACCTGGAGCCTTCGAACATATCTTCCATATACCGATTTTCTTTTTGGCCGTTTTCTTTTCCTTCCCCTTCCTGAAAGAAGCCTACAAAGGAGAACGAACCCTTAAGCTGGTCAAACCCGTTCTCTCCGGTCTTGCTCTTGGAAATTTATCAGCGGGGGCTGTCCACTATGGTCTCGACCGAGACCTCTTCTTTTTGTTTTACCTCCTCCTCCTCCTCTTACAAATTCCTATTCTAGTCTTTCTCTGGAACCGAGAACCAATCTTCGGTATGAGTTTTGAGGAAAGTCCATCCGCTTTCTATGAATCAGAAGACGATTGGGGTTCTCCCACCTCATCAGCGGATCCAGCAACAAATAACGATTGGGAAGCAGAGGAAGATGGACCCTTTACCAACGAGGCAGATGACTTCGGGCTCGGAGACGACCCATTCCCGGACGAATTTAAGTAAGAAACCGGTTCTCTTTTTTCCTCCTTCGGCCGATAGAAATGATATGAAGAAATACCTATTTTTCCTTCTTTTTTGCCTACCAGGATTCCTTTCTGCTCAAACTGAAATTCCCAATAGTTTGGATGGATTTGCAGAAGCTTCTTGGGGGATGACCTTTGAATCCATCCGCGAAAAATTTTTGTCTATGGCAACCAATCCGGAATCAAAGGAAAAAATCGAACTCTTAAATGAAAAGAAAGAAGAAAGTCTTCTTATCAAACGGAATGGAATCTTCTACCTGTATCGTTTTTATAAAACACCGGAACTATTGAAAGAAGTTCGCCCGAAACGAGAGGGCGCAGCAGAAGCCGACCCTAGTATCGATGGGCAGACAGAATTCCGTGAAAATGGAATTCTATTTTCTGTGGGTGTCACATTCAATTTGGTTCCTACAGAAAAAATTAAAGAAAAAATGGAAAAGAAATATGGCAAACCCAGAAAGGAATCCATTGGGGATGATAAGGTTTCTGGAGCTGCCATTTGGGAACTTGTGGAAAGAAGAGAGAACCCTCCCCGCGGTGGATTTGCTGTAGTTTGGAGAGAAGGTTACAAAAAAGCACCTTACACACGTAGGATTGATTACTTTTCTGCCAATCTCAAAGAGGTCATCGCCAAGGATTATGTAGATTTCTTCAGCGTTCAAGAAACAAAAACCTTGCGGGATTTAATCCCGTAGTTACCCTGTCTCGTGAGGCTTGGCAAACCAATGCCAAGCATACGAGGCAAAATGAATTTATTTTTAGACACAGCCAACATAGACGAAATTAAAAAAGTCCATGAACTTGGTCTCCTAGATGGGATCACCACGAACCCATCCATCATCGCAAAATCCGGCCGTAAGTTCACGGAAGTCATCAAAGAAATTTGTAGTTTTGTAAAAGGTCCTGTGAGTGCCGAAGTTCTTGCAACAGACGCACCAACTATGATCAAAGAAGGTTTAGAGCTTTCTAAAATTGCAGAAAACGTAGTCGTAAAGGTTCCACTCATCCCAGAAGGAATCAAAGCTGTGAAAGCATTCTCCGAACAAGGAATCCAAACCAACGTAACCCTTTGTTTCACCGCTAACCAAGCCCTACTTGCAGCCAAAGCTGGTGCCAGTTATATCTCTCCATTTGTGGGTCGTTTGGATGATATTGGATATGATGGATTGGAACTCATTTCTGAGATCCGAGATATTTATGACAACTACGGAATCGAAACACAAATCCTTGCAGCATCGGTTCGCCACCCCATCCACTTCAAAGAAGTAGCTCTTCGTGGTGCTGACTGTGTCACATTACCTTATTCTGTGTTTGAAATGCTTTTCAAACACCCACTCACTGATAGTGGCCTTGCAAAGTTTGTAGAAGATTCAAAAAAACTAAACTGGTAAAAATCTAAAACCACACCACCGGATACTTTCGGTGGTGGACCAAATTATTCACAACAAGAGCATTTACAAGTAGAATCAAAACTCCGATTAGAACCGGAAATAAGATAAAATCCACTCCTACCCCTCCAAGCACACCAATCATAGCCGTCGCACCACCTGGTGGATGTAAGGTGTGAGTCCAATACATTACAAAAATCGAAAGTCCCACAGAAAATCCAATGGTGAAAAAATTGGTTCCGAGTGTAGCAACAAGAATCACCGCTATGGTCGCGGAAATCAAATGTCCCCCAATTAAATTTCTGGGTTGGGAAAGAGGCGCATCTGGCACGGCAAATAAAAGCACTGCCGTTGCCCCGAACGAACCAATGAGAAGCGAATGTCCGGACAAATTTGTAATGGCAAGAATGGACCAGATCGATACAGTACTGCTAATCAAACTCCATATCGCAAACCGCAAGGAACGTTCTTTGCGTTTTACGGTAAGAGGTGCTTTGATTTTATTTGGTAAACTTTTAAATCTACTTTTCAGCGTAGTTCACCCAAATCTCTTTCATCTGGTCGATAAAACAAAATGCAGATTGGTGAGAAGCATCGTTAAATAAATCGCAAGTTCCATCTTTGTTCCAATTCAATGGATAAGCACCATAGGAAGTACTGAGTGATTCCATCGGATCCCACCAAACTTCCTTTATATGAAATTTCTCATAATACTTATAATAATCACCATATACCTTAGGCCAAAGAACAAGGGTTTTGATATGATTCTTCTTTGTTAACTCCAAAAATGCTTCCACATAAGGTTTCTGTGATTCACCCAGTGAATAAGTGCTCATATACAAACTTCCGATACGCAGGGTATCTTTTTTGATTTTTTCTATGGGGTTGGACTGCACCCCATAGATCAAATACTCTCCCTTTGTATAATTGATGAGTTGGAACTCTTGGTTATACTTAGATTTGTATTCTCTTAGTTTTCCTTGTTTGACCCTTGAGCTAAAGAGGGAAAGGTTTAACTCCACACTGCGAATGACAAAGAGTTTATCCAAAAAGAATTTCCATTTTTCTTTTAGAGGAATGTCTTTCCAAACTATGTCCAAACAATCCTTGTCACATCCCATTCGTAAAAACGGCGACAAGATAAATCCTTTATTGTCATCGAAGGCTTCTGGACTGAGTGATAGAATCACAAACTCAGGTTTGACCCCCGAATCCAAAATTCTTTTTAATTGGATATAGGAATTCATTGGAATTCCTTGAGGGCTACTGAAATTGTATAGAGTCCAATCTTTACGGTAAGGATCAGGGATTCCTAATTCAGAAAAAGGATAAGAACGCGAATCCCCAAAAACAAGTGTCAGTTTCTTTTCATCAATTTCCTTGTCACTTAATAGTCGCTTGGCGAGCACTGTTCGTTGGAAATAAAAAACAGAATTGCCTGCTTGTAGGAACTCCCCATGAAAGACTGGCAAAAGGAAAATTTTATCTACCAAAAAGACAAATAAAAAAAGAAACACTGGATACAATAAAAACGGTTTTGATTTCAAAAACACAAATCCCCTAACCTCACCATTTTAAGACCGGATTGGATTCTTCAACCAAATTAAGAAGCCGGTTTTCCGAGAACCTGCTCTTCAGTCACCACTTTGTATTTTCCTTCTTCCAAAACAAAGTCTCTCAAATCCAACTTTCCAATCCGAATCCGATAAAGATCAAGCACTACCATTTCCTTTGCCTTACACATTCTGCGGATTTGGCGTTTTTTCCCTTCTTTTAAAATAATACTGAGATAACTTGTAAAACCTGGAGGAGTTTTTTCTGGAACTACACCTGCTGGTTTTACGGCAAGAGCACGGAGAGTTTCTCCCCCCTCCCGTACACCTAACATAAATTCATCGGCAATGGGTTTCCATGCAACAGGTTGTTTTAAACTGATGATATACTCTTTATCAATTTTGTTTCGCGGGTGTGTGACCTTTTGGATAAAGTCCCCATCTATAGACAAAAGCAAAAGTCCCCGGGAATCTAAGTCCAAGCGCCCAGCATAATTGTATTTTTGAAAGGCTTCCGGTAGAAGTGAGAAGATGGTATTCTCATGGAACTTGTCTTCGTGCGAAGTTAAATAACCGGGAGGTTTGTTGAAGGCGATAATTTTCGGCCGTTTCAAAGACTCCTCTTCCATTTGTACCGATTTTCCATCAAAACTGATGGAATCGGTATCTTCGACTTGAAAGGAAAGATCTGTTATGGTACTTCCGTTGACTTTGATTCGGCCTGCGAGGACCAATTCTTCAACTTTCCGACGGGAACCGAGACCTAATTTGGCTAGAAATGCGTTGATCCTCATGATTTTCCATTTTACAAAGTGGCCTCATTTCAAAAAGTCTAAAGAAGGTATGAATCCGTTAAAAAAGAAACCTCGCTCTAAAAATATCAGCCCCAGGATCCACCTTCCCGAGTGGATGAAAGTGCGAGTGAGTTTTCCGACAGAGGGGGATGCCCTAAGTCTGGTTCGGGAAGAGGTGGAATCGAAAAAACTTCATACTGTTTGTGAGTCTGCTAGCTGCCCTAACCTCAACCATTGTTGGAATCGGCGCACAGCAACCTATATGCTTTCTGGAGACATTTGTACAAGACGATGCCAGTACTGTGACGTGGCTTTCGGAAAACCGAACGCTTTGGATTTAGATGAACCAGAACGAGTGGCAAGGTCTGTGGCGGAACTTGAACTTCGGCATGTGGTTCTTACCGCTGTCAATCGGGATGATTTAAAAGATGGGGGAGCTGCCCACTTTGCTGAAACCATTACTAAAATCAAATCTTACCGTCCAGAATGTTCGATAGAAGTGCTCATCCCAGATTTTAAAGCCAAAGAAGATTCTTTACAGATCCTCTACGCCTCAAAACCCAATATCATCAACCATAACATTGAAACCGTGGAACGATTGTTTCCCACAATCACTCCTCAGAAGAACTACAAACGTTCGCTTACAGTTCTTTCGCATATTGCAAAACATGGTTTCCTAACGAAAAGTGGGCTTATCCTCGGACTTGGAGAGAAGGAAGAGGATGTAAAACAATGTTTAGAGGACCTGTTCGCAAACGGAGTTCGGATGCTGACCATTGGCCAATACTTACAGCCTGGACCCACCCATTATCCGGTTCAGGAATTTATCAAACCAGAAACTTTCCAATATTGGAAAGAGTATGCTTACAAAACGGGATTCAAAACCGTAGCCTCGGGACCCTTGGTTCGCTCCTCTTACCATGCTGATGAATATTTTTCAGACGAAGCAACCGATTAGTCCGAAAGATAAAGTATGGACCAAGAACAATTGGAGGCATTCCAAGAGGAACTTGCCAAAACATTCTTTTTCTCAATTCTGAAGGATTTGAGTGAAATTGGAGAAACCCTCTCTGATTTCGAAGTTAAAGTCCTCATCCAAAAGGCTTTGTCTCATTCTCCAAACCTGCAGGTGGAATGGGGAGATATGGATCGATTTGGAAATAGCACCTTACTCGTGAAATATGAATCTAATTTACTTCTCATCGAAGCAAGTCCACTTATTAGTGCCATACGAATTCTCTGGAATGAATACAAATCCAAAGAAAATTAAGCACACTTTCTACTTATAAAATCACTTACTAGCAATCTGAAATTTGCTCATTGTATTTGGTTGATTTCCTCTGAATCTTTCTTTAAAAAAACAAATGTACATAAAAAAAGCCCGAAAGATTTCTCTTCCAGGCTTCTTTTCTACTTAAGGGTTGGTTTATTTAGAATTTAGATTTCTGTTGAAGGTCGTAAATGACTTCTTCTACATTGTCCATATCAATTCTCTTAACACCATTTTCAGTGTGAACAATCAACTGTCCGTTTTCTTGGTTGATGATCGCTCCAATTACTGTTTTACCATCGACTAATACGATTTTTTCAATTCTTTCGTAGTAGTTTACGATGTCTTTTTTAGATTTGAATTCTTTTGGTTGGTTAGCCAAAGAGTCTTCGAATTTTTTCTTCTCTTCTTCTTGGCGTTTCGCAACGTCTTGTTCAATCACTTGTCTCTTAGCATCAATTTCTTGTTTTTTCAACTCATCTAACTTTTCAGTTTGAGCTGATTCGCTAAGTTTTACAATTTCTTGTGCAGTTTGTTTGTCCACTGTCACGATAGTTTTGATTTCTTGCTCTTCGTTTTTAGTAAGTTTAGCACTTTCAACAACGAGTTTTTCTTTCTCAGAAGTTTTGAAGGCTTTTGTCAAATCCAAAGATTTGATGTCAGAAGAAGACTTCGCAAGGTCAGCAGATTTTGCTGATTGAGTGGATGCTTGGTCTTTCTCTAAGATAACTTCTGCTTTTGCAAGAGACTCTTGGAGTTTTTTCAAGTCAGCATTTCCAGAAATTTCTTCTGAAGAAAGTTTTTCTAAAGCAGGAACGCGTGGAGCAAATGCAACCGCACCTTCAACTACTTTCACTTTCGCAGGTTTTCCTTCTGCAGCTTCTACGATAAAAGACGTTCCTCGCACACCCGCAATCGCAGTTGGTGTTACGACAGTAAAGTTGTCTTCTTTCTTAGCTTTGTTGACTTTCGCAAATACTTTTCCTGAAACTAGAGCAATTTGAGTGTCTGTAGTTCCTGAATTGTCTTGAGAGAGTTTTGCAAAGTCAATAGCGGACTTAGGAGAGATACGAATGCTCGATCCATCCGCAAATTGGATGTCTACTTTTCCATTGTCGCCTGTGACTACATTATCCCCGGATTTCAGAAGGGCACCAAGATGCGCTTTTTCTTCTGTTTGGTCTGCGTGTTGGATTTTTGAATCTCCTACCGCAAATACGACTACCGCAGATAAATCTGCTGCTTTTTTAGGTGCTTCGGACACTTCTGCGTCTGGTTTCTTACAAACTGTAAGACCAGTAAAAAGAAGCGCTAGGCCCATTATGGTTAGTTTCGATGCTTTCATATCGTCCTGTCCCTTAGTGAAATTCAACTTTCGTTACTCTAATCAACAAACTGGGTGATATAAAATTCCCAGCTTTTTTGTATTTTTTTCTAGAATGAAAAAAAATTCATTAGTTCGGAAAAAAAATAATTTAGTGACTGGATTTGTAAACGAATATTCAGTATTTTTCCTCGAAACCATCGTTTTTCAAAGGAAAAGTAGGGTTTTTTCGGGAAAATCGCTTTGTCTAAGATGGAGGAAGAAAAAAACTCCCATTATGGCTGAAACCTCTACACTGAACCAAAGACCTGCCTCCTCCATCCAACTTTTGGAAGAAATGGAGAGATTGTATAAAGACCTACCCATGGAAGCCATCGTCAAACAAGACATTCTAAGGCAGGGCATTCATTTTTTACCTGAGTCCTTCTTAGTTAAAGATCCCTATAAATCCAAAGACTATTTTATCTTTTCCTTTGACCATATCCCTCTCGCTGATCTAAAAGACGGGGCAGATACCAAAGCTCCTGAGGAAATCAAAATCTCAGGGGGTCACTTCGGCCTTTTGAAAACAGTGATCTCCACAAGAAACAACCCTAACTCTCCGTACAAAATGAAATCAAAGGAGGGGATCCCTACTTTGTTTTTAGAAGAAATTGAGATTGGTAGTGCCGAGTATCCACCCATTCCATCTTGGTACAGACACAAAACCAAGTCAGGAAAATTACCTGGAGAAGTCGCACCAGTCATCGAATGGGGTTATCTTTTGTATCTCACTGTCTTTCGTAACTGCCAGTACTTTGGCAAAGACGAAGAATGTGCTTATTGCGATATCAATCATAATTACCGCCAACAAAAAGGTGCCGGTAGACCTTATACGGGAGTGAAGGACGTGGAAGACATCCTGGAAGTTCTGTCTTGGGTGGATGCGGAAGACCAAATCGCAAAAGTATACACCCTCACGGGCGGATCCGTTCTTACAAATTTAAAGAAAAAATCCGAAGTGGATTTTTACCTCCAATACCCAGAAGCCATTGAAGCTAAGTTTCCCAAACGTTGGATGGGAAAACTAGTAGCCCAAGCCTTTGAAAAAGAAGACTGCCAAAAGTTCAAAGATGCGGGAATCCAAATCTACCATCCTAACTATGAAGTTTGGGATAAGGCTCTGTTTGAAAAAATTTGTCCTGGAAAATCCAGTTGGATTGGTTACGAAAATTGGATTCGCCGAGTCGTAGATTCTGCAGAAGTATTTGGTCCAGAAAATGTCATCCCGAACTTTGTGGGTGGAGTGGAATTATCTGAACCTTGGGGATTTAAAACCGTAGCAGAAGCCATAACTTCCACAAAACAAGGTTTAGATTTCTTTATGTCCAAAGGGATAGTTCCTAGGTTTACCGCTTGGTGCCCAGAACCTTATACCACCCTTGGCCAACAAGCAGGGCCCCCTCTTGTGTATTTTTGTGAGCTTCTACGTGCTTGGAAAGAAACCTTTGAACAGTACAAGTTGCCCACTCCTCCAGGATATGGGGAACCAGGTCCAGGAAAGGCAGTATTTTCTGTTTCTGCTTTTATGGATGTGATAGGATATTCTGGACGAAATTAGTCCTTTCCTGTACAAAGAAAAAACTAAAATCCGTTTATGCGAAAACAAATCCTACTAACGGGAGTTTTTTCTCTCCTGCTTTTCACGTTTACTTGTCTGAACCCTGAACAGGAAGAACCAAATCGGTTCCGCCAAGGGGTTTTGGACATCAGTGACCTTACGTTCAATGAGAACACCATAGTGGACTTACATGGGGAATGGGAATTGTACTTTGGGGATTTCCATTACCCACCCTTTCATGGGGAAAAAAGACTCACGGGATATTTAGCCATCCCCAATTCTTGGCAAGATGAAGAATTTGGTGGGGAAGAACTGCCAAGGACAGGACATGTCACCTTACGAGCGTTCATTCATATCAGCAAACAAACCATAGGTCAAGAATTAAGAGTTTATATTCCGGATATTGCTTCTTCTTATCGATTTTTTGCTAATGGAGTTCTCATTGGTGGGCAGGGAAAACCGGGAATCAATCAATTTGATGATACACCCAGAATCAAATCCAAATACTATACTCTCATCCCTGATAAGGAAGTGATAGAACTTGTATTTCATATCGCAAACTATGATAATAACTTTGGTGGATTTTGGGCCATTCCGAGTTTAGGAAATAAAAATGCTTTGGACAGAGAGAAGATGCTTTCCATTGCCCGAGAACTTTTTCTATTAGGAGCCCTTGTTCTTATTGGTTTGTATCATTGTGGATTGTATTTTTACAAACGAAAAGAATCGTCGATCTTCTACTTTGCCATCTTTTGTTTTTTGCTTGGGATTCGTTTGGCCTTTACAGGTGAAAGATACATCTTAGAACTATTTCCTAATTTTCATTGGCCGACTGCATTTCGCATTGAGTTTGCTTCCTATTATTTTGCTGTTCCCACATTTTTATTATTTATCTATTCTCTTTTTCCAGAAGAATCCAATCGCAAGTATGTTCGTTATGTACTGATTGCCAGTTCAGTCTTTGCATTTACACTTTTTTTACCAATTTCCGTCTTTACCATTTTGTTGTATGGGTTTCAAGCTTTATCCTTTTTTACAATTGGGTATGTCATTCATATCAATCTAAAGGCAGTTTTCAACAAACGACCGAATTCCAAATTATTTTTTTTAGGTCTTTTGATTTTAGCATTTTCTGTTGCGTTTGATATTTTGCGACACAGCGTAAATAATAGAGGAATTGGTCTTACTCCTTATGCCCTACTCTGTTTTATTTTTATCCAGTCGCTTATCCTCTCCAGTCGGATTGCCAATGCTTTTTTAAGAGCTGAAGAATTAGCGGAAAGTTTAAAGATTAGTAATGAATCTCTATTGGCAGTGACAGAAAATTTGGAACAAATTGTTTCAGAAAGAACCTACCAATTGAATTCCTCTTTAAATCGAATCAAAAAGGACCTCCTCCTTGCCAAAAAAATCCAACAAAAGATCCTTCCAGAAGATGGAATCAAATTCGAACATTTAAAAATCCATTTGTACTTCCAGCCGCAAGACGAAGTAGGCGGAGATTTTTATGATATCTTTGAATTGGATAATGGAACGGTTCGTTTTTTTGTCGCAGATGCCACAGGGCATGGAATCCAAGCGGCACTTTACACAATGGCAATCAAATCAGAATATGAAGCCATCAAACGTTTCATTACCAAAACGGATGATTTGATGAACCATCTCAACCAAAAGATTCAGAACAAATTCTCTGGATTAAAAATTGTTTTTTCTGGATTTTTATTAGATATAGATACCAAAACAAAAACTATCTATTACTCGTCAGCGGGTCACCCAAACCAAATTTTCCAATCAGGTGACAAACAAACCGTTTTAGATCGTACGGGAAATATCATTGGACTAAAAAAGGACCAACCCTATACACAAAAACAATTCCAAATGGCAATGGGAGATAGAATTCTTCTTTTTACCGACGGAATGTTGGAACAGAAAAATGAGGCAAGAGAAGAGTTTGGAATGGAAAGAATCCAAAAGATTCTCACTGATTACCAAGAAAAGGAATCGGAGAGAGTGCTTGCCGAGCTGGTCATCCAACTGTTTCTCTTTCAAAGGAAAGAAGAACAAGAGGATGACCAAACGATGGTTCTTATCGAATGGGAGAAAACTTCTTAAAAGTTTCGAACCAATCTTTATTTTTTTAGAAAAAGATTATCCACACCATTCTTTTCAAATTCGGCATCATACTTTTCTGCTTCCTTGGCGACTTTGTTTTCATAATCTTCAGGAGCCAGTGCTTCTAAATCTTTCGCAGACATTTTTTGTTCTAAATCTCTTTGAGCCAGTTCTGTAGAAAGATCTGTCCAGAAGATATCATCGTTGTAAGGTTCGATATAGGATTCGAATACTTCTTGGAAGTATTCTTCCGAAATGGTAAAAAGTCCATTTTCAGAAGTGATCGGTCCTTTTTCAGCGCCGGCAGAAAGTTTTTTAAGAAGAGATTGGATGAATTCGTCCACAGAAGGATCTGTTTCTTCGTGTGGAGAATTACTCACCCATTCGAACACGGCAAGTGCGTTCAAAAGGTGTTTTGTTTCTTGGGGATTAAGATCTAAATTCATGATTACCTACTTTGTTTCCATGGAAGCAAGAATCCTTCGCATAGGCAAATCAAAGAATGACGGTGGACCGGTTTTCCTTATAGTTTTGGTACATCTGATCGACGAGAAGGCGAAAGCCCGGATCTTCTTTCAGAATTTCTAATTTTTCTTCCAGACTCACAATAGAAAACTTAACGCACAAAGCTTTGGTGACTGTAGGCTTCATACCTAATAAGTAAACAAACAAGTAGTATTGTCAAACAAAAAAATACTAAACGTATGTCACGTATTTATGTCTCGATAGACTTTTGCGATTCGTCTCACTCCCTCTTCCATTTCTTCTTTTCCAAGAAAACTAAAGTTCATCCGAAAGTTTGCGGAGAACTTGCTCTCAGGAGAAAATTCACTACCCGGAACCATGGCAACACCATTGGTTAGACAACCCGCCATCAATTCTTTTTGTGAAACTTTGGGATATTCCACCCAGAGAAACATCCCACCTTCTGGAAGAGAAAACTTTGCTTCAGGAATATATTCCTTCAGTAAAGAAACCAAGATTTTTTGTTTCTCTGAATAGAAGGTTTGGATGGAACGAAGGTGTTCCTTCCAGTCGATTCTTTCCAAAAGTTTCGAGACAACCACTTGAGAGAATTGATTGGAATTCAAATCATTTCCTTGTTTGATGGCAGTGAACAAAGAGCGATAAACTTCTGGAACTACGACCCAACCCAATCTAAATCCAGGAGATAGAATTTTCGAAAAACTTCCCAAAACAAACGTTAGATCAATCCTCTTACGAAATGAACTGACTGATGGATATACTTTTCCATCAAAGTCCAAATATCGATAGGCCTCATCTTCAATGAGAATCACTTCTTTTTCATCCAAAATTGAGGCGATCCGTTTTCTCTTTTCCAAAGACCAAGTATAAGTTGATGGATTTTGGTAAGAAGGGTTTGCATAAAAAATATGGATTTTGTTTTGTGATAAGATTTCTTCCAGCAAGTAAAAATTGGGACCGTCTGGTTCCATTGGTACACTAAAAAAATTGGGTTGGTAGGGAGAAAATGCCTGTAATGCGCCGAGATATACTGGGTCTTCCAATAAAACATTAGTATCCGAATCCATAAACATCTTTCCTAAAATGTCCAAGCCTTGTTGGGATCCATGGGTAACTGAAATAGAATCAGGAGATATCCAATAAACATCAGTTAGTTTTTCTGCAATTTGAGTTCGGAGTGCCTGGTATCCGGAAGAATCCCCATACTGGAGGGCAGTAGCAGAATGGTCTTTTACCACAGACTCCATAACGGAACTTAAAATATCTTTCGGAAGTAGATGCGGATTTGGAAGACCTCCTGCAAAGGAAAGCATATCCGAATTTTCTACCGTTAACTTCAAAATTTCACGAATAACAGAAGTCCGAACAAAAGAAGTTCGTTTAGCTGAAAAAATAGTTGGCATTTCCGTTTTCATTATCATAGAATATCAGAAAAACAATCAACTGTCCATATACAGTTGATTCAGTCTATTCATATACAGTTATACTATGACAAAATACAAACAACTTGCCGCAGACTTAAAAAATGAAATCCAGTTGGGATATTATTCAGAAAAAGAAAGAATTCCCTCTCTTCGAGAAATTCAAAATTTAAAATCATGTAGTCTCACCACAGCCAAGGAAGCCTATCGGATATTAGAAGAAGAAGGGTATATTTTTGTTGTACCTCAATCGGGATACTTTGTCCACCCAAACATAAGCTCAGTCATTTCTGGACCTCAAAATGAATTTTATCCCGCAGTGGAGGCAGATGACAGAATCCAACAAATTATGCGGACAGTGATGGATCCAAAACTTATCTCTTTCGGTGCGGCCATTCCTTCTGATTTTTACCTTCCCTTAGGGGGCCTTGTATCCTCTTTTAAAAAAGCTCTTAAACACAAAGAAATATTTTCTTACGGAGACTTACAAGGAAACTCAGAACTTCGTGAATGGATTAGCAAACGCACATCCATCCAAGGATACAGAGTGAACGCGGAACAATTACAAATCACAAACGGATGTACGGAAGCCATCACATTTTCCTTACTTTCGACAACAGAACCAGGTGATACAGTGATGGTTCCCTCACCTATCTATGTTGGGTTATTTCAAATTTTAGAAACACTCAAACTAAAAGTCGTAGAAATTCCATACAGAAAGGATGTAGGCATATCATCCGATGAATATGAAAAACTGATCAAACGCCATAAACCAAAAGTATTTTTATTTTCAGCTAACTTTAATAATCCGAACGGAATTTTGATGAGTGAAACGTCCAAACAAAGTTTAGCAAAAATTTCTCATAAATATGGAATTCATTTAGTAGAAGATGATATTTATGGGGATTTGTATTTTACTGGAGTAAGGCCAAAACCTCTAGTGAGTTATTTTTCAGAAGAACCAACAGGCCCTAAATCTTTTCTATGTTCTTCGTTTTCCAAAACCATTGCCCCAGGACTTCGCATCGGTTGGGTGGCCTCGAAAAATGGAATCCGAGACTTAAGCAAAAGAACAAGAGCTTATAAAATATCCGAAAACAACCCGACACAGTTGGCGGTGATTCAATTTCTAAAACTACAAACCTATGAAAGACATCTCAAATTCCTACGTATAGAATACAAAAAACTCACCGAGGAGTATACAAAACTTCTTTCTTTTTATAGTGAAGGAATTCTGAAAATTCAAAAGCCGGATGGAGGATTTGTTTTATGGATCAAATCACCGTTAGATGGTGATAAATTACTAAATGAATCCAAAAAAATAGGAATGGCCATAGCTCCGGGCTCTCTTTTTGGTCTTTCCAAACATTGGGATAGTTATTTCAGGCTGAATGTATCGGTTGGATTTTCACCGAAAATCAGAGAGAAACTTTTACAGTTCTCCAAGTTGTTCTTAAAAAAAAGGAAAACCTAATTTTTAAGTTTTTGGTTGCAAACAGAGGAACGAGAACCAACGTTTATGAATATGTCAGAAAACACACGCAAGTATCTGGAAACATCTCAAATCATCCCCTCCAAAGGGATGTCTTACACTATGTATGAAATTGAAGGCCAAGATACAATTTTACGGATGCTCACCTTTATTCCAGACAATGATGAAATTCACATCTATCCCAAACCACCGGTAAAAAAACTTTATAAGCCGGAACTTTGTAAAAAGGTAGAAGAGAATGAATTTTTAGGTCTTTGGACTATGGGAGAAGAAAGGAAGGCAGGAAATTAGGCAACCGTGGCCCCGGACAGAATCGAACTGCCGACACGAGGATTTTCAGTCCTCTGCTCTACCGACTGAGCTACAGGGCCTTCGGTTACAACCAAAGTATTTTTTCACATCCCTCTGTCAACGAACCTTTATAAATTTTGTGAGGACACTATGAAGACCCATCTGAAACCGTTCACCGCCGCCATTCTATCAGCACTCCTCTTCGTCCATTGTGCCTCAACACTCCACAAAACAGGGATTAGTCTGGAGAGATACAGGTCCGACTTAGAAACCAAATCCATTTTGGTAGAAAACTTAAACTGGAAGTATACGGAAAAAACCGGTGAAAAAGAAACTCTCGTCGTGGTACATGGATTTGGTGGAGATAAGGACCACTGGACGCGATTTTCAAGATACCTCCCGGAAGGAATCCGAGTCATCGCCCCCGATTTGCCTGGTTTTGGAGAATCAGACAAACCAGAAGGAATTGTCTACACCCAAGAAGCCCAGGCGGATCGGCTCTACCAATTCACTGAAAAATTGGGGCTTACCCAATTTCACTTAGCTGGGAACTCCATGGGTGGTGGAATCGCAGGAATTTTTGCGGCTAAATATCCAGAGAAAGTAAAATCTCTAATTCTCTTTGACAATGCAGGCGTCAAAAGCCCCACACCAAGTGAAATGCAAAAAATCGAGATGTCAGGGAAAGAAAGCCCCCTCTTACTCTCAAGTCCCGAAGACTTTGATAGACTCATCGCATTTACCTTTGTGAAGCCACCCTATCTTCCTGGTTTTTTAAAAACTTATTTTGCAAAAAAATCCTTTGCCAATAGAGACTGGAACGCCTCCATCCTAAAACAAATCCGTAGCGAAGGTTATTTTCTAGAAGCCAAATTAGAAAAAATTAAGTCTCCCACCCTTGTGATTTGGGGAAAAGAAGACAAAGTCATTCATTATACAGTGATGGACGTTTTAAAAAAGAAAATGAAAAGAACACCAGATACAGTCCTTTTGGAAAATATGGGACATGCTCCGATGATTGAAGACCCTCCCTTGTCCGCCAAACTAGTACAAGACTGGATTTTCAACCTACAAACGCCCAAAAAATAATTCAAAAATACTTTAGTATTTTTTTTCTAATTTAGGATAAAAAAATACTTGTACTTTCATGGGTTTTTTATGTTATAAACCCAGTGCGCCTAAAACATAACAACAAAACATTGATAGGAATTACTGGATCCATTGGGTCTGGGAAGTCCACTGTACTTGCTATGTTTGGCGAGTTGGGTGCTAAAACCATAAGCTCCGATACTATTGCTCGCAGTTTCACAGAGCCTAATAGCCCGGTCATAAAAGAATTAGTTTCTATATTCGGCGAAGCCATCATAGATGCAAACGGAGCTCCCTTCAGGGCTAAAATTGCAGAATTAGCCTTCTCCGACAAAGCAAAGCTAAACGCACTAAACGAACTCCTCCACCCATTAGTCCGCAAATCCTTCTTGGAATTTTTAAACTCACAAAACGAAGGAAGTATTATCGCTTGGGAAGTCCCCCTTCTCTTTGAAACAGATGCGCACACTCTATGCGACTTTACAGTCACAGTTTCGGTTAAACCCGAAGTGGCCTGGGAGCGAGTGATGGGACGTGGTGGGATGGATCAGGAAGATTTTAAAAAAAGGAATCTCTCCCAAATGGACTTAGAGAAAAAAAAGTCTCTCTCCGATTTTATCGTAACGAACGATAATCAAAGGGAAGAGTTAAAAGAACAAATCGCTATCATCTATTCAGAAATCAAAAAAAGGATTCAAAAATGAAAGAAAGAGTATTTTACGTAATCAACTTAGATAAACAAAGAATTGGAGTTTTGTCCCTCTTTCTTTTTGCACTTTTCTTTTCGATTTTCTTTCTAGGAGTGTCCGTAGGAAAGGGAAAACAAGAAGAGATGGCCACTCGAGAAAAATTACTGGAACAAACACCCAAATCTCCCGAGTCAACAGACAGTTCTATTCCTTCTCCAACGGCCACAAATGTAGCAGAGGCAGCTGCGGGAACGAATGCCGCTTCTTCTCTCATCCAAGGAACCAAAGTCAAAGACCAAACGAACCTCGGCGGGGAAATTCCAATGGCGGATGTCGGAAACCACCCTTACTTTGTGGAAACCTCTACTGCCAAAGATGAGGAAGAGGAAAAGAAACAACAGATTGTTGACCTAACTAAACGTTCAGAAAAACGAGTTTCTTCGAACAAACAGGAAGAACGATTTAGAAACCTGGCTCCGACTTCAAAACATTCGAAGTCGCAAAAAAACTCTTCACAAATGGGGAGTGCTCCGAAATCAGAAGGGAAACAATTTACCATTCAGTTGGCAGCTTTAACAAGTAGACAATCGGCTGAGACATTTTTATCACAACTGAAAGCAGATAACCATGGTAAGTTGGCAGCAAAATCCTTCATCGTAGTTAAAAATGGTTTCTTTGTGGTGCAAATGGGAAAATCAAAAGATAAATCTTCCCTTACCAAAGTCCTATCCAAAACTTCCATGCCTAAAGAAATAAAATCCAAAGCCATGGTCGTGAGTTACCAACCGCTTTCCTAAAAAAAGATCGTCAAAAAAACCTTGGCCTTCGGCTTTCCTAAATTATTTTAGGAGAGCCTTTTTCTACCTAAAGGAATAACACCTAACTTTGATTCCAATCCTGAAACTAAAAATCAAAGTCGCCAAAAGATGGTTTGGCGCAATCCTCAAAGGAGATTATTTTCGGTTTGGGTTGAAACAGCCAAACAAAATAGATTGGAATTGGCAGGAAGAAACGACAATTAGCCTCCCCATTTTTGACTCTCCTCTGAAAGAAGGAAAACTCCATAACCTTAGTATTGCCATCGAGAAGATTAATGGTAGAGTTTTAGATCCAGGTAAGATCTTTTCTTTTTGGTATGAAATTGGTGACCCCACAATCAAGAAAGGCTACAAAGAAGGAAGAGTCATTCGGAATGGATTGGTTGGATCGGAAATTGCCGGTGGCCTTTGCCAATTGTCAGGAATCATTTATTACCTCTCTTTAGAGCTTGGCCTCCGTATCCGAGAGCGATTCCCCCACTCTCGTGATTTGTATACAGAAGAAACTAGATTTACCCCGCTAGGTACTGATGCCTCTGTTGTTTATCCTACAAAGGATTTACGAATCCAAAATACATTTCCCTTTCCATTACTTTTACATTGGAAACTTACCGATTCAACACTTACATTCTCTATCCGTTCCAAAGAACCACTAAAAAGAAGGAAATTGTATTTCCAACAGACCCCAAAAAAGGGATTTTCGAATGTAAAAGTCTTTTTAGAATCAGAAGAAGATGGCAATTTCCTCTTATGTTCTTCCGATGATTACCTACTTTAAAAAGAAGGGAACCGTCCTCGGAATTTTTCTTTTCATTGTTTGTTTACAATTGGCAGTTCAGTTTAGTTCGAATTTTGCCTACGGTGCAGATGGTTATTATTACGCAGCACAAGTAAATTCCTATGTTACGAAAGGACGTTTTTTTAGTCCGGATTCTTCCCCTGTATTGTACGGGCTTGTTTACTTTTCGAAACTAGGAACGAATATTATCACTACGAATAAAGTTTTTGTTTCCTTACTTGTTGGTGTATTGTTTCTTTCGGGTTATAGACTAGCACTTCTAATTAGCAAAACAATTTCTGCTTCGATTCTATTTGGCCTCCTTCTTGTTTCTTCTTCTTTTTTGCCTCATTTTAGTTTTAACTTTATAAAAAACTTAGGAGGGATAATTTTTTTTATCTTATTTCTTACCGAACTTTGGGTTTTAGAAAAGAATGAAAAGAAAGATAACCTAATAACATACATTCGGTTAGGTTTTACTTTTATATTGGTTTTTTTCAGCCACAAAATTACGGCAGGTATTTCCTTAGTCTTTCTTCTTGTTTGGGTTTGGAATCAACTTCCTATTTCCAAAATCTATCGTCTTTGTATCCTAACTAGCTTACCACTGAGCCTTTTGGGTTTGACTCTTTTTTTTCCAAACCTTTTGCACTGGAATGATGTAAAAACAATTGTATCAGAAGAGTTAGATTTCCAATTCATATCCCCTTTTTATCAATATTCAAAAATCTTCCCTGAATTCGTTTGGGAACAAATTCTATTCTTTGTATCTCCCTTTATCTATCTTTTAACAAGGTCTTCGCTTGATCCAAAATCAAAGTCTTTCTATGACAAATCTTTCGTTTTATTTTTTTTACTTACACTTCCTATCTTCAGTTATACGGCTTTTAGTTTTCCGTTTCGATTGTTTCTACTTGTGTTTATTCCTGGATGTATCCTCCTACTCCCGTCACTCGCAAGAATTCAATCACAAGCTGTAGTTGCCATTTTATGTATTTTCCTTTTTCTCTACCAAGGATTTACTTTGATTCGAGGAAAGGATTTCAATAATCAGGATTATAAACTCTACTCTATTTTACTTCCGCTATTTCAATTCCCAAAAGATAGTTTGATCATTGTCCACCAAGGTTTTGATTATTTTATCTGTTATCACAAAGCGGGAGACGCCTTCCATTTTTTACCGGAAGAAAAACATAAAGATAGACCTATTTATCGGATGGCCTACGGAGTTTCTGCTATGGAATATCAGAAGTATCTTCCCAAAGAAGTAAAAATACAATACTTACCTGGCTTTTATTCGGTATTGGAAGAAAGAAATTGGCAGGAGTTTTTGAAAACACTTCCTGCCGAATCAAAAAAACGTATTTTGGATTGGAAAAATCCTCATACATATAGAACAAATACAATGTTACGAAATGATTCTTTTAAGGACCCGAGTAAGAAGATTTAGTATAAGCATATTCACTAACACATGCTACATCCTTTTCTTTTTTTTCCCGAAGTAATAAAAGTTTATCGTTACAGACATAAAAGTAAAAATCCACTTTTCCCGCAACAGGATAGGTGCTAAGAGAAACTAAATGACTGTCAGAATCGGAATATCCGGTATAGGCATTATTATAGGCAGTCCTTTCTTCTTCGGTTTGTGGGTATTGGATAAAAACGGAAGGCCGAATAAACCGGGACTTTGTGTCCAATACCAAATGGTCGGAGTATACATCAAAGACACCTTCTAGTTTTTCGCTGATTCCAGAATACTGATTGAACTCCCTATAAATAAAACTCTCTCCATCAAACTCGATCGTCTTGGAACATTCCATTCGATCGGGAAGTTTACAGAATACAAAATTTCCTTGGACGGCAGCAATCATGGCATCCCGAGATTCCACTTTAGTAATCGAAAGATAACCACCAAACACCCAACCGGTGATTTCTTTGGATTGGACCCGATACCAATACGCAGAAAGGCCATCGATTTCCGTATCATTTTCTGATCTTTCCAAAACCTTCACTTCATCGCCAAGTTTTAGTTTCCCAACTTTCTCACCATCTAAGGTAGGAGTTTTTCTCGCATTGAGAACAGTGGCGGAAATGAAGGCATTTTTACCCACTTCAACAGTAGGAGTTTTTTTACACTGAAAGAAAATAAGGGAGGTTAGGATGACTAAGAACAGTTTCTTCATGGAAGAAAGATTGGTTTTTGGGAGAAATTTTGGCAAGAAAAAATAAGGGTTATGGAAAAAGAATTGCCACCTAATAAAACATAGGTGGTTTCAAAATAAAACCTATTTTGTAAAGAGAGAGGCCAAGGAAGTAAGTTGCGAAGTGATATCACCACCTGGTTCCTTTCCATCTGGTGAAAGTTTATCAATCACAACAGGCAATAAATTTCCAATAAGGCCCGCAGTCGCTTCTGAATCCAAACCTACTTTTTTTGCTAACTCTTGAATCGAATCATTTCCCAAGACTTTCAAGACATCGGAGGCACCGATATTCACATTTTCTCCCGTTCCCACCCAAGAAGAGGCTGCATCTGCAAATCCTTTATCCTTAAACTTTTGTACGATTCCGGAAACGCCACCATTCTCCTCCACGATCTTTTGGATCCCTGAAACGATTTGTGGATTGTTTTGTACCAACTCTACTGCCTGAGCTGCAACGGCTTTCAAACTTTCGAAAAAACTCATGACAAGGATGATGATGAAAAAAAGGAAAAAGGAAAGATATTTTTTGAATTCTATTTTTTATTTACTTTTTTTCAAATCAAATTTGCCTTAAAAAAACTAAGCCATTTCTCCGGAAAAGGGAAAATCAATATTTCCGTTATGCGAAATTTCTAATGCATTACCAACAGCGAAAATCTCAACAGGAACAAAATGGAGACTCATTATGAAAACACAAGGAACCCTTTCTATTTTTTTATTTCTATCACTCGATGGTTTTTATAAAGGAGAAAACGAAGACATCTCTTGGCATTCTCATGGTGCCGAGGAATCCAAGTTTTCGGAAGAAAATCTAAATTCAGGAAACACCTTACTCTTTGGCAAACGAACTTTCCTGATGATGGAGTCCTTTTGGACAAGTAAAGAAGCCTTCCAATTATTCCCCAAAATCGCCGAACAAATGAAAAATGCTAAAAAACTAGTCCTCTCTCATTCGGAAGTCGAGACAACTTGGAACCATACGGAAACTCTAAAACCAAACTGGATTGAACAGATCATGCAGTTAAAAAAAGAAGGAACGAGTTTGACCATCTTAGGTAGCGGAGAGGTGGTTCGACAATGTTGTGAGTTACAACTGCTTGATGAATACTTGCTAATGATAGATCCCATTGCAATAGGATCCGGACAATCACTCTTCGGGGGATTAAAATCACCAAAACTGTTCCCACTCAAATCCACCAGAACTTTTACTAACGGATCGGTATTGTTAAAATATGGAAATTGATGGAACTTTAGCTTTTGAATTCAACCTTGTTCGAATACCATTCCCAGAACACGACTCATTGTATCTTTTTTAAGCATCCAAACAAAAACATCTTCTTAAATAAAATTTCAAAACATAAAGTTAAAACCAGATCCTACTTTAACCGTTTTTGTATTCGAAATACAATAATTTATTGCATTTCGTTTCCGAATCAACCAACATCAACCCAGTGTTAGTTTCCTAACTTTCTATGTTAAATAAAACATTCATTCAAAATCTGAATCTTAGACTCCTGCCTTTGATACTATCATTGGGCCTTGTGGGTTGTTGGACCAATCCTCTCACCCATCCGCCAATTGAATGTTTGATGAAGTTAAACAACTCCCTTTGTCCCGATAAAAAACTTCTGGAAAAATGGTCACCTTTCCTCTTTTTATCACTTCTTCCGGAATCAACCGTTACTATCTCGAACTTAACCAACCACTCCATAGTAGAAACAGGTTTTGTTGTTGGAACTGTTTCTGCAGGCCAACCCTATGTCAATGTTTGGACCGATGATATCCTCCATACCCAAGTTCCTGTCATAGATGGAACCTGGCGATATGCCTTACCTGCCAAAGCAGTCAGTAACACCTTCTGGACTTATGGAAGCCTCCATACCATAACCGTACATTTGCCATTTGAGAAACCCAAAACCATCCAAGTGCGTAAAGGAACCAATCATGATACTGATGGAGATGGGTATCCCGATTTGATAGTATCGGCAACACCAGCCAATAATGTCCAAGGATATGGTTATGTGTACAGAACGAATTCCATTACCAAACAACTAACGACAACGCCTGATACTACACTGACTGACGGTCAAACTACGGGTACCTATTTCGGAAGTCGGATTGGATCAGGAGACTTTAATGGAGATGGATATGCAGATATATTAGTTGGTGCGCAAGCATATAGTGGTGCAATTGGAAGAGTCTATGAATTTTTAAGCAGAGGCCAATCAGGAATTCCTTCTCAAAATCTAAATGCTGGCGGATCTGCGGATGCAATTCTTGATGGAGTGACAGGTGGTGGAAGATTTGGAACCAATATCATCGGAGCCGATATCAATTACGATGGTTATGACGATGCGGCATTTGCCTCACCCTGGGAAAATGAATTATTTATTTTTTTTAGCCAAGGCATAACTGCAATATCCTCCCAAAACACAAATACCGCGAATTTTGTTTTTAAAAATCCTACTAGAATCACTCCCCCTGTTAACCCCGATGATAATTTCGGATCTTGGGCTTATCCTGGAGATGTCAATGGAGATGGGTTTCAAGACCTGGTTGTCAGTGCGGCCACCTATTCCTCTAACTTGGGAAGGATATATATTTTCGTTTCCAATCAAGGATCCTTACCTGCAAGTCCTCAACAAATGCTCGTAGCTCCACTGGAACCCGCACCTGGTTGTGCAGCAGGAGTTGGGTGTTTTTTTGGTTCCGCATTTGTTTTAGATTATTTTAATGGCGACAATTGTATCGATCTAGCCGTTGGAGGCTACTCATTTAATTCCTACCAAGGAATTGTTCATATATATCATTCCACTTGTGATCCAATAAATCCTTATGGGAGTGTACCGAATGCCACTCTACTTGGTCCCTCGACAGCAAGCTGTAGTATAAACAGGTGCAATTTTGGAGGAACCTTGGCATCGGGAGATACGAATGGAGATGGTCGACCCGATCTTTTAATTGGAGCTACGGGAGCGGGAGCCATTGCCGGGATTGGAGACGTATACTTAGTGTTAAATGATCCAATTACTGGGTTTCGGAATATGAATCTAAGTGCCGGAGAATCTGCCGATAGTCTTTTCTCAGGCGCAAATGCTATCTCCAATTTTTCTATGAGCCTCAAGCTTCAAGACACCAATGCGGATGGACTTCAAGACATTGTCATCTCGGAACCTACTACTACCAATCGAGTCTATACATTCCAAAGTGTGCGTGGTGGTGTGCCTGCAAGCCAGAACCTAAATTTAGGCGGAGTGGCCAGCCAAACCCTCGCACCACCTGCAGGAACTTCTTTGGGAAATTCCTTTGCAGATTTGAGTAGAAAGGCAAAGATATATCTTTGGGCTTTGGTTGAAAAAACAAAAGAGTATTTTGGAATGATTTAATAGAGGATCGGATCTTATTATCTCTTTGTCCTACGCACCATCGTTATGTGCTTGAAAATAGAATACAATCTCCGAATAAAATTAAATGTAGACGTTTGGTGCCAATGGCGACTCGATAGAAAAAAAGAGCCATCTTGGTGCGATTCCAAGATTCAAAAAAGCTATTTCTCCTTTTATACATTACATTTTTATGATGCAGACTCCCTATCAACAATCCCAATACAAGTCTCACCATATCCAAAAAAGAAACCGAGGACAAAATAAAAACCTACACTTCAATCAAAGCGATCAGTTGCCAGTTTGATCCTTTTCGCTCTGGACTCTTTTCAGAATTAGGGAACGATGAGGATCCAAGCCCTGATGCCAATAACGAAACCATATATTATGAAAAAAGAGCAGTAAGTGCCTGTCTACGCAGTATCCTTGCGATTCCGTGTCCTTCTTACTCGATCAACACAACACAAGCCATATCTGAAATGTTGGCGCATATCGCTGTAAACCGATCACAAAATTGCACCTTTAAAGTGGCTCGTTTTTTTGAATTCGAAAAACCTTTTTATGGAAATTTTTAATGTCACAGTACAATCGAATATTATTCTATTCATTTTCTTCCAGCATTTTATGGATTCTAAATGATTCCGTTTTAAAGATTTGGTGTCCCGGATTAGTTACAGGGAAAATTTCCGATGTCATTGGACTTCTATTAACACCCCTAATTCTAACGGGCATTATTTCCTTATTTCGAAACCATTGAGAAAACTTCCGACTGCAATAATACAGTCTGCATTATCGATCTTCAAAGCCTAGGTTCTGGGAAATTTTTCTGGAAAGTTCGTGCCAGATATTTATATAGAAGAGAGTGCCAATTGTATCTAGAAAATTTTTCGGTTCCCCAAGAGGTTCATTATTTCACGAGATGAAAGAACTTCTCCACTTTTTACCGTTATACTGTCATTGAATCAGTTTTTTTCTTGCCAGGTTCCGAAAATTTCCCCATTCTGACTTTTATGAAATTTGGCAAACGTAACCCTTCTTTTCGACATTTCTTAGTATTTCTTGTTTTTCTTAGCGCTTTGTTAGGTGCTTGCAAGAAGTCAAATGATGGAAATGACGATACCATTTTAACTCTTCTTCTGCTTCAGGCAACTGCGGCAACTCCTTGCACCACTAGATGTCATATATATCTATCAGAAAAATACGGTGGCGCACTTGGGATTGGTGGGATCAAAGGACCAGATGCAATTTGCAATGGTGATATTAACCGGGTAAAAGGAAAAACCTATAAAGCTATGATTTCTGTTCCCGGGTCGAGAGAAATCACTGGCAGCGCAACCGGTACACCGACTTACACTGACTGGGTGCTCAAGGCTAATACTTTTTATTCCAATAGCACAGATCCTTCCAATACGACAGGTTCTACGACAAATGCCAACAGAATCTTCCGGGATTCAAATGTGACGATGCAAATGAATTTTCCTCTAGGTACGAATGGAACGACTTTCTGGACTGGGATCACAATTACTGGTGGAAACTTTGCCAATGGAGACAATTGCACCAACTGGTCGACGATCGGCGCTGGGGTCAATGGTCAGGTTGGCGTTGTCGGAGCCAGTGCAACGACACTGGTTGATGCAACTACAAATGTATGTAACGTATCTAATCGTGTTGTTTGTGTAGAACAATAAACAGAAGGTTTCGAGGAAGCTTGAGTGATACCAGCTTCCTCTTTTATGAATAGACAGAAATTCTTTTTCTCTATGAAGAAGAATTTCTAGGTTCCTGAAAAAGTAAGTTGAGATTCCATATCTCAGTTAACATGGTTTAATTTCTAATTTTACTGTTCTTCGTATACTTTAATCTAAAAGTTTAGAAACGATTTACTATATCATTTAATACACCGAATACCGTATACATCACTTCGTTTAGCATTGATCGGAGTGCTCGGATAACCGCGGCCATCATAAGTATAAAGATAATAATACCTTTCTTGACCAGCTGGTGTTGAGGACCAATAGTATGAAAAGTATTTATCCCAAGATTTTGTAATTTTCGATTTATAGGCTAATTTAAGCTCTTCAATGGTAGGAACCCGCATACCGATGCTTTTACATTTATTTTTAGCATATAAAAAATTATGTATTCCCTGATCGGCCGACCATTTTGGTACTGAAACTATCTGGATTGGTTCCTCCTCAGGCGAAACAAGAGGACTTTCCGCAGTTTTCGTTGTTGAACAAGAGAAAATAAAAAGAAATTGTATTAGCGAAATTAAGATGAATGGCTTCATCTCTTTATTGGAACGAAACTGCAAAGAATAGTCAAATTAATTTTTACCATATCGCTTTGGCTAGCTCTAAAGGAATCTACCTTTCATATCCCACAGGATCGATGATTTGTGCTTCCAGTTTGCGGTTGTATTTTTTTTCATATTCCTTCACCCATTTGTCCATTTCGTCTTCAGAAACATTTTTCCAGTTTTGGAGTGTAACTCGTCTAAGCGAAGGAAAATTCATTATACAATTTAATCCATTTATATCTAGATTTGAATTATTTAATTGGATACCCAATAGTTGCGGCAACTGTTTGGAAAAATTACAAAATGATTCTCCGCTAATATTTGCCCGGTCCGGAATTGAAATATATTTCAGTAATTTAAGCTTTGAAATGCATTCTAGTTCAGAATCGGTGAAGAGAATTCCTGATAGTGCAATTGTTAACTGTTTATTTGTAAAAGTGGAAACTAAATTACATAATTCATTTTTATTTATTGTTAAATTAATTAATGCAAGTTCTGTTATACTTGACCGAGAACAAACAAAACTTGCATCCGCAGACAATGATCTTATTTTTGTTCGTTTAAATGCTAGGGAAGTGAGGTTTGGCTGAGAACATATTCTGATTAAATCTCCATCGGAATAATCAGTTTTTTCATTAATATCCACAGACTCTAAATGGGCATTTTTCTTATACCCATATCCATTTATCACATATTTTTTTGACTCCAAATACTTTGCCAAATCCGAATCATTTTCGACAACTTGCGGAATCTTACAATTATATAAGTTCATAGCCAGTATGATTAGAATAACATAAAAATAGTTCATTATCTTACTTACCTTTTTTGATATAGTCGAATGTGTAAGGTGGCTTATCCCAGTATGGATTTCCAGTATCTGGTGATTCTTTCGATAGAAATGAATCTTTTAAATTTTCCGGATCAAACTTTGTTCCATTCGCGCTCGATGCAGGATCAATTACTGTGTAGGTCTTTCCATCTGGATCCCTCTGTAAAGATATTGTATGGCCTTTTCCAGTCCCGTCATCTTTTACTCGTAGAGTAATGGCTTCGGGTCGATTTTCTGCAAGAAAATCACCACGCGAAATAATTAATAAGTGTCTGTTGTAGGATCTGCGATAATACTCTCAATCTTTCTTCCATGCCTAATTTCGTACTGTCGTACGTATTCGATTCTTTCCATATCAGGCACCTTGGACCAATTTTGAAGCGTCACTCTCGTTAACTTTGGAAGAGAAAATATACAATCTAACGCTTTTTTAGAGAATGGAACATTATTTAGTCCGAAAAAAGTAACAGATGTTACTTTCAAAGTTAATTTACAAATGGAATCTTCACTGATTTTTGATTTCCTTGATATGTATATAGATTTTAATCTGGATATTTTCGAAATACAGTCAATAGTATGATCATTTACATTTGTATTACTAAAATAAAACGCAGGGGAGCCATCTTGTATTTTGTCTGCCAACAAACATAATGAGTCTAATTCTAATTCAACATCTACGAAGTCCAACTTCAAATCACTATTTTTCGAACATGATGCAACTTCATTTTGTGTCAGTTTTGGCATCAAGATGTCTTCAAAACGGAAATGTTTAATACTTTTAATAGAACAAAGACTCTCAAAATCTCCTGTTGTATATTGAGTTTTTTTATTGACCTCTATCGATTCAATCTTCCGACCAGACTTCCATTTATAACCATTGATTCTATATCCTTTAGAAGCTAATAGAGTCGCAATAGATGCATCATCTTCAGGTAACCTTAATTTAGGAGATGACGTGCATATATCACAACTCAGTATTATAATGACTAGCGGTAATATACTGAAGGCAACTGAGTTACTTTTATTTAACATAATCGTATGCTTTCGGCAAAAACTCCTTATATGGGTTTGATTCCGACTGTGCATTACCTAATTCAGAGTTTTCAAAATTCTCTGGATCAAACTGTGTACCATTAATTTTTGACTGAGATGTATCAATAACTGTGTAAGTTTTGCCATCAAGATTCCTTTGTAAGGATATTGTATGGCCTTTTCCTGTCCCATCATCTTTTACTCGCAGAGTAATGGCTTCGGGTCGGTTTTCAGCAAGAAAATCACCAATGATTTTGTAACCGGCTTGCCTGTCGTCCTTGCGGCAAGGTTCCATTTTCTGGTAGCCTCACCATTTTTCCATCTGAATATTTCTTTATGACGCTGCTAAAAACCTATCGAAGTCAGGAATAGCTTCGTTTTAGCAGACCCTATATTGTTCGTCGTGATTCGAAGCGAACCAAATTGCTATATACTTCTCGGTCAAATTAATAGCCGTAACATTCTTCTTTGTTACAATTGGTTCGTTTAACTTCCTCTTCCCAGTTCTGCAAGAAACGTTTGCAATGATCTATGGACCTAAGCTCAAAAACATAATAACCGCTGGTCAAAAAGCTGTTTAGCTTGTCCCTATTACTTATAAATCGAAGGGAATGCTGGCCTGTCATACTTGATGAAGATTCCAAATGTAAAAATAGATTTTCATACCCTTTAATCAAAAAGACAGTTTCTTTATAGGGCACCAATTCTAAAGATTTCACAACTTTCCATGTATCAACTTCAATTAGTTCCAAACTAGATGTTTTTACATCTAAACGACCAAACCATATAGCTTTTTTATTAGGGAAATCGTAGTTTTCCAAATGCTTTAACTGAGCATCAAAAAAATAATAGCCGTCAAACTTTATAAAGTCCTGTCCCATATGTTTTGGCTTGGAATTACAACCAAAACATAAAATTAAATAAAAACCAAATAATATACTTTTCTTCAACTTTTTCTCCAATGAATTATTTAGGATACACCAAACGGATGTCTTTTATTTGTCCTTTTTTAATTGCGTCTTCCAAACTATTACCCACTTTCGAACCTTCTTTCATATTGTGATCCTTTAAAATCCACTTACCTTCTGGGTTCTTATAAGCAATTATAAAATGGTTCCCCTCTTTATTTCCATCATAATCTAAATAAACCTGTGCCACTTGCGCACCAGTGGTTTCTAGAATATTCTGAACCTCTGCTTTTCCTGCAGCCGAATATAAATCATGATCTGCGCCCAGTCGAGTCATCGGTTCCAAGTATGGTTTGTTGGCATTAAAAACACGCCCACATCGTCCCCATGAATGTCCTTTTTGATATTTCCAGCCAACACTTGCTCTTTATAGAACTCAGCAAAATTAGTGGGAACGTTCCGTCCTCCAGCAATCATTGCAGCTTCCCAAGCGGAAATTACATTGCAAAGCGCTGATTGAGTGGCGTTTGCAAAGTTTTCTGCATCGGGATAATTATTCTTAATGTGTTCCAAAGATTCTCTCGCAATTTTTCGACCTTCTATATCTGATTCGGGAATATGCGCTATTGCGTCCTCAATGTTCATCGATTTAAAAAATTCAAATGTACTTTTAACTTCCTGAGCTATCGGCCCATTTTTGCCCTGACTTAATTTACCATTTTCGTTCAGTTCATTGACTCTTTTCTCAATCTGTAAACTATTCAGTTCGTTAATTCTATCTGCATTTACTGCTATTTTTTCTTTCAGCTTTTGCTTTTGGATATCTTCTATCTGCTTTTGGTAAATAATATAATTCAAGTTAATTGGTCACTTAGTTCCGAATCAATTTTTAATTTGAATAACGACATATAATTCCTTTTTCTTGATTTTTATCTTCTTCAACTTTGATTCTGTCTGAAAAACTATAATAGACTCGATGGGAGAAAAAATCCTCCGAGCTATCTATTAACCAAAAAGATTCAATTCCAATTTTAAAAAGTGAAGAATTCCTGAAGATCCCAATATCAAAATCAGAAATTAATAAATGCTTTTCATTATGTGATATCTTGGCACACCAGAGCCCTGCCTCCTTGTATGTCCCATTTCCAATATATATAAATTCTGTTTCTTTGAATTTTAAGGAGAAATAGATTATAATTCTATTACTAATGATTCCATAATTATACGGAACAGTTTTGCGGTTTGCTACACAAAACCCGTAACCAACTGGGACTGTATTCTTAAAAATGTATGCTTCGTTGGATTGTAAAATATAGCAAGTGCTATATTTATTCAGATTTTATGGTTTCTTTTGACAATGATATAATTACCGATTTTACTGCCAAAAGTCGGAATGTAACATTTTATCTCTACCGAACATTCTTCATCAGTATTACAATTGTTCTTTGAAAACTCAGTTAAATTACTCATCTCTATTATTTTTTCTTCATAATCTCTTTCTTGGCACAAAATAAGTATAGAAGAAACTAAGAATACGAACCAAATAAACTTTTATTGCTGTTCAAAGGTTATTTCGTATTCGCCTTTTTCCACTCCTCGGCTTTTCTTTTGATTTCATAAATATCAGGTTCGGCGGGAGCTCGAAGGTAGGATCCGTGAATAAAGCCTTCTACTCCCATATTAGTTTTCACTTTGAGCCAGTTTGACGAGATTACAGGATTTGGCAGAATGTCCCTCTTACCAATATCTTCTAGAACTTCAACCTTTTCACCTCTGGGTAGCTTTGCGACAACTGCGCCATTTAAACTTGGAGTTGACCGCACATTTACAACAGAACCCATCGCAATGTATGTGCCAGGAAAACGGTAATGGTATCCGAAGATACAGTGGGTTGTGCATTTTTCTTTTGTGTCGAAAACATTGACAACTTCCATATCTCTATTTACCTCTATCTTTTCTCCGCAATATTGTTTTTTAAAAATATCTAATACATCTTTCACATTGTTCGGTTTATGCAAACAACTAATTTGATAAAGTTGATTGTCTCGAAACTCCAAAGCTAATCCGCCTCGAAATTTCATACCACCAAAATCATAATTGTTTGAATTGTGTACATAGGGCCGTGTATTTACGATCATCATCAATGCTTCATCATTAAACAAAAAATCTAAATAAGCTCGGCTATCATAATTACTTCTTCGTTCCATTTGAATTCCAATGGAATAATTGATATCTTCTCCGGGGAAACGTTCTTTCTACATACCGATTGTATAGTTTTTATGCTCATATGCAATGCCGGTAATTCTAAGTTCCTCTGTTAAGAATCTTTTTTTTAGATCATTTGGGATCGTAATATAGAAGGAACTTAATTTTTGATTCCAAGCCTCTATCAATTCTTCCTTGGAAGGACTGGCAACAATTTCTTTCACATTGCAACAGAATAGAATCATAAAGTAAATTTTTTGCTTAGTCATTGTGTTGAACTGCCCCCACTTCACTCATATGTAGATGATGTCTATGATTCCACATTTGCGAAATAATATCGTCAAGAAGAACAATTGTGTCACGCGGCATAAATAGTTTCGCTTAAAATTTGATCCTTGATTCTCATTTTGATCGATTCTTTAATCACTAAGTCGATCCTTCTATGAAAAGTATCCTCTAGATAAATTTTTAAATCCATATAATTACGAAAGTTTTTTTGATCGGGCATAAATTCCACTAGAATGTCAATGTCACTTTCTGAATTAGATTCGTTTCTTGCGAACGATCCGAACAAACCAATATGAAATACTCCAAACTTTTGGAGAGAATCTATGTTTGTTGTTAGTAGAGAAAGAATTTGGCTTTTAGATAAAGATGACATTCTGGCCCCTTTGTCTAAGATTTAGATAGTGCGATAACTCTTGTCAAGTCAACTAACGAGGATTGTTGATACCAAAAATAAGTGATGAGAAAATGTTACCTTACGACAGAATGGATGGGCGAGAGTAAGAATAGTGATTCACTATTCGGATTTCTTTTGGATATATAGAAACCATAGACGATGAACCCTTTTGGCGATTCGATATAGATTTTATATTGAATTACAATTGCTCCAGGACTTGACCTCTTTCGCTGCAAACACTTCCTTGCGTTTGCTACGCTTCGAGGCACGGCTCCCTTCGTCGCATGCCATCCGGGCATGCTCTATGTTATGATTGCTCCCTATGGGTCGCAACCATAGCAGTCTCAGGGAACTGTTCAAGTTCCTCGGACTAAGATCAATTTGAATGTCGGGATTGTTTTAAGGAAAGTTGTTATGCGGGCGGAGGGACTTGAACCCCCATGCCTCTCGGCGCCAGAACCTAAATCTGGTGCGTCTGCCAATTTCGCCACGCCCGCATTGAGCATGTATAAGCAGGTTTTTGTACTAGGGAAATCTGTCTAGTGAGTTTTTGTGATTCACTTGCCTTTGTTTTGAAATTTTATTCTCATGTCAGATACCAATAGGACAACTCCGATGAACATACTGGAATTTATGCAAAATATCTCTACGCAAGTGTATTTGCGAGGGGATGTGATCTTTCGAGAAGGAGATCCACATGATGGAAGTATGTATTGCATCATGAGTGGGATGTTTGCCGTCACCAAACGGACACCAGATGGAACCCAAGAAGTCATTAAGGGTTTGGGTCCGGGGGAATTTTTTGGAGAACTTTCGCTCCTCACAAGAAGGCCCAGAGCCATGACTCTCAGTGTAGTTTCTGCCAATGCACGAGTGGGAATCCTACGAGACGATCAGTTCGAAAAGTTGGCTCGGATCAATACGCATTTTTTATTCCAACTGACCAAAAGTACGGTCGAAAAACTCCACCGGGCCGAAGCCAGGCTCACCGAACTTGATAAAATGTTAGAAGAAATCAAAAAGGAAGAAGAGAAATGAACGTCGACCATTTACGAAAGTACATCACCGAAGTGCGAATCGACCATTTCGCAGAAGGTAAAAAAGTGTTTTCCGAAGGGGAAGATTGTAACGGGAAAATGTTTTTTGTATTTGCCGGTCAACTCCAAGTCTTCAAACGAAAGGCAAATGGAGAAGACCACTACGTTCGTGATATCAAACCGGGTGAGTTTTTTGGAGAAATGGCATTGGTATTTCCGTCACCGAGAGCTGCCACGGTCGTTGCAACAGCCGAAGACACGAAAGTAGGAATCATTACAAAAGAAATCTTTTTGGCGATGGGAAATGAAAGTCCAGGATTTTTATCAGTCATTCTCCACAGTATCATCGACCGCCTAACTTCTGTAGAAGATATGATTTCCGAAAGACAACAAGAATTACATACACTGATCAACGGAATGCCTTCGCTACAAACAATTCCCGCTACCACAGAATCTGTCACCTCTGATGAGGAGAAAACACAAGATTCTCCAGAACCAGAGGAGAAAAACTAGGATGGAGCTTCCGTTTCTCTATTTCTTTCTTTTTAAAAATAAGTTGACTAAATCCCTAAAATCGAGTTTGATTTGCGGGTGACTTTGCGGTTCTTCAACTATCCCATCCCTGTTCTGCTGGTAACGCTCGGTTTTCTTGCGGTGCCCTTTCTCAATGTCTATATTACAGCGTCCTTATACGATCTCGATTTAGACCATTTTACAATGATTCTTTCCAGAATCCAACCGTTACAATATGTACTCTCTGGACTCAGTGCCATCATTGCCTATGGCCTTGTTACCAAAAAAAAATTTGGATACTACCTCTTCCTTTGTTTTACCTTTCTTATCCTTACTTACAATGTTTGGATGGTTTTGTCTGTCACTCTCGGCAAGAAGATCTTTCTTGCCGGTATCCGCATCCATACCGCAGACATCGTATGGAATATGGTTACCACTACACTTCTCCTTGGGACTGTTTTTTATTTCCTACGCAGAGAGATTGCCGCACCTTACCTAAGTGGAATTCGTCGCGGCTGGAGAACCAAATACAGAGAAACCCACCCCGTTCCTTTCCATTGGACCAATGCCGATGGAGAACGTGAAGGTGATGGGCAAACCATCAATATTTCTCGTAACGGTATCCTTATCCCCATCCCAGCTCATCATTTTTTAAAAGTGGGAGACCCTATCAATCTTCTCTTAAAGTTAGAAAAAGAAAACAGGGATCCTGTTTCTATCTCCGTCCAAGCAAAGATTGTAAGGATCGACAGAGAAAGTGATGGATCAGAAATTGCTGGCGTTCAACTCTTCTTTCCCATCAACCAAAGAGAAGAAAAACAAATCTACGAAGCTTTTCTAGCAAGAGTGTTTGCACCGAGATATCCTGTTTCCAATCCAGTGAACTTCTTTGGAAAAGATAACAAAATTTGCCAAGGTACACTCCTGAATGTTTCCATGGAAGGATTGTACATTGAAACCAGTTCGGTTCTAGAACAGGATCAAATTTGTAATGTAAAGATTCAAACCAGATCGGGAGATATTTCTGTGGGCGGTGTGGTACGTTGGTCCAACCCGCAAGGGAGGTATGGAAAACCCAGTGGGTTTGGAATTCAAATTGATGCGATCGAAAACAGAAATTTATTTCGAATTTGGATTTGGAAACAACGTTTTAAGTTATTCCACAGCCGGTAGTTCTTCCCAAAACAAAGAGTCGGCAAGTTCGGCATCGCCTGGGCTTGTGACTTTGATGTTGTGGTAGTCAGTTTCGACAATCCCCACCCTTCTTTTTCCCATCCAAGTGCATAGGTCTGTCGGATGTTTCTTTAAATCCTTGGGAAGTTCCACGAGCAAAAGTTCTTTAATCATAAATCCAGCAATCGATTGCGGAGTTTTCACAGAATACACTTCTTCTCTTTTTAATGGTTCTTCTGTGTAGTTTTGGTGTAGGCGAACTCGTACCAAACTCTCAGTAGACTTTCCCACAATGGTGGCCCCACCAAAAATTTTCGTTTGTTCCACTAACTGGTAAAGTTCATTTTGTTTGAAGTTGGGCCTTGCCACATCATGGATAAAAATGATATCCTTTTCATCATAGGAAATAGATTCAAGCCCACAAACCGTTGATAGATGGCGACTTTCACCCCCAGGAACAATGCGATCGTTCCCTTCCAAAATATCTTCTAGATCCTTTTCTGTTTCTAAAATCCAATCGGGATGAGAGACAACTGTGATGGATTTGGTAAGTCCAAACTTTCGGAACCGTTTGACCGAATGCCGAAGTAAGGACTCACCTCTAACTTTCAAAAATTGTTTGGGAACCTCAGTCCCCATCCGTGTTCCTGTCCCACCTGCTAGTAGGACAACATATAGATTGTTCATACAATCATTCTACAACGAGGATTTCATTGCGAAAGATCTCTAAGATAGGTTCTTTTTTGCGAATCAGTTTCCCTTCTCCACTTGTGCGAAGGAGCACCTCAGCAGTTTCCGGAAAACTATTGTAGTTCTTTGTGGACATTCCGGCGCAGTACGCACCGACCGCTTCCATCACCACATAGTCACCGATTTCCGCTTCTCCCATCAGACGAGTGATAGGCTCTCCCCCTTCTTTTTGAGTGAAAACATCTCCTGATTCACAACAGTGACCCACAACCACATACTCTACGTTCGATTTTGGAACTCCTCCGTCTTTTTTCACAGTAACAAGAGGATGTCTTGCACCGTATAACGAAGGTCTGGTGTTCGAATCCATTCCTGTATCGAGTTTTAAAAATCGAAATCCTTTCGAGCCAGTATCTATCAAATCATCTACTGTTGTGAGAAGTGCCCCACAAAGTGCTACGAGGTAGGTTCCCGGTTCAATTTCTAAAATGAGTTTTCTTCCGTGTTTGTTAGCAAATTCTTCGAATTGGGGTTTTACAGGAGCACCAATCTTTTGTAAGTCGGTCGATTTTTCATCTTCCATCCGACCCACTTTGTAACCTCCACCGAGGCTCACAATAGTGACTGTTGGAAATGCTTCAGCATATTCTAAAGTATACTTAGCAACTGCCTTCCAAACTTCCGGGTCACTGCCCGAACCAATGTGAGTGTGGACTTTTTCCACGACGATTTTGTATTTTTCGACAATGGCTTTGACTTCAGGCAATTTTTCATGCCAAATCCCAAAGGAAGAAGTGACTCCCCCCACATCCGTTTTTTTGGTATGTCCAGAGCCAAGGCCTGGATTGAAACGAATGGAAACAGACTTTCCAGGGAAAACCTTTCCAAATGCCTCTAACTGGCGAAGAGAACAAGCATTGAACTTCACCCCTTTGCCAATGAGTTCTTCAAAGGCTTTGGGAAACTCTTGGGAAGTGAGCATAATGGATTCTGGTTTGAATCCAAAGTGGAGAGCTCGCACCACTTCATGTTCCGAAGAAGCATCAATGAGGATGCCTTTCTTTTTCATAATCTGAAGGATATTGGAATTGGGATTTGCCTTCATGGCGTAACGGACTTGTAAACCAAACGCATTCGGAAATGCCAAAGCTTCGTCACATTTTTGTTCAATTTCTTTCTCGGAATAGACAAAGACTGGGGTTCCAAATTCTTTTGCCAAAGTTCGCACTTGGTCTTCTTTCAAAAACTTTAGTTTTTCGATTGATGTCATAGGATTTAAGATAAACCTTTCAATAGGTTCCATTCCATAAAGTCAAAAAAGTAGAAAATGGCAGGAAAGATTACACATATTGAAGCTCTCTCCCAAGTGAAAAAACATTTGGAACATGGAAATGCGACCCAACGTCGAATGGCCGCATTACTCTCAAGACCTGATGTTGCTCCCTATGCCAACCTCGGTGCCGTGGCTCCTGATATTTTTTACTTCTATCACGTGTTGCAACCCAAACGTACCAAAAAGGCTGCTTTCTTCGGTGACCTTGCTCACCATGACCGCGTTGCCGAACTCATCCTTAGTTTTCTGGATCAAGTTTATGATACAGAAATGGGGCTTTATCGTGACCGCTTCCTTGCTTTCACCTTAGGTTATATCTGCCACTGCGTAGTAGACATCCAAACCCATCCCTATATCTTTTATATCTCTGGGGATTACTATAACAACGATAAGAAGATCTCTTACCAAGCACAAGTAAACCACATGAAAGTGGAGTTTGGACTCGACACACTTCTCATCAACCACCGCTGGGGAATGAGTGCCAAAGAATATGACTTTCCTCAATACATTGATATCCGCCATAGAACCGTAGGAATTAAAAACAAAATGGATCCGGTGCTTTGGAACTTTTGGTTGCAATCTATCAAGGAAACCTATCCGACAGAGTTTGCTTCCTTCTATTTGGGATCCGAAAAGAAAATCATTCCTGGTGACATCTTAAATGAATCCTATTTAGGGTTTTATCGGTTTACCTCCACCTTGGATTCGAGAAGTGCTTTTATGCGCGGGCTTGTGAGTGTAGTGGATACACTGACCTTTCACAAATACAACGCCGGCGTCCTGATGCTTCCCGCGATGGAAGCCATCAATCCCAAGATTATGAACGATGAAAAGAGGGAATGGTTCTATCCTGCTGACCCCAAAAGAAAGTTCAATGACTCATTTATTGAGCTTTTGAACCAGGCAAGCCAAGCCAGTAAAGAAATTTTAACGAGAGCGTACGAATATAGTTTTTCTCCGGAAAGCAGATCGAAAATTCTGGAATCTCTCGGTGGTTATAATTTAGATACTGGTCTGCGTTACCACGGAATCGACCACATGAAGGAATTTTCTCCCCTCGTTTGATGGGGATTTTAAGTTAAGGGAAACGTATGAAACAAGAACCCATTGGGCTCTTTGAAAAGTATTTTATCATTTGGTTTCGGATTGTCACAGAAAAGATTTGGACCGGAGACAAAAAATTAAGAAACACCACCATTGCCATCTTTGCCTTTGGTGCGTTGAATGTTTTTTACTCACCGGTTCCGTAAAAGACTTCTTTCGACTTGGAGAAGCTGCGGTTTATGACATCCCCTCTACCTTGTATGGACTGAATGACAAAGGGGAATACGAACCCATTGCCGAATATTATAAATTTTCCCGGATCCCTGTTCGTTTAGAACAACTTAAAACTGAAGAGACGGTTCTATCACCAGATAACAGACACAAGGTGATTCAATGCTTTTTATCTACAGAAGATAATTCGTTTTATTCCCACAATGGAATCGATTTAAAGGGGATTGCTCGTGCCTTTGTGGTAAACCTAATGGCGGGCCGAGTAAAAGAAGGTGCCTCTACCATCACCCAACAAGTAGCCCGACTTAAATTTTTATCCATCGAAAGATCCATCGCTAGAAAAGCCCGCGAGGCCTGGCTTGCTTTTTTACTAGAACTAACTTATCCCAAAGATAAAATTTTGGAAGTATATTTGAATGAAATTCCTTTAGGGCATGGAACCATCGGTGTAGGAGCTGCTTCCCGGTTTTATTTTAGAAAGGAAGTCCAAGATATCAGTTGGGGAGAAGCAGCAATCCTTGCCAGTCTTACCACAAGGCCCACACAATTCAGTCCTATCGTGAATCCCGTTTCCAGTATGAATAAGGTGAGAGTCGTCTTTCGCAAGTTAGTCGAGAATGGGAGGATGTCTGTTGCTGATGCAGAAAAAGAATATGCCGCACTCGAAGAATACTATACCAATTTAAATCGTTCTCCAAACGATTCCGCTTTTTCTGACAGGTTAAACCGTTTTCCCTATGTAACCGAATACATTCGAAAAAACCTAATTCGTTCCATTGGATCGGGTCGTTTGTATAATGGTGGGCTTAAAATTTATTCTACCATCCAGATCCGCCACCAAGAAGAAGCAGAAAAAGCCCTACTTCCGGCACTGCAAAGACAAACTTTAGAATCCAACCAAAGAGCCTTCCGAAATATCGATGCCTTCGATGATTTGTATGGCAGTGGGTATTCTCTCATTGCCGATTTATATGATCTTCCGGATTTTAAATTCCATATCTCTCGGACAGAACGTACGTTTTCTTCCGCTTACCAAGAAGACCTTAGAGATGAATTCTTCGCATTGAATTTGTTAACTGGGGATGATTTTCTCGGCGACTTAATCGACAAAAATTATACTTCGCAAACCACAAAAGACCATCTCCTTCCCGTAGAAGGATCTCTCATTGCCATCCGACCAGAGACAGGATACATCACAGCCATGGTAGGAGGATCGGGTTTTCGTTCGGACAACCAACAGATCCGTCCCTTCCAAGCCTTTCGCCAACCAGGTTCTGCTTTCAAACCCATCCTTTATGCAGCGGCCATGGACTATTCTGGTAAAAATCCTGACCCTGAAAAAAATGTTACCCCTGCCACTCTCTTTGCCGACTCACCCCTCCAATACTTAATGGAAGATGGAGATGAATGGGCCCCTGAAAATTATAGTAGTGAATACTCTGGATTTATTTTGTTACGCAAAGCCTTGGAACAATCCAAAAATTCCGTGGCTGTGCGAGTTTTAGAACAAGTGGGACTTTCCAACCTAATGGAAAGTTTACGAGGACTACTACAACTCCCAGGCAGAGACATTCCTTATAACTTTAGTGTCTCTCTTGGATCTTTTGAGCTCACTCCTTATGAATTGACAAGAGCTTATGCGGCCTTGGCATCCGGTGGCAAAACAGTAAACCCAATCTCTGTTTTGTATGTCGAAGACAATGCGGGAAATGTCATCAAAGACTTCCGTAAAGAATTCGATGAGGACGATCGCAAACAAATTATCTCCAAAGAAGCGGCCTTTCTCATCACTTCCATGATGAAAGATGTTGTGGAAGAAGGAACAGGACGCGGGGTTTTGTCTTATGGACTGGGGCGAAAAGCTTATGGAAAAACTGGAACTACAAATAACTTTCGGGATGCATGGTTTGTAGGTTACACCCCTGAGCTTGTGACTTCGGTTTGGTTTGGGTATGATGTGGGAACAATTTCTCTGGGACGAGGGATGACTGGCGGGAAATTAGCAGCTCCCGTTTGGGGAAGGTTTATGGCCCGTGCCCTCGACCGCGAACCCCACATAGAATTTCCTTGGCTTTCTGAGGTAAAAGTCACCAAAAAGACAGTCTGCCGAATGTCTGGCAAACTCCCTAGTAACCAATGCCACGACCTCTTTGAAGAGTATTTTATCCCGCAAACAGCACCAAAAGAGATTTGTAATGACCATGGCTCGTCTTGGAACGTTGTAGAGACAAAGTCGAACCAACCTTCCACTCCCGTGGTCCATACAGAAAAGAAAAAACAGGAAAAAGTAGAAAAACTACCCACTTCCGCAAAACCACCGAAGAGAAAAAAATCGGTCTTTAGCGGAGATGAGGAAATCGACTACTAAAAAGGCTTGTCAAGAAGACCGAAAATTTTGATTCTCACAGAAGGGGAAAAGGAGCAGGAATGGCAATAGGTAAGGATTCCATCAATAGCGTTATCGGACCAGGGTCGATATTTGAAGGTAAGTTTTATATCGCAGGTTCACTTAGAATCGATGGAAAATTCGAAGGTGATATCAAAACTGAGGATGCACTCGTTATCGGTGAAACCGGTAAAGTAAAAACAAACATCAGCGCAAAAGAAGTCATTGTATCAGGTACCCTCATCGGAAACATCAAAGCCGAAAACGAAGTAAAACTCGAAGGTACAGGACGTATGTTAGGTGATATCACTGCTCCTTACTTAGAACTTCAAAAAGGTGTAGTAGCAAAAGGAAATATCACAATCACAGGCGGCCAGAAAAAGGACGTTCGTAAGATCGTGGAAGAATCCTTCGGTGGTATTAAATCTTTAGATACCAAGGATTAACTAGTCCCTATTAACACATGCTACTTCGATCCCCAGAAAAGTCTACGATCGGTAAGCATGTGTTACGCTGGGGAAAAGTAAATGTAATCCAAGTTTCTCCCGGTAAGTATTTTTATAATCTCCAATCACAATCCAGCGTCCTTCATGGAACGATCGACCTCAATCGTAAACGATATCGGATCCTTCCTCTTCTCACCTCTTCTTTTATCTTAGCTTTTTTTATCTCCATCATCGTAGACAAACAAACCTACGAAGAAAGTTTAATGGAAAAAGAGTTCTTAAGTATGTCCACCGAGGTAGAAGAAAACGACGTTAAGGACAAAGAGGCAAAACTTGCCGATGCCAAATACTTACAAGAAACAGAAGATAAAAAAATGGCCATCCTTCGATCTGCTGATTTGGATGCGCTTGCAGAAAACAAAAACAAAAAACTAAAAGTCACACAATACAAAGTCAAAAAAAACGAAACTCTATCTGATATCGCACGTAGGTTCAAAGTTTCTGCAGAATCCATTGCTGGAAGTTCTGGGATTAACCCAGAAGTGTCTATCCTCCCGGGACAAATCTTAAACATTCCCAATAAACAAGGGTTAGTGTATAAGTTAAAAAAAGGCGATACCTTAGCCAAAGTTGCTGACTACTACAAAGTAAAAATCGACGATATTTATTCCGAAAACCAGTTAGAAGATTATGATCTATTCAAATCGGGCCAAAAGGTATTCCTTCCTGGAGCCGTCATCCCAGACACAGGACCTGTTTGGAGAATCCCTGTGGTATCGAAAGTCATTACCTCTGGTTGGGGAACACGCTCTTACCCACAATACAAATTTCACATGGCTCTCGATTTACGTGCCAATTACGAATCAGTTTATGCAGCAAGGAAAGGGAAAGTCACCTATTCCGGCTGGATGGGGGGTTATGGAAACGCTATCATCCTCACGCATGATGATAGTTACCAAACTTTGTATGCCCATAACTCTAAACTCTTTGTGAAAGAAGGTGATTACGTAAGTGCCGGTAAAGTCATCTCTCGTTCCGGCTGCACAGGATATTGTTTTGGCCCTCACCTCCATTTTGAAGTCATTAAAGATGGAAAAAACGTAAACCCTACCAAAATCATCAAAGGATTTTCTTACAAATAATTGGGATTCATTTACCTATGAACAAAAACACTCAAACCATAAAACATTCAACTTTCCTAATATTCTTAAGTTTCCTGATTAGTCTATTTTTTTCCTGTACCGCAAAAATTGGGGAACAAATCAACAAACGAATTGTGGATCCTTTTGATGAAACCAAAATCCTAAATGTTCACTTTGTCACTTCACGCAGAGAAATGACAGTCAAAGATAATTGTGATCCACAAAGTTTCGGATTCATTACCGATATCAATCCTCATTACGGAATCTGTTTGGTGAATATCCCTTCCAAACATATCATTGGTGACATCTCTCTCGATAATGCCCAAGACAAAAACCAATTCTTTCAATTCAAAGGTCGCATCAACACCGATGATAAAGAATTTTTAACTAAAATCAAATCATCCAACTCTGATGAAGTTTTAGTTTTTGTACATGGATTCAATGTTAATTTTGATGAAGCAGTACTTCGTGCAGGACAAATCAAATACGACCTAAAATTCCCTGGGGAAGTTGTGGTTTATTCTTGGCCTGCCGGAGCCGATGCAGGGATCTTATCGCAAGTGATGGTCAAATCCACTTACGACCTAAATTTCACTGAGGCAAAAGTGAATCGTGAACCATTTGCAAAATTTCTATCGGACATTACAAATCTTGGTAAAAAAATACATTTAGTGGTTCACAGTATGGGGCACCAAGTCGTGTTACCATCCATTGCTTCTCTATCCAAACAAGGCAAAAAGAAATTCCTATCCGAGCTCATCCTCAATGCTCCCGACTTTGATAAAAATGAATTTGAACTGATCTTAAGTGACCTAACCAATTCATCAGAACGAATCACTCTATATTGTTCTCCTGGAGACAATGCCCTTGTAGCTTCCCAAAAAGTGAATGGAGTGGCACGGGCCGGAATGTGTTTTAAATTTTCTGGAGTGGATGTCATCAATGTAAATGAAGTAGATGATCCTGTATTTGGTGTCGGTGGACTTGGACACGGATACTATTCGTCTCGTCCCATCCTCACTGACATCTATCAAGTGTTACTTGGTGTTTCTGTTGAAAGAAGACTTTTTATCCGAAAGTCCGGCCCAAAAAATGGAGAAAACTTTGTCCTTAGGAAATAACTAAGGCACAAATAGATCCTCTCCTTGGAGGAGGGCACGGTTTGTTTTTAAGGGGACCAACCCCTCTTCCTTGTCCTCCATCACTTCCCCCTCTAGGGCTTTAGCCACTACCAGTTTGAATTTGATCTTCTTTGCCAAATTTAAACTTTCCTTTGCCAGTTGGACAAGCCTGTCCCCACCGGCAATTTGCGGATGACTAGGATTTGCAAGAGAAGCAAAGACCACATGCCTTGCATAAGTCACACCTGGTTTAGATTTGGGTGGGGCCAATGGTTCCATAGGAATCCAACCAAACCCATCCACCCATACCTCTGCAAACTTATGGTTGAAAGTGATTTCTTTGGAGGATTCGGTAGGTAAATAGTTCCAAACCAAACGAGATGGAATTCCTTTACCACGCAACAAAGCCATGGTGACGTAAGAATGTTCGGTGCAACCTCCATTATTTTTTTCAATCACTTGGGGTGCTGGTTCGAAACTCCCTGATTTATACGGAATCGAAGCCACATAACCTTGGGTTTTGGTCAGTACATCTTTTAGGCTAGAACTCTCTTGGAAAAGAGTATTTCTTTTTTCCAAAACGATGGGAGAATTTATTTTTAAAAACCAATCATCTTGCAGATAACTTTCAAATTCTTTTTTGCTTTGACTTTGATTCAGCGCGATATTTTGTTTTGGATCCAAATTCCATTGGATCTTATACCGAGTGAGTAACGCGTGATATACGGTCATCTTCCCTGTATCCCCCGCTTTCATAACAGGAATGGTAAGAATCAGTATACGGTTTCCCGCTTCATCCACCTGGAGTTTGGTTTCTGCGGGAAAACTTTCTTCTCTTAAGGTTTGGGAAGGGATATTTCCTTTCGGCAAAACAAAATGGAACTTGGTTTCAGGAAGATCGACAAGGGCAGTCCATTGGAATTGGTATTCAATTTGATTTTGGATCGGGGAAAAACGATAGGCCTTAGAACCATCGGCAATTTCTAGAGGGGTTAACAATGGAAAAAACGTATCCTCAAGTCCCTTCCACTCTCCAAAGGTTTTTGTTAAGGGGTCAAAAATTAGAAAATGATCCGCACCAATCGCTGTTAATTTGAATAAGGCTCTGTGGGAGACAGGAAACTTTAATTCACTAACACCCGTTTGCTTTTTTGGAGAATACACTTGGATGGTATTTCCCCAAAAAGAAGAGATAAGAAAAATTTCTGACTCGTTTCGTTTGGTGATTCGCTGCACCGAAGGAAAGGGAAGCGGAGTTTTGGAAATCAATTCTCCCGTGCTTAGGTTGTATGTTTCCAATTGGTTCCCGTCCAATCGGTAGATTTGGTTTTCCAAACAGACAATGTCTTTCCAAGACTTTCCCTTGTCCGGCCAAACTATTTTTCTTTGCACAGCGAATGTCATTGGATGGATCTCCCAAAGGGTATTTGCTGTTTGGAAAAAAAGGTTCCCTCGGCACTCCGTCCAACCGGTGACCTTTCCTCTATCCCAGGGAAGTTTCGTCGATTCCCCTGATCCTAAATTCCAAACAAGGAGGGAAGTTTGTTTTGTGATATCTTTTGTTTGTAAAAATAATCTATCCTCCGAATACAAAATCGATTCAAAAAGTTCCACAGATTCTGATTCAGGAAATCTAGGAGAAAGTTTCCAATTGTATTTCGAACGCACTTCTGTCCAAGAGACCGGTTCTTGTGAGAACGTTTCTGCCAATAAAGAAGGAAGGAAAACTACTAAAAGTAAAATCCAAACTATTTTTTTCATTCGATAATCCTTGCCTTTTTCAGAATGGCTTTTAGAGTTTTTCTAATTTATGGATTCTCAAAGAAAAGGAAGTCTTTTTTATTTTGGCGAACGAATTCTCCTAGGAACGGTTGGCATTGTCACTGAACCCCACTCTCACTATGCCGTTTCTATCTTAGTATCTCTCCGTGGATCCTTTCATTTGTATACCGATGACAATGTTGTGATTGAATCGGAAGGGATCATCATTCCCCCAAATTATTACCACAGATTGGATGGGTCAAACTCAGAAATGGTCATCATCCAATTGGATCCAAAATCGGAAGAATACAAACGGATTGTAATGGACCAGTCGCCAAAAACAATTGATCCAGATACCAGGTTAAAAATTCAGAATATCGCTAATCCATTGTTTGGTGAAACATTGACCTGTGAGTCAGCAAGGTCCCTCTACAACCAAATCCTTTCTCTCCTTGGTTCAGAAACTGTTTCGAAAAAATATGATGAACGAATTGAGATGGCAATCCAAAGAATCAAAGAAAAAATCCCAAACCCTGTGACTCTTGTAGAACTTTCAGACATTTCGGGAATCTCCACCGATCGTTTTATGCACTTATTTAAAGACAATATGGGAATTCCTCTAAGGCAATATCTATTGTGGCAACGCCTACATATAGCCGCAAAACTTTTGCAAGGTGGCGAAAATCTTACAACTGCATCTCATGCCGCTGGTTTTAGTGACCAATCCCATCTGTCTCGAACCTTCAAAAAGATGTTTGGAGTCAAACCCTCTCTATTTTTGGGAAGCCAGTCACTCAGTAAGGTATGTTTTTGTGAAGATTAGAATTGGATTTTAAGATTTGGTCTAAGATAAAAAAAAATGCCAATGGGTGAGAGATATTCCCCACCCACTGAATCATATTTAGAAATTCTTCTTATGCAGCTTTATGAGAGAAGTCTTTCCAAACTCCACGCGCTTTCAGTTCGTTATCCACGGCCGCTTTCAAATCCAATCGATATCCCAACTCAAAGAAAACATCTGCCACCACAAATAGCGGGGCAGACACGAGTGCTTGGAATAGATTGTCAAAAAGTGCAGGCCGACTTTTTTCAAAAATAAAATGTCCGTAGAACTGCGCTCCCCATCCAATCACTTGGCCGAGGCCAAATATCGTCCAAGCAGTGGTTGCCGGCAGTTGCGCCGTGATCCATTCAGAGGTAACAAATAGTCCCCCAAACACAAGAGTCGCTACAAATGCAAACACCACATCCAAAGTATAATAGTAACCAAGCACTGCTAAAGTAAACACAAGGGATGCAGAGACGTGGAAGCCATTGTATTCAAAAAGACTAAAACGGCTGAGAACAACAAACAAAGTGAAGGTGATTGTAGGAACCCCAAGCACATGGATCAATACGTTACGTTTTTCCTGATGGTAAGCGGAATAAAACGCCATTTCTTTTGCAAATCTCAAAGGAGACCTCCGGGTGTAAAGATCCATACTACCAGAAACGGACTCATCAGACTTGAACGAACCTGTCATAGAGCTAAAAAATTAAGAATTTCTTTCGGATTCGAGAACGAGTTTTCGCAGGGTAAAGTTACGCTGAAAATCAGAAGCGAAGTCTTCAATCAACATGGGGAACCTGTAGGTCCAATTGGAGTGGTCAGGAGTTCCAGGCAAGTTGATCCGGTGTTTTTCGGGATGTTTCAACACATCCGAAACGCCGAGAGCCAAATCCTGGAAAAGTTGGATCGAAAAAAGACTACTTGTTTGGAACACAAAGTTAAGTAACCCAATTAATGCTTCCTCTTCTGACTCGGGCCTAGGTTTTCCAATTCGGTCAAAGAAAAATTGCAGTTTGGATTCCTTATCGCCTTCATTTTTCCACCAGTCCATCGCCAAACTCGTATCATGTGTTGATAAAACAGAAATAGCATTTTCTCTATACAATTCTTCAGGAATGAACTCACCAGTTGTGAAGGATCTAGTCCAACGAACTACATCAATTCCAATCATTTGGCGTTCAAACAAAGAATCTCTGATGAAACCAGGAACAGAACCCAAATCTTCAGCACAAGGAATCATCGAAGAAAAAGATTCAAAGATCTCTAAAATTTTTTCTCCAGCCTCTCGCCAATGTTTCTCCTCTTCTTGGATATGAAGTTCTGACAAAGGAAATAGTTTTGCTTTTGTTTCTTCCTCCAAATCTTGGTAGGAAGTCTCTTTCCAAAAATCCCAATAAAAGATATAATGATCTGGGATGAATTCGTGAATGAGACCTAAAGATTCAAATTGTTTAGGATCTAATCCATCTTTAATAAACTCTTCTTTTGCAATTCCAAATTGAGGATGAAACCAGCCATGAAGCGCCGTTGTATCATCCTTAGGAATCGACCAAATCCGATACATTCCAATCACATGATCAATGCGGTAGAGATGGAAAAAATGTTCTAAATAAGACAAACGATCCTTCCACCAAGCATAGTTTGTTTTTTCCAGAGCTTCCCAATTCAAAACGGGGAATCCCCAGGTTTGACCAGTTTTTGAAAAATCATCGGGAGGGGCACCCGCTTGCAGATCCATAATAAAAAACTCAGGATGTTCCCATACATCACAAGAATTTCGAGAAGTAAGGATAGGCATATCCCCCTTCAAATACACGCCAACATCTTCAAAATGCAACTTCACTTCAGATAACTGATCATAAGCGATCTTTTGCAAATATACCCAAAATAGAGCTTCTTCTCTTCTTTTGGAAAAAATATATTCTTTTGCCCCGTTTGGATTTTGGTATTCCTTAGGCCATTCCCACCAACCCTTCCCTTCGAACTCTTCATACAGTAGTCGAAAGGCAGCATAGGAATAACACCATGTATGTTCTTCCAAAAAGTAAGAGGCTTCTTTCATTGCTTCTTTCTGATTTTCCGTATAGTATTTACGAATCGCCTCTAATTTCAAATTACGAATGCGAAGGGGATGATTTTCTAAAAACCGAATCTCTCGTTTGCGAGATCTAATATTGAGGTTTAACTTGTATAAGGATATATAAAGTGGATCAATCGCAAAGGCAGAGATGGCACTATAAGGAGAGTATCCAAATCCAGTATCGTTTAAGGGTAATAATTGAATGATGCTAAAACCTATATCCTTTGCCCAATCGCAAAGAGGATATAGACTGTAAATGTCTCCACATTCAAAAGAATGTTCAGAAACAATAGAGGGCAGAGATACAAGTACCCCTGCCCTTCTCCTGTTTACATTTCGATAGGATCCCAAGTCTTTTAAGCGACTGTGATTTCTTTCGATAGGTATACGTCTTGGATGGCGTTGAGTAGAGCAACTCCTTCCTTCATCGGCTTTTGGAATGCCTTTCTTCCTGAGATCAGACCCATTCCACCTGCACGTTTGTTGATTACTGCTGTTTTTAAAGCGTCCTGTAAATCGTTTTCTCCAGAAGCTCCACCAGAATTGATAAGGCCTGCTCTTCCCATATAACAATTTGCTACTTGGTAACGAGTGAGGTCAATCGGGTGGTCAGAAGTAAGGTCGGAATAGATACGTTTGTCTGTTTTACCATAAGAAGATTCTTGGTTTAAAACATTGTATCCACCGTTGTTTTCAGGTAACTTTTGTTTGATGATGTCCGCTTGGATGGTAACACCTAAGTGGTTTGCTTGTCCTGTTAAGTCAGCAGAAACATGGTAGTCTTTATCTTTTTTGAACGCATTGTTTCTTACATAACACCAAAGGATGGTTGCCATTCCGAGCTCATGTGCCATTTGAAAGATTTTAGAAATTTCTACGATCTCACGACCCGAATCAGCAGAACCAAAATAAATGGTAGCACCCACAGCAACACAACCTTGATCATAAGCTTGTTTTACTGTAGCGAACAAAATTTGTTCACTTTTGTTTGGGTAAGTGAGAAGTTCATTGTGGTTGATCTTCAAAATGAAAGGGATTTTGTGAGCATACTTTCTTGCAACCGATCCAAGAACACCGAGAGTTGTCGCAACACCGTTACAACCACCTTCGATTGCCAATTTGATGATATTTTCGCCATCAAAGTAAATAGGGTTTTTCGCAAATGATGCCCCTGCGGAGTGTTCAATTCCTTGGTCCACCGGAAGAATGGAAACATAACCAGTTCCACCAAGGCGGCCACTTCCGAGAAGGGTTTGGATGCTACGAAGAACAGGTACAGACCTGTCTGTGGGAGCAAAAATTCTATCAACCCAGTCACTGCCGGGTACGTGGATTAGTTCTTTAGCGATTTTTGGCGATTTGAATCCAAGAAGGGATTCCGCGTCATTTCCAAGATGTTTCGAGATTTCGTCGAAGTTCAAAGTTGTTCTCCTAAAAAATAAATTCTCGGGTTCTTCCAATGTGACAACATCTTTTTTTGCTCGTCGTCTATCTGCATGGCCTTAACTTGAATTGAGAGGCAAATTTGAGAGGATCCGCACAATTTCGAATGTTTTTTTCCCTGGCATGGCTTTTCCTCACACTGTCTTTGGGAGTGTGGTGGTGGATTTTGGGTTTCCGTCAGGCAAAAACCATATCGGAAATTTCTATCAGTGCAGAAAGACAGGTGGAACTAGACCGAGTCAATCGAATGTTGCAACTGGAAGGATCCTTCTTTCTCTCCATGTTGACCCTAGGTGGAGTGACTCTTGCTGTTCTATCCTATAGAGATCACAAACGTTCCAAACTCATTTCTGATTTTTTTTCCACAGTTACCCATGAAATGAAAACACCGATCGCCAGCTTACAGCTGCAAATCGAAGTTCTCCTCGAAGATACAAAAGAGCCTGAACTCAAAAGAAAACTAGAAAAGATTTGGAAAGAGAACCAGCGCATTGAATCCCAAATGGGAAATGCATTTTATCTCGCAAGCCTTATGCAAGGAGAATCCTTGTATATGGAACAACTCACCATTTCCGATTTATGTGAATCCTATTCGCATCATGAACCTGATTTGATTTGGAAAGTATCTGTTCCTAAAGAAACCATGGTTTATATTGATAAAAAGGCTTTTTTTGCTATGCTTAAGAACTTAAGTGAAAATGCAAAACGCCACGGAAAGGCAAAAACTATCAAACTCACGATTACAAGAGAAAATAAACAAATTTCCTTTCTTTTGGAGGATGATGGAACTGGATTTGTTGGGAACAAAAAAAATCTTACCCTACCTTTTTTACGGCATTCTAAAACCAGCGGAAGTGGAATTGGTTTGTATATCGTGAAAAAATTAATCGAAAAAATGAAAGGTTCCTTGGAATTTCCGGACAGTTCGTACGGATTTCATGTAAAACTTAACTTAAAAGAGGTTCCATGAAACCAAGAATCTTACTCGTTGAAGATGACGAGGGTCTCGGAGAAACTTTAAAAGAAAGATTAGAGCAGGATCGATACCGAGTCCAGTGGGCAAAAACAGCAGCAGAGGCAGAAACCCTATTCTCGCCAGGCCAATTTGATTTGATCGTTCTCGACTTACGACTACCCGATGGAAACGGATTCCAACTCGCCGAACTCTTTGTATCGAAGGAGAAGGACATCCCTTTTTTATTTCTCACGGCCCAAGCCGGTGCCCAAGAAAGACTTCGCGGATTTGAATTGGGAGCCGCCGAATTTATCCCCAAACCCTTTCATTTAAAAGAGTTTCTCATCCGTTTGGAACGGGTAGTAGCCCAAACCCGTCCCCACTTCGGTCAAAAATGGAAGATGGATGGAAAAGAAATCCACCTGGATTCTTTTCTTGTGAAAAAAGAAGATGATACTTCTGTTCTACTTTCTAAGCGGGATTGTGCCCTTCTGGCTCTCCTACTTTCGGATTCCAGGAAAGTCTTCAGTCGTTCGGAAATCCTAGACTACCTTGTAGGAGAAGAAAGTTTCCCTACAGAAAGAACCATCGATAACGCTATAGTCCGACTTCGGGACGCCCTGGGAGAAGAATCCATCAGAAATGTGCGGGGTGTGGGTTACCAATGGATAGCAGAAGTGATTCCCCTAAAATAGCGATCCATGTTGGGGAATCGGAAACTTTAGCCGATACTTTTAGAGATGAAACAAGGATTTTTACTCTCACTCGTATTCGTTCTATCCTTGTTTTCTCTACCTTTGAGTGCCTGGGAAACAGACATCGATTACAACTACGAATACCAAAAAAACGGACCTTATACCAAGTTTTCCGATTGGGTTCCCTACAAACTCCACAAATGGGAACCAAAGTATTTAGAAGATTTTTACGAGTTGTACAACCTCAAACAACACTACAACGATAATGAAATCAGAAAAAATATCTATTGGCTAAAAATTGCCCTGGGGAAACGTTTCCGTCACCCCAAACACTCATTATGTGAGACAAAAACAGAACAAGAATACTATAAATATCGGAACCTGATGTTTATGCATATCAATATCCAAATCATGCGTTCCTACATGCGACTTGCCTCAAAATTTGATAAACGCCATGTCTATTTTTATAATTTAGATTTTGCTCACGAACTAAAAGAAAGTTTTGGTGTTGCGGAAAGCTTCTACAAAGAAGCCCTTCCTTATTGGGAAAAGGCAAAGGAATATGCGGATAAAGCCAATGAAGTACCGGTGGATCTCGATTTAGGGACCATCGAAACAGAACGTTACGAAATTGTTACCGGAAAACTAGACTTTGGACATATCATTGAAAACCATTTGGAAAGACTCGATGGAAAAAAGAAAATTGTATCTGAGTATTTAGCTAAGTATCCGGAAGCGGACGCCAAGGTTTTGGACCTTGCGGATAGAGAAAATTAGAATTCCATAAACAAAACGGCAATATCATCATGGATGATTCGGTCTTTATCAATAAGACAGTTCGCAATCATTTTTTGAAGTAAGGTATCTGTATTATCAGAAACTGAAATCATTTCGGAAAGTTCCTGTAAAAATATATCAAGACCTATATAACCTCCACCCTCTTCTTCCAATTCATAAATCCCATCCGAATACAAAAGTAACCGATCCCCGGGTTCAAAGGACTTGGAAATGGTTTTTCCTTCCCATGTATCAAGCAGTAAGATAGGATACATTTCATCCTTCACAAGTTTCATAACTCGTTCACTCTGTTTCCAAAATACAACAGGCGGGTGCCCCGCAAAACTAAACTCCACTCTTCTTTCCTTTGGAAAAAGACGGAGCACACAAGCAGAGATATGGTGTTTAAAAATGATTGTTTTTAATTCCAAATGCATGGCAGCTAAAATAGCAGCAGGAGAAGATTCTAATTTGGAATGTTTTTTAAAAGAAACTGCAGCAATCCCTGAGACCAGAGCAGAAGAAATCCCATGGCCGGAAATATCTCCAAAGAATATATCAATACAGTCATCATTTGGTTTTTCATAGAGGATAAGGTCTCCCCCAATTTCATCATAAGGCAAAAATCGTGATTGGATTTTTACATTGGGAATTTCTCCAAAATCTTTAGCGACCCAAGCCTCTTGTGTAAGCTTTGCGAGGGCCAAATCCTCTTTGACATCGGAATAAAACCTCTGTAGAATTTTTTCTTTTTTCATTAATTTGATTTCGTTTTTAGCCCGCACTAACCCCTGCGAAATAAAACCTGCAATCAAACCTAACAACCTTTTGGTTTCTTCCGACCAATTACCAATTCGTTCAAAGGTGGTAATTCCAAGAATCCCAATCACATTCCCCTCGTCACGCAAACCTACAACTAAAATGGAACGAACTTCCGCACGTTTGAATAGGTCCAAATGCCAAGGTTCATCAACCATTAAGGAAGTGTCTGCAATATGAATGACACCGTCAGAAGCAAGAATTCCCAATCGTTCCGGATTCATTTTTGCAATCGGAAGTTTAGTTCCGACTTGGAATAAAGATGGCATTCCATCTAACACCCATTCGTGGGTCACTGACAAAAATTGTTTGTCCGATGAAATTTCCGCAGCAAAAACTCGGTCAGCCCTTGAATATTTCCCCAGTTCCTCCAAGGCAAATTGGATGGCATCGGATACTAATTCTGCTTTGGTATGAACAAAGGTTTTGGAAACTTCAGTGACAATTTGGGAAAATCGTAATAGACCAGAAAGTTTAAATTCAGATTCCCGAATGGAAGAAATTTCGATTTGTTGACCCCAAATGCGCAACAGATGCCCAGCTTCCACTTGCCCGTGGGAATTCATGAGAAAGACACGTTGGTGTCCGTCCGATAACTCCATGAAGTATTCGTAATTTTCTAATTGGTAAGTGTTTTCAATGAATTTTCGGAGTAAAAAAACGCTCTTCAGGGTAACGAGATCTTTCAGATACTTACCGATGATTTCTTGGACAGTCTGGTATCCATAGAACCGAGCCATTGCTAAATTACCGTCCCGAACGATGCTGTGGCCCCAGATGAATTCCACCTGTTCGTCCTGGGAAAGTGAAATCGGCATGGGAATGTCCAACTCGTAACACCAAATGGCATCTTTGGAAAGGTGGATAAAGCTCTCTAAATGTTGGTAACGACCATAATCGGGTTGCCTGGAACTCATCTAGATTCTAACCTCTAAGAATCTACGGTCACTGCCACAAAAAAAACATATTCAATTCCGATTCCGAAAATTTTCCGAATTCTCATCGAAAAATAGTCGATTCCGTTGACCAAATTACCCCTTTTATAGATAGTATTTCGAAATGGCGGATGCTTAAATTGAGCAGTTTTGTATCATATTTAAGCACAAGGATTCAATAATGTGCAATTCGTGCAGATTTTGGGCGTGATTTTAGACTCATATTGCTTAGAAACTCCACGAAACCCTTATATTTAGGTCGAAATGCCTTGGTATAAATCTTGCATCTTATTGGACACCAGATTACAACAATCAGACCGACCTCTGAAAGAAGGAGAATCAAATGCAGTTCGCAACCCCAAAATTTACTTCCGGAAAGGAAGTGGTTGAGTATGCCAAAAAAAATGGAGTCATTTTCTACGACTTCCGCTTCACGGATATCAAAGGAATGTGGCACCACGTTTCCTATTATGTGAATTCCGTTGATGAAGAAACATTTAAAGGGATTCCTTTTGATGGATCTTCCATTGCTCGTTGGCAGCCAATCAATGCTTCCGACATGCAATTACATCCAGAAATTTCTACGGCTTTTTTAGATCCGTTTACTGCTGACAAAACACTCGTTATGTTTTGCGACGTATGGGATATCTACAAAAAACAATACTACGAAAAATGCCCACGTTCCATTGCGAAAAAAGCATTAGCGTTCATGAACAAATCAGGAATTGCAGACACTGCCTATTTTGGTCCAGAAAATGAATTCTTTGTTTTTGACAGTTTGCGTGTTCGTGATGAAATCAACTGCCAATACTACGAATTAGATTCCAATGAAGGGATCTGGAACACTCACTCAGAAATTCCTGGAACGAACAATACAGGAAAAATCAACTTCAACTCTGGGCACCGACCTGGAACTAAAGGTGGATACTTCCCAGTGGCTCCGATCGACTCTCAAGTGGACCTTCGTGCTGAATTTGTAAAAACTTTGGAAGCCATCGGAATGGAAACATTCGTTGTGCATCATGAAGTAGCACAAGCACAAGGGGAAATTGGTGTTAAGTTTGGAACTTTGATTGAAGCTGCTGACAATGTTCAAAAGCTAAAATACATCGTTAAGATGGTGGCTCATAAACACGGAAAAACTGCGACTTTTATGCCAAAACCACTTTTTGGTGATAACGGTAACGGTATGCACGTTCACATCTCTCTTTGGAAAGGTGGAAAAAACCTTTTCGCTGGAGACAAATACCAAGGTCTTTCTGACTTCGCATTCAACTATGTTGGTGGAGTTTTAAAGTATGCTAGAGCTTGTGCTGCATTCACAAATGCATCCACTAACTCTTACAAACGACTCATTCCAGGATTTGAAGCTCCTTCCATTCTAGCATACTCTGCTCAGAACCGATCTGCTTCTTGCCGTATTCCGTTTGTTAGTGGCGAAAAAGCAAAACGTGTGGAGTTCCGATTCCCAGACTCAACAGCTAACCCATATTTGGCGTTTGCTTCCTTACTTATGGCAGGTATGGCTGGAGTATCAGAAAAAATCGATCCAGGTCCTGCACGTGAAGAAGATCTTTTCGAACTTTCTTTAGATGAAATCCGAGAAAAAGGAATTCGTCAAATGCCTCACACACTTCGTGAAGCTATGGAAGAAATGCTCGCTCAAAGAGAAATTTTCAAACAAGGTGATGTGTTTACAGAAAACTTTCTACAAACATACCAACACTACAAGTTTGAAACAGAAATTTGGCCATGGGAAGGTCGCCCTCACCCATACGAATTCCTCACTACTTACTCTTGTTAAGAGAAAAGGCCCCGGCAACCGTCGGGGCTTTTTTTTGTTTACCATTCTTATTCTCTTCAAAAAATGACAAAAGAACTAAAGATTTAGTTCTACCAAACGATCTAAGGTTATAGGGCGAGGTAGCTCAGATGGTTAGAGCACAGGATTCATAACCCTGAGGTCACGGGTTCGACTCCCGTCTTCGCTACCAAAGATCGAGAGGACAAGGTATGAAAAAAACAAACCGTTTGTTTTCAATTATGGCTCTGGTGTTATTTACTGGATCCATCCAAGCAGCTGATTTTCCTAAATGTAAAGAGGCTTGCGATAAGTTTTATAGCTGTACAGTGCAAGTGAACCCAAATGCTTCCGAAGAGCAAAAAAACACACTCCGACGCGGCTGCGAATTCAATTGCAACCGTCCAAAATACTACAATAAAATTGCAGGTTGCCTTTCAAGTGGCGATTCTTGTAAAGCTTTCTCGTCTTGCATTATGAAAGAAATGCAAGGCAACAAATAACAAAACAAGTTTAGTTCTAATAACTAGCAAAGGGTAAGACTGTGATACAGTTCTTACCCTTTGCTTATGCAGAAAACAAAAGAAACCGACTTAGTTGTCGGTTCCGGTTTTTTGTGTGATTTGTTTGGAGAGAGATTTGGCTTCGTCCAATCGAAGAGAGAGGATTTTCGATATCCCTGGTTCTTCGTTGGTGACACCAAAGATAGCATTGGCTCGGGAAATCGTAGACTGCGCGTGAGACACCACAATGAATTGTGTTTTGTCCTTGAACCGATCCAAAATTTGGCAGAACCGAAGTTTGTTGGCTTCATCCAGAGCCGCATCAATCTCATCTAAGAAACAGAACGGACTTGGTTTGACCATATAGATCGCAAAAAGTAGCGCTATTGCTGTGAGTGACTTTTCTCCACCAGATAACAGGCGTAAATTTTGAACATGTTTGCCTGGCGGTTCCGCCATAATTTCCACACCGGAATTGAGAGAGTCTTCTTTTTCCGTCAGCTCAAGTGTGGCCCTTCCCCCATTAAATAATGTAGAGAAAGTTTCTTGGAAATTTTGTTTGATCTTTTCAAACGTTTCTTGAAAAAGTTTTTCGGACTCTTCGTTGATTCGTTTCAAAACTTCTTCGATATCTTTTTTAGAACTTTCGATATCTAACTTTTGTTTGAGATTGTGTTCATAGATTTCTTTGATATTACGATATTCTTCAATCGCCAGAGGGTTGATGGAACCAAGAAGCTGGATTTCAGACTTTGCAGACCGAAGCCTTCTTTCCTCTGCTTTTTGGTCAAGTTCCAGACTTCCTCGCTCTGTTTCCAATTCAGAATCAGTAAGAGAGTAGTCATTGTACAACTCTTCCACAAGAGAATCAATTTGTACTTTCAGTGCAGAACTGGTTCTTTCCTTTTCAGAAAGAAGAGGCAGAAGGTTTTGGAACACTTCTTGGTTTTTAGAAATATTGGACTTAATTCCCGAAATCTCTTCCACAAGAGTTTGTAGGGTTTCTTTTTCCGATTCCAATATACGACTCATGGATAAAAATTCTTGGTAAGACTCTGCAATTTCCTTTTCTAGAACTTCGACTTCCTTTTCCAATCCATCTTTTTTCTCTCGAATGACAGATTCTTGTTCTTTGGCACCCAAAATCCGTTTTTGTATTTCTCCAATTCGTTCATCAAGAACCGCAATTTCTTTTTGTTGGTTTTCCAAACGAGAGTTGGATTCCAGCAGTTTTTTCTCGAGTTCTACAATATGGGTTCTTGTTTCTTCCCAATGACTTCTGTGTAAAATGATATTACTTTGGTTGTCTCGAATTCCTCTGGTTAGGTTTTCGTTTTCTAAAATTAGATCTTCAATCGCTTGGTCAATGGACTCTTTTTTGGAAAGGATTCCATCTTTATCAAAAAGTAAATTTCTAAAATCATCTTCTCGTTTTAAAAACCCGGTTAGCTTTTCTGAATACGAATCCAATTGGATGTCACGAAGCTCAGAAATTCCTTCAGTAATTTGCGAAGATTCTATATGAGAAAGAGCAGTTCTGAGTTTGTTTGCATAAAGATCCAAATCGGAAAGAAGGATTGCCTTGTCTGCATTACGAATCTCTTCCCCTTCCTTAGATTCTCTTTTTTTATTTTCTAACTCTTGAATAAGTTCGAGTATTACCGTTTTTTGTTTGTCCCGAAGAGTGATATGTCGTTTTTCATTTTCTTTGATACGAACTTCTTTTTCCTCGATAGACTTTTCTTCTTCTTTGATCGAAAGCTCCAAAGATACACGTCGAGATTCCAAAGTTTGGATTTCCTCTTGGAGAGTGGTTTGGATTTCCCTTTGGCGTTCGTTTTCGAGTTCAATGGCTCTTTTTTCTACTTCGAGTTTAATTGTAGCTTGGTTTTCTGATTCTAAAGCAGAAAGGATTTCACCAATACGAAGTTCATACTCTAAAATGAAGGTTTTGTTTTTTGCTATTTTCTCTTTCTGAATTTGACTTTTGGAAAGATGATCAAATAATTTTTTATCGATTTCTGCAATCTCTCTTTCCTTGGCTTCTTTGGTGGTTTCCTTTTCAGAAATTAAATTGGTTTCGTTTTGGATGAGGGAAAGAATGGATTTATTTTTTTCGCGGATTTCAAGCAAATCTTCATCTGACTTCTTCATACGGCGTTTAAAATCTCGTAGTTTTAAAAACCTTAAGTTTTTATCGGATTCATCCAAATCCGATTTGAGTTTGAAGTATTGTTCTGCTTTTTCGGATTGTTTTTCTTTGACTTCCAGGTCTTTTACCATGGAATTCATAATGTCTTGAATACGAAGTAAGTTTTGGTTGGTATCATCCAACTTCTTTGTGGCTTCTTTACGATCCAGTTTGAACCGTGAAACCCCAGCGGCTTCTTCAAAGATGGCCCTTCTTTCTTCAGGTTTGGAATTTAGAATTTGGTCCACACGACCTTGTTCTAAAATGCTATAACTAGACTTACCAATTCCTGTATCGAGAAGTGTTTTTTCGATATCCTTTCTTATGGTTCTGATATCATTGAGATAGTATTCGTTTTCCCCGTCTGGATACAAACGGCGAGTGATTTTGACGGATGGATAATCAATGTTAAAAAACCGATCATCATTATCAAAAAGAATCGAAACCTCAGCGAAACCTGCAGCTCGCCTACTCTCTGTTCCGTGGAAGATGACATCGTCCATCTTCTCTCCGCGAAGTCCCTTGGCACTTTTTTCTCCAAAGACCCATTTTACGGAATCGACAATATTTGATTTTCCGGAACCATTCGGTCCGACGACAGCAGTAAACCCAGGATCAAAATTGATCTCTGTTTCATCCGCAAACGTTTTGAATCCAACAATACTCAGGCTCTTTAAATGCATATATGTTTCGCCGTTCGATTTCCCTGTTTCCCGGTTGACACCACTTGGGAGACATAAGAAAAAACCTTAGATAGTATTATGTCCCAAATTATCGATCCCATTTCCAGTGAAATTTTTGAAAGGAAGCCTTACTTACAAAATTATTTCAGAAACTTACGCTCCGGAAATCTTTGGGAACTGGGTTCTGCTAAGAAGGATGGGGAATATTATGTCTCATTAAATGGGGAACCCCTCTCTTCTTCCTTCTCCCCGCTAACACAGGCCATCCGCCTTTTAGATACTTATTCCTTAAAGCCAACAGATATTGTAATTTTGTTTGGGCTTGGAAATCCCCACCTCGTCCAAAAAATAAGCGAAACTTTGGCACCGGGACAAATTCTCATTCTTATCGGAGATGATGAAACACTAATTCCCGTTATCTGGGACAAGGTTTTAAAACCTGTAATGACAGTGCCTGGTCGACACTTATTCTCAGGGGAACTCTTTTTTCCTTTGTTTTTTAACTACTTAGACTCATTACCTATTGAACGAGTGAGTGGGCTGAAAATCATTCGTAACCCCACAGATACAAACAGAAATCCCATTTATCGTGAGTTAGAAGATAAAACCCAAACTGTGTTTTCGGCTAAAATGAGCGACCTACTCACCAAATTTGAATTTGAACGGTTGTGGATTAAAAACTCCATTTGGAATTTAGTCCATGTGGGGAAAAGAAATCCTGTTCGTTATCCTATTTCTTCTCTCAAAGAAAAATTCCGAGGACTTACCGCCGTACTCGTGTCAGCTGGCCCAAGTTTAAGAAAAAACATCCCTTGGTTACAATCTGTCAGAGATAAAGTATTTGTATTCTCTTGCGATACCTCACTGAAAGTTCTCATCAAAGCGGGAATTCAGGCAGATGGGGTTGTGACCCTCGATGCCCAAACCAATTCTTTTTTCCATTTTATGGGAGAAGATCTCACAACGATCCCGCTATTTGCTGATTTAGTCAGCTCCCCCACTCTCCTCAGAGAACCTATGTTCCAAGCCGTAGTTCATTCGGTCACTGCCAAATACCAAGTAGATGCCGAAGGATCGCTCGTCCGAGAAGTTACTGCGGGAGGTGAGCTCGCCGAACAAGTATTTCGCGAGGTGGGAGATATCCAATCGGGGGGATCGGTCGCAACTACTGCTTTTGATATGCTGCGATTTATGGGTTTTACTTCGGTGTATTTTCTCGGGCAAGACTTGGCCTATTCCGGAAGGGAGATCCATTCCACAGGAACTCATCACAACGAAAAATGGCTTACTCTTTTGAACCGAAAAAACAGTTTAGAACGGATCAATGAAGTCATCATTCGCAAAAGAGAAACCCGGTTTGTGCCCAGGGCCAATGGAGATGGTTCTGTTCTTACCGATTATGTTTTAGATTTATACAGACACTGGTTTGAAGAATCTGCAACCAGCGTGAGTGAGATGCAACTCTTCAACGTAAATGAGGATGGGGCTCTCATTGCAGGCATTACCTCCTTAGACCCAGAGAAAGCAAAAAAGATTTTGGATGCAACTCCCCACCATAACTACCCTTGGCGAGACCTACCTATCTGGAATCTTGTTTCTCAAAATGCCAATGGAACAATCATACCAACAGAGAGAAAAAATCCTGTCTCAAATAATAAATCAGAATCCGCAAAACTTAAAAAAGAACCTCAGCCCTACTTACTTCCAAATGGTTCCGAGTCACTATACAAACGAATCCAAAAGGATTTGGAATTTATGGAACAAGGATTGGAACGTTTTGAACGAGAAACGCCGAAAGAGTCCTTCCAAGATTCTGATATTTGGATTTGGATGCGCGAAGAGTCTTATCTAAGACGGATGGTTCGTAAAACTGAAATTTATATTTTGCGTCATAAGGATTTGGAAACGGAGAGAAAAAACCAACTTCTGATTCAATCTATCAAAAAAGAAATTCGTTATCTAAAACGAAGTCTCTATCCTATGATGGATTCGTTTCCAGAAAAGGGATGAAAGACCGAGTTATCTTCAAACTCAGGAAAATAATCAAAAAATAGTTTTTGGGATACCACTCGGTAGGCAAAAGGATTTTTTTCCGCATAACCATCGGTATATGGTAGAGCTGGCAATTGGTGGAAGTTGATTCTTTCTTCGAAGTTGATAAAATCACGGCGTGTGAGTTCTGGCCGTAATTCCAAAGCCGTTTCTTTTAATAGGTTCCAATCCAATTTAAAACTCATCCTTGCCCCTCGAAAGGCAGGAGACCTTTCAAGCAAATTAACAAGGCGTTTCACAGGACAATCCATCTGGTAGTATTTGGTTACATAAACTTTGACAAACCGTGCCGCAAGTCCCATCGGTTCCCAAACCAGTTCCGACTCGGTATTTTCTGATTCTTCTTTTTTGATTTCGCTAAGCACTACATGTAGTTCTGGAATGGATTGTTTACCCGTCATAATGAGAGAAGATTCTTCCATTCCGAATTCCCCATAATACAACCATTTGTAGAAGTCCTGGATCTCTGCTTCCGGATGGTCTTCTACAAATTTGGTGAGAAGAAAAAGTTTCTCTTTTTGAGTGAGTGAAGATTCTCGTTCAGTTTGCATTTTGTGTTGCTCGTAGTTCTTTACCTAACACCAAACGTTTGATGTTTTCTCTATGAGAATAGGAAATGAGAAAAAAAGTAGCAACTAACACAAAGAAGATAATTGGTTGGTATTCAGAATCGGGAATGAATTTTGTCGTTCCAAAATACCATAAGGGCATAGAAAGCGTAGCAAGGATGGACCCAAGAGAGACAAATCCCGAAATCTTATATACAATAAAAAATATCACAACTGCGCAGACCGTGACTATGGGAACAAGAGTCATGTAAACTCCGAGAGCCGTGGCCACACCTTTTCCTCCCTTGAAATGGAGAAAGGGAGTGAATGTATGCCCAAGGATGGCAACAGATCCGAGAAGGATTTCTGTGGTAGTAAGTGAATAAGGAGATTCAATGTAAGAAGCAAGAAAAACCGGGATAGCACCTTTCAATGCATCCAAAAGGAGAGCAATGATCCCATACTTCCAACCGATGACACGACCGACATTGGTAGCACCGATATTTCTGCTACCGTGTTCACGGATATCAATCCCACGAACTTGTTTGGCCAGAAGAAACCCGACCGGAATGCCACCCAAAAGGTAGCTGAATAGAACCATGGCAAGTATCATTCCTTGCTCTCCTTACCCTCGTTTCTGTTCCGAAGTTCGATCTCAACAGCGAGGCCATCCAGCCCGAACTCGGTTACTATACTCTTTCGGTAAAAACTCAATATATTTGACGGAAAGAGTTTCGTATCATTAACAAAGAATAAAATTTTAAAAGGAATCTGGGAGACTTGCGTGGCGTAATACACCTTCGGAGGTCGGTTCGATGCCTTTTGCACCTTATTTTTGCCCCCCCACTTGCTTAACCAGTCATTTAAGGCACGAGTGGTTAGCTTTTTCTGGGACTTTTCATAGAGGGCAACGACCGATTCCAGGAGTTTATGTGTCCTAAGTTTCTCTTTGGCAGAAAGGGAGAGAAGCGGGCGTTCTTTCAAAATCGAAAGTTTTGCTTCCATTCGGTCTTTGAAGTGTTTCCAGGAATTGGATTCTTTTTCGGGAACGAGATCCCATTTATTGACCGCCACAATCATGGGTTTTCCTAGCTCTTGGATTTCCCCAAAAATCTTTTTATCAAATTCACCCAAGCCCTTCATCGCATCGATCAGCAAAACCACAACGTCTGCCTCTCCCAAACTATGTAGAGTCCGTTTATAAGAATAGAATTCTAAACTTTCTCCCGTTTTGGATTTTCTACGAATCCCGGCTGTGTCTATGATTTCCAATTTATGGTTTTGAAAATAGAACTGGTCGGAAACAGAATCCCTGGTGGTTCCTGGCACATCACTCACCACAGCACGTTTGTAACCAAGGAAGGTATTAAGAAGTGATGACTTACCTGAGTTTGGTTTTCCTATGATGGCAATTTTACAATAGGGATCTTCCGGCATTTTGATTTTGTCGGGAAGGAAAAAATTAATCTTTTGGTAAAGAAGATCAAAGTTCCTTCGCCCGAGTGCTGATATCGGAAGAAGTTCGTTTAACCCAAGTTTGTAGAATGGTTCCAAGTCATATTCATCTTGCTCTGTATCTACTTTATTGATGAGAGTTAGAACCATTTTATCTTTCAATACTTCATCTTTTTTTAAAAGTTCGATGAGTTTGTAATCATACTTACGTAAGTCTTTATGATCGATTACATGAAGGATCAGATCTGAATTTCGTAAATGTTCAAAGGCGATCTCAATAATCTCACCAGAAATTTCATCGATATTTTCAATGTCTAAACCAGGTGTGTCAGACAAAGTAAAAGGGATTTTAAATTCCGCCCTTTCGACAGTCTTTTGTAATACGTCCCTTGTCACACCGGCAGTATTTTCTGTAATGGCACTTTGTGCTCGGAGGATGGCATTGAATAGTGTGGACTTACCCACGTTTTGACGGCCAACGATTGTAACCACTGGAAGTCCTTTCATTTGCGTAGGTGTTCCTTCATGGCTCTTTCCATATCGATTTTGGCTTCCTTCTTTTGAATGTCGTCACGTTTGTCGTATAATTTTTTTGGTTTGGCGAGAGCGACGTCTATCTTCACCAAACGATTGTTTTTAAAGAAACAGCGAGTGGCAATGAGTACAAGCCCCTTCTCTTTAATGGATCTATCTATTTTTTGAATCTCTTTTGCCTTAAGGAGAAGTTTGCGAGGACGAATTTCCGGATGGTTTGCATAACCTCCGTCTTTGTAAGGCGGGATTTGAAAGTTCTCCAGAAAAACTTCTCCATTTCTTACTTTAGCAAAACAATCAGTTAGGTTTCCTTTTTTTTCTCTAAGGGCTTTCACCTCAGAACCTGTGAGTACAACACCAGCCTCGAACGAATCTAAGAGTTCGAAATTGAACTTTGCCTTTTTATTGATTAAAGGATCGGTTCCGCGAGGTTTGTCGTCTTTTTTGGTTTTGCCCATAGTGTTTACAATCGAAGGGAATGGTGGATTTGCACCAGTCTTGCAATTTCTGCCCCAATCAGATTCGGCATAGAGTAAAAATTATCGGCCGTAATCTGAAGGGAGTCATGGAACACATGTTCCGCAATGTAGCGAGACCCCAGTCCCACCCCTAAAAATACATAATTTTTGTCCTGGTTTTTCAGTACAGCTTCTTTCATCCGACGAGTATCAAAAGATGCCAGTTCGTCTTCAATATAAGTCTTTGCCCTTTGCCCTCGAAAGTCAGAAAGTAGCACAATGATCTTGGTTTGGGCATCGGGAGAAAAGTAACGTTCGCAATTGGATAGGACTTGGTATTCTGGAATGCTATCCCCATGCCAATTTTTACAGAGAGCACTAAATACTTCTTCTTCTTTTTCGGCCGTGTAATCTTCTTCTGCTGACTTTAGATTATAAATATCCACTGTATCTTTAGAGTTTTTGATATCACAGAAGGTATGAACACTGGTTTTGATATCGTGTTCGTTTAAGATATGTAAGCTGACAAGTAGTGCCGAAAGCATGGCAATCGAATACTCGAAGTTAAAAATCCTTCGGCATTTTGACACAAGGAAGGTCACTTCCACACCTTTTAGTTTTTCATCGTTCTTTTCGATTGTGGTTTTATCGAAGATTTTTGTATCTCCTCTACCACTTTTATAGGAAATGTATTTCCTAGCATCCACTCTCGATCCTTCGTTTTTGTACATTCGATTGATGTCAATTTCGGGATCAAAGAGTTGTTCTAAATTGAGTTCGGCCTCTTCTAGTTCCTTTCCAAATACAGATTTAAATTCTTCGAGACCTACCATAATGGAATAGTCCCAAAGAAGCCTGCGTTTTTTTAAGAATTGTTTGTAGAGTTCTTCAGTTCTATAACCCCAAGCACCACCCCCACCTTGCGGTTCCCCTTGGCCTTGGTTCCCCTGGGTGTCTTGTCCATACCAAGCATCCGGTCCTTCTTTGGTGCTACCTCCTGTTTCGGGAGTGTTGATCTCAATCCCTCGTTTAGTTTCTGCACCAGAATTGAGTTTCTTTGCAACACCTGTTAGGGGGTCACGTTTATGAAGTTCCGGATCCCACCAATTTTTACGATTTAGTCCTGATTCAACGGTAAACGTTTTTTTTTTCTCTTCGATTTCCTCGAAGAGTGTTGAGACCACTTCCACACCAGAAAGGAATCCTTCCAAGATGCGTTCGAGTTCCTTTCGCTCTTTTGGATCGGCAATCTGATTGGTATAATAGATTTTTCCACCACGGATGGCAATATCTTTAACATCTGTTTGGTTGTATCTGTAGATATGATTTTTCCATTTCAAAAGATTTGAAATTCCAAATCGGTAAGGCATAAGATTTGCTGATCCAATCGTGCGTTTTTCCGCCAATTCCTTAGCTTTTAGATGAAAACGAGCTAAACTTCGAGGTAATACTCCTTCCGGAAGGTAAAATTCTAAAATTTCTTCTAGAACTTTCACATCTTCGAGTTCGGGAAAAAGAATGGGAGTGAACCGGTTCCGAAAGGCCCGAGATATACTTGTTACCGATTTAGAAGCTCGAAACGATTTCATTCCAAATACAATGGATTTTTCTGTGAGTTGGATGGGAAGATACTCTCCCGACTCCGGAGGGAGCGTGAGAGACCTTGCATCATCGGTTAACATATTCATCTTTTCGACGAGTTCCGCACCGGCAGATTCAAGTCCTGAGATGAGAATGATATGACCTTTTCGAATAGAGCGTGTTAGGGGGCCGTCCACCCAAGTGACACTTTCAATATTTCCTTCTTCTGTTGGTTTTAGAGCCCCTACCACGTCGGAAGTATGCATTCCTTTGGATAACATTACAGATTCCAATTCAATTCCGGTAAGTTCTGTAAAGAGAGGCAAAAATTCTTGTGGGTCTTGGTCTTCTCGGTATTCAATGAGAATGTTTTCTTTAGCTTGGATGGCCGTGAATACTTGGTCTAAAAAATGTAGGATTGGTTCAGGTGTGGGATAAGTGGAAAGTAGAGAGATGGTTTTTTTCTCATCCCAAGTTTTGATTTCTTTATCGTTCCAAAAAATGGTGGAACTTTGCACATAACCTTTGGTCGGAACCACCTTAATTCCCCCACCAAACTCAGATTCAATGAGTTCTCTTTGTTTGGCTTTATCTTCTTTTTTGCGGAACGGTTCTTCGAATAAATAGAGAGCCTCTCTTGCCGCAACGGCCTTGTCTTTAGCACCGAATAAAACCAAACGATTACAATACTTTTGGAGAGTTCTTAAATTAAAGTGGTATTTTTCTAAATCACCCTTTCCAATTTCTCCAGATTTAATCCGGGCTTCGGATTCCAAACTGATACGAATGATTTGTTTCAAAACATCTTCCCCTAGCATGGGATAGAGTTTTTTTAAGATATAAAACATCTCATCCGGTGAATAAGGATCTACATAGACAACGGCAAAATGTTTGGTGATATCAAAAGGAAGGGGTTTTCTACCTTCAAAACCTTCACTTGGGTTTTGTGTTCCGATAAACCAAAAACCTTTTTTCCCATTCACTCTTTCCCCGCTCCCTTCCAAAAGATCTAAGTAGGTGGATTCATACACCGAAGAAAATCGTTTGATGATGTTTGGCGCGCAAAGGTTCATTTCATCGGCAACAAAACTGAGTCCTTCCGAGAGAGCATTGGTGAGTGGCCCATTCGACCAAGTAAATCCTTTCCCATCTAAGAGAATCCGATAGGATCCAATCAGGTCTTCCGGGAGTGTGTCTTCATTGAAACTGAACCGAAGAGTGGGTTGTTTGCGAAGAGAGTTGATATAATAAATAAGAGCGTTTTTCCCTACACCTGCATCGCCTACGAGGAGGACGGGAATTCCTTCGAGCATGGGGTATAGAATTTTTTGTAAGGTTTGTTTTACCGAGTCGGTTTCGACAAGGCTAGAAGGGAAAACGGGAAATTTTTCTGAGTGCGGGAGAACCGGCACTTTCACATCGGCAATGGTTACAAATTCCATATCCTTCAGATTTCTACTCATTTCCTAGGTGTAAACCAAATTCTATTGACCCGTACCTCCCCCAAAAACCATGATGATTCCATGGATTTCGCAAATAGAATGTATGGGATTGACTCCTCCCCTATCCGCAAGGCCTTTGAACTTGCACGGAGTATCCAAAACCCGATCAATTTGAGTATCGGACAACCTCACTTTCCTTGCCCACCTAACATCATAGAGGTTTTGACAAAAGCGGCACAAGACGGCAAAACTTCTTACACCCTTACCGGTGGGATTCCTGAACTAAAATCTGCCATGGTAGAAAAATACCGGAACCAAAACCAAATCTCTTATGCTCATGAAGACCGGATCCTTGTGACTTCAGGAATTTCTTCGGCACTCTTTCTGCTTTTCAATGCTCTCGTCAATGAAGGTGACGAATGTTTGGTGGTTTCTCCTTACTTTTTAATGTATCCTGCTATGTTAAAATTTTACGGAGGAAAAGTGGTTCCCCTCGATGAAAGTTTTAAACCCGCTGACTTGGAATCATTAAAATCCAGAAAATTCAAACTCATCATTTTTTCGAATCCATCCAACCCTACCGGTAAGGTATTATCTAAAGAACAACTCAGAGCTCTAGCTAATTTAGCAGAAAGCACCGGAGCCTATCTCATCAGCGATGAAATTTACGAACTCTTCGATTATGATAAACAGTTTTTCTCGATTGGTTCTGAATATGAAAAAACCATCACACTTACTGGTTTTTCCAAAACATACAATATGACAGGGCTTAGGCTTGCCACCATCCTCGCGGAAGACAAGGTTATCAAAGCTCTCACCACCTTACAGCAGTATACCGTGGTATGTGCTCCATCCATCACCCAATGGGCCGGAATCGAAGCTTTAAAAACAGATATGAGTGCTTACATCCAGGACTATAAAGAAAAACGGGACTTTGTTTACGAATCTTTAAAGGACTACTACCCCATCCAAAAATCGGGTGGTGCTTTTTATTCCTTCTTCCAAGTTCCTGTTACAGATGAAGAGTTCATCCAAAGGGCCGTAAAAAAAGATCTAATCCTTGTTCCTGGATTTATTTTCTGTGACAAAAAGAATTTTGTTCGGCTTTCTTTTGCTACAGAATGGGACACTTTAAAACGAGGAATGAAGGCCTTACAGGAACTCTCGAAGGAATCTTGAACTCCGCATTGAGATTAAGATTAGGGTAACAAAGAATTTTATGGATGAATCGAATTGGTTATTCTTATGGACCCTCTCGACCTATGGAATTCTATTTTTCTTTGGAGCAAGCCTTGCTAGTTTTTATACTACACTCGGCGAACGCATCCTTCTCTATTGTTATGGCAAAAAAAGAAAGGAAGCCAAGGGATTTAATCGCTGGAAAGTTATCCTTACCAAGCCAAGCCACTGTCCAACTTGCGGGCATTTGGTGACAAAAACCCATCTCTCACCGATTCTGGGTTGGTTTTTAACGAAAGGCAAGTGTTTTCAGTGTAAAACAGACCTTCCCAAACTATATCCACTTACAGAATTTCTCTTTGGCCTCGTTGCTGTATTTGTTTATTTTGTTTCGGAAGACATTGTTGGAACCATCACCCTTCTCTTTCTATTTGGACATCTACTCATTTCTATGATGACTGATGCCCGTGAATTTTCTCTCGATTATGAAAACCTCCCCTTTCTGATTGGATTTGGGTTTCTAGCCAACTATCTTTTGTTTGGTGAAAAAATAAGTCTAGAAACACTTTGGGTTTTTCTAGGGTTTTTATCTTTTTATCTTTTCATCTACTTACTATTTCGAGGAGGCACTGGCCTTGGAGATGTCCTCTTCTCCCCAGTGTTTGCCGCGATTGCAGGAAATCCCTTTTGGATTTTGTATTTCAATTCGTCTTATCTACTCGCAGTGGGATTTAGTTTTTTACTGCGTAAAAAAGGGGAACCATTGAAGGGAAAAAAAGTTCCCATGGGTCTTTACTTTTCCCTTGGATTGTTTTTGACCTTCTTTGCCAAACTTCTTGTCCACTACTACAACTGGGAGGGTTTATCCATCTATGGAACCATTGAATGACCTACAAAATATGCGAAAACATTACACTCGCTCCGTACTTTCGGAAGAAACAGCGGGCGTTAATCCTTTAGAACTTTTTACTCTATGGTTTTCTGAGGCACAAACAGAAGGAGAACAGGAACCCAACGCTATGTCTTTGGCGACTGTAGACAAATCAGGACAACCTTCTGCAAGGATTGTTCTACTGAAAGGCCTCATCCGTGATGAGTTCCAATTCTTTACCAATTACAATTCCGATAAAGGAAATGATATTGCAGATAACAACAAAGTCGCTTTGAATTTCTTTTGGCCGAAACTCGAAAGACAAATCCGAATCGAAGGTTTAGCGAGTCGCATACCTAAGGAAGAATCACAAACTTACTTTCAGGTAAGACCAAGGGAATCTCAAATTGGAGCACTCACATCCAACCAAAGTTCGGTGGTGCCTTCGAGGGAATTTTTGGAAGAAAAATTTGCCTCTCTTACCAAAGAATGGGAAGGAAAGGAAGTGCCCATGCCGGAAAACTGGGGTGGGTATTCGGTTTTCCCTATCAAAATCGAGTTTTGGCAAGGAAGGGTGGGAAGGCTCCACGACCGGATCCAATTTGAAAGAAAAGAAACAGGATGGAACCGTTCGAGATTATCCCCTTAAGCAGTGAAATCACTGTTGTTCTTATTGATAAATCCGGTGGTTCCTCTCGGAGTATAAGCTTCAAACAAAACATACTCAAGAGGAATTGAATTAACCGTGTAAGTTTAACAAATGTCCTAACTTTGTTTTTTTGGTATGTAGATAACGAGAGTTCTCCTCCACAGGATCAATCTCTATTGGAACTCTTTCTGTTACATGTAAGTTGTATCCTTCGAGTCCGACAATCTTACGAGGGTTATTGGTGATGAGTTTCATTTGTTTCACCCCAATATCCCTTAAAATCTGAGCACCTATTCCGTATTCTCTGAGGTCAGGAGCAAATCCCAATTTTTCATTGGCTTCGACAGTATCGAGTCCCCCCTCTTGCAAAGAATAAGCTTTGAGTTTATTGATGATTCCAATCCCACGCCCTTCTTGACGCATATAGAGAAGTACCCCATTTCCTTCTTTTTCGATCATTCGCAAAGCATTGTGGAGTTGAGGACCACAATCACAACGCTGCGAAGAAAAAATATCACCAGTCAAACATTCACTATGTACTCGCACGAGCACGGGCTTTGCAGGATCAATCTCGCCCTTAACTAAAGCCATGTGGATTTTATCATCTATTTGCGTGGAATAGGCTTTGATTTTGAAGTCACCAAACTCGGTGGGAAGATTTGCTTCCACTTCTAGATGGATGAGTTTTTCTTTGTGTCGGCGGTAACGAATTAAATCTTCAATCGTATAAATGTTCAGTCCATGGGTTTTTGCAAATTTTTCTAAATCAGGAATGCGGGCCATTGACCCGTCGTCATTCATGATTTCACAAATGACACCACTGGCATACAACCCAGCTAACTTTGATAAGTCGACTGCGGCTTCCGTATGCCCTGCCCTTCTTAAAACCCCACCAGTCACGGCTTGTAGCGGAAACAAGTGCCCGGGGCGAACCAAATCTTCTGATTTAGTATTTGGATCAAGTAGGACTTCTACAGTTTTTGCTCTGTCATGTGCAGAGATTCCCGTAGAGGTTCCATGTTTAGCATCCACGGATACGGTAAAAGCAGTTCCGTGTTTGTCTCCCAAACTTAAATCATCCACCATCTTCCCAAGGCCCAAAGTCTGCAGCCTTTCCCTTTCCATCGGAACACAGATAAGTCCGCGGCCGTGAGTCGCCATAAAGTTAATTTTGTCTTTGTCTGCAAATTGGGAGGCACAGACCAAATCACCTTCGTTTTCTCTGTCTTCAGAGTCGACGAGAATGATCATTTTGCCTTGGCGGATTTCTTCGATTGCTTCTTCGATCGGACGTATCATAGGGGAAGGCCTCTATATACTAAAACTCTGAAAGGCGTTCCGAATTAAAGAAGATTCCCAAAGAAATTCATTGATTTTTCCCCTTTCTTTTGTCTAAATAATCCGGATCGGAGGCCATGTGGAACTGAAACTGAACACAACAGGAAAGATCAAAACCATTGAAATCGCAGGGAAATTTGATATTGAATCCACAGAGGAATTTGAATCAATTTTTGCCAAACTGATAGAACCAAATCCAAGTATTGTATCCATCGATATGAGTCGCCTTGACTATATAGATTCGTCTGGTATTGGCTCGCTAATCAAAAGTTTAAATTCTCTAAAAAACAAAAAGGGCAAACTCATCCTTGTCGGAATGAAACCAATGATCCAAAATGTATTCAAATTAGCAAAACTTGATATGTTCTTCGAAATCATGACTGATTCAGATTTCCAAACAAAATATGCTAAGGACGATATGGATTCCGATATTGACGATTTACTAAAAAGAAATTAATTTCCTGATCTTTGGCTTAAATAGTTTTCAATGTATTTGGCCAGAACATCCACTTCCACATTCAATCGTTGGTCTTTTTTCCAGGAACCTGCATTGGTTTTTTCCATAGTCTCAGGAATTAAGATCAGTTGGATATTTCCATCCTTTACATCCACCACAGTCAAACTGATCCCATCTAAAGTCACAGATCCCTTTTTCACAAAATAACGCTGAAGTTCTTCAGGAATTTCCACCCAGAATTCTTCTACTTCTGCTTCAATTTGTTTTCGGCTAATGACCTTGGCCATTCCATCCACATGGCCTTGCACTAAATGGCCTCCGAAACGTTGGCCAAGAGACATTGCCCTTTCCAAATTAACAGCGAAACCTTCACCTAATCTAGATAAGTTGGTAAGTTCTAAAGATTTAAAGGAAGCATAAAATTTAAACAAATTTCCTAAGTCAGAAAACTCGGTGACTGTCATACAAGCCCCATTGATGGCTATGGAATCTCCTATTTTTAAATCAGGATTTTCCCATTCTGTTTCAATTGTGAATTGAATGCCCGAATCAATGGGAGTAATTTCAACGACTTTTCCAATAGTTTCCACAAGACCAGTAAACATAGACTTAAGTGCTCCTTTGGGGTTTTCTAACAAAAATACGGTTGGTTCCTAACTGGTATTCCGAAATCAAAAAATCATTCTGATAAACAAAAGGAATTCCGTCGGGTAAGGATTTGTTTTCATTCCGAATCTCCAGGATTCGATCTGTTTCTGTCAGTTCCTCACACAAAAAAGATGGGAAAAAATTTCCCGATTCGCATAACAAAGTGTTGATGCCGAGGCCACCCAATATTTCTAAAAATTTTCCGCCATCACTTGGACCGATGTCCACTCCCTCAAAACGCGAAAGTGATTGGATCTGATTTTCCAATTCTATGGAGAGAGGTTTAGTATCATCCTCGGTTAGGATAAAAAAGATACATTTTTTTTCACCGATTCTCTCAGTAAGTTCGAGTTGTTTTGCAAAGAATGTATCTAGCGGAAGACGATTCGGATCCAAAACAAAAACACGATATGGTTGGTAAAGATTTTCTTCCAACCGATGAATTTCTGCGGTTTCTTTTGTATACTGTAATAAAGAAGAAATAAGTCCAGAGCCGGCTTCAAAAAAAGGTTCTAGTTCTGTGATTCGTTTTCCTGGTTTTTGCGAAAGTATCATTTCTTCGGTGATCCGAAAATGAAGAGAAGGAGAATCGGAAACAACAGTTCCTGGACCGACTGCCACCGCATCCACTTTGGCGCGTAACAACTGCAAGGAGAGATCGATTTCTTCCGAACTTACGCGTTCTTTTTTTTTATCCTTGGAAGCAAAATTCCCTTCCTTGGATGTGGCAGACTTAATCCAAACCCATGGCCTTCCTGTTTGTACTCGAGTCAAAAATCCTTGTAAATAAGGTAGAGAAACTTTCGCAAGCATCGGGTCGAGAGCCACAGAAATTCCAGCTTTCGTATACTTTTCCCAGTCTCCTGAAGCAATCAAAGGATTGGGATCTTTCCAGCCAAGTTTGATATCCTTTGGCTTTCTTTCGATCACCAAATCACGGCAAGGTGGAGTTTTTCCAAAATGGGTACACGGTTCTAAACTGACAGAAAGGAATTCAACTTTAGTTAAAGTCTCATTTGGGTTGTTTGAATTCTTTATCTCATCGGAATTTGTATCTTCTTTCCGATCGCTCACTTGAGAACTTGGGTAACGAGAATAAAGCTCCCTTTCGGCATGGTTACCACCATAGATTTGGGTATGTGCACTTGACAAGACAGAGCCATCGGGATCGGTTAATACCGCAGAGACGGGCGGATTGGCTCCGGTTTTTCCCATGGCCAAAAACCCAAGAAGGGAATGCAGAGAATAAGTTTCCTTTCGTTTCTCTGCATTCATAAATATTTTGTTATGCGAATCTTTTTTTCCTGAGTTGGTCGTAGATCTCAGAAATTGGAGCAGCAATGTAAATAGAAGAATATGTTCCCACAATCACTCCAAAAAGAAGGACAAAAGCAAAATCATACAATTCCACTGCCCCACCTACAATGATCGCCACAACGGAAATCATTGTTGTAAAGGAAGTATTGATAGTTCTACCTAAAGTTTGAGTGATGGAAACATTAATGATATTGGAAAGAGCTAAGTTGTCTTTTCCGTGGGCATTCTCCCTGATTCGGTCAAATACTACGATTTTATCGTTAATGGAATAACCAAGAAGAGTAAGAAGAGCCGCAATGATGGGAACACTCGGTTTGATTTGCAAAAAACCAATGAGAGCTAGTGTCATTAGGATATCATGAACCAGTGCGATGGAAGATGCCAAAGCAAACTTAAACTGAGAACGAATACTCAAATACAAAAGAATGATGGCAAGAGTTGTTAAAAGCAGTGTGATTCCCACTTCCGTCAACTCACCACCCACAACTGCACCCACTTGGTCAGCAGACAAAACTTTTTCTTTAGGAAGTTTGTATTCATATCTTAAAAGTTGAACAAAGCGGTCAATAGCAGAAGTTGAAGATTCTCTGTTAACTTCTGGAATTTCTTTATACAAAGATTCTATTGTATCAAGGGAACCTAGTCCGATATCCAATTGGTAGATATTCTTTTCTTTTTCCAAAAGGATAACAACTGCTTCGATTTTTTTGGATTGGAAGTATCCTTCTAAATCGTTACGAGTTTTGTCTGCCGGAAGTTCAACAACCGTACGAAGTCCACCATTAAAATCGAGTGAGTGAGCAAACCCACCATACTTTGCGAAGGTGACAACAAATCCGAAAACAATCGCTAAGAACGAAAAACTAAGAGTAAAGTATTTATACTTTGTGAAATTGATATTATGCATTAGTAGTCTCCTTTTTCCCAAAGAAGAAAGGTCTTAAATTCAAGTGATGGACACCCAATCGGTTGACTGTCAGTTCCATAAATAATCGCGAGAGGAAAAGCGATGTAAAAAGAGTGGTAACAATACCCCAACAAAGTGTGATCGCAAAACCTTTTATCGGTCCATTTCCAAGACGAATCATTAGAATTCCCGCAATGAGTGTGGTGACGTTGGCATCCATAATGGTCCAGAATGCGTTTTCAAAACCACGAGTGACGGCAATCGAAAGTGCTCGGCCCTCTTCTATTTCCTCTCGGATCCTTTCATAGATAATCACGTTGGCATCCACGGCCATACCTGCAGTCAAAATGATCCCTGCAATTCCAGGAAGGGTTAACGTAAAATCCATAAGTGTGAGAAGTGCAGCCAAAATGATGATATTCACAAGTAAGGAAAGGTCGGCAATAAAACCACCTAACCTGTAATAGAATATCATATAAACCATCACCAAAAAGAATCCGATGGCTACGGCTTTGACTCCCACTTCTATCGATTCAATTCCAAGTGTAGGTCCAATGAATCGCATTTCCAAAACTGACAAAGGAATAGGAAGTGCACCTTCGGAAATTACGTTCGCCAAACGGATGGCTTCTTGTTCCGAAAAACTTCCAGAAATCTCAGCACGACCGCCAGCAATAGGATCATTGATTACTGGATTAGAGATTACTTTATCCCCCCAAACAATCGCTAGGTTACGTCCGCGGTTTTGAGATGTGAGATCAAAAAATTTCTCTGCACCATTAGGAGTGAGAGTAAAACTTACCATCCATCCATAGGAGTTGGAATTGTAAGATGGTTGTGCGTTGGTCATATCATTCCCGGAAAGGGCAATTTTACGTTCCAAAACCACAAAACTACGAGGGAGAAGTGCCGACTTAGCAGAATTGCCCCGAGCCCACATAGCATATACTTTAAAGTCTTTAGGAATATTGTATTTTTTCTCAAGGCTTTCTAAAAACTCATCTTGGGCTTTTTTTCCAGCCTTGTTTTTCACAAGTTCTTGAAAGAGATAAATGTCCGTGTTTTCTCTTTTACCTAAATCCATCATCCGGCGTTCGCTATCGGCAATTTGACCTTTGAAAAGAAACGGTGTTGGCTCTTCTAAACGGTATTCGACAGTTTCAGTGTTTTGTAAAATTTCTAAGATGGCAGCAGAGTTCGAAACACCTGGAAGGGATACTTCAATTGCATCTTGTTCCTTTTGGATACGAACTTGTGGTTCTGTTAGGTTCTGTGTTGTAAGACGATTGTCGATAATCATCTTTGCTTTCTCTAACTCCACAATTTTACGCATGGGAGAAAGATCAAAACTAGATTCAATTTCTGCAAGTCTTGACTTTGCTTTTTCTTTCTCCTCTGGTTTCGCAGTAGGATTGTTTAATGTAAGATTGAGTTCAGACAATTCTTTTGCATATAGATCTTTTAGTTTGGATGTGTAATCATCAAAGTCTCCTTTGAGAACCACTCGCATACCACCTTGTAAGTCGAGACCCAATTTAATGGATAACGATTTTCCACCGCGGATTGTTTCTTCAATCCAAGTAGGCTCTAGTTTGTTTTTTGATTCGCTTACTAAAGATTGGTTTTCTTGCGAAATCTGATTGATCTTTGCGGAAGTGATAAACCTTCCTTTCACAGTATAAAATGGATTCTCTTTAGGAGGAAGAGTTCCTTGAGGTTCAATGGTCCAACCGGAAGTTTTTCCATAATCGTTTGCCCAACGTTCAAAGAGTGCGTTTACTCTTGTTTTTTGATCGGCTTCAGGAAGAGAATACACATCCTCTCTAACAACGATCTTTAAAGTGCGATCGGCGAAGTTCGGATACAGGATTGTAAAGGAAACTGCCAGAATCAGAAAAGGAAGAATCAATAGTCGATACGATTGCAAGTTAGTTTGCTCCTAAAATTATTATCTTCTATAAGAACGACTGCTAGATCCCGGGCGAGCAGATCTAAGTCTGTAAAAAGCAAAGAGTATGATAATCCCAAGGATCATCATCGCTTTTTTGTATTTAGCAAAAAAATCAGAGAAATTAAATAGCGATTTTCCTGTTTCTTTGTTTGGAGAAAAACTGACTTCCGATTTAGAACCTTCTGTCTTTCCGATTTTCAAATCAGCGGAAAATCCAGGCAGTCCAGATGGTTCTACAGAAACATTAGAATCCATCCACAATCCATTGTGAACCACTTCCTCTTCTTCCAAAACCGTAGGCTGTTTTTCCAAACCAGGAAAGGATTTATCCGTAACCGTCGTATTTGTATTGGGATTGGCAGCCAAATTGGTGTTTTGCGGAAGAGTTTCTGTAGTAACGAGTTGGTTTTGTTTAGATTTCTTTTTGGATCTCTTCTTCTTGCCTGTTGTTGTTACCGCCGTGGTCACAACATTCGTTTGTTTTTTTGTTGTGGGAGTGACGGTTTCTTCTTTCGGTTTGGTAGTTGTAGATTTTGGTTTATCGTTGACCTTATCTAAAAAATCCAATCCCTCTTGTGCAAAGAGGGAGGCCGAAAAACAGAATATTAGGGAAATGAAGAAGAGTCGTTTCATCTTAGGCTTTCTTCTTCAGAATAGCGCTAGTTTCAAATGTGATGTTTGTATTCGCAGCAACACTCAAAACAACAGTTTCGTTATTGTCTTTGAACTCTACAATCTTTCCGTGGAGGCCGCTATTCGTTACAACGTTGTCCCCTTTTTGGAGATTGGTAATCATCTCTTTACGTTTCTTCTCTTCTTTTTTGTTCGGAAGGATCACAAGAAAGTACATAGCAACTAACATGATCGGAATGATAATGAGTGACTGTAGGGACGATTTTGCACCCTCTTCTTGGGCAAGGATTAGGATATCTGGTGTTAAAAAATTAAAATTGAGCATAGCTATTTATCCAATGTTTATAGGCCTTATGTTAAATTCAATGTTTCACGAACGAATCGGAGAACTTTTTTCTCAAGGAGAGCCCCTTTCGCAGTTTCGTACCCTGTTCGTATATCGTTTACGACTCCGAGTAAAAACATCGCCACCCCAGCGTTTAGGGCAACCATCGCCGTCCCTCCCGTCGATTCTTTAGGATCGAGAACTGCCCGAAAGAGGGACTCCGCCCCTTCCTTCGAAGAGGAGAACACCGTATTTCTGTCCAATTCCTGGGAGTTTAGGCCCAATTCCTTAGGATCAAAAGACAATTCGATCGTTTCCTTCCCATCAAAATAGGCGTAATCAGTGCTTTCAAAGATGGAAAACTCATCCAACCCGTCCTGTGAATGGCAAACAATGGCCCGTTTGGAACCAAGCCGTCCCAAAATCTCCGCCATCGGTAGACAAAGAGACTTATCATAGACACCTACAATTTGATGAGAAGGGGAAAAGGGATTGGAAAGAGGTCCAATCAAATTGAAAAAAGTGCGAAATCCGAGGGAGGTCCGAACGGGTCCTGCATATTTCATGGCAGGGTGCCAGGCGGGCGCAAACAAAAACACAAAGCCCGTGCGAAGGAATTCCGCTTCTGAGTCTGCTGTGGACTGATCGAGTTTGTAACCAAGACCGGAAAGAATATCGGAACTTCCCGAAAGAGAAGATACAGATCGATTTCCGTGTTTGGCTACTTTGAAGCCGAGACTTGCTAAAGTAAGGGCCGAAAGTGTAGAAACATTCAAAGTACCTTTACCGTCCCCTCCCGTCCCACAAGTGTCCAAAAAATCAAAACCAAATTCTTTAGAGGGTTTGATTGCATGGCTTCGCATTGCACGGACAAATCCGTACAATTCGTCCGTGGTTTCCCCTTTCATTTTCATCGCAGTGAGAAAAGAAGCAAGAACTGGCTCTGAAACATTACCATCCATCACTTCACTTAAAAAATATTCCGCATGATTGTCCACAAGGTGGTGTCCGGAAACAACTTGTCCGAGAATTTCCTTAATTGTTGGAACGGTCATAAAAAATCCTTTTTAGGTTAGAAAAAGTTAACAGCTGATAATTGGTCACAATATAACGTAGGCCCGAAATGACAGTGATGAATGTTGTGAATAACATTCCAAAATAAGGAACAAAGGAAGCTATAGAATCAAAAAAATCTTTAAAACTTAAACTTTCTGTGGTTTTGACAAGCGTACAAAACTCGTTCGCATGTTGTGATGCGACTTCGAAGGTGGAATATCCAGCAAGTTTTCCCATAGCATAGGTTTCATTAATCATGGCTCGCCTTTTGCCGGAGATCAGCATAAACACAACAAGGATCATAAGGATAGCACCCATCTGGAAGGCAGTTTTCACCTTTCCCATCATGGTCGTACGAAGACTTTTTCCAGAACGAACGGCAATATAACGAAGGAAGGTGATGAGCATGTCTCTTGCTATGATGAGAACCACCATCCAAACCTCGATAGGTTCGTGGATGAATAAAAAAGTTACAAAACACCCAATGACTAAAAATTTATCAGCTAAAGGATCGAGAAACTTTCCAAACTCTGTTTGTTGGTTCCACTTTCGTGCGAGGTATCCATCAACTAAATCAGTGAGAGAAGCGAGCGCAAATAGAACAAAAGCAAAAATTTGGTATTCCCATTCCTTTTGGAAGAGTGCAAAGATAAATAAAGGGAGCGCAAGAACCCGAAGTACGGTAAGTAAGTTCGGAATATTGGCTATGGTTTTCCAATCTTCCAACTTAAGCCACCCAAGTCCCTGCCATATCTAATTCAAAGAAAGAGTCCACACGAACCCGACCGAACTGGCCCAGTTTCAAACCCATATCTTCCACATAGACAATTTCATCAATCTCAGGAGCATCTTGGAACCTACGTACCATCGCTCCCTTTTCTAATACTTCATCCACAACAGCAGAATAGATTTTTCCAATTCGATTTTGATGGATGGTTTTTAATGTTCCGAGGTAGGCATCACGCACCAAGTTCACACGGCGAGCAATTTCTTTGTCTTTGATCTGACCTTCCATAGTGGCACCCTTCGTTCCCTCTTGCGGGGAATAAGGAAAGAGATTTACCTTTTCCGGTTTTACATCTTCCACAAAACGAATGATCTCTTCTACATCTTCCATTGTTTCGCCAGGGAAACCTAAGATGAAAGATGTGCGAATTTCCAATTCAGGACGAAGGTCCCTTGCTTTTTGGAATAAAGATTTGAAGTATGAGTATTCGCCAGTACGATTCATGGATTTTAAAACGGACTTGGAAACGTGTTGTAAGGGGCTTTCCAAATACGGGGCAATTTTCGGAATTTCTTTATAAAGATCGAGTAACTTTTCTGTTTTTTTGTCTGGATAGAGATAGAGAAGTCGAAGGAGTTCGAGTCCATCCACATCAGCCACAGAACGAACCAAATCCAAAAGTTTGTCTGTGTCTTTTCCATAAAAAACAGTATCTTGGGAAACAAGACAAATCTCTTTAGAACCTGCTTTGACAGCACGTTTTGTTTGTTCTAAAACATCAGAACTTTCTGTATCTCGATACTTACCTCGTAAATTAGGAATGATACAGAAGTTACAACCGCGATTGCAACCATCGGAAATTTTTACATAAGAATATGGTTTGGAATAGTTTTCAATTCCCTTACTTGTGATAAGCCGATCCAAAAGATCTGCATTGAATTCGGTTAGGTCTTGGAACTCTAAGGGAAAGTTTTTACGTAAAATCTCCCCTGCTTTATCATACTTTCCTGTTCCAAAGTGAAGGTCCACTTCAGGAAGGTCGTCGGAAATTTCCTTTCCTGCACGTTCCGCAAAACAACCAACAACCACTAACTTCTGTTTGCTTTTCTTTTTGATATCGATGGAATCCAAAATGGTTTGGATGGTTTCTTTGGTAGCATCTTGGATAAAAGTGCAAGTATTGACTAAGTGGAAGTCACTGGCTTCCGGTCCCGCTGCAGGAAGGAGGCCCTCTTTCAGTAGAGACTGGTGCATGGCCATCGAATCTACGGTATTTTTAGGACAACCGAGAGTCGTGATAAAAAACGACTTCGGTGTCTCCTCGGTTTTTTCCTTAACCTTGGGCATTATTCGCCTAACTCACCAATGATGGATTGAGTGGAATCATAAGGATTTGGTTTGCGGATGAAGATTTTTTTAACAAGTTTTCCAGGTTTTCCGAGAACAGAACGTTCTTTTCCATTTTGAACCATTTCCACAGCCCCACCGTCACCCACTTTAATCTCGAGCCTATCCCGAGCCTCTAAGTGTTTGACCTCTCCTGCAGAAACAAGTCCTCGTTCTCCCATTTGACCATCTAACACAAATTCCACATAGCTTGGTTTAGAGAAAAAGAGTGTGACTTGGATCGGAACATCTCCTACTGGAGATTTTACTGCAGCCCCTTCTCTTTCTTCTTTGAGAGTCACAAGAACTTTGGCTGATTTTTCAGTAACGGCTTGTGTCACAACTCGGATGTCACGACGTAAAGAGGCAAGTTCTTCAATGCGATAAGAAAGTATGGTTTCTTCGCCTTCTGCTGTTTGAAAAAAGTATACATTTTTCTCAGGAAAAATATTGAATCCAAGGTTTGCCTTTCCATTGGATACACCTTTGATAAACATCTTACATTGTTGGTTGTTTACACTGAAACTCACACCACGGTCTTCCGTTAAGATAAAAGGAACACTAGCGTTTTCAGGAACACTTTGAGAAACAAAGTTAATTCCAGAAGGAATGTCGGAACTAGCCACAGTCTCTACAGCGGAACCAACTTCTGTTGTTTCCTCGTCCATGGATCCCGATCCTGAATCTTCAAAACTAATGTAGATGATATAAGCTGAGATTACAAAAAGAAAAATGGAAACTAGACTTATGATTTTATTGCGATCCAAACTGTAGGGAGTTGTTGTCGGACGAGTGAGTTCCTCTAGAGGAGCTTGTGATTCCTCAATTTGTTCTCCACGGTAGAGATTGAGTAACATAGCCGTATCCAATTTTAAGTAACTTGCATAGTTTTTTAAAAAACCAAGAGCAAAGGTTTCTGCCGGGAATTGAGAATAGTCTTCTGTTTCTAATGCAATGATGTATTTGGCAGCGATGTTTGTTTCTTTGGCTACATCTTTGACGGAGAGTTTTTTATCTTCCCTTGCTTCTCGTATAATTTGGCCGACTCGTTTTGTGTTCAAGATGATATCCTCTTAGCTTAGTTCTCGGATACAAGTGGGTTGTTGACAATTTTGGCGTTTCCACTCATGTGAAAATTGAAAACTCCATCTTGGATTTCTTCAGAAAAATTAATATTGGAAAATGAAATGGTGGTTACTTTCCCGCGACCATCAGTGGCCACTGCTTTTTTGATTAAGTAAGATTCGGAATCCACAAAGAGTTTCATCTTTTCAAATCCACCAATCTTTTCTCTTTGGTCGAGATCCAAAACAAAGTATTTGGCCGCATCCCCCATAGAACGAGGTTGTTCGATGGTATCAAATTTATAATGGTATTTACGAAAAAGACGATTCAGGCCATCGGGACTGTTCGTTGTAAAAATGGGACCAGAAGTATTTTTGCGATCCAGAGTTAAGTCCTGTTTTCCGACAGCACCTAACCTCTTAATAAAGATATGAAGAGTTTTTCCATCAGATACAATTTCATCCCCTTCCGGTTCCGCAAAGTTATATCTGATTTTGCCGGGACGTTTGTAGAAACATTTCCCGCGCATCTGTTTTTCCTTTTTGTTGTCTTCTGTTTTGATGAGAAAATCAGCCGAATAGGAATTGATATCGCTAAAGTTCTTCTTTATCTTTTTGACAACTTCGGAGGGTGAGTGCCAATTGTGAGCCGGACTTGTTTGGGCACCAAGAGACACCCCAAATACAAGTAAAAAAGATCCGATCCATACTTTCATAGTTTCCCAGTTTTTCAGACAAAGTTCTCTTGTCGATGATTTACGCTGAACGCAGGATTTCCCGAGGTTTGGCCCCGATTTGTGGGGAAACATAACCCCGCATTTCCATAAGTTCCATAAGCCTTGCGGCTTTGTTGTAACCGATTCTCATCCGGCGTTGGAGGTAACTGGCACTGGCTTTTTTTTCCGTGACCACGATATTCCAAGCCTCGTCAAAAAGTTCTTCGTCTTCGTCGGAAGCCATTTCGACACTGGTTTCATCGTCCCAATTCATTTCCACATACGCAGGAGCCCCTTGTTTTTTGGCCTCTTCCACGATGGACTCAATTTCTTTCTCTTCAATAAAGGGAGCTTGGATTCTTTGGAGGTCACTCGAAGTCGGAGACCGGTATAAAAAGTCCCCTTTCCCGAGAAGGGTTTCTGCCCCACTTGTATCCAGAATGGTTCTAGAGTCCGTTTTTTGAGCCACTTGGAAGGCTACCCTTGCTGGACAGTTGGCTTTGATCACACCGGTGATCACATCCACAGAAGGCCTTTGGGTTGCCATCACCAGATGGATTCCGACGGCTCTTGCTTTTTGTGAGATTCGTTGGATTTGTTCCTCGAGGTCCTTTCCCGAAACCATCATAAGGTCTGCAAGCTCATCAATAAAGATGACAATGTATGGAAGTTTTTGAAAGCCTTTGGCATGAGCATATTCATCGACTTTTTCATTAAAACTTTTGAAGTCCCTACTTTTCAATTGAGAGATCATTTGGTAACGACTTTCCATTTCTTGGATGGCCCAAGACAAAGCCTTCGTTGCTTTTTTTGGATCGGTGATCACAGGCATTAAAAGGTGAGGGATTCCTTCATACAGAGTCATCTCCACCATCTTTGGATCGATCATGATGAAGCGCACTTCTTCTGGGGAACGAGTGCAGATAAGACTTGTGATCATAGCATTGATACTCACCGACTTACCAGAACCAGTCGTTCCCGCCACGAGTAAGTGAGGAAGTTTGGCGATATCAATCATCACGAGTTTTCCTGAGATGTCTTTTCCAATACAGATGGAAAGGTCTTTGGCCTTGTGTTGGAGGATGGTATCTTTCAAAATTTCTGAGAGAAATACATCCTCACGGATTCGGTTGGGAACCTCAATCCCGATCGAAGCTTTGCCAGGAATCGGTGCCACAATCCGAATGTTTTTTACCTCTAAGTAAGCGCGAATTTCGTCAGAAAGGGAAACGATACGGTTTAGTTTGATTCCATTCGGGATGGTGATCTCATAACGCGTGATAATTGGTCCTCTTTCTTTTGTGACGACTTTCGATTCAATTCCGAAATGTCCCGTAGACTCTTCGATTTTACGAGAGATAAGATCCAACTCGGAATCGTTCTTCATAATATTGGCTACAGGCACTTGGTGGGAAACAAGAAGCCTTGGAGAGATATAATACTTTCCTTTTTTCAGTTTTGGTTTCGGAACCATGGAACCAAACATCAGCTCTTGTTGTTCTTTCGGCTCTTTGGGTTCTTGTTTTTTCTTTCCAAAATTACCAGAACTTAGGTTCGATCGAACGAGAGGTGAGGCTTCTTCTACGGCTAAAGTTTCGAGAGTTTCTTCTTCCAACTCTTCTGGACTATAATCCAGACCTTCTACTGACTCGTCGTGGTCACGTTCTTCACTAGCATCCCAACCAGTTTCTTCCACAAGCGAGAGGCGCAATGATTCAGGAATTTGGATGGCTTCTGTTTTTGACAGACCTTCTTCCTCCTCTACTGTCGCAAGTAAATCAGAAGTGGAATCCATTTCTTCAGACAAATCCTCATCGGATTCGTAGCCATCCTCTGTTTCCTCTTCATAAAGGTCATTGAAAGATGACAGATTAGAGTTTCCGAAAGCTGGATTTTTTCCACCAAACGGCAACTTAATGGGATCAAGTTTAGGTAACTCCAAACTAGTGAGATCCGCAACTGCCTCCCCTTTTGGCTTCCATTTAGCTTCTGGAAATTGGAAAAGGATCTTGGATTCACGAACATTTTCTAGTTCTTCCAATTCTTCCGGAAATCGCCTATTATCAGTTAGTTTAAGTCTTGATATTAAAACTTCGTTTCTTTCTACTTCTGCAAACAAATCCAATTTCGATTCTTGTTTTTGAAAACGAAATACCTTTTCCGACTCATCAAAAAAACCTTCGAATTTCGCAGTATTGCGATAACGAACTGATGGTGTTTTACGAGTGGAACCTTGTGACGGAGAAACACCATCTTTTCCCTTCGTTTGAATCTCTTCTTTTCTGAAACGATCGAAATCCAATCCAGCTCTTTGAGAACTCCCATTCGTTTTCCCATCCGCGACGACTTTCCAGAAATGATTAGCAATATCTTCTTTAGTTTCTTCTTCTGTTTGGACTGCGAACCATTGTTTGTTACGAATTTCATCGATCGGTGCTCGGCGAGTCGAAACCACTGATTCCAAAAAACCAGGAAGTTTTAAATGAGGAAGTTCCCTTTGTCCCCCCATCAATCGATAAATACCATTGGAATATTTATGAATCGCATCAAAGGTAAAAGACCAAGCTCCATCCTCAAGCCAGATCACGGCAAAGTATAAGTATAAAAAGAAAACGACAAGGATACGACCAGTCTCTCCAAAGAGATAAGAAAAGACCCAAGAGAAAAATTGACCAAGGATTCCGCCGCTATCTCCTACATGGCCAAGAGGGGTTTCTAGTAAATTCAGACTCACTGTCGTTGCCACAAGGAACAAAGGAAAAAACAAAGCTTTCCCAAGCCTATCGAAATCAGGGTTACGTAAAGAAAGGACACCTAACATCAAAACAAAACCCGCAAATAAAAAGGAAGATTTCCCAAAAAGATAAAGAAGAGTAAAAGCGATGTAATGCCCAAGCCTCCCAAACCAATTGAGAAGCGACCCATCCTCTCCTTCCTGAAAAGAAAAGAGAGAGAGAAGTAAAAACACACCGGAAAATACTAATAGATAGGGAAGGAAGTCTTTACGTGGCAAAGTCCATTCCCATACGGATTTTTTAGGGTCCATAGGGGAAATATCGGTCGGTTTTGAGACATAGATAGAAAAAAAATGGAAGCCGAATTACCGTTTTTTAAGGCAGAATTCTATCCCTTAAAGTTCGTAAAATTGGCATCAAAATTAAAATTCGCATTCCGGATAGCCGCCATCACCTCTTGTAAATCGTCCTTTTTTTTACCCACAACCCGGACTGATTCGCCCTGGATGGTGGCCTGGACTTTCAATTTTTGGTCTTTGATGAGGGTGGTGATTTGTCTCGTTTGTTCTTTGTCCAAGCCATTTTGGATCTTTACTTTTTGGCGAACTGTTTGGCCGGTCGCCGACTCCACTTTGGACTCAAAATCAAAGGCTTTGAGGCTAATTCCCCTTTTGGCCATTTTGGTCGTGAGGACATCGATCACTTGTTTCAATTTGATTTCATTTTCCGAGGTCAAAACCAAGGTATCTTCGGTAAGTTTGATCTCTGAATTGGAACCTTTAAAATCAAACCTGGTTTGGATTTCGGTCATGGCTTGGGCCACGGCATTTTGTAATTCCGGTCTTTCGATTTTTGATACAATGTCAAATGATGGATCTTGTGCCATACATTCCTCCTAACTCTTTCCTATTATCCTAAACTCTTTTTCGCAAGGCCCAACGCAAATTCCAAAGCGGCACTTAGGTTTTCTGGTTTTTTACCGCCACCTTGCGCCATATCCGGTCTTCCCCCACCTTTCCCATCTAACAGAACCAAGGTTTCTTTTAAAAGGTCTCCACAGTGGATTCCCCTCTCATTCAATACCTTATTGCACATAAAAACAAGTGAGCTAGAATCTCCATCGACGGATCCAAAGAGACAAAGGACTTCTGGTTCTTTGGATTTGAGGCTATCGGCTAGATCTTTAAGAGACTTGGCATCCACGGAAGTAAACACTTCTATTACTACTTTTCCTTTGGGTAAAGAAACTGCCTTTTTTAAAAGTCCATCCACAAGTTCTGGATTCATTTGGAAACTTAATTGCTCTTTTTTCTTTTTGGCTTTGAAAAGAGCACTGGATTTTTCTTCCAGTTCTCTTTCTAAACTGATCCGTAACTTCCGTAAATTTTCAACAGTCGCATTCCCTTCTTTGGAAAATAAATTTTGTAGGTCTTCGGGAGCAGGAACAACACTTGTGATTCCAAACTCTTTCAGATCACCAAATGTTTCTTTGGCGGATAAATTATGTGTTTCTACTTTCGCTGCCAAAGTTTGGAACTGCGATAAAAAGTATTCAATGACCGTATCTCCGCAAATGGCTTCCACCCTTCTGTTTCCCGCACCTGGACTTCCTTCTTTAATGATGGCAAAGTAACCAATTTCTTTTGTGTTCGTTACATGAGTTCCCCCACAAAATTCTTTGGATTTATCACCCATCGAAATTACACGAACTGATTTTCCATACTTCTCATCAAACATTGACAAAGCACCTGACTGTTTTGCGGCATCAATGTCTAAAACTTCTGTTTTCACTGGAATTTTAGAATTTACTGCATCGTTCACATCTTTTTCGATAGAGACAATTTCTTCTGGAGAAAGTGCTTTGGGATGAGAAAAATCAAATCGTAAATAATCGGAAGAAACAATGGAACCTTTTTGAGCTACATGGTTTCCGAGAATCCGACGAAGGGCCCCGTTTAACAAGTGTGTACCAGAGTGATGGTTTGCGAGATTTTGTCGCCTTTCTGTATCAATCTCTGCTTCAATGGTTTCGCCGACCGAGACTTTTCCTTTTAGTATCAAACCGAGATGGAGGAAGGTTTCGTTTTCTTTTTGTGTGTCCTGGACTTGAAACTGGAATCCTTCTTTTTTTAAGTAACCCCAGTCTCCTACTTGCCCACCACCCTCTGCATAAAACGGTGTTTTGTCCAAAACTACAACTGCCTCTTCTCCTTGTTTGGCAGAAGTCACAGACTTACCATCCACAAAAAGATACAAAACTTTTGCTTGGGCCTTTGCAGAAGTGTATCCTAAAAATTCTGTTTTGAGTTCGGGACTTGCTGTAAGACCAGTGAGATACTGAACTTTTTTTCCTTTCCAACTAGCGCGGGAAAGATCTCGGTCTTTTTCGAGTTCCTCTTCAAATCCTTTGTCATCGAAACCAAAACCTCGATCTTCCACAAGTTCCTTAGTCATCTCACGGGGAAATCCGTAAGTGGAATACAATCGAAAACCTTCTTTTCCCGTAACAACCGTTTGGTTGTTTGATTTCAAATGATCTAAAAGGGATTCTAATTCTTCGAGTCCCACTTCCAAAGTATGGAGAAAGAGTTCTTCTTCTTTTTTTAAAATAGATTCAATGTCTTTTGCTTTGTCTTTTAGTTCCGGGTAACGAACCGAATATAAATCGCGAAGTGTCGCAATCAGTTTGTATAAAAACGGTTCATGGATTCCTAGTTTTCTGGCAAATAATGACGCTCTTCTGATAAGCCTACGGATCACATACCCACGCCCCGTACGATCAGGATAAATCCCATCCCCTAACGAAAAGAATACGGAACGAGAATGGTCCGTAATCACTCGAAAGGATTGTTTCGTGGATTCATCGTAAGTTTTGCCTGAAAGTGTCTCGATTTTACGGATGATGGATTTTAGTTCATCTGTATCGTACACGGAGTCCACTTCTTGCAAAAGCATGGCCACTCGTTCGAGTCCGGACCCGGTATCAATTCCTGTTTGTTTTAAAGGAAGGAGCTCCCCAGAAACAGTTTGGTTAAATTGGTTAAATACTAAATTCCAATATTCTAAATAACGATCACAGTCACATCCCGGTTTACAATTTGGATTGTTCCCGCAATTGGGGCCCCCTTTTTCGGGACCACGATCCAAATACAATTCCGAACATGGTCCACAAGCTCCACTATCTCCCGCAGGTCCCCAAAAATTATCTTTTTTTCCAAGCCGTACAATCCGTTCTTCGGGAATGCCAGCTTCCATCCAAATCTTTTTGGCTTCATCATCATCTAAGTAAATCGTCACCCAAATTTTCTCTTTGGGGATATGTAAGTGGTTCAGTGAAAAATCTAATGCGTATTCAATGGCCTCTTTTTTGAAATAATCGCCAAAGGAAAAGTTACCAAGCATCTCAAAGAAGGTACAATGCCTTTCGGTTTTACCAACAACTTCCAAATCAGTAGTACGAACGCATTTTTGCACCGAGGCCGCACGGGTGTAAGGCAACTCCACCGCACCCGTAAATAGAGGTTTGAACTGAACCATACCTGCGGTTGTAAATAGAAGTGTAGGATCTCCCTTGGGGATGAGGCTAGAAGAAGGCACGATGGTGTGGTCTTTTTCTTTAAAGTAATTGGTATACAACAGAGCAATTTCGCGGACAGTTTTCGACATCATACACTTACAGCGAAATCGGTTTCACCTCCTAGGGCAAGGAATTTAGAAGTTAACTCTCCCGTAATTCCTTGTATTGGAGAAAAGAAAACAAGGCAAAACAGAGAAATAACCCACCCAAAATTCCAAAGGTGAGTTGGGAACCAATGGTATCAGCAAGGAGAGCTGAAAGAAATCCAGACACTGCCGGTGTGAATTGAAAACAAACTGTATAAAGGGAAAGGATCCGTCCGCGGATTCCATCTTCTGCCCGTTTTTGTAAAATGGCCGGAAGAAGACTCGAAACCACACCCCCGGAAACTCCAAAACAAAACAAAAAAAGCGAAGTTGTAAAAGCCTTTCCAAAAGGAACAAAACCCAAAAAGAAAATTGAGGAAAGGGTAAAAACAATGAGTAGAACAAGGCCCTTTCTTTCCAGGTGGTGGAAAAGGATGGTGAGAACTCCTCCGAGAAATAACCCTGGACCCAAAAATACGAGAACGGTTCCCCGGGCTAGTTCTCCGAGTCCCAACTCAGTTCGAACATATTTAGGGAGGATGACTTGGATGGGTCCAAGGGCAAGCATACTGAGAACTGCCATGTACATCACTTGCCTAGAAACCGAATCTACTTTCAAAAATTCCAATACTGTTTTGAGATTTTCAGATAAAGAGGGAATTCTATCTAGTTTTGAACCTTTCGAATCTAAGCCTGGATTTTGGATCTTAGCATTATAACGTAACGAAGTAAAGGCGATCATGGATAGTAAATGAAAAGAAGCCAATACTAAAAATAAACTGGGATAGTCATTTCCTTCCCGAAACCAACCCACAGCAAGCGGGCTCATTCCAAAGGCAAAAATCAAAAGTAAATTCCCAGCAATGGTATGAAAGACCAATCGGTGTGACTCCATCACTTCTCGAAGAATGGCCATTCGTCCCGGTAGGACTGTCGTCATTCCAATCCCATTGACAAAGGCCAAAGGCAATAAAAGCAAAGGGTGGTTATGGAAAAAATCCGTGAATGCACCTAACAGAAAAGAGGAGATAAAAAGAAAAAACTGAAAGCTCACCACCACCCATTTTTTGGAATAATGATCGAGTAAGTAACCTGTGTATAAGAAAAAAATAGGAAAGGGTAAAAACAAAAAAAAGAAAACAATCCCAGAGAATCCTTTCACTGCATCTAGAGTTTGGCAAAAAATTACAATGGAATATAAAAAACAACTACTGGCAAAGGTACCAATTGCGAAGGCAAAATAAAATATGAGTTGGTTCAAGTGAGTACCTACCTAAAAAAAAAGCCTCCCATGTCTAGGAGGCTTTGGTTCGGAAAAAAAAGAGGATTTCCGATTAACGTTTTGAGAACTGAGTTCCTCGGCGAGCTTTGTGTAGACCGTATTTCTTACGTTCCACCATACGGCTATCTCGAGTGAGAAAACCTTCTTTTTTCAAAGCTGGTTTGAAAGCTTCGTTAAAAGCTACGAGTGCACGAGCTACAGCATGTCGGATCGCTCCTACTTGCCCAATCACCCCACCACCAGATACATTCAGTGCAATGTCATATTTGTCACGAGCTTCTAAAATTAGAAGAGGCTCAAGAGCACGGCGCACTAGGTGGTCGCCGTTTTTGATATAATCATTTACATCTTTATGGTTTACTGTGATTTTACCAGTTCCCGATGCGATTTTTGCACGTGCAACGGATGTTTTACGTCGGCCTACTGCCCAAATTGCTTTTTGCGCCATATTATTTCAACTCCAGTTTAAGGGGCTTTTGAGCTCCCAAGTTGTGGTCATTACCTGCGAATACGCGGCAATTTCTCAACATTTGATCACCTAACTTAGATTTAGGTAACATTCCTTTCACCGCTTCCATAATCACTCTTTCAGGATTCTCTTGAATGAGTTTATGAAATGCAATTGCAGTCATACCACCTGGGTAACGTGAGTGATGATAGTAAATTTTTTGTTCTCTTTTGCGGCCAGTGACTGCCACTTTAGATGCATTAACGATAATGATATTATCTCCACAATCCTGGTTAGGAGTGAAGGTAGATTTGTGTTTTCCGCGAAGTCGGGAAGCTACTTGACTTGCCAATCTTCCGAGAGTCTTATCAGTTGCGTCCACAACAAACCACTGTTTTTGTACGGCTTCTTTTGCGATAGAAGGGGTCTTGTGGGCTTTAGACAATAGTTCCATAAGTACGAGATTTTCCTCTTTTATGTCAGGATTTTCGGTTTTCACACCGGGTCAAACAAATTTATTGGATGTAAGCCTTGAAAGAATCCGAAATTATACGAACCTTGTTTGGAACCACTCCTCCCCCAGAGGATGACTGTTATTTTTTGGCCCCCAACCGGCTTGTGACAACAGATTCCCTTTCGGAAGGCACACATTTCCTCCACGAGTGGTCCTCGGCCCCCATTTTGGCCAGAAAACTGGTCGAAGTCAACGTATCCGACATTACAGCTTCTGGTGGACGGCCCAAGGAATGTTTCTTAAACTTGGGACTCTCTCCCCTCTCTCGTAAAAAAGAATGGATTCGAGCCTTTTCCAAAGAACTTCGCAAATCTTTAGACCAATATGGAATGAAACTAGCGGGGGGCGACACCTTTTCGGCTTCCAAAACCCAACTCACTCTTACCGTTGTGGGCACAGTGGAAAAACCCTGGCTTCGTTCTGGAGGGAAACCGGGAGACTATCTATACATCACGGGATCTCTCGGCAAAAGCCAACTCGGCTTCCGGGCTTTGAAAAAAAAATCAAAAAAAAATATATACCAAGATGCCATAACTCACCACCTCTCCCCTAAATCTCGTTATGTGATCTTGAAACCTCTCCAAAATTTTCAGGTCCATGCCTGTATGGACATCACCGACGGACTCATCCAAGATGCAGAACGGTTGGCTATCCCCTCAAAGGGAAAATTAAAAATCCAAATCGAATCGGTTCCATTGGATCCTTTGGCACTAACGGAACTTGGCCTAGATTTATGTTTGGGTTCGGGGGAAGAATTAGAGCTACTCTTTCTTTCTCCGCTGGTCCTTCCCACAAAACTTGCAGGAATTCCTGTGACAATGGTGGGAAGATTGGAAAAAGGAAAACCTGGAGTGCATTTTTTAAAAGCTGGTAAACAATACCTACCGAAGTCTCGCGGGTTTCTTCATTTCGCTGAAGAAGAATAAGGTAAAAAAATCCGAAACTCTATCTTTGGCTCTTTTGTGTTGTTCCTATGATCGATAATGTTGAATGCAGAAATGAATCCTCCAAATTTTTGCAATGTTTGGCGAACAAAGCTAAGTCCGATTCCGTAATCAAGCGAACCATGTTTTTCATAAATATTCTTATTCAATCGAAAAAAAGGTTCAAATATTAATTCTAAATATTCATTTGGAATTCCATCTTTCATTTGAAAATCGTCACTAAATGAATTAACAAACGATATACGAAACCCCTCTTTACTAGATTGAAACATAGTATAAATTCTACTTGAAGAGGCAGAAAACCGCATTGCATTCAGTAACAATTCATAAAATACACTATGGAAATATTTTTGGTTCCAAACGACAGTATTTTCATCCAAATACTTTGGATCTATTTCTCCCATGGAAAAAGATTGGTCCTTAAGTGAAAACAGATTGCTCATTTCCGCTTTAACATCTAACAGTTCTTTTATTACTTGGTTCGGGGTAGCCAATTGTGGCGGGACTCGATCAAAAATTACATCTTCGATTTCAGTGAATCTATTTAATACTTTTTTGGAATAGTTAGCATTTTCCTCTAGTAAGTCGAGAATATCCTTATCCAAAATAAAATTTCCATTCGGAGCCTTGGGCATCACTTTAATGATATCGATAATTTGTGTTAGAATTCCAAATCCTGCACCCTGCGCCAAACTGGTTCTAAGTCCATAAAACAAGTTTTTGTGCATATCTTGTGTATTTAGATCCCCTTTTTTCAGGCTATGATTCTTATAACTATACCAATCTAAAAGTTTCTCAAGAGAAATGATCTTTTCTCTTTCATATTCAGAATATTGGTATTCCTTATCTTTGTTAGAAAGTTGGTATTTGATTCTAGAAATAAGTTCAGCGGGTATGACTGGTTTGATGATATATTCTTGAACATGTTCTTTCATCACTTCGATGATAGATTTTGGATCTTCTGTTGATGTGATGACAATAATGGGAATGGACTTGTTTATCTTTCGAATTTCCCGAACAAATTCCAAACCATTCCCATCGGGTAATTGTAAGTCTGTCAAAATCACACTTTCAGATAAAAATTGGTTGGCTTCGATGTATTCAAGAGCAGTTTTTATTTCTGCAAAACTGGTTACTTCCATTCCTTGTTTTTGAAGTAACCCACTGTAAAGAAGGGAAATGGTGGGATCGTCTTCAAGAAGTAATACTTTTGTTAGTGTTTGCAGTTTTTTCATCGGTACATCCGACGAAAGAATAGAAAAAAAGGTAAGGTTTCTCACCTTACCTTTTCAATTAGTTACGTTTCTTCTGAGTCTGAATCAGAGATCTGTCTTTCGGAAGTGGAACCTGGTTGTTTGCCAGTGTCTGCTTGGTTCCCATCTTGAACATTGTTCTGGTTTTGCGAACCGCCACCTCTTCTATCTCGGTGTTTCTTTCTCGGTGGGCGTTTTTTGTTAGGTTCTTTTTTACGATTCTGTTGTCCGAACTGATGGCTATCAGGTTTCGGTCTTTGTCGCAAAGAGATTTCCCAAAAGAAAGCAGTTTGTACTGCCGATTCGTTTCCTTCCGAAATCGCAACGATCTTATAGACCATAAACGCATCGTAGAAGTAGTCCTTCTTTTTGAAAAAGGAGTTTTGTCTTTCTTTTTCATCATCAGTGACTTGGAAACGAGGTTGGCTAATAAAAATTTTCACCAAATTGTCTTGTTCCCGTTTGGGAATTCCCATTCGTTCAAAAACAGGTTGGAGACTTTCTTTAATGTTGTGTGCTAAATGGCCCCGATCATTTTCATAAAGATCTTTGACGATATCATAGAAAATTAACGAATAAAAGATAGCAGGTGTCATCTCTTCTCTTGCCGAGAGGAGTTTGTCAGTGACTGCGAGTCTTTTCCCAAGTGGTGTTTCCATAAAATGTTCACGCCACTCTGGATCTGTTTTCTTTAGTTTATCTGTAGGTTCTTTGAAAAGTACATCGAGCAAATGATTCTCAGCAAGACCTTCGAATATAATCGAAGTCTTCCAAGTTCTAAACATTTTGTTGTATTCTTCTAAGAGTCTTGCAGTGGACGACTTATCAAGTTCCAAACGGTTCTTTTTGATTGCCAGTTTGGTTTTTTTCTCAATGTCGAGCCCGAGTAAAACAGAAAACTTAACAGCTCGCAACATACGAACTGGATCTTCTTTGAAGGAAATATCTGGATCACCAATGACCCTAACGATTTTCTTTTGAATGTCTTCGAATCCACCAACGTAATCCAAAATGGAATCGTTTTTAGGATCGTAAAACAAGGAGTTAATGGTAAAGTCGCGTCTTGCCGCGTCTTCCTTTGCTGTACCGAAGGAATTGTCCCGTTTGATGAGATAATCGTTATCTGCTTTGTGTTTTTCCAAACGATGTTCCGGTAGTGATCGGAACGTAGATACTTCAATAATTTTACCTTTAAAAATGATATGTACAATTTTAAATCGTTTACCGATGATTCGGCAGTTATTGAAGACCCTTTTGATTTGGTTTGGTGTCGCACTTGTGACTATATCAAAGTCTTTAGGGCGTTTGCCCATAAGCAGATCTCGGACCCCTCCACCGACTAAATAGGCCTTGTAACGAAACTTGTTCAATCGATTGATGATTTTGATGGCATCTTCATCGATATTGGCCCTGCGGATAGAATGGGATTCTCGATAGTATCTCTTTCCCTCGGGGTACATCAAAAAGGAATCGACAGAGTCGGCTTTCTTTCTGAAAAGAGAAGTGAGAAATTTAAACATATTGGACTCATCCACTTTCCCCTGAAAAATGGCATGGGCAAGGAAAAAATTGGCGGAATAACGAACATTGGCAGAAACTTACGTCACAACCGCCTACGAAAGGCTCCAAATTGCAAACTTACGTTGGCGAAAACGCCTCCAGAAGTGGATTTCCCGCAGCCGGGAAAGAGTAAGCTTTGTCCTCATCCCCAACGATGAAAAAGCTTTGGCCCAAATTGAGATTTCTGTGGGGATGCTTGGGTTTTTGTTCGGGCTTTCCCTTTCCTTAGTCCTACTCTCCTTCGGCCTTCTCTTCTATTTTTCCTTTCTATTTGACCGAGATCTCTCTTTGGAGAAAAAAACGGAAACCCAACTAGTCTCTTTTTTGTTTTATGATCTACTTTCCCAGGACTTACGAGATTCCGTGGAAGAATTAGAATCCACTGCCGAGTCTTTGAATCTCCTTGCTTGGGAAGAAATTCCTGAAAAGGAAATGATCACTCAAGATTATTTACTGAAAGAAGAATTTCGTAAAGATGCAAGCGAACTAGATTCCAATCTCTTGTTATTCCAACAAGTGGTTACCACCTACACTCAGTTTGGTGTAAGGTTAGGCAATCTTGTGCCTAACTTTCAAAATGCGATTGATTACCTTTCCATGAGAGAAAGTATATTTTATTCCATGCCCAGAGGGCGTCCTCTAAAACCTGGTGTGGGAGTGGTAACATCTACTTTCGGTTACAGGAGTGATCCTTTTGGAATTTTACCAGTGGGTGAGTATCATTCAGGAATTGACTTTGCCGCAGGGGAAGGAACACCTATCTATGCCACAGGTCCCGGAATCATTGCGGTAGATACAGCAGTCGGGGGCCTTGGAAAATCAGTTCGCATCAACCATGAAAATGGATTTTTTACTCTTTATGGCCACTGCTCTTTGATTTTAGTGAATCCGGGAGATCGAGTCAAACGGGGAGATAAAATTGCCCTTGTGGGACAAACAGGAAAAGCAACAGGAGCTCACGTCCACTATGAAGTGAGGATTGGCCTCGATGCACCACTCGATCCAGAAGAATACATTAACTTAGATTAGAAGTGGGATTGGTTCGAACCCTTGTTTGTTGGTAAACCAAACAGGGACAAAGGTCGAACCAGTTCGAAACAGAATCTTAAAATTTTCCGATTAAATTAAAATCAACGGAATACACACCAGCTCCACCAACCACGAGGGCGATAAGAAGGCCTGCAGCAAGAATATGAAACTCATATCCTTCACCTTTTTGGTTTCCATTCCAATTGATAAAAAAACCATTTTGTCTATGGGCGAGGACAGCAGCACCAATCATAATGATGGCGATAGAAGCCGCAGCAAACTTAGTTAAAAAACCCACAAGCAAAAGCACGGGGCCAAAGGACTCACCAAGAATGATAAGAACCGCAAGGATTCCAGGAAACTTCATTTGTCCTGTAAAAAATCCGTAGGTACCTTTGAATCCGTATCCACCAAACCAACCGAGTAGTTTTTGGGCACCGTGTGGGAAGATCACAACAAAAGCTGTGATGCGTAAGATAAGTGGGATAATATCCCCTGATGTAGAAAATAGGGTATCGAACATTTGGATCTCCTTAAGTCAATACTAGATAGTTTAATATTAAACTATCTAGAGTCAAGCTAATTTCTTATTTTTATTCTAAGAAAACGCAATGACTAGAATTCAAAATAACACTAACTTTATCTGTTATAACAGATATTTTTCTTGAAATCCTCAAAATTTACGCCCCTAATGAAGCTGAATCAATGTCCCAATCCACAAAGAAGACAAATCTTTCACTTTTTTCCTTGGTCTGCCTGGCCATTGGTCTGACCATCGGAGGGGGAATTTTCATTCTCACAAGCGTCCTCACAAAAGACCTCGGTGCGACTTTACCTTATTTTTATCTTTTGGCGTCCGTTCCCATGTTCTTTATCATCTTTCCTGTGGCGGTACTCGGAAGATATTTTCCCACCAATGGGGGGATCTATTTTTATCCGAGTCGCCTCGTCTCCCCGAGGTTTGCCTTTCTCGTCACCTGGATTTTTCTAACCACAGCAAGCTTCGGTCAAGTTCCCTTATTCACGCTTGCCTGTTCCGAGATCTTATTTCAAATATTTCCCTTTGGTTCCAAAGAAATTTGGGCCTTTTCCATTCTGACTGTTTTCTTTCTCTTAAATGTATTGGGACTGAAACCCGTACTTTTTGTACAAAATCTCCTAGTTTCCGTATTGGTATTTCTACTTGGGTATTCGATCTTTCGGTTTGCCGATCCAAGAGCCATCCCGCAAATTTCCCCCGATTCGTTCCCTAGTTTTGTATCTGGATTAAAAACCATCTCAATTCTATGTTTTACTTTTTTCGGATCTAATGCGATTATAGAACTCGGAAAAGAATCAGGAAAACCCAAACACTTACTCAAAGCTTTTTTATGGGCATTTCCCATTGTTGTACTTCTTTATTTTAGTTTTAGTTTTGCTGTATCCACTCTCGGGCCGGGAGATCCAACTCTTCCCCCTTCCGATTATCTTTTTCATTTGATTCGGAGTCGTTTGACCCAAGTAGAATACAAACTTTTTCTTTTAGGCGGACCTCTTCTTGCCGTAGTTACTTCGTTAAACGGAATTTTTCTCATCCAAACAAAGTCCTTTATCTGCTTGATAGAAGACGGATGGTTTCCTTTCCTAAATAATGAAAGGAAATCCCCTTCTTATCTGAAAATTTTTACCATCATCTATATTCTTTCCACATTAGGTTTATACTTACAATGGAATCTGGAAACCTTAGCGACTTATTCTACAGTCGGTTGGTTCTTTGTTGTTCTATCTCAATTGTTTTCACTCTTTGTTGCAAAAAAAATCTTAAAAGAAAACGGTTATTTCCCTAAATTATTTTTTAGAAAATCGATCACATTCGTGACCATCCTCGGATTTATTTTTGCGCTTCTTTTAACGGGAATTCTCCTATTCCGTTTGAACGAGGATCGAAAATTACTCGGTCTTATCATAGTGAGTGGATTTGGGTTTTTCTATTCTTATCTAATATCAAAAGCCAAAGATTGGGAACCCAAAGAACAGTCAGAAAGAAAACAGGAAATACTCAAACTTTATTTAGAATCAGAGGATGCCAATGACTAGGATTAGTTTAACAGAATACGCTTCATCAGATGCGGAAGTTAAAAGAGAATACGACTACCAAATCCAAAAAAACGGAAGGATCACGAATATGAAGAGGACTCTTCTTCATTCGATACCATCTTACAAAGCCTATATGGAATGGTATGTTTTGAAAGAGGAAATGGTTCCTTTCCTCGGCGAAAGACCTTTCACTATTTTTTCCCATGCTCTATCAGCAGAAACCGATTGTTTGATATGTTCCACTTTCTTTCGAAGGATCATCTTTGATTGGGGAGAAAATCCAGACACCATTCAATTCAATGAAACAGAAGATCTTTTAGTGGAATTTGCCAGGGAAATTGTAAAAAATTCCAATACGGTTTCCGATTCCATTTTCCAAAGATTACAATCCAAGTTTGATGAAAAACAAATCGTTCTTCTTACTGCTTTTGCAGGCATTATGATTGCGACAAATATCTTCAACAATGTATTAAAAATCCCACTCGACGAAGTATTAAAACCATTCACAAAAAAAGGAAATCACCATCATGACTAAAGAATTCTCCAATCAAGTTGTATTCATTACGGGCGCTGCCCACGGACAAGGGAGAGAAACGGCTCTGGCCTTTGCAAGAGAAGGTGCAAAGATTGCTGCCTTAGATGTTGCTAAACCCTTAAGTTATCCTTCATATACTTTGGGTACAAACGAGGAGCTGGTATCTCTAAAAAAGGAAATAGAATCCTTGGGATCAGAAGCCATCCTCCTAACAGCCGATGTGCGAAACTCAAAAGAAGTAGAAGTTGCCGTTACAGAAACGATTTCTAAATTTGGAAGGATTGATGTATTGTTTAATAACGCAGGGATTTGTGCTTATGGTTATTCTCATGAACTCACCGAAGAGGCTTGGGACAGTATGATTGATATCAATTTAAAAGGAGCTTGGGTGGTTGGAAGGTATGTGATTCCCCAAATGATCAAACAAAAATCAGGGGTCATCATCAACAATTCCTCCATTGCCGGCTTACGAGGTATGAACCGTCTCTCTCATTACGCCGCATCTAAATGGGGGCTCACTGGTTTATCCAAGTCCTGGGCCATTGAACTTGCCCCTTACGGGATCCGAGTCAATTCCCTTCATCCTACAGGAGTCAATACTCCCATGAACGATGGTTTGGCGGCTATGGAAGGTGCCACTCCCATAGAGATTGCTGAGAGGTCTGCCGGGAACCTACTGCCCGTTCCTTGGGTCGAAACAGAAGATGTGGCCAACGCAGTTCTTTTTCTGTCCTCTAAAAAAAGTCGCTACATCACAGGTTCAGAATTTGTATTAGATGCCGGGTTACTGACCAGGTAATTTTAGTCGGAGTGGAAGCATTTTAAGGTCATTCCACAAAGAAATTCTCCTTTTCCCATGGGGCGTAAAATTTACCCTTTCCCCTATGTTAGATCGAATTCCGATTCCGAATCCCTTTGGCTGGGAGGGTTTATCCACTTTCAGCCTTCTCATGATGTTGGCCTTTCTTGTCGGTTCTTACCTCCTCCCAAAAGAGTTGGAACGAAAGAAGTTGGATCCGAGCCACTCGGATTGGTTGATTTTTCTTGGGATTTTAGGCACCTTGGTGGGCGCCAAAATTTTCTTTATCTTCGAAATTTGGGACCAAGTGTTTATTGATGTTCCAGGATACGACGGGAAATACACATATCCCCTTACCCATTGGAATGGATTTCCTGGACATCCAGGACTTTGGTCTTCTCTATTTAGCGGGGGTGGTCTTGTATTTTTTGGAGGTCTTCTCTTTGGATGGCTTTTCATCACTCTATACTTTCGTCATCACAAACTAGACATTGGTGCCTATTACGATGCAGTCATTCCTGCCATTAGTATGGGTTATGCGATCGGAAGACTTGGATGTTTTGTGAGTGGGGACGGTTGTTACGGTTTTGCCACCGATGTAAGGATTCCTTTTTTCGTATTTGATTTTCATGGAGCTCATCCGTCCGGCGTTCCCGTTTGGAACACACCGGTGATGGAATCCATTATGGCCTTTGGCTATTTTGCTTATTTTCAATTTTGGGCAAGATACCAAAACTTTCGTAAATGGAGTATTGGAGCGCAGTTTCTCATCATCCATGGATTTGCAAGGCTCATTATCGAGTTTTTACGTGTGAATAAAGCGGTAATTCCATTTATCGATCCACCCACTTTAGTCAACATTCCTGATGCCAACGGAAACCCAACATTTCTTACCGGTTATTACTGGCATGGTTTTTCACAGTCACAATATATTTCTATTGCACTCATCCTCTTTGGCGTGTATCTTATGATTTCCAAAAAACTATGGTTAAAGGAGAAAACAAACGTATGAACCCTTCTCCATTTTTTGAAATCGAAAAAAGAAAAAACGTAGCCATCCTTTGGTTAAATCGTCCCGAAAAACGGAATGCCATGAATTGGCCTTTTTGGCGTGACCTGCCGGATATGGTGGATCAAATTAATGCCGACCCACAAATTCATTGTTTTGTGATTGCAGCCAAAGGAAAATCTTTCTCTACGGGACTTGATTTGGAAGAGTTCTTTCAAGAATTCAAATCAGTTTTCCAAGGAGAATTTGCAGACGGTAGAGAAAAACTTTACCAGCTCATTCTTACTATGCAAAAAGGAATCAACGCCATCTACAATTCAAAAAAGCCATCCATTGCTCTAGTGCAAAAACACTGTATTGGTGGTGGACTGGATTTAGTATCCGCATGTGATATTCGTTATGCGTCAAAGGATGCTAGTTTTTCTCTCAGAGAATCCAAAGTAGCTATTGTTGCCGATATGGGATCTTTACAAAGACTACCGCATTTGATTGGCAATGCTCACACAAGAGAATTGGCTTTGACCGGAAAAGACATCAGTGCAGAGGAAGCTCTTGAAATGGGACTTGTGACAAAAGTCACAGAAGACTTTGATTCTCTACTCCAAGCTGGATTAAAAACCGCAGAAGAAATTGCAGAGAACCCAACCATTGTGATCCGTGGAGTCAAACAAGTATTAAACCATGGAATTGGAAAAACCATCGACGAGGGATTAGACTATGTAGCCGTTTGGAATGCGAGTATGCTTGATTCCAAAGACTTTCGTTCGGCCATTGGTGGGTTTATGGAAAGAAAACGACCTGTTTTCAATCCAGAAACCCGGGTAGACTAATTAACAGTAGATGTCGAGTAACCTTTCGCTTTTTGCTTGTGGGCCTACTTTTTCTTCCACAGCCAACTTCATGAGTTTCTCGTTGAGTTGGTTTTGGGCCTGGAAAATTTCCTTCGGCAAATTGACGACTGAGTTAATAGGTGTAGATGGAACCATAATAGGACCTCCTTTTACAATCTTTACTCCCTATTCTACCCATCGGCGAATCCCTTATTTCCTGAAGTAAAAAACGTCGAATGAGTTCTTTTTTTTCCCTGATCCGTGAAGCAAAACTCCTGGAAGATGAAAAGGAATTCACTCGAGCATTTAATGTTTATGCACAGAGTGAGTCACATACAACCGACGAATCTTCTCTTATCAAAATCAAAGCCAAAAAAGCCTGGTGTTTGTATGCCGTAGGGAACCCCAAAGAAACAGAATCACTCTTTCAAGACATCATCAAAAATTATCCATCTCATCCACTCAGTATCACCGTATACTCGCGTTATCTGATCAAATTGAAAAAATTTAAATCAGCAAAAGTTTTACTACAAAAAAGTATTACGTATTTTCCATCTTATCTAGAAAACTATCTACTACTAGCTTCTCTCTTGAAAGATATGGAACGTTCGGAAGAAGCAATCAAAGTTTTAAAGAAAGCTCTTTCCCAAGAACACTTAAGTAATGGCCGAGGGATTGATCGTAAAGACATTTGGGCAGAACTTGGGTCTTTATATTTTTCTCGCGGTGATTTTAATTCGGCACTTGCTTCTTTAAAAAAATCGCTTAAAATGGTGGAACCAGAAGAGTTCCTTGATTATGATCTTTTAGCTCTCTGTTATTTGGAAGCGGAAGATCCTGAAAACGCACTTACTTCCATCCGTACACATATCCAGTTCTGTAAAGAGATTGATCCGGAAACGCTAATCATCTTAGCTCGAGCCCATTGCCGACTGGGTAAGTTGGAAGAGGCTGCGAACAATCTCATCCAAGCTTATTCCATCGAAGATTCTTTATACTTAAAAGCAGCCGATTTTATCGACTTTGCACCACTACTTAGAAATGGTTTTTTTACAACCTTGGAGAATATTGAATGGGAAGAACCATAAAACAAGAGTTTGGTTCACTGGAAGAAGAAATTCTAGATATAAAAACACTGTTATCCAAGGAGCGAGAATACGAACGTTCTTTATTTTTGGAAAAAGGTCAAAATGCCAAAGCCATTAAATTCGCACAGCTGGAAGATTTACGATTTGTTGTCGGTAATACGTGGAGAGCTGAATTCCAAATCTCCCCTTCCACGAAAGCAAAAGAATGGTTAAAATCTGGAATTCCCGTCCTTATCCAAGGTGAAACAGAAACCATATTCGGAAATATCTATAAGGCCACAGATTCTAAACTCACCATCCAAGTTCGAGGCGACTATGAATGGGAAGACCAAGAATTCCAAATCTCAAAATGGTTCCAAGAATCTACTTATGATTTGTATAATGAAATCATTTCCAAAGTTTTAGAAGATAAAGAAAGTATATCACATAAAAAACTTAATTGGATATTGGGTTTTGGGCTCGGGGAAAAACCAACTCCTCCTAAAGCCGGCTTGAATGACCCTCCGCTAGAACGAATCTTTCAAATTAATGATTATGGAGTGATCTTTGGTCCACCGGGAACAGGGAAAACCACCTTACTCATGCAAGCTGTGGAAGAAATAAAAAAAAGAAATGAATCGGTATTAACCCTTTGCCCCACAAACTTTGCTTGCGATTATATTGTAGAACTGGCACTAAAAAAAGGGATTCGCGTGATTCGTTTGGGTAACTCCACCAAAATCAAAGAAGAAGTTCTACCCTACCATATCGATCACCTAATCCAAACAAATCCTGACCAAAAACAAATCCATAACTGGCAAACGGAACTAAAAGCCCTACAGAAAAAAGCAAACTCTTGGAAACGTAATTTTGGAAAAGAAGAAAGGGAGGAAAGAAAAGCCCTACGTAAAGAAGCAAAGTTTTTACTTTCAACCATTAGAGAATCAGAATCTAATATTCGCACCAAGTTACTCGACAATGCAGAACTGATTGTATCTACCTTTTCTGGATTTGGAAATGAATTTAAAAAAGGGAGGACTTTTGATTTTGTTTTTGTCGATGAAGCCACACAAAGTTTGGATCCAGGATGTTACATGGCCCTCTATTTAGGTAAAAAAACATTCTTTTTTGGAGACCCAAAACAACTTGGTGCCAGTTACTCTCACCCTGACCATCTAACGATTCATAGCTTTTTAGAAAAGGCTGTAGCCTTTGATTCTGGGGAACGGATTTTATTCTTAGAAAAACAATTCAGAATGAAGCCGGAAATTTTGGGTTTTCCCAACCAAACCTACTACGAAAGTAAAATCCTTACCCATCCCGATGCTACTTGGACCCAATCCCTCGATATTTCTGAAGCTATTGGTTCGAATCCACCTATCCTCTGGATAGATACTGCGGGAAGCGATTCCGAAGAGGAAACAGAAGGAGAAGAACCGAGTTTTTTCAACCACACAGAAATTCAATTGATTGAAAAATTATTTAGTTTAGGAATTCCCAAAGAGTTAACTACTGTTATTTCCCCGTATCGAGGCCAAGTAGAAAAGTTGGTAAAAGTCTCGGAAGGAAATTGGTTTACCCAAACTATTGACTCTTTCCAAGGAAGAGAATCAGAAATTGTCATCTTAAGTCTGGTACGTTCGAACTCAGATGGGGAAATTGGTTTTTTACTCAATCCCAAACGTTTGAATGTGGCCCTCACAAGGGCCAAATCCCATTTAATCCTTATCGGAGATTCAGGAACCCTTTGCCAAAATAAAGAATTCCAAGAACTGTACTCTTATGTGGAAACAAACGGTGAAATTCGTTCGATTTATGAATTTATGGAATGATCGAAGCAATTGGTTACGCCATTTATAAAACAACCCACTTGGGTTCTTCTAAAGTATACACCAATCGATACGCACCATCCGAACCAGGGGGGATCTCGGAGATCCCTTCAAAATCGAAATCGGTCGTTTCATCTGCATTTTCTTTCACTGCACTCGTAACTAAAATTTCCCAAGCTTTGGCAGTATCTTCACCTAACTTAGATGCTGCATTTACTTCTGACCCAAATACGTCTGTGTCTCCAATCTTTAAGATTTTTCCATACCCAAGTCCTACACAAAGAAGAATCTGTTCTTCAGCGGCCCTTCCTTCGTTATATCTTTTGCATGCTTTTTGCATATGGATAGCACATTGAATGGCTTTGTTGGTATTTCGAAAGAGAACCATAAAACTGTCCCCTTCGTCTTTCATAAGAATACCATCAAACTCATCGACTACCGGAATAAGAATTCTTTGCGATTCGTAGATGGTTTGTAAAAAATGAATGATTCCAAATTTAGCGACACCGCGAGAAAATCCAGAAAGATCAGTAAACATCACGCACCATGTTTCTCCAAAAAGATCCCAAATTCGTTTGTCGATAAATTCTTGGTTGGATCCTGGAATTAATCTTTCTTCAAGAAGTTTTTCCAATCGTTCTTCGGATGCGGATGTGGCAATGGCTCTTTTTTGTCCCATGCGTGTGAGTATAACAAGTAAAAAGAGAATGTCAAGGTATGCGAAACAAAAGATAAGGATCCTTTCCTTGGCAACTGAAAAAGAAATTCAATGATCTCGAGAATCTACCTACGGCTTCAAATACAATGGCTTTGTAAATGTCTCTTAAAGGAAACATATAAAGAATCATAAACTTTACGATCATTCATCACCTTTCCCATAGCAAAGGTTGCTTCTTGGAAAGTAACAATGAATTCTGCAAGTTTTAGAGTGTCCGTATTTTCTTTTATCACCTTTTGTTTCTTTGCGAGATCCAAATATTTTTTTGTGTTCTGGATCCAAGTGGTTAACAATCCTTTCGCTTTCTTCTGAAATTCCGAATCAATTGCTGACATCTCTTGGCCTAAATTATTGAGTGGGCAACCGCGAGAAACAAACTCTTCTGGCCAACTATCAAAGGTTTTTTTAAATATTTGGATCATTCCCTCGATGGGATTCTCGTATCCTTCCAACGGTAGAATCCAACGTTCCATTATTCCCTTGGTCAGAAACTCATCAATGATTGCATAACCCACAAGATTTTTGGTTGGGAAGTGATAAAAAAATGCCCCAATCGTTAAATTGGCGTTTTCTGCAATCTCACGAACCCCCACACCTTGAAACCCATTTTGGTAAATCAGTGAAAAAGCAGATTCGATGATTAATTTACGAGTTTCCTCTTGTTTTCCCATTCCTTAGCCTTGTCCCCTCATAAAATCTTCCCTGCTTTCTCAATCGAACACCGATTTGAAATCCCATTCCAAAAGATGCCAAAACCTATGACTCTTATTTATATTGATTATAAATTCTATTGACAACATATCAGTTGATATGTTTTTCTGGCTAGATAGATTTTTTACAAGAGGTGGTTTTATGAACGAATTCAATAGCTCTCCAGCGTATCTTTGGGTGGGAAGGATCCTAAGTGGTCTTGTGATTGCTTTTTTACTTTTCGATGCAGTGGGGAAATTAGCCAAAATTGAACCTGTTTTAAAAAGTATGGAGGAATTAGGAATTCCCGGATCCCAAGCAGTGACGATAGGAATCATCCTTCTTGTGATCACTGTTTTGTATGCCATCCCGCAAAGTTCTGCGTTAGGTGCCCTGCTACTCACAGCCTATTTAGGTGGAGCCGTAGCCATACATTTGCGTGTGGGAAATCCACTTTTCTCTCACACATTATTTCCGGTATACATTGGCCTCCTACTTTGGATCGGCATTACACTCAGAAACCCAAAAGTAAAAGATCTTTTCTGGTTTTTTTAAATAAAATAAAAGAAGATAGCAAACAAAAAAAGACCCTTGGTTTCCCTTGGGTCTTTTAAAATCTTTATGATTACTTTTTAACAGGGATCACAGCAATTTTTTCTAAACCTTCTTTTGCATCCTTTTCTTTTTTTAACTTTTTATAGAAAGTTAATTCTTTGGGAATTTCTCCTTTTTTTATTAAGTAATAATATCTTCTCGTTTCAATCTGTCCGGGAGAAAGAGTTGCTTCGTATAGGGATGTGAATAAGACTATTGATTTTAGGTCTTGCAATAAATCTTCACCAAAATGACAGCAATACGAAAGTCCTACTATACTTGCTGATTCAGCACTATTCCCCTTTGCTTCATTATACATATATGGAAAATCAATTGGGTAAGGCTCTTTCGATACGTTCTGGAATGCGATATCCACTTCTGCAAATTCATAATTACTATCCGTAATATGTTTTTTTCCAACATAGTTTGTTGTATCATATCCAAGTAAGTAAATGTTTAAATTAGGTCCATTTACATCTGGTTTCGCATCCTTAATTTTTGCCGTACTACAATTTATAGCGATCAATATGCTAAAAATTCCAATCGAAAGTCTATATAACATCTGTTTCATTCATTCTTACCTTTACAAAGACAACAAAATGAAACAACACATAACTTTTGTCAAGTGGCATTAAATAAAAAAAGGACCCTTGGCAAAAACCTCGGATCCTTTTTTATTATCAATGTCGGATTCGCTCCGACTAAGATTAGTTTTGTTTTAACATGTTTTTGTTTGTATAAGGAACTTCTTCCAAACCTTTGGTTAGGTCAGAAAGTGGAATCTTTTCTTTCGAAAGATCCTTTAAGCTACCATACTCATACCCACGAGGATAATGTGTTTTGTCTGAAGGACTATAGAAGGGATTGTATTCCTTCACGAGTCCTTTAGAATATCTCCAAACACTTACTTCTGGGTCTTGGTTTACAACAAAACAACGTGGACTCATATAACCTTCGTTTTTTGCCGTTTGCACTTTAATAAAGTATTTTGGTGCCCATACGTTGTGGTTACGGGATTCAAACACTTTTACTACTGTTCCTGTCGGAACAAATTCTACCACTTTTGAGTTAGAATCTGCTTCGGAATACAATGGAACAGTAAAATCCAAACTTGCTTTGTTGGTTTTGGCATCACAATTTTTATGCCAAGCCACTTCTGCATTTTTGGAACAAGCAGTGAAACTTGCTCCGGCAATCATTAGTAATACAATCTTGTTTTTCAATTCCATTCTCCTATTGGTGGTGGTGGAGGCACTCATCTAAACGAGGATCTCCAACCGGAACTAAGCTGTGTTTTTCCAACTTTTTAAAAACGAAGAAACCGAAAATTCCCACCACACCTACAGTTCCACCAAAAGCGAGAACGAAGTGAAGGATGGAAAACTTCTCGAAGTTTGCAGGGAATACCAACCAGAAAAGTTCGAAGAACTGAACCGAAAGAATCCATACAGACAACTTCCATAAGAAATCAATGTCTCTTTTGTTAGGACGGTTAAGTAGGAGAAGGAAAGGAATCACAAACTTCACAAATGGAAGGGCAAGAGTTGTGTAACCCCACCCACCAGTCATACGCATTTCATAGAAGAAAGTTTCTTCCGGGATGTTTGCATACCAAATGAGCATAAACTGTGAGAAACCCACATAAGCCCAGAAAGTAGTCATACCCAAAAGGAATTTTGAAATGTCATGGTAGTGGTTTTCGTTGACTGCTTCCCCGAGATATCCGTTTTTCTTCAAAATTGCGATTACAATTAAGTAAGAAGCAAGGGACGTTTGGAAAGCACCTGCAAACGCATACACACCAAACATAGTAGAAAACCAGTGTGGGGAAAGCGACATGAGAAGGTCAAACGACATGAAACACCAAGAAAGTGCAAAGAAAAGGATGAATCCCCCAGAAATCTTTGCCAAAGTTTTTGTTGTATCCACAACTTTGTCTTTGTCTTGGCCGACCGACTTTCCGTGAAAGATGTAAGCAAAGATAGTCCAAATACCAATGAACGCTACACAACGAATGATGAATGCCGTTGGGTTTAAATAACCCGACTTATGGTGGATGAGGTGATCGTTTTCACGAACCGACGCATCCGCCCATTCATAAAGGTCATGCATTCCAAAAATTACACCCACAAGCAGCAGGCCTGCAATGGGAGTGAAAAGTCCATAGGTTTCAAAAAGTCGTCTCACAGTGACAGACCAATGAGACCCTGTTAAGTGTTGGATTGCGGTAAAGAAAATTCCCGTGATGGCAAGACCAATGACAAAGTAAGTTCCAATCAGTAGAATATGGTAACCTAAGTTTGTGTGGTGGAAATGACCTGCTTCGTCCATGTGACGAGTTGTTTCATGACCGAAACCTAGGAAAGCGATGAGAAAACTCACCACTCCTATTCCGATCATGGCAATGAGGGCATTACGAAGGGTTGCCGGCAGTTTGAACTGCAGTAATTTTTCGTCTAGTTTAGCTGCTTTTGTCGCGCTCATAGTTTCCCCTAGTTCGCCTTTTTATTTTGAACTTCATATTCTTGAAGTTTTCTTATGTAAGCAATGAGCTTCCATCTGTCTTCTGGTTCGATTTGGTAAGCATAACTTCCCATAAGTCCACGACCCATAGTGATGATATGGTAAACTTGTCCATCAGACCAACCCCTGATTTTATCAGAGACAACAGAAGGAGGTGATTGTTGAAACCTTGGTGCAGGTCCCACAACAGTTCCATTTCCAAGTCCTCTCACCCCATGGCAAGGTGTGCAGTATGTTTGGTATCGTTTTTCACCAATCATAAGATCACCTAAGTTTGCTTTGGCGATAGGATTTTTTAATCCTTTATCAGCCCCAGGAAGAGTATCAGGAGTTGCTTCTGCAGCATACGGATATGGGAAGTATCCTACTGGAATCGCACCCTTAGGAGGAATACGAGACGCAGAACCGTTCGTTGCAAAAGAATCATCCTCTTGAGATTCACGCGCAGGTGAATCATACATACTAGGAAAGTATTCATAAACGGGAGTTTTGTAATCGCAATTCACGAGAACAAGAAGTCCCGCAAGTGCTAAAACTCTAAAGATGTTTTGTTTCATTTTTGGTTCTCCGGTTTCACCACGGTTACTTCCGATCCACCAAGGCTTTTCACGAAAGAAACAACTTCTGATTCGTTATAACCTTTAGCAGACTTAGGAATCCAAAGAGCGAACCTGTGAGATGTCAAATCCGGGTGAAGGATCCGACGGGTTGCTTTGGGAATGCCGCTTAAGAAACATAGTGCAGCTACAGTGTAAATCCCTGCAGAAAATACAGTTAATTCAAAGATGATTGGCACATAGGCAAACCATGCATTGAGAGATTTTCCAGAGATATTGAGAGGCCAGTCATAGGCATGAGTGAGATACTGAAAAAGAATCCCAATCGCACATCCAAAGATTCCAGCTACAAAGGTGATCCAAGGAAGTCCAGATCTTGGAGTTCCCATCGCTTCATCAATCCCGTGAACAGGATAAGGAAGGATACAATCAAATCCAATGTAGTCCTTTTCTTTGGTTTTTTCTGCCGCATGTATGATTGCTTCGGGAGTTTCGAAAATTCCGAAAACTCCTTCATCCATTTCTTTATATTTGTGAAACTGTTCTAATTTTGGAAGATACATACTAGTGGTGTGCTCCTTCTTTCTGTGGCATCACTGTTTTTACTTCTGCAATCGCAATCACTGGCATAATTCGGCACCAGAGTAGGAAGAGAGTAAAGAAGATACCGAAAGTTCCGATTAACATCGCGTAGTCGAAAAGTGTCGGTGTATACATCGCCCAGCTGGACGGTAAGAAGTCTCGGTTCAGAGTCATCATGATCACAAATCGTTCGAACCACATACCTACGTTTACCACTAGAGATGCGATAAACATCACCGGGATATTGTAACGAAGTTTGCGGAACCAGAACACTTGTGGAGACAATACGTTACAAGAAATCATGATAAAGTAAGCCCAACCGTAAGGACCGAAAGCTCTGTTCCAGAATGCGAACACTTCGTATTCGTTTCCAGAATACCAAGCGATAAAGAATTCTGTTCCGTAAGCAAGACCAACGATAAGACCTGTTACCATCATAATCTTGTTCATGTTGTCCAAGTGTTTCATGGTGATGTAGTTCTTAAGATTGAATACTTCACGAGCAATGACCATAAGAGTTACCACCATAGCGAAACCGGAGAAAATCGCACCGGCAACAAAGTATGGAGGAAAGATGGTCGTATGCCATCCAGGAAGGATGGAAACCGCAAAGTCAAAAGATACGATGGTGTGAACCGAAAGAACTAGCGGTGTGGAAAGAGCTGCGAGAATCATGGAAACGATTTCTAAATGAGACCAAGATCTTGCCGATCCCACCCAACCAAAAGCAAGAACATTGTATAAGTTCTTTCTCCAAGTTTCTGTGGCACGGTCACGAAGTGTTGCTAAATCAGGAATGAGTCCTAAATACCAGAACACCATAGAGATGGAAAGGTAAGTTGATACCGCAAACGTATCCCAAATCAGTGGGGAACGGAAGTTCACCCAAAGTGGACCTCTTTCGTTTGGATAAGGAAACAACCAGTATCCGAGCCAAGGACGACCAACGTGTAAGATGAGGTTCGATGCCGCAACGAGTACGGCAAAGATTGTCATCGCTTCCGCGGCACGGTTAATCCCTGTTCTCCAACCTTGACGGAAGAGGAATAGAACCGCAGAAATCAAAGTTCCTGCGTGACCGATACCAATCCAGAATACGAAGTTAACAACGAAAAATCCCCAACCTACCGGGTTATTGATCCCGAGGAGGTAAAGACCTTCATAAAACAAATAACCAATGATGGCTACGTCGATCAGGGTGATCGTAAGAACCAAAAGAAAAGTATTCCACCAAAGTTTGGTAGGAAAATCTTCGTTTGGTTTTGCGATATCAACGGTTACATCTTTAAGCGACTTCCCGCCTGTTACCAGGTCGGGGATGTCTAATTTATCTCGAACTGCTTGTGCTAATGACATTCCCTTTGTGTTCTCCCTGTTAAACGTCGTTTCGAACGCGAGTCATGTAGGTGACAGCAGGTCCGATGTTTAGGTATTCCAGAAGTTTGTAAGACCTAGGGTCTTTCAAGAGCTTCGCTACTTTAGATTCAGGATCATTTACGTTACCGAACACAATGGAATTGGAAGAACATGTTTGTTCACATGCCGCCTTCACTTCTCCATCCCGTAGAGTTCTTCCTTCGTTTTTCGCTGCGATTTTTTTCTCAGCAACGCGAGAAGCACAGAAGTTACATTTTTCCATAACCCCACGAGAACGAACGGTTACATCTGGGTTGAGACCCAAGTTTCTTGGAGGGCGAGCCTTAAAAGTAGGTGTTGCTTCTCCGAGTAAGTTGTGTTCATTCCAATGTTCTAACCAGTTAAAACGACGCACTTTGTAAGGGCAGTTGTTTGAGCAGTAACGAGTTCCCACACAACGGTTGTAAACCATATCGTTGGTTCCTTCCGAACTGTGAACAGTCGCAGCTACTGGACAAACTGTCTCACAAGGAGCATTGTCGCAATGTTGGCACATGAGTGGTTGGTGTGCGATTTCTAGTGATTCTGGTTTTTCAGGATCACCAATATAGTAACGGTCGATACGAAGCCAATGCATCTCACGACCCATTCTTACTTCGTCACGTCCTACCATCGGCACGTTGTTTTCAATATTACATGCAACTACGCAAGCACCACAACCAGAACAAGAAGTAAGATCCACTGCCATTCCCCATTTGTATCCTGGGTAGGCGAACTGGCTTCCTGGTTGGTCAGACGGAGCATTTGCCCCTTGTGCTCTTTGTAGTTTTCCATCGATTAGGATTTTTGGAATCTCTGGTTCAGGAATTCCTGCCCCTGGATTTTTTGCATAATCTTGGAGTTTTGCAGAAATGATAAGAGGTCTTTCTTTCCACTCTACACCCATCATCACACCCGGGCTCATCATATGGTGATCCTGTGTGGTAGCGAGTTTGTATTTCTTCCCTGTAGGAGAAAGAGTGATCGAAAGTCCAGAGTATACAGTGGATCCGTTTACTTCTGCTGCAAGAATGGAGGCATTTTTACCCACTCCGTTTCCAATCTCTCCCACATTCGTTCTTCCATAACCAAGAGCAATTCCCACTGCTTCTGGATGGAGGCCCGGTTGGACGAGTGCCGGAAGTTCAAATGATTTCCCGCCCACAGTGACTGTGACGACATCATTGAGTTTGATTCCCGACGAACGAGAGTATTGCGGGCTAATCGCAACATAATTGTCCCAAGTCACTTTTGATACTGGATCTGGAAGTTCTTGGAGTTGGGAGTTGTTTGCTCTTTCGCCAGAACCGATAGCGGTGCTTTCGTAAAGAGAAACAGTTAAACCTGATTTAGAAGGAGATAGAGGAGCGATGGTTCCACGGAACGATCTTCCTGATTTGTCAGCTTTTGGATTTCCAGAAACTAACACACCTTTTCTAAGTAGGTCTTCCCAGTTTGTTTTTTTCGAGTATTTTGTTTTGAGGTAATCGTATAACGAACTCGCACCAAGAAGAGATCCACCAGCCCAAGTGATGAGCATGTCTTCAAATGCTTTTGATTGGAAGAGTGGTCGGATGGTTGGTTGTTGTACGGAAACAATTCCTGCTACCGATTCATTATCTCCCCAAGACTCAAGGAAGTGAGACACAGGAGCAAGCCAATTGGAAGCAAGAGCTGTTTCGTCCACTCGGTCAGAAACTTGCACTACTTGTGCTGCTTCATGAAGGAGTTTTTTCCACTCATCTCCGTTTGGCGCTTCGTATACTGGGTTCACACCAAAAAGAATGACCACACCGGCCTTTCTTTCTTTTAAATCTTTTGCGAGAGTTTTTAAATTTTCAGAGTAATTAGAAAGACCTTCTTTCAAAGGATTTCCAGCATCGATTGTTTTTCCATCGTTACCAAGCATGCTGTTGAGCATGTTGACTGCGATTTGAAGATCGACTGCGTCTGCGGTTAGAGCATTCGAACCACCGGCCACCACAAGAGATTCACCCTTAGCAGAAGCAAGAGCCTTCGCCGTGCGAAGAACTACTTCTTTAGAAATTCCAAGCTCAGATGCTGCCGTTTCTACATTGATTCCAGAAACACCAGTCGATCCACCTACTCCCAAATCAGAAAGAGCCTTTGCAATCACTAGGGCAAACTTTCTTTGGTCCCCAGGTTTGATTGGGACTCTTTGGTCAGCATTAGAACCCGTCATGGAAGGATGAGTTTCTGCCGCAATGAAGGCGTTGAAAGATTTTACATTCTTACCAGTCAAGTCTCTTCTTTTGGAAAAGTCATTGTGGTAGTTTGTGTTGTTTAAAAAGTCACTGTCGATGGAAAGGATGACTTTTGCTTTGTCGAAATGGTAGTTAGGAAGTACTGCCTTTCCGTAAGATTTCTCTTGAGCAATTGTGATCGCATCATCAGAAGAAGCAAAAGCCACTTCGATGTGTTTTCCACCACCTACAGAACGTAAGAATTCAGAAATGAATTCCCCCGTTGCAGGAGATGTAAGAGGTTTTGTGACAACAATGGTTTTTCCTTTGTTGGCGTTTAGTTTCTCTTTTACATCTTTATCTAGAACGAACCAGTCGCTAGATTTTGCGGCACCATTTACCACTTGTTGTGGTTCTTTGGCACGGTCTGCATCGTATAGATCAAAAATAGAAGCTTGTCCCGAAGCACAAAGAGCACCTTCCGAAATCGGATGGTTTGGATTTCCTTCGAGTTTCAAAGGTCGTCCGTCTTTTGCTTTTACGAGAACACCGCAACCAACAGAACATCCACCGCATACTGATGCATAGTGGTAAGAGTGTCCATGTTTTACGAAGTCATACTGTTCTACTTCGTTGTTGTCTGGGTTCTTGATGGTGAGGTTCACATAAGGAACAATTTTTTCAGCAGGTTTTTGGATACAACCCACAGTTGTCATCACAACCGAGGCACCCATAAACTTAAGGAAAGTTTTACGATCGAAATCACCCTTTTTGATTTTTGCAATCAGGGGATCCGGAGATTTATAGAACTCTTGCTTTTGCAATTCACGTTCGCGAGAAGTTCCGCGAAGTTCATAAGACTGCCAAAGCGATTTTTTTTCTTTTTGGAAACTATCGTCTTTCATCATAAATTATTACTTGTCTCCCGATTATCTGTGGCACGTAGAACAATCGTTAGGAGCATTGTTCTCTCTATGGCAATCGACACAAAATCCCATATTGAGGGACTTGGACTGTCTAACCTTTACCATCTCTGCCATGTTGCCGTGGCATGTGGAACAATCAACACCGCGTTGTACGTGTCTTGAATGGTTGAAGTATACGAAGTCTGGTTGGTCATGAACCTTCACCCAGGGAACTGGAGTGTTGCTGTCGTATTGTTCTTTAAGCCACTTAACATGTTCTTGGTTACCCGCTACGTTACCTGCTCCATGACAGTTCATACAAGTGGAACTTGGAGGAATTGTGGCATGGGCCGAATTTTCAACACCGGTATGGCAATACTTACAGTCGATTTTGTTATCGCCCGCATGTATCTTGTGGTTGAAGGGGATGGGCTGGTCGGGTGAATAGCCCACATAACGGCTAGGTGAAAAAATCAAATATGCAAGCGCTGCAATCGCAACGATAGGCACAGAGATCTTGAGTATTTTTATATTCATTCGCAGATTTCCTGAATCCGTTTACACTGTCTTCTGACAAGGAAAGGTAAAATAAGAAAAAAAGCAAGTATGTAAGGGTTTTGGTTGCGAAAAAACATGAAAAGAGACATAATTCTAATTTTTTTTGAAACTTTCTTTATTGAAACCGAGTCTCAATAAGATCGCTTATGGCCACCAAACGGGCGTTATTTTTAACTTAAAAAATTAGAATGGGTTAGAATCGGCCTAAGATTTGCATGAGGTCCACTCGAATCTATCCCTCTAGCTCCTCGTTATGGTAAACCGCTTGGTAATGGTGCGCAAGGTTTCAGCCGCATGAGATAAACTTTGAGAAGAGGATGCCACGAGATCAGAACCCGTCGCAATGTGCATGGTTTCATTATTGATTCCAATGACAGACTGCGAAATTTGTTCTATGGCCCGTTTCTGTTCGTCGATGGCCCCACGTATGGACTCCGATTCACGACCAACTTCTGCTGACCGTTCATCCACTTCTTGGTTGTAACTCAGTTGGGATTTGGTAGCTTCTGAAAGACGTTTCATTACACTTTCGACTTCGGCAATATCTCGAATGATGAGGTTCAGTAGTTCCACCGAGGAACGAATTCCTTTGGCACCTTCCTCTAATTCCTTGCTGTTCTTTCCGATCATATCCTCGATCGCTTGGATGGAGTGGGCGGTTTTATCGGAAAGTTTGGAGATTTCTTCGGCGACAATGGCAAATCCCCGCCCCGCCTCCCCTGCTCTTGCCGCTTCGATGGCAGCATTCAAAGCAAGTAAACTGGTTTGGTCAGAGATTTCGTCAATGATGCCAATGACTTCTTTCATTTCAGAAGAAGATTCCAGGATGACGCCAATCACATCCTTCATTTGGTTTAAGGACTCACCACCGAGTTTGGCTTGTTTGGTAATGTTTTCTGTATTGGCGAGGGCTGCCTTGGTATCCTTTTCAATTTGGATGGCCCCTTTGGAAAGTTCCATGATCTTTTGATTAAATTCCAGGATGTTGTCGTGTTGTTTGACAGTGGAGGCTGCTGTTGTTTCCATACTTGCCACCACCTCTTCTGTGGTTGCCGAGATCTCCTCTGCCGAGGCCGCTGTTCCTTGTGCCATATCCGAAAAACTAGCAGAAGAATCACGCAAACTTTCGGAAGAGGACGCAATCTCTTCTGCGACTGTCTGGATCTCTCCGAGAGAGTTACGAATACTTTTCACAAAACCATCGAGTGCTAAATTCATTTGTCCAATTTCATCATGATTGGTAAGAGTGAATGACTCGGTTAAATCTCCAGCAGCCATTTTATCTAAAGTAGCAACAGATGTTTCTAAAGGTAACAAACGTTTTTTAAGAAATCGAAAGATGCCAAAAACAACAAGGGCGGTGATTAAAAACACAACCACAAGAGCCGTGATCGCAACCTGAATGAATCCAGAATTCATATCCGATTTAGGGAGTACCACTCCAATGATGGTATTCCATTCTTCTAGTCGTTTGATAAGAAAGGCAAAATCTTTTCCATTTTCCGTATATTCAAAGTAGGCTCCATCCTTGGCTTCAAGGATAGGCCGGCCTTCGGGAATTTTACTTAAATCCATTTTTAGAATTTTCGATTTGTCGGGACCAGCAAAGACAACTCCCTTGGTGGTGATGGCTGTGACATAACCATTAGAACCCACATGAATTCCTTCTCCCATTCGTTTGGAAACTTGTTCCAAATTCAATGCAATCCATAATATTCCCACAAGCCTGCCATTATCTTCAATGGGAAAAGAAACTAAACTCACCGGCAAACCAGTGATTGGTGACTCTTGGACAGATCCAATTAAAAATTTCTTCTTTAGTGCGACAACAACATGGTCCCCTACTTTAGCTTCTTCCAATTGATATCCGATTGACCTTGGAATTCCTGCAGCAAAGATTTTGGCATTTTGGATGGGTGCCGATAAAAAGATATTTTCATATTCCCCATTCGCTTCTTGCATCATACCAACGAGGAGATCGGTTGCAAATTTTGCCTTTCCGGATTGAAAGGATTCTACGATCTCTCTTTGTTTGGAAAGAAGCCCTGCGATTCGCAGTTGCGATTTATAATAATTGGAAAGTTCGGCCCCAGCACTTTTGCCTGCGTTTTCCATTTCTCCTCGGTAGACTTTAACAAGAAGCCCCCAATTTAAATACAAGATGAGAGTCGATACAACCACTGATAAAACTAAGATGGAGAAGAATGTATATAAACCGAGGATGTATTTTAAACTTTTCATATAGCACCGTATGTGACGTGTCATTACACCGTGTTTTTAAAAAATGGAAAGGATTTCTTGGAAAAATATTTCCAAAATTGTTTTTTGTTGGAAAGGAACAACGGTGATCCGCTGTAAACCATTAGTACATGTCTCTAGAAAATAGAATCGGCGGATCCGGAGAGGGCAAAAAAAAAGGCCCTGATTTGACATCGAAGGGCCCTAAAAACCAGACTTACACAATTTAGCCTAGTTATACTTTCGAATTTTTAGAAGATTTCCCCTGAATTTTTTTTAGCCAAACCAAAGAAATTTTCTTTGTGACGAGGTTTCTTGTCTCTTTTTTCAAGAAACCGATGGTGGGTGTGGCCACTTTGAAGGATTCACGTTCCAAAACCGGCACAATGCTGTATCCAGGCCCTGCCAGTTCCTGTAATTGACCAAGTTTTTCGGAAGGTAGGATGAGAAGCCTCTCCGGCTTTTCTGACCAAAGTTTGTCTAATTTATCCCGATCATATACGTTTCTAAAATTTCTTTCTGCATAAAAACCGTAAGACCGTTTGGAATTGGACAACCAAAAGGTATAAACAACTGGTTCGTTTGGTTCTAGTTCTTTGATTTTGGCGCCAAATTCTTTAGCAGGCTGGTAACTAGTGAGTAGTGGATAAAATTGAATGCTTATCGCACTAAAGAAGAGAGTGGCACCCACTAAAGTGACAAGAACTTCCAGTGGAATGAGTTGGGCCGATAACATGATAAATAGAATTCCGATCGCACCAAATACATAATAAACAATTCCAACATCGGCTACAAAGATAGGGATAAGAAAGTATCCCACCAAATACACAAGACCAGCGATAAGGAAAGACGGACGCAAACGTTCTACAGTAGAACGAAACAAACTTTCTTCGGCAATCTTCCCGAAATATAAGGCTGCTCCAGGCAAAACCCAATAGGTGTACTGCGGGAGAGGAAATCTTGAAAAAGAAATTAAGAATAAAAATAGAAATACCCAAAACGGAATCACGAAGTCGATTTCTTTGTATTCGTTAGCGCGGATTTTGCGAAGGATTTCCTTCCATCCCAAAGACTTGATATAGTTGTAAGTGCGAAATGCGATGTAGATAATCATCGGCACCACCCCACTAAAGAAAGCCCAAGAAAAGGATTTATAAAAGTAGAACGGATCAAATTTTACATCGTACATCTCTTTGTAAAAACGACCGAAGGATTGAATCCACAAAAAGAAGGATGGGCCATAAGAGTTAAAACTTTTATAGAGTAAAACACACCAGAAGGCAGGAAGGGAGGCTAGAACCAAAATCCCTGTAGGGACTCTCATCGATAATAACAACTTCCAATCCCTGCGAAAAAGAATATCCCCACCAATGGACAATGCTGGGATCACAACAGAGATAGGACCCTTGGTAATAAATCCCATAGACATCATCAGATACATTAAGTAAAAGAAGTTTGGATTTTTCTTTCTTCCTAAGTAATAAAAATGATAAGTAAAAACCAAATATGCAGTGAGATACACATCGATTTTGGGATCTACGATCATGGCATAAAAACCAGGAGCAAGTAGATATGCAAAAGATGCCAAATAACCTTGTCTTTCTTTTCCACCAGTTAGAATGGTGATTCGGTAGATCGAAAAAACAGAAAGTAAACTGAGTAGAATAGCAGGAATCCGAAATGCAATATTGTTAATCCCAAATAAAGAAAAGGATGTGGCAATCGTCCAAAAAGTTAAAATGGGTTTGTCTAAATAACGCCTTCCATTATCGAACAAAGTAAAAAAATCACCAGACAACACGAGTTCGCGGCTTATCCCTGCATACTGAGAACTATCAATATCGATCACATCCAAAGGAAGAGTAAATAAAACAGGGAGGGATGCGATCAGTAATAGAATTCGATAAAAAATTCTTTCAGAGGGGTTCAGTGTTTCTTTCATTCTAAAGTACCAATTTGTAGGAGGCATTGTCCAAATCCTTTGCAAGAATTGGGTTCTTGGTCATAACATTGGAGGATATCACTATTGTGTGTGGTACAGCCGTCCATACATTGGATGCGGCCTGTACGTTTGACATCAGGGGCAAGCGTGAGTTTAAGTTCTTCCTCAGTACAAGTGACAAATACTTCGCAAGCTGCCTGGCATTTTTTTTCGACGATATCTTGGCAATTGATAAAAAAGACAGCTATCGCAAGAGTTAAGATCCATTTACCGTGTTTCACTTCGAATTCCTTTTAGAGCTAACATTCCGCAAGCACCGTTGATGTCCCGACCAGGACTCCTCCGGTTGAGAATGGGAGCTGTTGTTTTAGCTTTGAGATGCATGACAAAATCTTTTACTTCATCGTCTGTAGGTCTACGCCATCCGGTAAAATCGGTATTCAGTGGAATCACATTGATTTTACACTTATTGACTGAACGTGCAATCTTTGCAAGACGCTCCGCATTGTCGCGACCCATGTTTACATCGGGGATCATTACATATTCAAAAGTAATGGCGCGGTCTAGTTCCTTTGTGAATCTTTTTGCAGATTCAACAAGTTTATCTAACGGATGTTTATCGTTTACATCCATAATCGAGGAACGGGAATTAGGGTTGGGGTGGTTGAGAGAAATTGCAAAATTGAATGGTTCTTTGTTTTCGATAAATCGATGGATTCCCGTTGTCACACCGGCAGTAGAGATTGTGATTCGAAGTGCCCCAAGACCAAAACCTTCCTGGTCACGAAGGATATGGGCTGCCTTCATCACAGAAAAGTAATTATGCATGGGTTCCCCCATTCCCATAAAAACAATATTGGTAGCACGGTCTCCGACAAGACGTTCCACTTGTAAGATTTGGTCCAGGATTTGCCAAGTGTGAAGGTTGCCCTTGTATTCCAAAAGGCCGGTGGCGCAGAATTTACAATTGAGAGTACATCCAATTTGAGAAGAAATACAGATGGTTTTTCGCCCGCCATCGCCTGAGGGAATCCAGACAGCCTCAATCTCTTTGTTTTCACCTACATAAAAAGTGAATTTGCGAGTGCCGTCTTCTTTGGATGCAAGGTCCCTTCCGAGTTCAATTTCGGGATAAGAGGTATGTTGTTTTAATTTTTCTCGGGCTTCTTTGGACAGGGTGGTGAACTGGTCTAAGTTCGTATAACGGCTCTTATAGATCCCTGTATAAATTTGTGCTGCTCGGTATTTTTCCAGACCTAAGGAAACACATAGCTCTTCTAGTTCTTTTTTGGTTTTCCCTTTGAGAACCGGTATTTCCTCTTTCATTTGTTTGGATTTCCCACCTTTAGCCAATCTTTTCTGCGCCCCCCAGAGGGACAAGGATTTCCGGCAATTCTCTAATTCATACTCCAGAATCAATATCGGAACAAGTCTAAAATGGAAGTCTAGGACCATTCTTAGTGAAATTACTGAGTCCAAATGGACATTGACTTACACGCATTGATTCAAAAGCCTAGTATCAAGTGAGGAAATTTTACGAATGAATAGCGACGCCTTTATGGAATATGCCTTTATCGTCATGGTCGCGCTGATAGGAATCGAGATATTTGTTTCCTACATCAAAGGAAAAAAATATTACCGATTGAACGTTCTCATTGCTGACGTGAGTACAGGTGTGATCTTTGCTTTGATTGGGGTGGTTATCCTACTCGGAGCACTCTATGTCTATGACAAAGTAGAGAAGAATTTTTCACTCTCTGCATTAGGTTTCCATTTTTTTCCACTGGAAAGCCCGTTTCGTTTTTCGCCTAGTTTTTCAGTTAACTGGCAGGCTCTTGGAGCTTGGAGTTTTGCGGTTGTTTTTGCTGATTTTGTCTATTACTGGTTTCATAGACATTGTCATGAAATCAATTTGTTTTGGGCCACTCATGTCACGCACCACTCCACACAAGAAATGAATTTATCCGTTGCCTTTCGTGGGAATGGATTACAAAGAATATTCGAATATACTTACTTTCTATCCATGGCACTCCTTGGAATTCCTTGGCCTATGTTTTTACTCAGTCACAGAATTTTAAAAGTATACCAATTTGTGGTCCACACTCGTTTTATCGGAAAATTAGGATTTTTTGAACAGTTTATGGTAACTCCCTCAAACCACCGAGTCCACCATGGAATCCAACCCAAATACATTGACCGTAACCATGGAGGAATTTTTATCATTTGGGATCGTATGTTTGGATCCTTTGAATGGGAAGCAGAAGAACCCATTTACGGTTTGACTAAACCCGTGAACTCATTCAACCCGATCACGGTAAACCTACATGTATTCAAAGATATGTTCTTCCAAGTATTAGAATGTAAATCGTTTGGTGATGTGTTTAAAACAATTTTTGGACCTCCCGGTTGGAAACCCACTTACCTCATCACAAATGCTGATGTGGCTCCCGAGCCAAACAAGGTGGTCAAGTATGATCCAAAACCTCCAATGGGTGTGATGGTTTATGTAGCTCTCCAAGCAGCCGTACTAATGGGAGTGGGTCTTGTGATTTGGAAGGTAGCAAAAATCAATTTGGAAAAAGATATGGTGACCCTAGGAATCTTATCTGTTGTAATTATCTTTAGTTTGTTCTCCATAGATAGGACTATGGAGATGAAACGATGGTCGAGAAGAACGGAAGTGGTTCGGAATGTCCTTTTTATTTTAGCTTTTGTGGGTGCCCTTGTGTATTCCAATATTCCAAAAATTGAAATCTTTGCGATTCCACTCATTGGCCTCTCGTTTGTATCCTTAGTATGGATCATCCTCAAACGAAAGACCTTCTTTGATTTGAGTAATATTTCTAATACTTGGTATTAGATTTAATCTCTTTTAGAACGGACTCCGAAGGGAACAAATGGTTCGACTTCAGGAGTTCGTCTCCTAAATTTAGGAAAGCTTTGGTTTTATCTCCATGTTTTTTACATAGGTTAATATCCTTGTAACAAAGTCCAACGTCCACAAACGGTGGTTTGATGGTTTTTGTTTCGCCTTGCCCGCCAGATACCGATTGGTAATACAAAAAGTCATCTTCAATCCACCCAAAGATATTCCCGTAAGCAAAATAAGCTGACTGTCCCTTCACTTTCCTTAGGTCCCGACCCATCACACTAAAGTAAACTTCCCTTTCCATAAATCCGAGAATGGTCGGGATTAAATCGAGTTGAGATGTAAAATCTTCACGAAGTTCCGGTTTGATTTTTCCGGGAGCATAAATTAGGAGAGGAACATTACGATCTTCATAATAATTGAGAAATCGGTGGTGGCTATGGTCAGAGACAAAAAAGAAAATGGTGTCTTTAAAGTAAGGAGCCTTTTTAGCTTTTTCCATATATTCATTCAGGGCAGAATCCGCATAATGGAGAACATTTAAGTATTCGCTGTCCTGAGTAGTTGATTCAAACAAACGATACTTTTCCTCTGGCACTTTGTAAGGATAGTGAGTGGTTCCTGTATGAATGACAGAAACAATTGGTTTTTCTGATTTCACAAGAAGGAGTTTTTTATGCATGGCATCGAGGGAAGCTTCATCCAAATAACTCCAAGGTCCTGTTTTGTATTCAGGAACTTTTTCTAACTCATTTTTTCCGACAAGAGTATCAAAACCCCAATGGTACATGATACTTCCCTTATTATTAAAACTAAGATCGGTTCCTGTGACAAAAAGAGTTTCATATCCAATGGTTTTTGCAATATTCCCAAGTCCTGAAAAACGATTGAGAATTTGTGGTGTACGAACTGCTGTTAGGCCTGGCCGATCAGGAATACCACCCATAAGAGCCATAAGTCCATTGGTGGTACGTCCCCCACTCGCAAAAAAGTTCTTAAAGAACATCCCTTGGCGTATGAGTTGGTTGAAATATGGTGTGACTACTTTTCCTTCGACCTTACCTGTTCCAATGATATCGATGAATTTTCCAGTCCAACCCTCTAACACAATCACAACGATATGAGGTAGGGGTTTGTTTGTAGTGAGAGTGGTTTTACGAAGGAGTGGGTATTCTTCGCTCACAAAAGTGGCACCTGGATAGGTCACTTCTTTTTGTACGATGGCGCTTGCATCACTTAACTTCATAAAGTGACGGTCATCCACCTTGGTCATCTTTAAGTCGGTAATCACAGTAAAGCCGGGGTTCAGAACTAAGTCATTGATGATGGTTTCTTTCGTGATGATGGCGTCGCTGGTGCGAAGGGGGCTTGTCTGGATTCCTCCACGGATTCCAAGAACCAAAAGGGCCAAAACCACAAGGAATTGTAATCCAGCCCATTTGTAGTGCAAATTTACATGAGAATAAGGAAACTTAGATTGGATTTTATAAATTCCAAAACTAATCCCTCCGATCACAAAAAGCCCAAGTAAAAACAGAAAAGGATTTTGGGAAAAGGCAGAACCCACAAGAGGCAACATCTCAAACCCAAGATAAGCAAAGGCTTCATATCCTAAATGTTTGTTTCCGTTCTCATAATAAATCAAGTCAGCGATGAGCAGGAAAAGAAGTAGGATAATCAATATGACAGGAAAGGTTCTCCAGACAGCTCGGTAAATACGGTTACGATTGAGAAAGTGTAATGAAGAATACAACAAACTCACACCAAGTAACACACATAATACGGAGATATCAAATCTGGCCCCTTTTAAAAATGCTTTTAAGAGGATCCAAATTGATTTGTCATGAATTCGGTAGGAATACATGGCAAAAAAGCAGACTCGGTAAATAGTAAGAAATACAATTCCAAGGCTTGCCAAAAGTAAATGAAACCGGATGTAAAACGGTAATTTAGAAAATAGTTTTTTCATAAATAAAAATTAAGTAACTTCCATAAGGCAAAAATAGTGATCGATTGTTTTTTTGTTCGGTTCAATGTTTACGGTTTTACCATTTTGTAAATGGTTCCCGTTTGGTAGTCGGCCACAAAGATTTCCCCATCATTGTCCCGTCCAAATGTTGGAATGAGTAAGTTCCATTTTCCAAGAGTTATGGTTTCTGTAACTTTTGAGTTCTCCCCTGGTTTGGGAACCGGGATCGCCCAAATTTTTCCTTGGATAAAATCGCCAAACACATACATTCCTTTCAAATCAGGAATGGCTGATCCAGTATACACATATCCACCAGTGATAGATTGGCCTTCGTCTCTACCATATTCATAAAAAGGAGGTTGGTAAAGAGCCGTATTACAGCCGTCAGTAAAACAATGGAATCCCTCTGTTTGGTTCCAACCATAGTTTTTTCCAGAAAGAATGATATCCACTTCTTCATAAGCATCTTGGCCTACATCTGCTACAAGCAAACGTCCGTCAGGTGAAAAACTCATGCGCCAAGGGTTACGAATCCCATAAGCAAAAGTTTCCGGTGCATAACCTGCTTTTCCCACAAAGGGATTGTCTGAAGGAATGGAATATGGTTTTTTTGACTGGGTGTCTGGAGTCACACTGATTCTTAAAATGGATCCAAGTAAGGTGTTTGGGTTTTGACCGTGGTTTTTTGGATCGGCTCTCCAACCCCCGTCTCCTAACCCAATGTATAAATACCCATCCAGACCAAAGGCTAATTGCCCGCCGTTGTGGTTCGGATAAGGTTGTTCCACTTGCAGTAACACCCGTTCGCTTGCAAGTTTCATTCCCTCAAAGTTAGTAGGGTTTTCTACCACCCATTCAGAAACAATGGTCACATCTTTGTTGCCTATCGCTTTAACATAATTGGTATATAACTTTGGTTGTTTCGGAAATTGAGGATGAAAAGTGAGACCAAGTAAACCTTCTTCACTGTCTGTGATGACTGGGAATGTGGCAAGGACACGACTTGTCTTTTTTTCCCGATGGAAAAGAATCATATTCCCTGCTTTCTCCAAAGCGAATAAAAAGGGAGAGTCTCCTGGTGGAAACTGGATGTCTGTTGGTTCCTTTACTTTCACCACTTCTTGCAAAGAGATGGTGACCTGTTTCCGGTTAGCATCAGCACCAATAAAAAGAGGTTTCGCTCCGAGGACTTGCCCATCAGTTTCATAGGTTTTGTTGTAATTCTTTAGGACACTGCGAATTAAATCATCACAAGAAAGAGTCATGGACAGAATGGAAAATAAGACAAAGGTTTGGATTTTCATAATACTTAAGGTTCCCATCCTAAGATAATTGGCTTGGATTTGTAACCGCAATCAAAAAACTGATACGCATCTATGAAACTCTTTCGAATTCTTTGTATCCCCACCTTCCTGTACTTTGCTTATTTGCAATTGAATGACCCAGACCCCTACCTCTGGTTCCCCATTTATGCTTTTGTGGCTGTTATTGCCCTAGCTGGATTCTATCGTCAGGTGCCCCCATTTGTTGGATGGATCCTAATACCAGTTTATTTAGTCTTAGCGGGATATTACTACATGCAAGCTCCCTACTTTGGGATGGAAGTGGAAGAAGTGCGAGAATATTTGGGGCTCTTAATCGCAAGTGCTGCATTGGCCGTGCTTGTTTTTAAAAAGTAAAAACGCAACCGATTCAGTCATTGGTACAGAGGCTTTAGAAATTATTTTGTCTTAAAGAATCCAAAGTAAAAGATATCTATGGATTCTAAAAACAAGAATCCATTTGCCGATTATTTTTCGGCAATGACCTTCCCATCTTCCAAAATCATTTTGATAAGTTTTGTCATTTCCACAGAATATTCCACATCCAAATGTTTGGTGACCCCTTCGCAAAATCCGTTGATGATGAGTAACTTCGCGTCGTCTTCAGACATCCCTCGGGATTGCAAGTAAAACAATTGGTCATCATCAATTTTGGAAACGGTGGCTTCGTAGTTCAGAGTTCCCTCTTCTCCTGACACATCGTTGTACGGATAAGCATGGGACTGAGATCGGTTGTCCATCATCAGCCCATCACATTTGATATGACTATAGGAACCTTTGCTCGATGGTTCAAACTTCACAAGCCCGCGGTAAGAATTGATTCCCCCGTCTAGTGCCACACCTTTTGCAAGGATATTGGACCTTGTATTTTTTCCCACATGGATGATCCGAGCTCCCGTATCTTGCACCTGGCCACTGCCGGCAAAAGCTAAGGAAAGAACATCCCCAGTAGAATGATCTCCTTTTAAGATGATCCCAGGGTATTTGATGGTATTGGCACCAATATTACAATCAGTCCAGGTGATGTGGGCCGCTTCTTCGCATATCCCCCGTTTCACGGTCCAATTGTACATATTCTTTTTCCAATTTTGGATGGTGGTATAAAAGATCTTAGATTTTTTTTTAGCAACAAGCTCTACAACGGCTGTGTGGAAATTCGTACCCTTATCTTGGACAGAAGTGCAGCCTTCACTGTATTCTAAATGTGCACCCTCGTCAGCAATAAGGAGTGTCCGTTCATATTGTCCGGAACTTGCAGCCGTTACTTTAAAATAAGCCTGAAGAGGCATAGGAGTTTTGACTCCTTTAGGAATGTAAGCAAAAGAACCCCCGCTAAAGACTGCTGAATTTAGAGCCGAGAATTTATTGTCTCCAATGGTAACCACAGTTCCCAAATACTCCCGAACGAGTTCCGGATACTCTTTGATGGCAGTATCAATGTCGCAGAAAATGATTCCGAGATCGGTAAGTTCTTTTTTGACATTGGCATAGATGGTTTCGGAATCGTTCATGGTTTCGATTCCCGCAAGATACTTCCTTTCGTGTTCAGGAATTCCTAACTTTTCAAAACTTCGTAGGATTTCTGGATCCACTTCATCCCAAGATTTTTTCTTCTTTTGGTTGGAACCCACGTAATGTACATAGTCATCGATATTAATATGAAATTGAGGAATGAACCCCCAAGTAGGCATGGGTTTTTGTTCATAGACTTCAAAAGCCTTCAAACGAAATTCAGCAAGCCAACTTGGTTCGTTTTTGATATGAGAGATGGATTCTACAACCTTACGAGTGAGTCCCTTTGGAAAATTATCTGGTTTGTAAAATTCAAAAGTTGCCTTGTCTAAACTGGCTGTAGATTCCATACATTCTCCCTTCTCTATCTTAGAGAATCTCTAATTAATTCACAGAAGCGAAGTAAGCTTTGGATCCAGTAGGATCTGCTTTCATCGTTTTCTTTCCTTCGTCCCAGTTTGCAGGACATACTTCACCGTGTTTTTCCACAAATTGGAAAGCTTTGATGAGACGAACTGCTTCTTCAATGTTACGTCCTACAGGTAGGTCGTTAACAGTTGCTTGGCGAATGATACCCGCAGGATCAATGATAAAGGTTCCGCGAAGCGCAACACCAGCATCAGGGCCTGACTCGATAAGAACTCCAAAGGACTTTGCGATTTCTTTTGTTTTGTCAGCGATGAGTGGGTATTTGATCTCACCAATACCACCTTCTTTTCGGGCTGTTTTTTTCCAAGCTAAGTGTGAAAATTCGCTATCAACTGAAACTCCCAAAACTTCTGCTCCGATCTTTTTAAAGTCTTCGAGTTTCGCATCGTATTCAATAATTTCTGTCGGACAAACAAATGTAAAATCGAGTGGATAGAAAAATAGAACCACCCATTTTCCTTTGTAATCGGACAATTTGATTTCTTTGAAACTGTCCCCGATCACAGCGGTTGCTTTAAAATCAGGGGCATGTGATGTCACTTGTGGCATAGAGTCACTCCTTAGAATTATTCTAAGTACAATCCTTAGATTCTGTCTAGATGTTTTTGGGTCACAGACAGGTTTTCCAAAGACCACTCTTCCTTTGCAATGGATTCCAAAAACCGCCGATCATGACTTACAACGACCAACGCGGTGCTAAGTGGTTTAAGAGAACTCTCCAGGGCTTCCAAAGATTTTATATCCAAATGGTTCGTCGGTTCGTCTAAGAGAAGAATTTCTGGATTCGCATCTAGGTGGAGAGATAAAAACATTTTTTTGATTTCTCCCGGACTAAAACTTTCTGATTCAAAAACACGTTTCGGATCACTTCCAAGTCTATGCACTCCAGAAAGAACTCTGGCTTTTGCTTCCGGAGATAAGTGTTGAAACTCCCATTTTAAACTTTGAATTTCTTCTTTGGAAAACTCTTGGGGCAAATACAAATAGGAAATTTGTTTTTGTTTTAATTCTTTTACTAAAAACTTTAGCAGTGTAGACTTCCCCGATCCGTTTTTTCCAGTGATGGCAATTTTTGACTCTGGATGGATTTGTATATGGGACTGAATCTGTAATTCCATAAAACCAAAATCGATTTTCTCCCCTTCCCATAAAAACAAATGTTTCCTTTTAGAGTTTTGCGTTTTCCAAACAATTCCTAAATTTTCTTTTTCAGGAAGTTTGGCGAAGATTTCCTTTTCCTTTCGTTCTAAATGTTCGGCTCTTTTATCTAACTGTTGTTTGAGTCTTCCCGCTTGCCCATCCTTCCCACTCACCCTTGCTAAGTTCTTTTTCTGTCGACCATCGTGGTCATGGAGATCCAATCCTTTTTTTGATCTATGTTTGTGAGATAAACTTGCCTCTTCTCTTCTGCGACCAAGTTCTACCTCTAGTTTTTTTCTCACGAAACGTGCCTCTTCCCATTCGTGGGCCCTCTCCTTCGCTTCTCTTTCCATCTCTTTTTTGCCCTCGGAATAGTTTCCGGGCCTTTGAGAATAAAAGTTTTTCTCAAGAAAAACACAATTAGTTACGAGATCATCTAACAAAGACCTATCGTGACTAATTAAAATTCCAATTCCTTTATAATGGGAAAGGCTACTACCAATGATCTGGATACTTTCGAAATCCAAATGGTTTGTGGGCTCATCCAAAATCAAAACTGCAGGAGATTCCGAAAGCGCCACAGCAAGAAGAATCCTTCGTTTTTCTCCAAAACTTAAAGAATCGTAGTCTTCTGACGATGCGATTCGAATCTTCAAAAGATTTTTAAACCGACCTGATTCTTTGGAATCATCATACAAAAAATCTTCCAAAACTTCCTTCGCGATGTAGGTGTCTTGGGAGACGTAACGCACAGATCCATTGCCTTGGATGATTCCGCTATGAGGATCCATCTCACCGGTAATGAGTTTTGCTAAAGTGGATTTTCCACTTCCATTTTTTCCAACAATTCCTGTCCAACCAGGGCCAAAATGAAGGTTTAAGTTTTGGAATAAAAAGTCAGATTGTGATTCGTAAAGAAAGGTTAAATTTTGAATGGTGATATGTTGGGACATGCGACAAGCTCCTGTTGTTTCCAAATGGGGAAATAGGTAAGCAAGTCTCGTCCTAAAGTGTTAGGAGAAGAATGGATTTAGTATTTTTGTTTTTGCTTACCTAGTTTTGGCTTCGCAATCTCATCGGATTACACCTCTCTTATGAATGTTAGACTATGAAATTAGAAAAAAGTTGTCAAGAGTTAGTTTCCCTTAGCCATAAGGAATTTTTCCATAAACTCGGTGATGTCCCGAATGTTTCGGTTGATCATCTTACGTAGTTCAGGTGGGATGTTTTGTGATTTGATCACTCGGTAGTAGTTCAAGGCATTTTTTAACATCTTACGGCGAGCAAACTCTTGTGCCTTCATGAGCATTGGTTTGTATTTATAATACGAATATTCCATAATCGAATAGTTCTTCGACAAACGAAACGCATGCGGTATCTTTCCAAAGTCATAAGTGAGAGTTAAGAAGGGGGCATCATCCGCTTCGGGGGGCTTTAGTTCCAAAACCCCGTGAATGATTTTTTCCGGTTCTTCCTCTGCCGCTTTTTCGGCCATCTCATCGGGGGAAATGGGAGATTCTTCTTCAGCAATCTCACCCAAGTTTCCATCCACGATTTCAATCTCTGGTGCTTCTGCATCTTCGAGGGCTGGTCCTTCACCCGCAGCAGCCGGCCCACCTGCTTCCTCTCTTAGTTTGCGTTCGCGAAAGACTTCGTCCGCATCAGGAAGCCCAATTTTTAGATCTTCACTCGTTAACGGCCGATTGGTGAGTTCTACCTGGATTGGTAGATCCGTTTCGATAATGGTTTCTGATTTCTGTTGGTTTGGATCCTGAGCCGCAGGTAAATCAGCCTTTGGTGAAATTAACTTTTCAGTTTGCGGATCAATAGGATCCGGGAGTTCTAACTCTTTGCGAAGAGCATCGGTTGTGGAGTCAAACCAATCCGGTTCTCCTTCTGGACGGCCTTGTTCCCTTGGATGGAGAGGTGGTTCTTTTTCGTCCCTACGTAAATCATCCGCATCAGGAAGGCCAATGGGTTCTAAGTCCCACTCAGGTAGTTTTAAACCCGGTTGGTCTGGAAAGTAAGGTTTTAGTAAATCATTAAGAGAAGATTCCTCTCCCTTGGCTTCTAATTCCTTTGCTTTCTTTTCTATCTTCTTTAAGGCTTGGTTTTTTAAAAAATCTTCCCGTTCCTGAAAACGATCTTTCTTTCTCCTATCTTCCCCAGACCTTCTGTCTTTCCTTCCAGCAATGTTCGTTCGTCTGTCAGCATTCTTTCTCCGTTCGTCACCACTACGTCTGTCTACAAGAGGAAGGTCTTTGAATTGTTTCCAATCATTGGAAAAGAATGTATCTTCTGGAAGATCAAGCTCGGATACATCCTTTTTCGAAATTTGGTCAGCAAGCGTCTGTAAGTCGAGAGGTTGGCGAGGCCCGCCGGGAGATCCAGTACCTCCCATACCACCCGGCATACCCACGCCCGGCATCTCAGGAGGAACATAGAAGGGACCTACGATTCCTGAACCTGGTGGCGCCATAGGAGCGCCAGGAAATCCTCCTGCCAACCCCCCTGTCGTCAAACCTTGGTTTAGTGATTGTAAGAGTTGGTCTTGGTTTTGGATGACCTTGGGGTCAAATCCTGGCGATTGGGGTGATGATTGTAAAAACTGGTAAACGATTGGATGGACTAATTGGTTTCCACCGGAAACGTTTTGATTAATCTGAGGGCCAGAGATGGGACTGGGACCTTGCCCAGCTGACGGTTGTATTGGTTTTCCTGCAGGTGGTGCCGTCTCTACAGTGTTTGGTGGAAGTGGAGGCAGAGGTAATTGCGATCCCTGCTGTGGAGAAGGACCAGCACTTTGTGGGAAGGATTGTTGCGTTTGTTGAAAGTTAGGTGGTGGAGAACTTTGTGCAAATTGAATGGCACGTGCTATCGATTCTGCAAATAGTTCAGACACTTCTTTTAAGGCACCCACAAGATCCGAAAGATCTTTGTCTGGTTTTGTGCCAGAACCAGGTTTCGGATCTTTTTTCTTTGGTTTCTCTTTTCCTAACGAATCCGGTTTGGGTTTCTCGTCTTTCCCTGGTTCGCCTGGCTTAGCAGTAGGTGGATTGTCTTCTAAAAACTCCTCTAAGTCCTGGATGTTTTTCTTTATTTTTTCTTTGATCTCTTGGTCAGGAATTCGATTCCCTGTCCTTTCAAAAATCTCGATGGCTTCTTCTACTTGTTCGGCTTCGACAAGAGCTTCCGCATTCAGGAGTGGCCTTCTATGAAAAGAATACTTCGAGTTTTTGGAAATGATATCATCTGCAGAAAAACTAATATCTGGTTTTTCCCGTCTCGGTCTTTCACCAGAGGAAGGAGATTCGGAGCTCTCTTCCCCAAATTCACCTAACGGAAGATCGCTGAGAGATTTAGGAGGTTTTTGTTTCTCTCGTCTGTTTCGTCCAGGTTTCGGCTCTTTCTCTGAAAGGGCATCACTAGATTCCTCTGGTTCGTCATCATTATCAAAATCAGATAACCTTTCCGAAAGAGGTTTTGGTTTGGATTTGGGTTCCTTCGGATCTGTTTGGAAATTTAATTCTTGCCCACGACCACCACGAGAGGGCCTTTCATTTTTTTGAGATTTTGATTGTGGTAGTGGTTCCTCAACTTCTGCGGATTGTCTTTGTTTTTGCCTCCGTTTTTGGCGAGGACTTAAGTCAGCATTGGGCCTACCACCCCCTTCGCTCCCAGCGATATCATTGAGGTCGGCACCAGCGCCGGAAAGACCGAGTAACATCATTAGGGTGGTTAACATAAAAGGGTTCTACTCTTTATTTTCGAGGTTTCCTATACAGTAACTTAAGGTATATTCAAAGAATATTCGATTTCCTAGCATTTTACGGGGGTTTTTGAGCCAAAATGACCGCAAGTTCTTTTTCTGCTTGACACAAGAGAAATTCTTGCGTTCCATGGTGGCATGAAATCCGTTGCGAAAAAAAATCTCAGCTTTGCCTCCTCACCGGACAATGCAGACGGGTTGCAGTTAAAAATCACATTCGACGAAGACACAAAAACTGCCTTTGGTGATTATACCTGCCCCGAAAAATACCAGGGTTTACCGGATCAAATCCACCCAGGAATTATATCCACCATCCTAGATGAAATCATGGTTAAGATCAACGAAGCGATGAATTTCGAAACCACAACAGGTGAATTAACTATTCGTTTCTTGCAACCTGCAAAAGTGAATGAACCATTACACTTACGTGGATGGTTTGTGAAAAAGAACAAAAAAATCATAGAAAACAGGGCTGAAATAGAAAATGAGATCGGCAAAATAGTGGCCCGCGGAAAAGGTAAATATATCGAAGCTGAAGACTGATTTATGCCGGTGTGGTGGAATTGGTAGACGCAGTGGATTCAAAATCCACCGATGGTAACATCATGCCGGTTCGATTCCGGCCATCGGTACCAACAGTAATTTAGTTCGAATCCCGGGTGCAAGCCTTTTGATAAAAATCTTCTTCGATGGTATCAATGGCTTGTAAAACGAGGTTTATCTCACTTTCCTTCATCTGATCAAAGATCCCTCTCCCCTCTTTTAGAATCGAAACACCTAAACGAATTCCTTTTCGATCCTCTTCCGTATAAACTCTACCCTTTGATTCCATCTTAACTAGTATATCTTCCATAATCAAAATGATTTTTCGAATGAGTTCTGCATCCGAAAACACTTTGAATAAAGCACCAATGTCTTTTCGAAAAGCATCCGCTTTCTTTTTTTCGACTTTGGCAATAAGTATCTCCATGGCAAATTCCGATTCTAACAAACTGATTTTGTTTTCCCTTCTGTCGAGTTCCATCACAAGCTCTTCTTCAAACTGATGAGCAGTCACATAGGAATGGAGGGAAGCAAGTCCTGCTTTCAATGCCATAGGGAAATGTTTCCCAAAACGAAAGATAGACAAGGTTAGATTTCCAAGAATTCCCCAAATTTTTGTCGGATGGTTTACAAAACCGGATAACGCATCAAAGGCGGCATCTAGTTCCTTCCGTTTGGAATATTCAGGATACAGGTATTCTAAAAAAAAATGAAGGAGTTGGTCTATTTTAGCGCGAGGGATAGAACTAAACTCTGGATAATTTTTAAGATTCTCTTCTGAATACCGCCTCTGAAGAGATTTTTGATACATCGTAATCAATTCTTGAAAGAGAGGGTGGTCTAGAACTTTTGAAGATTCTTTTTTGGGTTTCATATCTTTGTTTAAAGAACCTCATCAAAATAATTTTCATATCGTTCCCAATTGACTTTTTTTCCTTTCGGGTTGTATGGAAGATTTACATTTTTTTTCACATCCAAACCAACAAACAAAGAGTAAATGCCCACAGCTAGGGAAATAGCTGTCTCTTTTTTATTCTGAGTTAAGTATTTCATATCGCGGCTCCGGTTTACATAACCAATTTCGATAAAGGCACAGAGAGCATTCGTATAAGTGGGGAGACTATAGGTAGAAATATAAGGTTTTTGGATGGGGCCAAGTTCTGGATAAGGCGCATCTTTTTCTTTCAGTTGGATGGGAAGGCCATATTGCACAAAACGCATGAGTTCCTTGGTTACATAGTGGTTATCACCACCAAACCCTTCTTTTCCCCCTTCCCTTCTCCATTCCTCTTTTTTTCCTTTTTCTCTCTCCCAAAACTTTCCTGTTTCCAAAAAGTCCGCATGAGTTGTGGCATAGGGTCCTGGTTTCCCAATTTGTTTTTCCCAATTAGCGTCATCGGCATAACGCCAGCTAACCATGTTTTGTCGGTAACCTTCAAACTTGGAAATATCGGTTTCTTTTCCATTCTTTTTGGACCAATACCCGTGCAGGTAAATCCAAGTATCTGCCGTGGCATTCTCCAACTTGGACCAACCCGATTGGAAAACGAGCCAGTCCGACCAAGGGCCATTCAGAAATGAATTCTGTGATTTTTTCTTTTCTGAGATTTTTTTGATTTGGGAAAATGTTTTGAACCCAGGTGTGAGGACAGCCCCCATCCCCCCTGTCTGGCCTTTACTAGCAGGATTCAAATGCAGTGACAAAACAAGATGTGGTTTTTGTTCATTGATTTTGGAGAGCCTTCCCTTCCGACGAACGCCTGTTTTTGGATCAGGAAAATCATACAATCGGTATATGGCATTGGGATCATCGGAGGCCGGATCCTCATCAAAAGAAGTTTCACGAGTGAGTTTACTTTCAAAGGTAACTCGCGGGAAATCGGTTCTTTTAGAAAATAATTGTAGATACCCTTCAAACTCCTTCCAACCCGCATCTGTCTCTGTTAGTTTTAAAATGCGGTGAACTTCTTTGGCTAAGTCGAGTACTACCTTTCTTTCGGTGATGTTTCCGTGTTCCGTTCCTTGTTTGTAAGTTTCTAAATAGGTTTGGGTGACACTGTCATATTTATCGCCATGTTGTGCCTTGGGATCTTTAGCAATTCCCCCGTGGCCTGGATCCACAGCAATACGAAAGACGGGAACAGCTCCTAAGGAAACAGAGAAGAAACCGAAACCAAGTAAGAAGAGAAATCTACGAAAGAATAATGATGATGAAAAAAGCACGATGGGTCATTCTCCGCACCCAGGGGGGCGGAGAAAAGAAAAAGTTTAAAGTTCTATTTTGTAGTTTGGCTAAAGATTTGGTTTCTGTTATCGCTTAAGTCTTTACCGTATTTATCAGTGATGGTTTTTTTGTCCGCTTCAGCTTCTTTGAAGTCAGTAAGGATTTTGATTCCATAGTCTTTTGCAATTCGGTAATGTACGATCGCATCGTAGAACCTGTCATCTCGAGACATGTCCGTTGCCAAACCCATTTGTCCATAAGCAATGCGAAGTTTTTGTTGGCCTTCTGCAATCTCACGGTAAGGAACCACAACCTTCGATCCTTCCCCAGAAGTTTCTACGAGTTGGGATTGTTCTTGGCCTGTAATTAAATCGGCACATTCTGCAAGTAAGTTCTGCGTTTTGGTATCATAGTTTTTTGAAAACTTACCCATGAGAGTAGAAATATCTTTTTCCAAAGCAACCATAGCTTTTCCAGAAGCAATGTAAGCGCGTCGGTAGTAATAACGTAACACCACTTGGTAGTCTTTTTTGATTTTGTCTAGAGCCGTTTTGGAATCAGGGACTTCATCACCAAAGTTAGCTGTAACTATAGTTAATAGTTTGATCGCGTTGATGACACGATCCTTGTTATTTTCAGAAATATTCTTATACTGTTTACGTTCTAAGTTGTTCCCTTGGTCTAGTTTGTCGAGCTCCTCAAAGGACTCTTTCCCCTTTTCAGGAGCTCCGGACTCTTGTGCAGACAAAGACAAACAAAAGAAACAAAACGAAAGGATGATGAAACTATTTTTTAACACGAAACTTGCTCTCCTTAAACCAAGGAGCAGAATAGCCGAGATTACAGAGGTTTGACTACTATTTTTTATCCTTTTGGAAAAAGAGTAATCCATCTCCCACAGGATACAAGGTATAACGGAAAACTTGGGATTTCACCTCATCCCAAAGAGACATGACGGCCAAATCAGATGGTTTCTTCGGATCGGGATGGAGGACTCGCCCATGCCATAACATATTATCAAATAAAAAACTGGCTCCTGGTTTCGCATCTTTCCAAAGAATTCGAAAAATATCTGGGTAGGTAATTTTATCACAGTCTACAAAAAAAAGATCCGATTGTATCCATTCCTCTCGGTTCTCCTGTAGATAATCCATAACTGAAGCGGTGATCCGCTTAACATGGATTTGTTCCCAAATCCCCATTTTTTTTGCATACTCATCCAAGAGGGCAGCTTGTTCTTCATGCCGATCCACAGTAACAAACTGCGAGTTCGGGGAACCGACAGCCATCCAAAGAGTGGAATACCCAAGGCCTGTTCCCAATTCTAAAACTTGACTCGGTTTCAGTAGAGAAAGCAAATGAGACAACACAGCTCCCGTGGCTGCTGTCACAATGGGAATATTCTTTTCTTTGGCGTAAGTTTCCATTTCCGAGAATATAGGATTTGGTTTATAGACCAAACTAGAATCTATAAAAGATTCCAATTCTGGGATATAGATACTTGGTCTTGGTTTCATGATTTGGGAGGTAAAAAAAGTGAAATGCGGTCTTTGAGAATTGGCGGAACTTTTTTACGGAGGATGTCGTTTAACTCGCGATAACTATAACGTTTGGAAGGGTGTATGAGAACAATGGCTTCATTTTCAAAAGCAGTTGCATGTTCGACGATTTCATCAAAATGAGTATGCCCCCATTCCCGAGCCCGACTCACATCCCTCTTCTCGCAGTAGTAAGTGCATTCCATAAAGAGAATTTTACTTTTACGAACATCTTCATTTTCTAATACGTATTCAATTTTTGTATCCCCGGAAAAGGAAACCAAGGGAACAGAAATTTCTTCTGTAGGATCTTCTCCCAAATCTTTTTTGTTCCGAATTTCCTCGGAATTGAGACTTGTCCATTCTTTCTTTAACTTACGTTTGGTTTCATAAACCGTATAACCTTGCGAGGGAACTCTATGAAAACTTTCCCAAGGTTTAAAAAAATAACCCGGTTTTAAATCTACTCTGGTCCCGAACTCAAGGCCGATGAGTTCACACTCGTAATCGAAACCTTCAATTTCGGAATATAGTTTTAGAATTTGCGACATTTTAGGTTCCAATGATTTTGGAAGATAAATTTTCGGAACGGGGAGTTTACGAAGGCTCCGTTGCGACACATAGTATGGGATCCCACAAGAATGGTCTAGATGAGCATGCGATAATAGAATTTTTCCGATATGGATTTTATCAGGATTGATAAACCCAAAATCAAACATAAAGTCAAGAGAAGGACAAATGATGGAGGTCCGAATCCCACCTTCGGACAAACCTTCAAATTTGGTTCCTTTGTATTCGAAACTTGCAGTTAACATCAATCTTCCGGATTTATAACCTTTACCGATCCCTGAAAGGAGGATTCCAAAGTTTTCGGCCCAACAACGGTAACCAGTAGTTTGTCCTTTTGGAAATAAAGTTTGCCAACTCGTTTTAAATCAGAAAGAGTCAATCGGTCAATCTCTCTTCTAAAGTTTTGTAAGTATCCTTCTGGCATTTTATGATCACGCCTACGGACTTCACTCGCAAGAGTTCGTTTATCATCTTCAAATTGAAATACAAACTGGTTGATGATGGCGTTTTTCGCACGTGTCAGTTCTTCTTCTGTTAAGGAGTCAATGAGTTTGGGTTGGATGAGCTCTCGCATCAGAGAAAGAACTTCCTTTGCAGATTCGGTTTTAGTCATCGCAAAAAACTGAATGGTTCCATAGCTTTCTTGGAATTCCGTATTACTTCCCGCCGAATAAGCAAGTCCCCTATTGTTTCGAATTTCTCTCATATAATAGGAGTTAAATCCACCAGCCCCGATGATATAATTCAAAACCTGGATGGCATAAAAATCAGGATGGTTGTGTTCTGGTAGGACTCCTATCATAGAAATAAAAGTTTGGTTTACATCTTTTACTACCAACCGAATTTCCTTTCCTTCTTTTTTTACATTCTCAGATAATAGAGAAGGAGTGATCCGTTCAGAGTCCTGCGTTTTCGATCCTTCGGAAAACTTCGGAAAAAAATTCTCCCAGGATTTCAAATCGAAATCACCAGTCACAAGAAACCTTCGTTTAGGTTCACTTAAGATTTCTTTTTGAAATTGGGCGAGGTCTGCGAGTTTCAGAGATTCCAAAGAAGAAAGTTGCATGGAAGTGCCCGCAATCGTTCCACGAAACAATGCTTCCTTTGCTTTTCTCGATCCGAGTGCCGTAGGATTATCATTTCTACGTTTGATTTCCTCGCCGAGCTTTCCTTTAGTGGTCACCATCAAGGACTCATCCAAATTCGGTTCTGCAAAAAAAGACTGCAATACAGGAAGGACTTCCTTCTCTGTAGATTTAAGATAAGCGATGCTAAATATAGTTTTTTCGTAATCAATAGAAACAGAAAAAGAAGCACCATAGAATTCTAGTGTTTCTAAAAACTTTTCCTTCGGAAACTTTGCCGATCCAGACAACTCCCAACTATCTTCCAATAGTCTAGTAATCTCGACAGAACGATTCCTCAAATGTTTTTTCCCATGGTAAACATAAATGTCCGCATACACTATAGGAAACTCTGCATTTTTTAAAGAGAATACTTCTACACCTGATGATTGTTCTACGGATGTGATTTTTGGGACCTCAAACTCCAATGGTTTGAACTGTAAATCTCGAACAAACTCCCCCATCTCCCGGCCTGAGATTGTTGAGAATGCCGAAAAACTAAGAGCCAATAAAATTAAATAAATACGTTTCATTCTGATTTTTTCCTTACATCTTCCAATACACCCACAACCACTTTATCTTTGGAAAGATAAGTGGGAATGAGGGTTTGGATATCATTTGATGAGGTTTTCATGATGGCAGAATATTGGCGGAAAAGCCCAGTCCAATCCCCATATAACAACTGATAATAACTCAAAAGATCTGCAATACTTCCATTTTCATCTAAGGTTTTGATAAAGTCAGAAACCATCTGGTTTTTTACCTTATCCAATTCTTCTTTAGGAATTCCCGTTTCCTTAATTTTGTTCAGTTCTTCCCAAATGATTTTTTCGATCGTCTCCGGTTTGGCATCCTCTTTGGGTTTGATGAAGAATACAAAATAGTTTTGGTATCTTTCTCCTGGATATCCGTTGGCGGCTCCCACACTCACTGCCAGCTTTTCTTCCAAAACCAATCGTTTGTACAACCTAGATCCCGTTCCTGAAGTCAGTATCGTTGACAATACATCGAAAGAGGAATTATCTTTATGAGGATAAGGGGGCTTTAGCCAACCCACCATCATCTGACTTCCCGAAGGGTGATAGACTTTGAATCGTTTTTCCCCTGGAAAAGATTTTTCTTCCACTTTATACGTAGGCCTTGGTTTGCCGGGTTTTAGGTCAGAAAAATACTTACGAATGATCGACTCTGTTTCTTCAAAATCAAATTGCCCAACGATAGAAATTACCATTCGATCTGGTGTGTAGTTTTTCTGAAAGAAAGCCTTAGTATCTTCAATTTTCAAAAAAGGAAGGCCTGTAGAATATCCAATTACTGGTTTTCTATAGGGATGGCTTTCAAAGGCCAAAGAGAAAAATTTTTCTCGTAAAACACCTGCTCCACTGTCGTCAGTGCGCATCCGACGTTCTTCGATCACAACATCTCTTTCTGTATAATATTCTCTTAAAATAGGATTTTTTAATCGGTCCGATTCAATCTTTGCCCAAACTTCAATTCGATTGTTAGGAAGTTGGATTTGGTAGTTCGTGACATCCTGTGAAGTATAGGCATTGAATCCAACCTCACCATTTTGTTCATAAATATAGGAATCTTCGTTTTTAACAATAAACTCATCCTGGAGTTGGATGAGATTTTTTAACCTTCGATTTAAGGTTTCGGCCTCTTCTTGTAAAGAAGGAGGAATGGTTTCGCCACGGGCCGTGAGGTCTCGAATTTTCAGTTTGAGATCATCTAGTTCTGTTCCCCAAACTTCGATTTGTTTTTGGTATTTTTCTTCTTTCTCAAAGTCTATGGTCCCTACATTTTTTGTTCCTTTGAAAAGCATATGTTCCAAAAGGTGGGCCGTTCCCGCTTCTTCTGGAGTTTCATCCACAGCTCCCACTAGGAATTTGATGTACAAGGCAACTGTCGGCGAAGTTCCCCGTTTCATCAGCACAACGGTGAGCCCATTGTCCAAATGGATGGTTTTTATCTTTTCACGAAATTGGGATTCTGAGGTTCCGAAGAATTGGTCCTGGGAAAAAAGAGGTAAAAATTGTAGTGAGAAACAAAGGAAAAAGATTCGTAATTTCGACATCATCTACTAGTCTTGAAGGTGGAAATGGTTCGTAAACTTCTAATTTTAAGCCTCTTTTGTTCCTGTCGTCTCTTCACGATTGCTGATCCCAATTATGTAGAACAAGCTCTCCTCAATGAAAAAGAGGAAGGGTTTATTTCTCGGGAATTTTTCCAAATCAAAGTCGAAATCCCAGTCACATACAAAGAAGTTTCAGGAATCGCAAGACGCGAAGATTGTAAACGCAGAGCGTTTGTAGAAAGAGAGAAATTGAGTATGCCCTTCCTTCTGCAAATCCAAAGGCAAAAACATAGGTTCGGGGAAGGGTTCGATGAATATGCAGCATCCTTAGAAGGGAAAGATAGACAAACGAGGGTCATTGCCAATACACCTCAAAATACTACAGCCACGGGCACTCAAACGAGTGCGACCACTGCCGCAAATCCAATAAACCTACAAAACACTCAGACTCCCCAAGGGCAATCCACTACAAATCCTTCACAGTCGCCAATTACAGGACAGAACCTAGGCGAAGTTAGGGGGAATCCCCAAGACAAAAAAGAGAACCCTGTTGAAAACTTACACAACTTTGCCTGGTTCTTTGACGGCCTTACCCTATACAAAGAAGATTACACAGATCGCACAAAATGTGCTTTCCTATTCCGCATCATCCAACCTAAATTAATGGAACGTGTGGAAAAAACTCACATTTCAGAACCTAGGAAATTGTAAATGAACAAAACTCTAACAAGGATTATCCTTTCTTTCGCTATTGTAACTCTCGTATGGAATTGTAAGTCCAAAGAAACCAAAGAAGTTGGTCCGCAGGCCAAAGACACAGAAAATGAAGCAGTTTTAGAATTTACTAAAGCAAAAGAAGGATTTATTTCTGAAACCTTGTTTCAAGTAGCGGTGTCCAGTGTTCTACCAACTGAATCCGAAAGAACAGACGAAGCCAAAACTATCGCAGAACAAAAGTCGCTAAACTTATTAAAAACATACACCATCCCCAATCTTTCTGACAAGGGACGTAAAGAACTACGTGAAATTTCTAAAGAAGGCAAGATCGTTGATAAAAACATTTCTATTGGCGGAAGGTATTTTTTCTTATACCAAATTCAAAAATCCAATTTAAAACGCCTTGTTACCAAAGACTTAGAATGATTTAAAACTTAAATAGAAAACGATTTGTTTACTTTTGCTGGGATACAAATGTTTTTTACAAAGTTACAATAAAACAACTTAGCATCTAGTTGTAACTTACCTTTACCTTCCACTTGGAAGGTAAAGGGTTTTAAGTATTCAAAGTATTCTGGTTTTTTAGAATGAACTGGTCCTTTTAGTTTTAAATCAGCATTCAAAACTTTAAGTCCTTCCGTACCTGATAAAAATATTCGATGTGGTGCTTCCATTTGGAACCCAAAGTCTTTCGGCAAAAACAATTCCAACTCATACTTTCCCGGTGATTTCTGTTTAATCGATATTTCAATTGGATGCGAATCCAAAGGATCGGCAGACAACCCAAAGAAAGAACCACTACTGTTAACAAATCCCAAAGAAACTAGAAAAGAGAGTAAGGCAAAAAACCGAATTTGTTTCATACAAAGATTAGACTTATAAAACTTTCCGTAAAACGACACAACGATTGGAATTTGTGCCTTTTTCGTTATTGGAAACTTGCCAACAATTCGAAAGTTTTGTGAAACTTTGCGTATGGACATAGGTTTTGTTCCAAACAAGACCCGTTCCCTCTGCCATCCGTACCACATCCTCATCCAAATACAAAATGGAATTTCCCTTTTTAACTTCCCCTACTTCCATAACCATGTAAGCACCTTTTTTTAGAACCCTTGCCGATTCCTTTAAGGTAGAACGAATGAACTCATTCCAATCGTTCAAATTGCTGAAGATACTCAGCTTTCTATCTTTTGACTTTTGAATGTCCAAAAACCAATGACGTAGCCAATTGTCCCCTTCATAGTCCACCTTATCTAAGAATGGTGGTGAAGTTACAATCAAATCCACAGATTCCGAATCCACATTGGGAACAGAATTTGCTGAATTTAACGAATACAAATTGTTCTTCGAAAATTCATGATAAAACGGAGGAATGGGAAGTGCCAAATCTCGTCTCATCTTTTGGTAAATTCTCGGTTTGATAGGACGATATTCTGGAGTTTGACCTCGTTTGATGTTATTCTTTGCCTGTGATTCAGGGGGAATCGAAACTTGAGGAAAAGTATATACGGAAAAGAATCCTGTGCTATGCCCATGCAACCGAGACAATGCAATAAGAGAAATGAATTTCATTTCTACAGATGGATCTTCTGCCATATACTTCTTCAGGTTTTTAATTTCCTTTAAAGTGCGCGGGTGGAAAAAAGGAAGGAGATTTATATCAAAGGGATCCTCCTCCACTTCCGCTTCTAAATCCAAGGAATTTAACTTCTTTTCTAAATCCTCGAGTCTAGGAACATACTGCCTTGCACTCGCAAGAAAAATAGACAATGGGTGAATATCATTATGAACTGCAACATGCCCTTCAATATTAGCCTGAATTGCTGTAGTTCCTCTTCCACCAAACGGATCATATACGACCCTATTTTTCTTTTTCAAAAATTCCTTCATAAAAAAAGAAGGAAGTTCCGGTTTAAATGATGCTCTATAACTTACGGTATGATGAATTGGATGTCCTTGGCGTTGTTTTGCAGTCCAAAACTCACCAAATACAATCTTATCGGAATCCTTTAATAGTCTGCCTGCTCCTGCCATCCTTTGCAAAAGCCTCCTCTCTCTTTATAGAAAGATCGGAGGAAAGGCGATTCTTGAGTTAGATTTTATTAAAACCTATGGGACATAGTCTTTATAATTTGGGAAGAAGGATTCTATCTCTGCGAGTGGATTCGATCTGATAAGTATATCTTTTCCAATGCGTTCATCCATATAACCAATGCTATGTGCATGTAAGAGTTGCCGATCAAACCCAAGTTCTACAAGTAAGGAATCGGTAAGTCCCGATTGAACAAAATCTAAAAACATTGTTTCTCTTGGTCCATACAATTTATCCCCAAGAATGGGAAACCCTAAATAGAGAAGGCTTGCCCGGATTTGATGAATCCTTCCTGTAATGGGCCGCACAAGTACCAAACTAATATTTTGTGACTCATTGTAGTTTAGTGGGATAAAACGAGTAGAGACTGATTTGGAATCTACAAATTCAGAAGGTGAAAATTTCATTTTTTTGCGAATGGCCGAATCCAAATCACGACCAATAAAACCCTCGAGAGAAACTTCCTTTTGAAGATAACCTCGAACCACAGCCAGATATTCTTTTTTCACAACTCTGGATTCAAATTTTTTTTGGAGCCAAGTGCGACCCTCTTCCGTTTTGGCAAAGATCACAATCCCGGAGGTTTCCCGATCGAGCCTATGGACCGGAATCACTACAGGGTAGATCTTCTCCAAAAGGTTGAGTAGTGTCCTTGTGCGATACCTTCCCGCTGGATGCATAGGTAGGTTTCCCGGTTTGTCCACAAAGAGGAAATCCTCTGTTTCTTTTAGGATGGTGTAGTTTGTATCAACTTCAGGTTCCTCAATCCGACCGGGGATGGGTTCATAGATTAGGATATCTCCTTCTTGAAGAACCAAATGAGGTAAGGCCACTTTGTCTTGGACTTTGACACGACTTTCCCCGAGTAAGAAGGCCCATTCCCCTGGGTCATGGTACGGAAATTTTGTCGTTAAAAATTCGAAAACTGTCTTACCCGTATAGGGATAACGAATCAATGACTTGTAGACAGTCATGATTACTTAAGGTTCGGAAATGGGTTCATCCGTAGGGAAATCTGCATCCATAGCGTCTCCGAAGGGATCCCCAGGTTCATCCGTAGCACCCACCACAGTTGATCCTTCCTCTGGTGTTTCCGAGCCGGCCGCTTGCTCTCCATCCTGATTGGTATCTGCTGATGGTTCCACTGTCGGAGCATTTGCCTCTTCTTCTGCTTTACCTGCATCTAGAAAAATACCGAGAACTTCTAAATCTTTTTCGGTTAGGTTGTAGAACTGGCAACCAACACGGAAATTGGTTTCTTGGTTACGGATGTTTTTTATGATTCCACGAATTGTAACTCGTTTGCCTTCTTCCAAGTTCAAATCAAAAAGAATGGTCCCATTTAAAGTTACTGATCTTGAGAAAGAACGGGATGGAGCATGGATAAAACTAATACCGCCCATACTTAAATCCATTACCTGACAGACATCACGAGATTCCTGGAAAACTCCAGTGCTTATGATATCACGGCTTACTGCATTGGAAAAGTTTTGAATTTGTTTGTATATTTCGAAGTCGAGAGGTTTTTCTGCCAAAACTTGTACGTAACCAAGATGTACATAACCTTTATACTTAATAGGTACGCAGATTTCTGAAGTATATGTATCAGGTATTTTAGAACTATCGAAAATTCTCAAATACTCATCGAATGGAAAAAAATCTGCCGATGCAGTTGATTTTTCCTTACGGTCAACAATGAAAATATCTTTATCATAGTGGTGCATCATGCGCAGACGATTGTCCATACGACCAGCAAAGAATATAGAAGATAAAGGGAATGCTTTGGTGAGTTTAGCTCTGTAAGCAAGAAGGATGGTATCCACCTTTTTATCATCAAATCCAATGGCTTTGGATACGTCGTTTACATTGATGATATTGGAAACAACCATACCAGTTTGGATTTGACTGGCTTCCACACGAGATCCTTGTCTTGATGCGGCTGTGATTTGGATCTTAACAGGTGTTAGGATCTCCACTCCATTTCCATCTCCACCAGCTACAATAAAATGTGCTAAAAACTTACTACCGTTATGAACGACTGTTAGTATTCGATCTCTATTAGGAAATTTAAGAGTCGTATTGATGATTAGGGCTTTATTTTTTAATGCAATGATCTTAGCAGGGTATTCTTTGTCAGAATTGATAATATATGCCGGAAGTTTGCCGAAAAGTGCAGTAATTACCTTTAAAATACCATCGGGGTCTTTGATTTCCTTATCCATAGTCAACCGTGAAGTTTATGAAGCAACATAGATCGCTTGATGTCCACCAAAGTTTTGGCTCCGGTAACACTCATTGATTGTTTTAGTTCTTCCGAATATTTTTGTAAAAGAAAACGAATTCCTGCATCCTCACCACCGACTAGGGAAATGGCTACGGGTCTTCCCAAAAGCACGGCATCGGCACCGAGTGCTAACATCTTAAAAACATCCATACCCGAACGAATGCCACCATCAACAAGGAGTGGAATTTTACCATTTACTACCTCGGCAATTTTTGGAAGGACACGAGCCGTCCCCGGCATTCCATCCAATACTCTTCCGCCATGGTTAGAAACGACGATGGCAGAAAACCCGCCTTCTATGGCTAGTTTTGCATCTTCCGGATTCATGATTCCTTTAAGAATAAAAGGTAATTTTGTTTTTTCTTTCAAACGAACCAAACGATCCAAAGGTCTAGTAATGCTGGATAAATTCTTTTGTACCATGGTTTTAAAATTCACAGCATCAATGTCCATTCCCAGAGCGAACACTCCGTCCGCCTCGGCCTCGGAAAAACGATCCACTAACATCGATTCGTCTTCTCTAGGTTTACAAATCAAAATTCCCTTTCCAGAAGACTTCTTCAATGCCTCTAACATGATTTTGTATTTTTCAGGAGAGGCTCCGTCTCCAAGCCAAGCCAGGCTTCCGTTTTGGACAAACGAACGTACGACCAAATTTGCATAATCTGCATCAGTCATCACAAAGTTCATATTCGTTCCCACCCCAGTCATAGGAGCTGCCATGATAGGAGTTTTTAGATCAAAACCGAGAAACTTAGTTTGGATCTCAGGTATTACATGATCCCGAATATAACCAGGAAGAATTGAATATTCGGAAAGAGCAACACTGTTGTCATGGAAGGTTTCCATTCGGCCTACTCCACCCATTCCCGGAATTCCAGAGGCACAATTGCTACCATCACATTGTTTACAAACCCAACAAATGTCTTTTCCAAAACGAATTCTTGCTTGGTCGCCTATTTCCTTTTCTGTAATGGAAAATTGTTCATCTACTTCGAAACGAATTGTATCTTTTACTTTTTCAAATACAAGTTCTGCATCTTTTAAATTGTCTGCGACAATGATGACATGACCCGACTTATCGATGTTATTTGTTGGTTCTTTAATGATATCGCCAGATTTGGATTGGATAAAAACTTCGGAAACTCCATCGATTTTTTTTGTTTCTTCCACTCCGCCAATCGATACTAGTTTTCCCGGTTTAGATAGTAACGAACGTTCTATAGAGACTCGGGAAAAAACAGGATCTAAATTATCGGGAGTTTCTCCGAGAGAAATCAAAAGAGCAGCCCGGTTTAAATTCACACCGCTGGACAAAGGATAAGTGAACGCTGACATAAATCCACCAGAGAGTCTTGCAGCAATTTCACCAATTTTTACGCCATCTTTTGTGACTTTGATGTCACCTTTTCCGGCTCCCAGATGGATCCCCAGAGCCCGCATTCCACCTGCCATCACACGTTCCACTTCATTCAAAATCTCTTTGGACATCGCAGAAGGCATGTTATGCCCTACTTCAATAAAATATGGTTCTCTTTCTATGATCCGGTCGGCAATTCCCGTCATTCGGATCTGACCTTGGAAAGCTAAGGCATCAACGGAAAGTTCAGGGCCTTCCATATATTCTTCTAATATTAATTCTCCCGTAGGGCAAAACCTTTTGGCATGGCGGAAAGCAGTGGGAAGGTCATCTTTGTTTGTGACTTTGATCACACCACGTGCTCCCATATTGTCAGCAGGTTTCATCACAAGCGGGAAGGTCAATGAGTCGAGGGCATCTTTGGCATCTTGCAAAGACCAAACAGCAGCAAACCGAGGAATGGGCATTCCAAATTCCTTTAGCCTTTGGCGCATCTTCACTTTGTTAGATGCAGCTTCCGCATCCACAAAACGAATTCCTGGAAGTTGTAAGGCAGAGGCTACGGCCGCCACAGTCATACTAGCATCGGTGCCCGCAGTGATCACACCATGAATGGAAGAATTTTGCGCAAACTTTTTCGACTCCCGAACCATACCTTCCACATCCTTTGTGGACATGAGAATGGCTTCATCAGCAATCTGAAATCCTATGGAAGATGGATTCATGTCGGCAACAACCGTATGGAGCCGCATGGTTTTTGCGGTTTGGATGATGGGAACTTGTAACAACCCCCCACCAATGATGAGGATTGTTTTACCTTCTACCGATTTCAAATGGTAACACTCTCCGCCTCTAAAACAGAACTTTTCTTTACCTTACGAGTAATAGAGCCTTTTTGAATGATTCCACCAGCTAAAAGATAATCTCCGTTCGGTGCATAAAAAGTTGCCGATTGTCCCGGAGTGACACTTTTTACATCTTCCAGAAATTCCACCTTCCAAGTATTTCCAAGAGAAGTCACCAAACAATGAACAGGTGCACTCCTGTAACGAATTTGGACTTTCATTTCTTTAGTTTCCCCAACTTCCATAGGACTCAGTGCTTGGTAGGTGATTTCTTCTAAAACAAAAGATTCAGAAACAGTTTCTTCTTCTTCACCAAGTACCACAGTTCCATCATCTTCAATGGACAGAACATAAAGGGGATTTTTCCAAGCAATCCCAAGGCCTTTCCTTTGGCCGATAGTAAATCCTTCTTTTCCTTGGTGTTTGCCAATGATTTGGCCGGATGCCAATTTGAAAAATCCAGGAGTGAACTCCATCCCCTTTTTTTTAAGGAAAGATCTATAATCGTTTTCAGGAATAAAACAAATTTCTTGGGATTCTGGTTTTTCCGCTACAGGCAGACCCATCCGTTTTGCAATTTCACGCACTTGAGTTTTGTCCATTTCACCCAAAGGGAAAACTGTATTTCTAATATTTTCTTGGGACAAACCGTACAAATAGTACGCTTGGTTTTTTTTCATATCCACAGCATTACGAATGGCGAAACGTCCATCCACTTCGATCACACGAGCATAATGACCCGTTGCGATTTTTTCTATTCCTAATACTTTTGCTTGTTCAAAAAGAGCGCCAAACTTTACGAAGGTGTTACACTCCACACAAGGGTTTGGTGTCCTTCCATCTTTATAATCATTAATAAAACGATCGATCACCCGTTCTCCAAATACCTTTTCCATTTTGATTACATAAAAAGGAATGTTTAAAGAAAGACCTACATCCCTTGCATCACGGATGTCTTCTGGAGAACAACAGGACTTTTTAGTGGTATCGCAGGCAGGAGCTTCATATTCCCAAGTACGTAGGTTCACACCTATCACGTCGTAGCCGGCTTCCATCAGAAGTCCTGCAGCTACAGCGCTGTCTACCCCGCCACTCATCGCCACTATGATTTTTTCTTTTTCTTTCACCTTAGTTTTTGGTGTGAACAATTCCCACACGCCCCCGAGAGAAGTCCCAGAACAAGGGACGAGTCCGAAGTATGTCGAGACCGATCACCCAATCCTCTTCCCTATCCTTGTCCCCCGGCAAATGGAAATTCTCAAGTGAAATTCCTGTGAGAAACTGGACTTGTCTATATTCTTCTCGAATCCCTGACTTGGTCACTAAATAGAACGGAGAAGCCGATTCCCTCTGGATCGCTGTTTGGATCTTATTTCCGGCAAGAAATACCTTCTTTTCTCCCAGAAATCGTTCGTTGGAGCCCTTGGGTAAAAGGTTTAAAGAAGATCCGGTGTCGAGAAGTCCAAAGGAGGTATATCCTTCTGGATATTCAAATTGGACATAAAAATGAGCCCCTTTCTTCTTTGTATTCAGAAGTTTTAGATCTGTAGATAAGTAAGCATCCGGGTGTTCACAAAAGGGAGAATCTTCGGGAAATCGTTTTAACTCTTTGCCAAACCAGAAGATACAACTTCCGGAAAAGAAATCGATTCCAAGGAGGCCTGGAATGGATTCCGGAAGGATTCCATTTTTCTTTTTCAAAGTAAAATGGCGACCTCCCAAGCGAAATTCCGAAACTTCCTCTTCATCAGCCGATTCATAAAAACTCAAATCAGATCCAGTGTCCCATAAAAAAGACAGTGTCCTTTGGTTCGATTCAATTCCTGAAAGGAGGAGATGGGTTCCTTTGTCGACTACAGTGATACTTGTATGGGGAGGAAGAGTTTTGGTTGTGGGAAATTGGTATGAAACGGGTGTTTGGTGAGGGCGCACAGGGCCTGGGATACAAGCCCCAAAAAAGGATAAAGTAAGAATTACACTAACTTTTTGATACAGCGAGAATTGGAACATCTTGTGTAATCTACAATACAATCTCGATATTCAATGCCCGTATTTTGATCCTTAGTCTTGTATTCAATAAAACAAGAATAGGGCTGGAAATCATACGAAGAAAGACCCAAAGCTCGATTGCGTATGGATTCATATACATCGGAAGGAACCGATGTTGAGAGGTCGTTGAGTAGGTATGCCGGCTCTGCCATACTCTACCCATCGGCAAATTTCCTAATCTTTATAACAAATTGTGCGGTTTCTACCAGAATGTTTTGCCTGGTACAAGGCTTTGTCGGCCCTTTCGATCAGATCTTTGTTGTTGCGGTCGGTGGTGCGAAAACTGGATACACCCACAGACAAAGTGACCTTAAGGTCTGTTCCATCATTGGGATTTTTGACAACCATGGATTCGACAGCCTTTCGGATCTCTTCTCCCTTCACCATCGCCTCTTCTTCCGAAGCACCAGGCATGACCAAACAAAACTCTTCCCCACCGTATCTTGCAGGTATGTGATGGCGCTGGGCTGCATTGATCACTTGTTTTGCGACTTCAATGAGAACCACATCCCCCGCTTGGTGACCATAGGTATCATTAAAACTTTTGAAATGATCCACGTCGGTAAAAAGCAAACATAACTGAGTTCCTTTTTTACGGCAACGATCCATTTCTTCTTTGAGTTTGGTTTGGAAGTAATGATGAATTTTAAGGCCTGTCATCATATCAACAGTTGCCAACTCATACAAACGAGCGTTATCTACGGCAATCCCTGCGAGGTTCGCAAGGGTGGTCATAAATTCTTTTTCGTCTTCCAAAAACTCTTCGGAAGTCATTTTGTCACCAAGGACAAGTAACCCATTCACCTTTCCCTTAGCATTGAGTGGAACCAGAATCTCGGCTCCCATCTTACGAAGGTAAGTAATGTCAGGAATCGACTTTAAAGAATCCATAAGTAGGATCTGGTCCATGGTGATGGCTTTGGGTTTTTCTTCAAAATAATGGATGAGAGGGCTATCGATTTTGATTTCGTAGTTTTGTTCTTCCACACTTAACTCGAAACCTTTGATGGACTGGGGTTCAAGTTTGAATAAACCTAAGTCAATTTCTGGCTCTAAGTACATGGCTGCATGGAGAGTCTGTAACTGCGCCAAACAAATGTTAAGAATAGCATCAATTAAATATTTATAGTCTAACGTGGAATTCAGGGCACGAGAGATTTCCAGTAGTTGTTTTTGGTCGTAGATTTTTTTTTCGTAATGCTCAAAAACGATATCAGTGTTTTCTTTAAAAGACAAAACGCACCGCCAGAATTCTGTATAAGATAGGAATCATTCGTCTTTTTTGACTACTGTAAAGTAAGATTTTGGCGGAAATCGATAAATTTACCATTGGGAGAAAATAGCAAAGTTTTCATAATGTTTACGTTGACAATTTACCAATCTTTAAAATAATGGTTTTATACCGCGCGGTGGAGCAGCTGGTAGCTCGTTGGGCTCATAACCCAAAGGCCACAGGTTCGAATCCTGTCCGCGCAACCGTTATTATCCTTTCCCTAATTCCTTACTTCTCTCCGTCGCTCGTTTGATTGCATCTCTTACGGCGGTTGAGAATCCTCCCCTTTCCAAAGCATCTAAACCATGAATGGTAGTTCCTCCGGGAGAAGTCACCCAGTTTCGCACTTCCATCGGATGAAGGTGGTTATCTTCCTTACGTAATGTTCTAAAATACACGAGAGTTCCTTCGATAGTTTCCATTGCCAAGGACAAAGACTCCTCGTAACTCAAACCCTCTTGTAACCCCCCTTCCGCCATTGCTTGCAAAAAGGTTAATACATAAGCTGGCCCAGAACCAGAAAGACCTGTGACCGCATCCATTAACGATTCTTTTGTCACCCGAATGGTTGTACCCATTCCGTAAAACAATCGTTCTACGTTTGGAGCAGCAGTATCTTCACAAAAGTACGCTAAGGCTCCTCGTTCAGAAACCAGTGGTAGGTTTGGCATCACTCGCACAGATTGAGATCCTTTGGGAACGGCTTCTGTAATTTGCGAAAAAGAAATTCCGGCCGCAATCGAAACAAAAGTAGATGGTTTGGAAAATTCTTTTAGCACAGGAACAACCAGGTTCGGCTTTACTGCGATGACGATCACCTCGGCCTCTTTACTGATGACCTCAAGTGTATTTACGAGGTTCACACCAGCCACAGGAGATTCCTTTAGGTTCGGGTCAAATCCGTAAACCTTAGTTCCTTTTTTCACAAGCGCTGCTGCAATCGCCGTCCCCATCTTTCCTAGTCCCACAATTCCTACAGTTTCAAATGGATTCCGTTGCATAGTCCCTCTCTCCAAAAATCTTTGATCCGATCCGCAAATAATCGGATCCTAACTCAGCTGCAAGTTCATAATCACCACTCATTCCCATGGAAAGTTTTTTATCAGGAAAATAAGTATCTCGTAATTCTGCCAGGAGCGAAAAAACTTCCCTGGTTTCCGCCAAATCTCCTGTAGACGGTCCCATTCCCATAAACCCCTCCCAAATACAAAATTCGTTTTGGTAACCTGAGAGAGTATCTTTCATTGTACGTAAAGTTTCAAAACCCATTCCATGTTTTGTGTTTTCTTCGGTGAGATTGGTCTGGATAAAATAACGAATGAGTTTTTTTTCCTTTTCGGCACGTTTTAGAAGTTCCTTTAAAGTAGAGATACTTCCTACTCCATGTGTATGGGAAAAAAAACCAAATAACTTTCGTAAGGTTCCGGATTGGACAGGACCAATATGGTGTAAATGAACGGTCGTGGCAGATTCGGGAAACTCTTCTCGGAGTTTTGTGAATTTAGAAATGGCTTCGGGAATGTAGTTTTCCCCAAACTCACGAATTCCCTGTAAATAGGCCTCTTTCAGCACTTCATAGGGTTTGGTTTTGGAAACAGCAATGATTTGGTGAGATCTCTTCGGATATAAATCTTTCAGAGAGTTTTGAATGGAAAAATACAAAGAACCGTAATCGGACACGATTACTTAGCTAACGCTTTTTCTAAAGACTCAATGCGACGTTCGATCTCCACAAAGCGTTTTTCATTTCGATCGTTTTGCGTAGAAAGTTTTTGTTCCACGGTGCGCATCCGAACTTCCATGGTGGAAGATCCCGTTTCCTCATAGTGATTCTTTTGCGACTTTTGGGAATAGGATGATTTTTTTGATTTAGTTCCTTGTCTCTTATCCGTAGCAGAACTAGATTTTTTTGAACGACTTTGTTGTGTTAAGACCTTAGAAGTTTTAGAAACTCTCGACTCTGATTTTTTAGTTTGTTTTACAGAGTCTTTTGTATCGACTTTCGGTTGTTTTGTGGAGGAAGTGGTGTCCACTCCTTCGGAGATTTGGTCTTCTTTCGAAGATGGTTTCTTTGTTTTTTTAGTTTCTTCTTTGGGAGTAAAAGACTCTTCCACTTGGTCCAACTTATCTTGCAAACGAGAAGAAGGATCTGTCTTTTCTTTGGATTTAGTGGAAGCGGCGACAGACACAGAACGTGGACGTTCTGGATCAGGTTCCATATCGTCCAAGCTAGGCAATTCGGGAAGTTTAGAGCGATCCTCTGCTGACTCTTTGCCATCATTTTTGGCAAAGTCTTCTTTGGGTGCGGGGATCTGGGGGGATTCTCTTTCAATTTCCCGATCCACCATCTCCACATCTCGGTTTTTTCCGATGGTTTGGAGCTTTTGGTAAATTTCGTTTCTATAGATAAATGCAAAAATGAACGATGAAAGAAGTAGGACCACTAGAATGGCAGTTGTGAGTATTTTCAAATTGTCGCGGCGGCCCATGACGTGCGGATTCCTTTCCTTTGATAAGAATAGAGTACACGTTTTTGGTCTTTCGAAAAGTGAGAAATCATGAAAACTGCAAAAAAAATCACATTCTCTTTGGGTTTCCTACTCATGATTTCCAGTCTTTTGTCTCTTCCGAGGCCCCATGATCCTGACGAAGCCGGCCGAGTCCAAATTTTAAAATCTGCCCTCACCATAGATTCTAGTTACCGTCTTTTCCTTGTGGAAGATTTTGAAGGAGAAAGGCCTTGGGATTTTTACCGGGTGGATTCCTTTTTGGCAGTGACTCAGTTTGCTGCTTCCGTTCCGAAATCCGAAGCATTTATGCAAGAAACAAATATCCTAAAAGAATCGGGTTATACAAACCTCCAAAACCAAACCAGTTTCCTTTTGCAAAGTTATGTAGAAAATCCCAGGCTTGACCACTGGGAGGTGAGGCCCAAAGAACCCATCCTTCTTCCACTCGGAATGCCCATCCAAGGAATCCTTTGGGTGTATTCAGAAGGTCATCATATCAATTTGAGTATGGGGCTTTCTCAAAAAAAATCCAAGGATTTGTATTTTGATTTGGGCACTTTGAATTTTGTGGGATGGAGACGATTGGAATTTACGATCAGCCTTCCCAAAGAAAACACAAGGCTCATCCAATCCATGTCTTTCCCTATATCCTTTTCTTCGTTTCGATTGAAGAGTTTAACCTCACAAAAGAAAGGAGAGTTTCATTTATACTTTGACAATTTGAGTTTTGTCATTGATAAAAGAACTTTCATCTACCCTGGTTCGGAAGTAAACGATACCTGGGGTAAAAAACGCTAAATGGTATATTTTTTTTACAACATCCTTACCTTCATAGTTTTCTTTGTTTTAAAATTTCTTTCCTTATTCGTAAAACCGGTTCGCAAAGAATTAGAAAAAAGAGAACGGTCTCTAAACAAAATCTTTTCGAAAACGGCAGAGGGGAAATTTGTGGTTTGGCTCCATGCGGCAAGTGTGGGAGAACTAGACCAAGCACGAGCTCTTACAGAAACCATTCGTAAAAAACATAAAAATGTTTTCATCCTCCAATCAGTTTTTTCCTCTTCCGTGAAAGAAACATCCTTCCAAGATCCCTTGGCCGATTTGTATTTTTATCTTCCTTTAGACCTGCCTCATGCTTATGACCAAATTTTTACTCATTTTAAACCCCAAGTTCTACTCGTGATGGCTTGGGATACTTGGCCGAATCTTTTAAAGAGGACATCGCACTTCAAAACCAAGTCTTATCTTGCCTGCGCGAGTTTGTCTTCCCAGTCTTCAAGGAAAAATCCTCTGATCCAATCTTTGACAAAAGCCTCTTTCCAATACCTATCTGGAATTTATCCAAGCCATGAATTGATGGCAAAAGAGTTTACTGGCCTTGTTTCTGAAAAAACAGACTTCTCAGTGTTAGGGGATACAAGATTTGAATCGGTTCTTGGAAAGTTGGAAACTAAATCCCCAAATCCCAGCTTTACCGAATTTGTTTCTGACCAAAAAGAATTCTTAAACAAAAACAAACCCATCATCCTAGGCTCCACTTACGGGGTCTGTGAAGATCGGTTTACAGCTTATTTGAAAACACATAAAGATGATGCCTACTATTGGATCTTTCCTCATAAATGGGAAAGTGATCGAATGGAGGTTTGGATCCCGACTTTAAAACAGTATGGAACCGTAGGAGTTTTTTCCAAACTAGAGAAAGGCGAAGTTTTACCCAAATTCCTTCTCTTTGATCTTATGGGAATCCTTGCTTTTGCCTATCAGTATGGAAGTTTTGCTTATGTGGGAGGAGCCTTTACGCACCGCGTTCACAATACCATTGAACCCGCTGCCCTGGGTTTACCTGTGATCACTGGCCCAAAAATCTCCAATGCACCCGAAGCCATCGTTATGCAAGAATTAGGTGGACTTTTTAAAACCGAAAACGAATCCGAATTTGTCCAACAATTTGCACTTTTAGTCAAAGACAAAACCCTCAGAGAAAAGATGGGAAAAGGAAATCGAAACTTTGTTGTAGAAAATAGAGGTGCGTCGGAAAAGATTTATAACCGAGTTTTCTCTAATGCCCAAAATTAAAATTGCCGCCGTTACCCTGAATACAACTCCCCTAGACTTTCTTGGGAACTATGAATCCATATCTGAGGCAATCGGCAGTAAAGAATCCAAAAATGCAGACTGTATTCTTTTTCCCGAACTTTGTATTTCTGGGTATGGGTGTGAAGATGCATTTTACAAACCTTTTGTTTGGACTCGCTCCGAAGAAATCATAAAAGAACTAAAAACACTAACACCAAACCAAATAGTCATGGTGGGCCTTCCTGTTTTTGTGGATTCATTTTTATACAATTGTATGGCTGTGCTTTATGGCGGTAAGGTGGTAGCCATTGTTCCTAAACTAAATTTAGCAAACACGGGTGTACACTATGAACGAAGATGGTTTCATTCTGAGTCAGAATTTCTAAATAAAACCATAACCTTTGCCGGCGGACAAGTTCCCTTTGGACATTTTATCTTTCAGGCGCAAAACTGGAATTTTGGATTAGAAATTTGTGAAGACAGTTGGTCAGTTCAAAAACCAGCAACTGCTTATAGCCTACAAGGAATTGATGTATTGTTTTCACCGGGGGCATCTCATTTTGCAATGGGAAAACAAAACATCCGCCGTCAGATTTTTAAGGAATCAAGTAGGAACCAGTGCAACTTACAGGTGTTTACCAATCTGACAGGAAATGAATCAGGAAGGATCATCTTTGAAGGTGGGGCTATTTTTGCCTCTCTTGGCAACTTAGTAAAAGAAGGTCCAAGACTTGCCTTCTCTCCCTTTCAAATAACCACCTACTCTTTTGATCCGATGGAGATCCGTGCGGCGAAAGCTCGCTCCTTTCGAGACCCGAAACCAAAAATTCCAACGAATGAGATTTCTAAAATCCAACTCGATTCGATTGCAAATGAAAAAGAATCCTATGTTTTTTCTGTCCTAGACAAACGCATAGAAATAGAGAAAGAAGAGAGTTCAAATTCCCTTCATCTTTCTACCTTTGAAGAATTCACAAAGGCAGTTTCCCTCGGACTCTTTGATTATTTAAGAAAATCCAAAACAAAAGGATTTACTCTTTCCCTTTCGGGTGGAGCTGATAGTGCCACTTGTGCCCTTCTTGTCACAGCCATGAAAGAGATTGCCAAAAGGGAAAATGGTGATTCCATTTTTTCCTCTTTAGGAATTGAGGAAAAAAAACTACTCGTTACCATCTACCAAAAAACAGAAAACAATTCCACTCTGACAGAAGAAATAGCAAAGACCCTTGCCAAAGAACTGGATTGTCAATTTTATTCCATCGCCATTGACAGCGCCGTCGAAACATCTGTGGAACTGATAGAATCGGTTCTTGGCAAAACATTGAATTGGAAAGAACATGACCTACCTTTACAAAATATCCAAGCAAGAGTTCGTTCTCCACTCGTTTGGTTACTTGCCAATATCAATGGACATTTACTTTTATCGACGGGAAACAGAAGTGAGGCCGCGGTTGGTTATACCACCATGGATGGTGATTCTTCTGGATCGATTGCTCCGCTAGCAGGCGTTAGTAAGGAATTCTTGCTGGACTGGTTGGATGATATCCAAAATGGGAATAACAGATTCATTTTACCGAAAGATTCCATTCGAACCTTACGAAATACCAAACCCACAGCAGAATTAAAACCTCTCTCGGAACATCAAGAAGATGAAAAAGACTTAATGCCCTATCCGATCTTACAATCGATCGAAAAAAAACTGGTATTTTTAGCACTTGGTGATTTGGACTGTTTGGAAAGTTTAAAACAAGAATTTCCTTGGGAGACTACGGACAACCTTTCAGCATATCTAAAGAAATTTAAGAAATTATTTATGACATCACAATGGAAACGAGAGAGGCTTCCTCCCTCGTTCCATTTGGATGAGTATGGCCTGGATCCAAAATCTAGTTACCGCTATCCCATCCTATCCAAAGAAAGTTAATTCGAAGAAGGAAGTCCTGCTTTTTCTAAAGCATTTGCTGCTTCTTTTTCGGTTTGTTCGTTTTGAAATTGAATATTCTTCAGAATTTCTTGGAACTTTTTATCCATCTCCGGGTCGTCCCCACCTTGTGTTTCAATCAAGTAATTGATAATTTCCAATCTATCTTTTCCTTGTTTTCGCACATGGTTATAATAGAGAGAAACGTCTGTGGCGTTGGGGGCACCACCAAACACAGAGTTTGTGGCTCTTGATAATTTTTGATTGAATTCAGACTGTTTTTTTTTCTCTTCCGCAGTCAGTCGTTTCGGAATCAAATCATTATCAGGAAATTGTTCCCTAAGTTCTTCAAATGCCTGCATGGCCTCTGGAGGATAAGGTTTGCCTGTTTGCGGATTAATGGGAATTTCACCAGATTCCGAATTCGCAAGAGTGCCATCTTCTTCATAACGCATACCACCTGCATTGTAGTAGTCGGAATCAAAGATGGAACCGGCGTCTTCGCCTCGCACCCCCAAACGGTTGGTTCCCTTAGGATTGTTCGATCCTCCCCCAAAAAGGGCAAGGGCCTGAGAACTTCTTTCTTTTTTACGGCGGACTTCTTCCTCATCATCCCCACCCGTTACGAGTAAAATGAGAAAAAAAAGCCCAATCATTGAAATGGACACAAAGAGTATTTTTTTTTGGATTCCCATAGATTGAATTCCTGAAAACTTGGAAGGGAAACGAGAAATAGAATGCGTTTTCCCTCTTTACATCCAATTTACTTAGTCTGCATATCTTTTCTCTCTTTTTTTCAATGCGGGATCAATACAGATACACCTGTAGCTCCGTTTATATTCCTGGTCCCTCCCAGTGTCCCACAAATCCTTTCAGTGGTCGCAGTCAATAGCAACCTGACTAATGACTTTAAGTCGGAACTTGTACAGTCTCTTGATCCAAGACCAGAATACGTGCTTCGTTATTTTGTGACCAACAGGGAACCCCAATTTCAAGGTTATAATCTCTACGTGACAACGGCCTTTCCTGGGGTCATCCAAACCATCCAAGGGGAATGGCTGGAAGATGGGGTCCAACCAAGTTTTCCACACCTTCCCTACCAAGCTTCCACGGAATCATCGAAGATTGTGACAAAACGAATTCGGTTTGCCGTTCCCCCTCCGGGTGCAGAATTCTTTCAGAAATGCCAAATCTATAATTTTACCCTTCGTTCGATGCTGACGGGTGGACTGATTTCCAATCCATCCACCCCCACTAGTACCTGCGCCATTCCGAATAAGGTAAACGACATCCAAACCAATTGCCCTGTCGGGAAAGGATGTAATACCACCATTTGTGCGAACGCCGCTTGTGGCACACCCACGGCTTGTGCTCTAGGAACTGCTTGTAACCCCTGTACGAAAGGTGACAACGACCTCGGTTGTACTTGTCCCGCAGGTGCAAATCCCCCAGGATGCCAGTACATTGGCCCATAAACGCGAACCCGGCTCTCTCTATGTTGTTGCCACTCCTATAGGAAATTTGGGAGATGTGACCTTACGGGCTCTTGAAATTTTCAAAGAAGTGGACCTTATCCTTTGTGAATCCGCAAAAGAAACTCGCTCCCTATTATCTCGACTAGAAATCTCAACGCCAGTCCTTGCTCTCTACAAAGACAGCTCCGAATCTCCCTACTCGAGTATCCTGGAACAACTTGCTGCTGGTAAGTCCATGGCCCTCGTTTCGGACGCAGGTACCCCGGGAGTCTCCGACCCAGGAAGCCAGATGGTTCGCACGGCTAGGGAAAAAGGATTTCGGATTGTACCGATTCCTGGTGCTTCCGCCTTAACCGCATTACTTTCCGTTTCCGGTTTTCAGGTCAATCCCACGTATTTTTTGGGTTTCCTCTCTGAAAAACCGAGTAAAAAACACCGAGAATTAGAAAGAGCCTCTGAAATCGACGGACTCGTGGTTTTCTACGAATCGGTTCATAAACTTCCGAGGCTCTACCCTATGCTAGTAGAACTTTTTCCAGAAACGGAAGTGCTTGTGGGAAGGGAGTTGACAAAGACCTTCGAAGAGGTACTTTACTACGCAAATCCTAGGGATCTGCTAGCAAAACCGCCCAACGCCAAAGGCGAGTTTGTTTTTCTCTTAAATCATCGAAAAAAAACACTTAAGGGAAATTCAGATTCCACCGATATGTGATGTAGGAAGAGGACTAAATATATGAACGTCGACAAAGTAGGACGAGTTGGTGGTTACGGGTACGAACCAAAAAAACCACAAGGGCCAAGAGAAACGGAAGCACAAGCTCCGGTAGACACCATCTCTATCTCTGATGCTGCCAAAAAAATTGCATCGGAAGCGAAGCTCCAAGCTGAAGTAAAACAAATCGCAAAACAAATTGTACAAGCTCCTCCAGAAGAAGATCGTACAGAAAAAATCAAAGCGATCAAAGAACGATTGAAAAACGGCGACTATGACAACCTCTCCACAGAGATGTTGGATAAAATCTCCGACCAAATCGCGTCAACTTTCCTCGGACAGCAGTAAAAAGGACGGGTGGTGAGGGATCCTTTTTTATTGTCCTCTCCGGGGATTTCTCTCAGTCCGTATATTCATAATTAGGGGATCGTATGCCAGTACTCCCCGAATGGATTAATTTTCAATTTCCTCCTAAAATTCACTTCGAAATCGACTGTGGATACAAACTCGGGTCTTTTGTAAAAAACATTGGATCTCGAGTGGTTCTGATTACCACACAGAAAGAACTAGAAAACGCCGAAGAACTCTCCATCATCAAAACCAGCCTCGAAAAACACGCCGAAGGTGTGATCATCTATGATGATATTGTGGATCGGGTTCATTTTAAGGATTTAGATTCCTGTGCCCACTTCCTTCGAATTTCCAATGCAGATTGTGTTGTTGCTTATGGTTCCTTTGAATCAGTAAACGCAGGTAAGGCGGCTTCTCTACTAGCAACAAACGATTTGTTTGCTGAAGAATTATTAATTGGGAAAAAACAACCAAAGAAAAAAGGTCTCCCACTCATTGTAGTTCCTACAAAACCTCTACTCGGTAACGAATGTTCTCCCTTCTTTTCGATTGTAGATGATAAAGATAAAAACAGAAAGTATTTCGCACACGAGTGGGCTTTCCCAGAACTTATTGTTTCCGACCCCAAAATTGGTGCGGGTATGTCTAGCTCCGAAACAGCAAAAACAGGAATCTCCATTCTATCTGCCGCTGTGGATAGTATCCTTTCTAAATATGCCAACGAAATCACATCTTCCACAGCTTTAAGAGCCATTGAACTTATCTCGAAAAACATTGTACCCGCCATTCGGGAACCGAGAAACCTAGGACCGAAAAACTCCATTTATGCGGCAAGTTTACTTGCAGGCATTGCGCAGTCGACAAGTAGCCTTGGACTTTGTTATGCCTTGTCATTGGCAGTTACCACAGTTACCAATTTAGATATCTTTCAAAGTATGTCGATCCTCCTCCCCCACGTAATGGAATACAACCTAACCTCCTCTGCAGGTAAGTATGTAATGATTGCACGAGCTCTTGATGAAGACGTGACCAATATCTCCGTCATTGAAGCTGCGATCAAAGCCGTGGAAGGGATTCGTAAAATCTATTTAGAACTTCGAATTCCGCAAAGGTTGTCCGAATACGAAGTGAAAAAAATCGATCTACCGGGGATTGCAACACTTGCGGCAACTTACTCGTTTCTTGATTGTCTTCCCAGAGAACTCCCCAAAAATGAAATCGAAACCATCCTTGTGGCTGCGTTTTAGGTTCCCTTGATCCAACTGACGGAATTTGAAAAAAAACTATTAGAAACCTTCGTCTTAAGTGACCGAGATGCCAGACGATTGCAAAGAGTCATCCAAGACCTTTCAATTGTTGTGGGGATGGAACACGAAGAGATCTATGACTTCATGCGTTTTGGAGTCGAAAATGAGTTGGAAATTTTAAAATCTGATTATAATTGGGAGCACTTTAGAATCAGAATTCAGAAAAAACTGAAAAAATCCCCTCCCCTTTGATATACAGACAAGGAAACAATTACCATTTTTTCTTAAGCACTGCGGACTCTGTAGCCAGATTCCAAACATCCATCCAACCTTTCTATCCAGTCTTAAAAAATAAAATTGTAGAACTTCCGTCCGTCACTACAGACCCCATTCTCATTCCTCAGTTTCTCTACACTTTGCAATACAACAGGCAATCGTTCGAATCAAAACCTGTGATTACACCAACTTACCGAGGAAACACGGAGCCTCTAAAAGATTCCGAAACCAAACCAAAGCCTGGATTTGGACCCCTCATTATAGAAATTGGTGGGAGGAGGAATTCTCCCTCCCCACTCTTTCGCACAAAACGAGACAAGTTCCAATCGGCGAAGTATCTCTCCCTTAGAGACATCATCAATCCTGAGCTCTCGGAAACCATGGTGCGTGAAAAAATTGAAACTCTTTACTTCGATGCCAAAAGTAAAACTTATCTCTTTCGACTGGTATCCATTCTTTTTTCAGGAACTCCACGGGAGGAAGAAACCATTGTATCCAATTTATTTCGTCATGAACCTGAATTTGCCAAATTCTTAAACAAACAGATGTTTACAGTAGAAATGATTCCTTTAATTCACGGACCATTTTTACAAGAAATCCTAAGAAGCCATGACGAAAGGTATATCAAATCTATTTTGCCAAAACTTTCTAAACCTGTAATGGATGTAATTCGGTCTTCCCTTTCCAAAAACAAAATGAAACATATTTTGGAAGGCCCATCAGGGAAACCACCGGAAGGTGAGGATTTAGTTACTGTCATTGAAACGGAACTATACAAACGATTTGCAAGAAATGTATACTACGAAGAAGGTTCTATCTTTACCTATAGAGAAAAAGGAGAAGAGGAATTCAAAGAAGAAATTCCTTTTACAAACGCAGAAAAAATCAATTTTTTTACGTTTGGTAATTCTCTTAGTTTCTATGGGAAAACCGAAAGGAAACTTTTTTTTAAAACCAATGATTGGATGGATGTCCTACGATTTGATTTCTTTTTATCCAGAAAAGAAATTGAAACTTCTGAGTTTCATAGACTCCCTCCCGATTTATTAATAGAGATTCCTTACTATGCAACTGGGATCTTTCTTGTTGGTGCTGGCATAACAAAAGAAAGAAGACCTTTTGAATTTTCCCTTCTTTGGTTTGATTACTAAAGTAGATTGCAGAAAGGTTTTTTCACTAGACTTGCGATTCTTTTTTCTCTAAATTAAAAACATGGTACAAATCAAAAATAATAACTCATTTTGGAAGGGATTCCCTTTTTTAATCGCTAGTTTGTTATTTGCCACTTATTACATTCTTTTGTATTTGGTACCTTCCCCACCAAGCGACTCCTCTCTATTAAATGAATGGATTACGAAATGGAAAACCTATCTACAAATCGCCGATGAGATTTTAATTTTTGCCACTCTCTCTTTACTTCCGTCCATTTATAGTTTAGCAAACCCAAAGAAAGAAAACGAGTCACCAGCGGCTTTATTTGCCTCTGGTTTGTTTTTTTTGCTTGTGGTTCCCATGTTTGTACTTGTGGATTTACTTCTTGGTCGGCTCGTGTATCCTGTAAATGTTTACCCTCTCACAGTTGATACTATAGTTTTCCTCTTGAGTTTGATCACAGGAACCTTACATATGATTTCCCTTGTTTTGGCCTTAGCGATTCTATTGTATGGTATTTCGTTTCGAAGTAAAACTGGGGGTGGTTTGGTTTTGTCATTGGGAATCCTTGTTTTTGGATTCCAAATCATTGCAAGTTACCCCTGGCTCCTTTCGCCAAGGGTTCTCCTTTTTTGCCAACTGAGTTTTCCGATTTGGTTATTTTCTACCGGATTCTATTCTGTAAAAAACGAAAACAGATCTTCCAAAAAGAATCAAACCGAACTCAGCTAACAGTCATTAAGCTGAGTTTCTGTTGGTTTAGTTTCCCGTTTTTACTCGAGCGATGGCCCAGTTCCATTTATCAATTTCTTCTTTGCGTTCACTCTCTTTCATCTTAGGAACAAACTGAGTGGTTTTTTGTTCTTCTTTACGAAGGCTAGCCACCGATTTAAAAAATCCTCTTTCAAGTCCCGCAAGGTAAGCCGCACCCAGAACCGTAGTGTCTACGTTACTGGGTCGAATGACTTTTGTTCCTAGAATGTCTGCTTGGAATTGCATAAGCCATGCGTTGGAAGTGGCACCTCCGTCAACTCGTAAGAATTTCAAAGGTTTGCCTGTTTCTTTTTCCATCGCATTGGCAAGTTCATAGGATTGTAAGGCAATGGCCTTGAGAGCGGCCCTTGTAATCTGGGCAGCTGTTGTGTCGCGAGAAAGTCCAAAGATAGCACCACGTGCCTCCTGATCCCAATGAGGCGCACCAAGACCAGCAAAAGCAGGAACAAAAACAAGATCATCTTTTGTTTTGATGGCTTTGACTAGTTTTTCGGAATCTTTAGAATATTCGAAAAACTCTAGATTGTCCCGGAGGAACTGAACTACAGCCCCACCGATAAATACCGATCCTTCTAAACAATAAACTGTTTTTCCCTCTGGACCTAACGCAAGTGTGGTGATGAGTCCTTGGTTCGAAATTCTAAATTCATCACCCACATTGAAGAGTAAAAAACATCCAGTTCCATAGGTATTTTTGGCTTCGCCGGGTTCTGTACAAAGTTGGCCAAAAAGTGCCCCTTGTTGGTCTCCCACAAGAGATGAAATCGGAATTCCATCAGGAAGAGATTTTACATTGGAAGTAAATCCAAATAAATTTTTGGAATTGAATGCCTTAGGCAACATAGACATAGGAACTCGTAAAATATCACAAAGTTCTTCATCCCATTCTTTGGTTTGGATATTAAAAAGCAATGTGCGCGAAGCATTAGTATGGTCTGTTTTGTGTTCTTTATGACCGGTGAGTTTGTACAGAAGCCAAGTGTCGATGGTTCCAAATAACAATTCTCCCTTCTCTGCTTTGGCCCTGGCCCCTTTGACATTATCTAGAATCCATTGAATTTTAGTTCCTGAAAAATAGGCATCCAAAACAAGCCCTGTTTTATTGCGAAAGTTAGAATCTAGGCTTTGTTTTTTTAATTCCTTACAAATATCAGAAGTTCGGCGGCATTGCCATACGATGGCATTGTACACTGGTTTGCCGGTCTTTTTATCCCAAACAACAGAAGTCTCCCTTTGGTTTGTAATTCCAATTGCAACTGCATCTTTTGGATTTAGCTTCCCATTTTTAATGGCGGCCCCAATCAGTTTCTGAGTTTTTGCCCATATCTCTTCTGGGTCATGTTCCACCCAACCTGGTTTGGGATAGTATTGTTTGAATTCTTGGTAAGCAGAAGAAATTACTTTTCCTTTGTCGTTAAAACAAAAGGTACGTATTCCTGTAGTACCTGCATCAATCCCAATGATATAACTTTTTTTTGCCATATTAAACCTCTATTTCCAAACCTTCATAAGCCATAATGATTTCTAATTTTCCATGGGGATCAAACATCTCTTTGTATTTAAGAGCACGCAAATATACCAAATCCAACTTTTCATCGTCATAAGATGGATCGTGATGAAACATCACTAGTTTTTTTACTTTAGCACGAAGAGCAATGTCTGTGGCAATGGATGCCGAACTATGACCCCAGTCAATTTTTTGTAAAGAATCTTCGAAAGTGTATTGTGTATCAAAAACAAGTACATCGGCATCCCGGAAATAATCGATATAGGTATCAATATTTTCCATCTCTTCTAAATTGAATTCAGCATCAGATGCAAAGATGATGGCCTTTCCTTCTTCCATAAACCGGTAAGAAAAACTTCCTCCCGGATGGCGCACCGATTTACTAAAAGCATGGATATGGGGTCCAAGAGAAATGGTTTCGCCTTCTTCTAAGTATTGGAAGGTTTTTTTTGCAGCGTAATGATCAAAGGAAACTGGAAAATGTGTAAATACAAATTGGTGTTCCAATCTTTTTTCTGCATCATTCATACAAGAAATAAATTCGAAATGATTTCCTGGCAAAAAGAGAGGAACAAAAAAAGGAATTCCCTGGATGTGATCCCAATGTGTATGAGTCAAAATCCAATAGGCATGGCCAGCACCCTTTCCAAAATCGGAGGCCATCATTTGGTTTCCGAGTTCCCTAAGGCCTGTGCCGCCATCGATGATGATTAGGTTTCCGTCTTTGTCACGGATTTCGACACAAGTCGTATTACCACCGTAAGTTGATGAGGAAGAAAAACTTAAAGAATCTAGAAAACTATGGATACTCTGTTCGTTTTGAATGTCTGTGGGACTTGCCAAAGAAAGAATTTTTTCGATTTTATGTTTAACACTTTCAGGCCGAATGGGTGAACCAATAGAACCACGGACACCCCAAAACTTGATTTTCATTGCTCTTTTTCTAGAGTCCTTTTTTGAAAAATCAAACGTTTTTTGATTGTATTTGGTTCTTTCAGATGATGTCGTAACCGAAGTTATGTTTCAGTATGAAATCAAACGAGAAAATGAAAAGGCAATAGTCCTTTTGAATGGGTCCTTGTCCCTTCGAGATACTCCTAAATTTCGCACGGACTTAAAGACATTGATTGATACACCAGAAATTCTAGAACTGGTTTTAGACTTTAAAAACTTGAGTTACCTCGATTCTTCCGGAATCGGAATCCTACTGCATTCTTATAGTTGGACAAAGGAAAAAAAGAAACAGGTTCGTATCATCCATCTCTCTGCTGAAGTACGAACCATATTTACCGTAGCCAATCTACTGGATATTTTCCATCTAAAAGAGACAAATTAAACTCGATAGTCTTGGATGGTTTGGATGAGAAAGGATACAATTCCAGAAAATACATAAAACCCCACTGCACCATACATCACATAAGGCCAACGGTAAAATCCAATCGCCAATAACAAAAGACCAAGACCCACAATACTGATTCCTAATTTTTTCCAAGAAAAAAGTCCTCGGATCGCCACTTGTGGTTTGCTGTATCTTAAAGTCGAAACCATTAGAAGAGCCGTGATCACAAAAAATAAAACAGCAGTCCAAACCGGAACCTGAGATACAGAGAATACCAAAGGAAAAATTCCAATCACGACCCCCGCAACAGGGGAAGGAAGTCCGTTAAAAGACTTAGGATCATGGGCTACGTTAAACCGAGCCAACCTATAAGCCGCACAGATCGGATATAAAGCAGCAATGAACATACCTAAGGGAAAGTAGTCCGGTTTGTCAAAGATATCCAATTTGATATCGTAGAAGAACATTTTGTACGACAAAAATCCGGGAGCAATTCCGAAAGTGGTGAGGTCGGCTAAACTATCTAAGTCAGCACCAAGTTCACTTGTACAGTTAAGAGCACGAGCAGCCATTCCGTCAAACCCATCGAATAACGCAGCTAAGATGATAAACACTCCCGCAAGTGTATAAAGTTCATGGGAATTTGTATGGGACGGATTTGTTTCTGCAACAAGGAGCATAGAAACAAACCCTAAGGTTAAGTTTCCGAGAGTAAGGGTGTTTGGAATCCAGGTAAGTTTTAGTTTCATATTATTTGTTCAAAGTTTCGCTTGGGGCTTACCTTAAAGTCGAGCCCCACAAAAGATTTTTGTTTCCAAAGGTGGTATCCAAGACATGCCACCATCGCTCCGTTATCTGTGCAGTAAATTTTTTTGCCAGGATAAAATAGGTCAAATTTTGATCTTTCTTTTTCGGCTTCCAAACTTTCCCGGAGCTTCCCGTTGGCTAGCACCCCACCGGCCGCAACCACTGTTCGGATTCCAGTTTTGGCGATGGCTTTGCGGATATTGCGAGTGACTAGTTCAAAGGCTGTCTTTTGGAAGAAGTAGGAAATTTTTTCCACAGGAGGAAATTCGGAGTTGGCCCTCAGGTAGTAAAGAACGGCAGTTTTTAGTCCGCTATAGGAAAACCGAATCCGATCTTCCCCGTCTTCTTTTAAAAGTTTCGGAAAAGGATTCACCTCCCCCTTTTCCACTTGGTAGGCATTGGCCTTGGCTTCCAAGTAGGGCCCACCGGGATACGGAAGATTTAGAACCGCACTCACTTTATCAAAAGCTTCCCCAAGCGAATCGTCCTGTGTGTCCGCAAGGATCTGCAAATCGCCAAACCCCTTGTAGAGATAGATGGAGGAATTTCCCCCCGAAAGAAGAACCCCAAGCCAAGGGAAAGGTGGAAGATCTCTTTCTAAACCAATCACAGCTAAATGCGCTTCGAGGTGGTTCACGGCCACAATAGGAATCTGATGAACGAGAGAGATACAACGGGCCAATTGTGCTCCAATCATAAGAGAACCAACTAACCCAGGATAACTGGTAACAGCCACGTAATCCAAATCTGAATAATTGATCCCTGCCTCTTCCATAGAAACAGCGAGGAGAGAGTTGATTTTTTCTAAATGGGCTCTGGAGGCAATCTCTGGAACCACACCACGGTAAGGAGAATGCGAATCGATTTGGCTATAAATTTTTAAAGAAAGAAGGTCCTTACCATCAGAAACGATGGCAACGGAGGTTTCATCACAGCTAGATTCGATTCCTAACCCGTAGGTCATTACTTCAAAACACGGATGGCTTCGGTTAGCTGAGTGTCCAAATCCAACCTTGGTTTTGCACTGGAAGAACCGGCTCTCATTTCATTGAATAAAAAAATGCGAGTGACCGAATCCGAAATCGTAAGATTTTCTTTTTTGAGTAGAGCAGAAAAATCCGCAAGAGCAGAGTCATTGTATTCTGGATGAGTTTCCAAAAAGGGACGAATCAAATTCTTTTTAAAAAGTTTTTCCAAAGCATACTTTTCATCTTCGCTGGCAGCAATCGGATTTACGATATAATCAGGTGTGATTCCTTTTCCATGAATGGAGACACCAGATGGTGTATAGTATTTTTGGATGGTGATGGCAACACCCGTTCCCCCCGAAAGAGGAAAAATAGACTGCACACTTCCCTTTCCAAAACTTTGGGTTCCGACTACCACAGCACGTTTGTTATCTTTTAACGCACCGGCTAAAATTTCAGAGGCACTGGCAGATCCCCCGTTTACCAAAATGGCAATGGGGATGTCTAAAAACTTTTTCTCTTTTTTATCTGCCTTATAACTTTTAACAAGAACACCACCCCTACCTTTCACTGATACAATCTCTGCCTCCGGTGGCAAAAAAAGATCCGCAAGATCAATGGCTAAATCCAAAAGCCCACCGGGATTCATTCGCAGATCGATCACCAGTTTTTTGGCACCGGCTTCCTTCATCGCGGTAACAGCTGCCGCAAATTCTTTAGCGGTGGTTTCTTTTCCCATAAACTGCACGAGTTTGATATAACCAGTTTCTGTTTCTGGAAGATAATGGGACCTTACATAACGAATTTGAATGAGTTCTCTGACTAAATTTACTACAAAAGGATCTTTGATTCCTTTTCTTTCGATCTTCATTGAGATAGAGGAGCCCACTTCTCCTCGCATCATGGCGATGGATTCCGATAGGGAAACAGACTTTGTACTTTTTCCGTTGATCTCGGTGATTTTGTCTTGGGGTTGGAGACCCGCCTTCCAAGCAGGAGTTCCTTCGATGGGAGCCACAATGATAAATGCATTTTCTTGAAAACTGATCTCCACACCGATTCCGCCGAAACTTCCTTTGGTTTCATTTTGTAATTCACCAAATTCATCAGTATCTAAAAATCTTGTGTGCGGATCACCTAAACTTTGTAAGGCTCCAAGGATTGCTCCCGTATAGATTTTTTTTTCATCTTGTGGGTCAACATAATCGTTTTCAATATAAGAAACCACTTCATGAAGAATCTGTAAGTATTTTTCCCCATCGGTGGAGATGGCTTTCACTTTCTCCGTACTAACAATGAAAACAAGGATCGCCAAACAGAAGGTTATACTTCCCCAAATCAGACGTTCTGATATTTTGATTTTATTCATTTCCATAAATTGACTCGTAGAGGGCTTTGTTTTCTTTTTTTAACATTTCTTTGGCTTCAGGGATGGACAATCGGTAGACTTCACATGCCTCTTCAAAAAGTGCAATGTCAGTGGGTGTTGGCCTTTTGGTATCTGCCATAAGACCGGTTTGGATCCGATTTTGTGCAAACCGTTCCAAGACACGTTTTAAATCATAGGCATCAATTTCTTGTTTTTTGGGAGCGCAAGAGAGGAGAAGGGAAAGGATAAGAAATGTTGGGAAAGAGAAGAGATGTTTCGACATCCCTTCTAAACTCACTCCCAACCAGGGTTTGGTCAATCAGTAAATGCGATAGAGTCCGATTAGTTTCCCAATTATCGTAGCCTTTTTGGTACGGATGGGTTTTAGTTTCACGTTCCTTGGTTCCAAACGGATCATATCTGGCTCCTTATAAAAAACCTTTAAAGTAGCCTCGTTTTCAATCATAGCGACAACGATCTCCCCATTCCTTGCTGTGTCTTTTTTTTGGATGATGGCAATGTCGCCGTCACTAATCCCAGCTTCCACCATGGAATCTCCCTTCACTCGTAAGGCGAAGGTGCCAGGTTTGGTTGCCAGGTCTTCTGGGACAGCAATGTATTCTTCGATATTTTCTTCAGCAAGGATGGGTGAACCCGCAGCTACTTGACCAAGGAGAGGGATACCAGAGGCGCGAACGAGAAGTGCTTCGTCCCCATTCCCTTTCAAGAGTTCGATAGCACGGCTTTGGTTTTTGGAAGTACGAATATAACCTTTTTTTTCGATGGCCTTAAGATGATCATAAGCACCCTTAGCCGTAATTCCAAACTGGTCCCCAATCTCACGGATGGTGGGTGGGAACCCCTTCTCGCGGACCGTGCCCGAAATGTATTGTAGGACAAATTCTTGTTTTTCCGTGAGGTCTTTCATACTAAACAGATAACTAGGAAATGGGCGTTATGTCAACAAAAAACTAGGCGTTATAACTTTAAATACTCGCTTTTCAAAACAAAACTTCCTTCTTCTACTATGGCTTCCCCTGATTCTACACCATTCGTAATCTCCACCCAATTGTCATAAGTTTTCCCCACTCCAATTTTTTTAGCAGAGAACGATCCGTCCCCATTACGAACAAAGATATAATTCTCCCCTTCGATTTTATGGATACATTCAGCCGGGATCACCTTCGCTTTGTTTACCGAAGATTCGACCATAGCACCAACGACGGTTGCTGTGACACTTTGTCCCGGGCGAAGCCTACCTTTCGAATTTCTAACTTCCAACCGTATCTCTGCTGTTTTCTTAATGGGATCAATCACATCTCCTACGTGAGATACCACAGCCTTTAAAGACTCATCTTTAGAACCAATCGGAATGACTTTAGCTTCGTTCCCTACGCGAATGGAGGCTAAATCTTTTTCGTATACTTCCAGATTGATCCAAAGGACACTTAAATCGGCAACAGTAAATAAATTATCCCGAGCATTAACCGCCTGACCAATGATAGCTTCTCTTTCCGTCACTGTTCCTGAAATGGGAGTTCTGATGTATAAGTTTTTGGAATTGTATTTTCCACCTTCAAGATTGGTAATTTCGGCATCATTAAGGCCTAAATTTTCCAAAGCATTTCTTGAGGTTTCCATTTCTGCTTTTACAGATTTATAATCCATAAGAGACATTTCATATTCTTTTGCAGACGTTACCTTTCTTTCATACAAATCTTTGGCTCTATCGGCTTGCACTTTCAGTGCCTCGAGTCTCGCCCTTGCTTTTAAATAATTGGCTTCTGTGGTTCCAAGTTCCACTGATTGGATGGAGGCAAGAGCTGTGCTTTTTTTTACGTGTTCCCCCTCCTTCACAAATACTTGTACAATTCGTCCGCTAACACGAGACCCTACTTTGGCCACACTATTCATATCATAAGAAACAGTTCCAGGAAGTTGGAGTTCTTCTTCCAGGGCTTTTTCTTCCAAGTAGACAATCGAAAACGGATGATTCTTTTGAATTTCTTGCGAGATCATGAACTTTGACTTATCATCAGTCAGTGCTTCTGTTTTTTTACCTGCACCAAAAAACTTGGAATACCCGAAGTATGCTACACTTGCAACAAGCACCAGTATACTTAAAGATCTAATATTCTTTAAATTGAATTCTGTTTTCATATAAATTTAAAACTCCGAGCTATCCATCTTTCCGATAGAAGCCTTGTATCCTTCCAATGCATTGTAATAGAGATAAATGATTTCATAATAACTCCGAAGGACACTGAGATAGTTTTTCTCAGCTTCCAAAAAGGTTACTAAATTGGATGCACCGCGAATGTAGGCAAGCCTCGACTTTTCTTGAACTTCTTTGTTCTTTTCAAGAAGTCCCATCTTTTGGTAATCCAATAATTGAGATTCACGAGCTTGTAACTCTTTGATCGCCGCAGAAATCTCTGACATGATTTCATTTCGTTTGGCATCTACATCGAATCCTAGTTTTTTATAAGACTCTTCTGATTTTAAAATTTCCCCTTGTTTTCGATCAAATAAAGGAAGAGGTGTTGCCGCATAAATACCCGTAACATTTTCATTTCCTTTGTTTAAAAACTCCACACCGAGTGTCAGAGGAGGAATGATTTCTCGTTTTTTTAGTTCGATATTCATTCGTTCTCTTTGTTGGCGAATTTTCAAAGCAACTAAGTCCGGCCTTTCTTCAATATCAAAATCGTTTAGGTCGATTCCAAATTCACGAGTGGATATAAATTCAAGCCTTCCTTTGATACTCAAAGGAGAATTCATATCAGAGATTCCAATAAGAATCCTCAAATTTTTCACCACTTGAGCCCGTAAAATCCGTGCGTTCCGATATTCCCGTTCAATTTGTACGCGTTCCAATGCTAAACGGTCATATTCCAAAAAGGAAATATCACCTTTTTCGGCTCTTAGTTTCGTAAGATCCAAAAGGTCTTGGTAGTTTTCCAAAAATTCTTTTTGGTAATTGATCTGCTCTGTTACGTAGAGATAAGTCCAAAAGTTCTGCCTGAGGCGCAAACGGAAAAGACGATCAAAGTCCCGGAAACTAGCAATAGTTCCCAAAAACTCTTGTTTGGCGACTTTTTCTCGTTGAGGAATCACCCCACTCATATCAAAGGGTTGATTATAGATAAAGGAAGTTTCCGGTCTACCTGTTGCCGCATTGGCAGAAGCTCCTATAAACTGCTGTTGCATGTTCATAATCGGGTTATAATACAAACTTGCAGTGATTACATCTCCCCTAGCCATACCGATATTTTGTTTTTCACGAAGGTAAAGAGGATTACTTGTAACAGCAAAATCCTCTAATTCATCCAAGTTCCATTTTTCTTTCGAATCTTGTGCCCTAGAATCTTCACCAAGGAAAAACAATTCTTCTTTAGAATGCAGTTCATACACTGCTTTTTCTTTCGAAAAAACGGGGACTGAACTGATCCCTAAAAGTATAAAAATCGAAAACTTCCTGACATATTTCATACAGTTACAAATTTCTTTATATAGTCTTCAATTCCAAACTGGATGACTTTGATTGCTTCGACCCGGTCATACACTTCTGTGATTTCAACGGTTCCTGTAGAAGGAGAGTTCGGATCCAGTTTGTAAGTTAAAAAGTAATGGTGGAGTTTATTGATAAGAGCTTTCGGAACCTCAGAAATATCTTTGATTTGACCGAACACTTCGTCCCCTTTAAGAACCGCGACTATTTTGTCATCCGCTTCCCCTTTATCGATCATTCGAAGTCCACCAATAGGAATCACTGTTAGAATCATATTTCCATGAGTGATGGGATTCACGCTGAGAACACAAATGTCGATAGGATCTCCATCACCAATGATGTCTGGTCTTCCGACTACATCCGAACAATGTTTTCCAGAAGCTTCCCCGGAAAAAGTTCTTGGAATAAATCCATACAGAGTCGGGGAACGGTTGCTATATTTTTGAGGTCTGTCTACACGAATGAATCCCGATGCTTTATCGATCTCATATTTTACTGTGTCTTGTGGAGTGAGTTCAATGAATACATCTAACTCATCGGGAGCTTTTGGTCCCAGTTCCAATCCATGCCAAGGGTGCGCTACGTAATAATTCGGTTTCATTTAAGACCTCTTTTTTTTAGATTTTTGATTTTGTTTGTTTGTTTTGGAATCATCTTCGTTATGAAAATCATGACGTTCTGTTTCTTCATGGTGTGAGTGACTATGAGAACTCTGGAATTCAGAGGCTTTGTATTTTCTCATCTCTTCTACAAAGTAATCATTCATTTTACGTTCCCTTTCCATTTGTCGGATCTCTTGTCTTTGTGCGAGTTTCACTAAAAACTCAAACGCAATTGGAAGAAGAAAACGAGATAGAATGGTCGCAACAAGAACCCCACCCATTACCACCGTTGCCAGTGGTCTTTGGACTTCGGCCCCTGCGCTAGAGGCAATGGCCATTGGTAAAAATCCAATGATGGCTACAAGTTCCGTTGTGGCTACTGCCCGGAGTGTATAAACCGCAGCCTCCACGACCGCAATGGAAGGATCTCTTGTGACTTTCAATTGGTCCTTTAAAGCCGAAGCATAGACCACTCCGTTTAACACAGATATACCGGCAGCGGCAATAAACCCAACCCCTGCAGGAATCGAAAAGGGAAGACCCCGAATCACAAGAGATAAAATTCCCCCAGAAAGTGACAATGGCACTAAGATAAAAACTCCCAATGCATAATAGACACTTCCAAAGGCAATAAAGAGCATCGCAAAAATAATGGCTCCCGCAATCGGGATCACAATGGCCAATCGGTTTTTCGCACGAGTGAAGTTTTCAAACTGCCCACCCCAATCCACATAATACCCTTGGGGAAGACCTGATTCAATCGACTGGGTGGCGGCTTGCACATCATTCACAAATCCAATCATATCTCGCCCACGAACGTTTACTTCCACGAGAATCCTACGTTTCAGACCTTCGTGATACAAAGCGGCCGGCCCTTCTGTCATCATAATGTCTGTTACTTGTCCAAGTGGAACCGTTCCCCCTAAGTCAGTCATGACGGGAACGTTTTCAATGACCCCAATATCGGTCACATCGGCATCCAAACGAACAATGAGATCAAATCGTTTGTAACCTTCGTAAACTTTTCCAGCATTGGCACCCACACGGAGAGTTTCAATAGTGGTGAGCACTTCTTCAGCCCGAACCCCATAACGAGCCATATTTCCCCGATTCATTTTGATCTCAAGTAAAGGAAGACCGAGGAGTTTCTGGACCCGTAGATCGGCAGCTCCTTGGATTTTTTTGATTTTGGAAGCATAATTATCAGCAATGGACTTTAATGATTTTAAATCATCACCGTAAATTTTAATTACGATATCGGCTTTGGAACCGGATAACAGGGCATTGACGCGGTTCTCAATAGGTTGCGACAAACTGATGTAAGACGATGGAACATTTTTGTTCACAGAGTTTTTCATCACTTCCATAAGCTCCTCTCGGTCTTTTGCCGAAACCCATTCTTTGCGGGGTTTAAGTTTGACCATCATCTCGCCCTCTTCTGAACCAATGGGTTCTGCGGCGGACTCTCCCCGGCCTTGTTTGGAAACAACACTCACTGCCTCAGGGAATTTTAAAATTACCTTTTCCATCTCCAAGTTTAAGTCACGCGAATGATTGATAGCAGTGGAAGGAAGGCGTTTGATATCAATGGCAATCTCCCCTTCATCGATCCTTGGTAAAAATTCCGATCCGAGTGTGGAAGCAAGAGCAAAGGACAACAACACAACACCAATTCCCGCATAAGTAAACTGGCGTTTAAATTTCATCCCATAGGTGAGAACTTCCGCATATTTCAATTGGAACTTATGCCAAAAAGCAGATTCATGTAAAATCGGCTTTTTGTAAATATACGACATGAGGGCCGGAAATGTGGTAATGGAATATAGAAGTGCCGCACCTAACGCAAAAGCTACGGTGATCGCCATCGGACGGAACATTCTTCCTTCCACACCTTCCAGAGTCATCAGTGGTAAATATACGAGTAAAATAATTCCCACACTAAAAGCAGAAGCCCTTACCACTTTGATACAAGACTCCATGATAACTTCTTCCATCCCATCTTCCATGTCCTGGGCCGATGTCTTCGACAGGAGAAAACTTTTACGAAGTAAAAATCCATGCAGGGTAGATTCCAACATCACAATGGAACCATCCACAAGAAGACCAAAGTCAAGAGCTCCTAGTGACATCAAGTTTCCCACAATCCCAAACGCATTCATAAGAATGGTGGCAACCATCATGGAAACGGGAATCGCTAACGCGACAGCAAAGGCTCCCTTCACCGTTCCTAATGTCAAAATCAAACAAACGAGTACAATGATGGCCGCTTCAACTAAGTTCGTAAATACAGTAGAAAGAGTTCGGCCAATGAATTCAGACCGATCATAATACACTTGGATTTTCATCCCTGGTGGAAGTCGGGCTTCAATTTCTTTCATCTTCTCTTTCACTCGGCTCACCACTTGAAGGGAGTTACTGCCGAGTAACATCATGGCAGTCCCACTGACTACTTCACGTTTGCCATTCATGGTGCTGAGTCCAAAACGAAGGGCCGGTCCCGTCTCTACTCTTGCAATTTGACCGAGAGTGAGTGGAATTCCATCTCTTGAGGTACGAACAGAAAGTCTTGAGATATCATCGATGGACTTAAATTGGCTTTCGCCCCGAATCACAAACTGTTCTTCCCCTTTTTGGATGTAGCCACCACCCAGGTTGACGTTGGCACCTTCCAGAGCTTCTGTGATATGAGAAAGTGTCAGATTATGAGATAACAAACGTTTGGGGTCAATTTTGATTTGAAACTGTTTGGCATCCCCTCCCACAACATTCACATCAATGATTCCCTTAACCGAACGGAGTTGTCTTGCGACCTCCCATTCCATAACGGTTCGGAGTTCTTCGGGAGTATGGCTTTCGGAAACCAAAGTGAATTCATAAATATCGCCAAGACCAGTGGCGATTGGTGAAAGTTCCGGTCTTCCGTAAGATTTGGGAATAAAGCTCTCTGCTTGTTTTAACCTTTCGTTTACAAGTTGCCTTGCAAAATAGATATCTGTTCCATCTTCAAAGATAACAGTAACAGAACTTACTCCCGTTCTTGAGATCGAACGAATTTCGGTAACCTTAGGCATCCCGTTAAACTCAAGTTCGATGGGATAAGTGATAAATTGTTCCACTTCCAGTGGTGAAAGACCAGGGACAGAAGTCACAGCTGACACCTGGACGTTGGTTACATCCGGAATGGCATCAATAGAAAGATGAAGCGCATTATAAAAACCAACAATGGTAAGTACTGCTGTCAAAACGAGAACTGTGGCTCGTTTGTGAATGGAAAACTGAATGATTTTTTCTAACATAATTCCTATTTCAAATTAAACACATTGCAGAGGCCAAACTTGGGCTCTACTACTAGACTAATCTACATGCAACGATTAAGCCAAAAAAGGAGGTGGGAGGTAAAGAAAGTGAAATAAGATAGGAATTTCAGTAAAAAAGACAGGTTCTGTGGAAATGGTTGACCAACGCAGGACAGAAATCTTCACAAGGGACTGTTCCCTGCGAGAAGGAACCAATTTTAAAACTTGGTTGGATTCTTTTGAGGAAGTAAGCACACGAGTCGTTTCTTCCAACTCGTAGGATTGGTATTGAAAATCCAAATCTTCGAGAGGAGAAACAAACCGGTCATCGACCAGATTCAGATTGATGAAAACCGCTAAAAGTAGGATGAACCCTGACTTCCAGAAGCGTCTAATTTTCACTATTTTTTCTACTCTTGAGACCCAGGTTCAAGAATTGAAGTGGAGACACAAGAGAAAACACTAGAAAATATGAACTTTTTTCCATTTCCTTTTCGTTACAAATGCGATAGAGTTGCCAAAACTCAAGGATCACACAAGACTATCCCTACCGATGAAAGACGAATCTATAGACACCATTATTAGCGACGACATCACGTTTCGCGGAACCCTTTCCTTCAACCAAACTTTAAAAATCAAAGGGCAATTCAAAGGCACAATCACATCCCAAGGAAAACTCATCATCGATGAAACTGGTGATGTAGAAGCCGACGTAGAAGTAGGAAGCCTAGTGGTTCACGGAAACCTCAAAGGAAACGTAGACGCTAAAGAGAAAGTGGAACTTAAAAAAAATGGTAAGGTCGTTGGTGATATCAAAACACCGGGACTCGAAGTAGAATTCGGTTCCAAAATTATTGGCAATTGCATCATGTAACAAAGGTTCACTTCGGACCACTGCTGGCCGAAGTACGAACCAAAGTTGATTCCAAAAGGCCCTTATTACGTTACTTAGTTGATAAACGAGAGGGCCTGCGTAATATCCATCCCAAGGAACTTATCAGTTCCGACTTTTCTTGTCTTCATTCTCCTTTTTCTCTCCCCGATCTCTTAGATGCCGTGGAACTTATTCTAAAGTTTGCAAAAGATGAAAAAAAAATCCTTTTGTATGGAGACCGTGATTCGGATGGAGTGAGCTCCACTTGCCTTCTTGCTTTCTTTTTAAAATCTCATCCAGAGTTTGCTAATATCAACTTAGAAGTTATGGTCTCTTCCGAAAGTGATCCTTATGGACTTTGTAAGGAAGCTTTGGTTAAAATCAAAAAAGCAAAACCAGACCTACTTGTCACTTTAGATTTTGGTTCGAGCCAAGCGGATGAAATTGAAGAACTTACAAAAACTGGGATTCGAGTCATAGTTCTTGACCATCACGAAGTGCCTGTACGAATCCCAACTAACTGTGCCTTGGTGAACCCAAGAAGAACCGATTCTGTGTATCCAGAAAAAAAAATCTGTACAGCAGTTTTATCGTTCAAACTGGTTTCAGCGATTCTTTTTCGATTGAGTGATGAGTTCAATAAGACCTATACAAAAACAACAACTCATCCAGACAGTGGTCATAAAGAAACTTTCTATTTCCAAAATGGTTTGATCATTCCCAAAGAATCTACTGAAAACAAAGATTTCGAAGAGAATTCCCTTCTCCCTTATCCAGAAGATTTTGTCACCCCCATCCCCGTGGATGAAGAAAGAAAACTCTTCTACTATCAATGTACGAAGATTCCTGATTTTTTTTCCGGACTAGAGGAAGAAACAGATCTTGCTGGGATTGGAACCATCACTGATATGATGCCCCTCACGGGAGAGAACCGCCATTTTGTCAAATTGGCACTCAACTCACTCACCAAACTATATGTAGGTGATAAAAAAAGAAAAGGCCTGTCGGAACTTTTAAAAGAACTAAAACTCAATCCGCATGGAATCACTACTAAAGATTTAGGTTGGTCGATTGGCCCTGTTCTCAATTCCGCTGGAAGAATGGGTAAAACAGAAGAAGCCGTCTCCTTACTTCTCTCCGAGACGACCCAAGATGCTAAAACAAAAGCCAAACAGTTATTATCCATCAATGAAGAACGAAAAGAAAGAACCAAGCGGAACATGGACCGAGTGGAAAGGTATTTTGCACGTAAACCCGAACGAACCACCAATGAAATTGTATTTTGTTACGAACCAGATATGGAACCTGGTGTCAGTGGAATTGTGGCTACAAGAATGGTGGACACGTATAAAAAACCCGCAATCTTTTTAGCACCTGACAATGGTGATGCGAGAGGAAGTATTCGTTCCTACGGGTCAGAGAATGTTCTGGAACTTTTAGAATCTTTATCCACTCATTTTTTGCATTTCGGAGGTCATCCGGAAGCTGGTGGATTTTCTATCCAACTCGACAAAATCCCCGCATTCGAATCCGCTTTGTATACAACCGCCAAAGAGTGGTTATCTAAGGACAAAGAAAGATCCACCGTCCATTCGATTGACACAGACTTTACTGTCCTCGCAGAAGAAATGGGAGAAAGGCTTCTAAAAGAATGGAAGGACCTAGAACCCTTTGGACAAGGGAATCCCGATATCAAACTTGCGATTCGCAATGCAAAAGCCATCCACCTAACACCTCTCAGTGCGGGAAAACATGTTCGGTTTCATTTGATTGGAAGTGGATCTCTAAAGTATATGATTTGGAATAAGGGAGAAGAATTCCAAAAATTCATGTCGGAACATGGAAGTTTTGATCTTGTGGGCAGTTTGGAAGAGAACTTCTACCAAGGAAGAACCACCCTCCAATTCATTGTAGAGTGGTTTGGAATTGCGTTGGATTAAACGTTAATCAATACTTTAGATTCATCTACATACACAGGAGTCCATCCTGAATTGTCTTTGAAATAACGAACTGCTTTGATCCGTAAATTTTTATCCAATGTAAACCAGTGGTTGGTATTGGCTGGGATAGAAAGGAAATCTCCCTTACCCACATGAACTTCAAATCTTTCCCCATCAATGATAAAGCCAAAAATACCACTCCCATCAATGATATAACGCACTTCTTCATCCGTATGGATATGGAGTTTATCAAATTTAGCTAACATGTCTTGGATTCCAGGCACTTCATCATGAAGGACCACAAGGTCATTGGCTTTGTAGTTATGTTCTTTTTTTAGCTGGTCAAAGCGGTATTCCAGTCCAGAAAGGACCTCGTTTTTTTCGGCATCATTTAAGCCCTTTTGACCCAGGATTAAATCCAAAGCTTCTGGTGTTTTATAGAATTCATACACAAGTCCCTTGGAAACAAGGAACGCCTTGATCGCATCTGCATCTTGGAGAGTTTCTGTCTTTCTTTGAATGGTTGCCATACGAAATTACCTACCTATGGACAACCCTCTAGATCCCAGAAAATGGATCAATCCGTTTTTCGCTATCCTGGAACTATTTCTGCTATAGCAGATTTACAGAAGGGCCCCTGGCTGGAAGAAGAGCCAACCCGCCGCAAAAAACACACTGAGTAAAAATACTAGAAATCCCAAGGTCGGCATCGCAGGAAGATCTCGAACCCCCGCAACCGATCCTGTTTCTTGTTTCATATAAGATTGGATGGTGATCTTCATGTAATAATAGAATGCCACGCAGGAGTTTGCCACAGCCCCAAAGAGAAGGATCCGGTTGAATAACAAATCCGATTCTGCAATCTTTTGCAAAAGGAAAAGTTTGGTCCAAAATCCAATTAGGGGTGGAAAACCAGCAAAGGATAAAAAGATAATAGAAAGGGAAAGTGCAGTTAATGGATGTTCGCCGCTTAAATGAGCAATTCCATTGACAGTCACTTCATGTTTTCCTTGTTCTAAATAAGAAATGATGGCAAAGGCAGCCAAATTCAAAAGGGAATAGGAAAAGAGATAATACAAAGCCTCAAGGCCTGCCCCACAAGTAATTCCAGCCACAATATAACCTGCGTGTGAAATTGACGAATAAGCTAACATTCGTTTGAGATTATCTTGCTTTAGGGCTACAATGTTTCCCCAAGTCATGGAAACAAGAGCAATCACTCCCATCAGGTATTTCCATGAATTCCCAATCTCACCCACAGGGATATGATTGAATAATACAATAAAAAGTCCAAGAGCTGATGCTTTCCCCGCACTAGCCATAAAGCCAGTGATCGGTGTCTGAGCACCTTCATAAACATCAGGTGTCCAGGAGTGGAAAGGAACAAGGGCAGCCTTAAAAGAAACTCCCACGAGAAAGAGTCCAAATCCTAATTTAGAAAAATTGGATTCATACCCTTTTAAAAAAAGACCCCTAAGGGCACCGTCCAAGTTTGTGGTCCCTGATCCACCATACAAAAAAGCAATCCCAAGTAACATAAACCCAGAACTAAAGGTTCCGAGCAAAAAGTATTTCATCGCACTCTCTAAGGAAGAAACAGAAGTTCTCGCCATTCCAATCATCACATAAAGGGAAAGGGATAAAATTTCTAAACCCACAAAGATAACAATAAAATCATATCCTGAAGTTAAAAACATCATCCCAGACAAACAAAACAGTACGAGAGGAAAGAACTCAGGGAATAAGGTTTTATGTTGCGCTAAAAAAGGAGGGGCAATGAGAAGAGTGATAAGTCCCGCAATCAAATAAATCCCACTGAGCCAAACAGTCAAAGGACTAATGGAAATTTGTGACCCGAAGAATTTGCCATAACCTGGAGAGTTAGTGGTATGATACAAAGCATACATGGCTCCAAGAATTCCTAAAACAGAAAGAACCCATAAAGGTTTGGAGTCTTCTTCTTTAGGGATGAGGAATTGAACCACAAGAGAGAGTAAGGCCACCCCACAAAGAATGAGCATGGGTGAGATAGCAATTAGGTCATTGGAAGAAGGAGTATATGACATGGGTTAGTTTCCTATTGTCTCTTTCGGTGTTGGTTCCAATTCAAAATCAGACTCAATGGATTTTTCCAAATTGTCTAAGTTTTCATTCAAATTTGGTGGATTTGTTTTTAAGGAAACAAATGTAGGAAGTGCATATTTCGATTGGAAAGATCCCAACCTTTCTTCAAACGAAAGTGGCTCTTTTCCCAAACTAGAATAATCGGAAAACTGCCGGCTTGTAGTTCCGCCAAGAAAATCTTTTTGTATGTCTTTTCTTTCTGCTATGGATTGGATCGAAGCCGAATTCAAATATACATTCGATGAGGATTGTAAAATATCTAAGAAAGGTTTTGGGTAGATTCCAATCCAAAAGATAAAGAGAACCAGTGGAGATAGAATCCCTACTTCGCGAAAACTTAAATCTTTATATGGTCTTGCTTGAATGGTTTTACTCACTCCAAAGAGGAATCGTTTGACAAACCAAAGAAGGTAGAGGGCACCAAGAACCACTCCTGTAGCGGCAATTCCACCTAACCATACATTGGATTTGATGGCCCCCATAAGGATGAGAAACTCACCCACAAATCCGTTGGTTCCGGGAAGGCCCACAGAAGACAATATAGCAATCAGAAAGAAAGTGGAAAAGACGGGCATTTGTTTGGCAAGTCCACCAAACTCAGCAATGTTTCTTGTATGGGCTCTTTCATAGACCATACCAATCATAAGAAAGATCATACCAGTGGAAACACCATGAGATACCATTTGTAACATTCCACCCACAACCCCTTCGTTCGTGAAAGAGAAGAGTCCCAATATACAAAAACCTAAATGAGACAAGGAACTATAAGCAATGATTCGTTTGATATCCGTTTGGACTAGAGCAGCCATCGAACCGTAAACAATACCAATCACAGCAAGAATTTGTATCCAATTTTGTGATAACAAACTTGGTTCTGGGAAAAAAGGAATACAAAACCGAATGAAACCATAAGCTCCAATCTTAAGTAAAACTCCAGCTAAGTCCACAGAACCCACAGTAGGTGCTTGGGTGTGAACATCAGGCATCCATGTATGAAATGGAAAAAGAGGAATTTTGATAGCAAAGGCTAGAAAAAAACTAAAAAACAAAAACCATTGCAACGGTTCCGAATACATTCCGAGACTCGCTGTTGCCAAAGATTCAATAGAGGTTTTTCCCGTTTTGAAGTAAAGGGTGAGTATACCACCTAACATAAACAAGGAGCCGGCCATAGAGAATAAAAAGTATTTGAGGGCAGCTTTGGTTCTCTCTTCCCCGCCCCAAATTCCAATCATAAGAACCATAGGTAATACCATAAGTTCCCAGAACACATAGTAAAGAACCAAGTTACCCGCAGCAAAAACCCCAAGGACCGCAGTTTCTAAAACGAGCAGACAAATGTGAAACTCTTTGATTTTTTTTGGAATATTGGACCAAGAGGCAATACTCGAAAGAAAAAACATAAAGGCAGTGAGGGCAAAAAGGAGAAGAGAAATTCCATCAAGGCCCACATGGTAGTCGACACTGAGTTTGCCAGATAAAATCCAATCCGGAATCCAGTGGACAAATTGTAATCCTGATTGCGAGGAATCAAAAAAGAAAAAAAGACCCACAGAAAGAATTGTTGTGAATGCAGAAGAAAGAGCAGAAATCACAACCACAGTCCCTACTCGTTTTTGAAATACTATGAGTAAAGAGGAAACGATTGGTAAAAAGATAATGATGGAAAGAATTTGTTCCGGCACCTTACACCCCCTCGTTAACAGATACACTAAAATACAAAATGTACCAATGACTACATACAAAGCATAATCTCCAATAAAACCTGACTGGAGCCGACGAAGGCCGTTGGCAATGATTCCAAAACTTCCCCCGATGCTTAAAAAAAATCGATCGATCACTTTGATATCCACAAAAAAAGCCACTCCCCGGGAAAGAAAAAGAAAGGGACGAACAAAAACAAAATCATAGATTTCATCGATATAGTATTTATGAAATAGTATCTTTCGAAATCCTGTATGTTCTTCTGAAACTTGCGTTCCTTTTCTTTGGTAAAGAAAATATGCGAGGACAAGACCCACAGTTCCAATCGCCACAGAAAAACCAGCAAGAGAAAGTTCTACTTCATGAACTAGAGATTTGTGTTCGGCGAGACTTCCTTGTAGTGAAGCTAACTCATAACCTTTGCTTAATACAGGTGCAAAAAATCTTTCTAAAGTATCAATATGTAAAAAGAAATGAGGTGTTTGTAAAAACCCGGCAACCACCGCACCAACTGCCAAAACAACCAGAGGTAAAGTCATAGTCCATGGAGATTCATGAACTTTATGGTGCGGATCAGTGTTGTCTTTTCCAAAGAAAACAACGAATACAAGTCGGAACATATAAAACGAAGTAAAAAAGGCCGCAACGATTCCCATAGTCCAAAGGATGGACCCATAAGCTCCATAAGTGTAAGCTTTTTCTAAAATCAAATCTTTGGAGAAAAAACCAGAGAAGGGAAAAAATCCTGCAATGGCTAAAGTCCCGAGTAAAAAAGTAAAGGAAGTGATTTTGATTTTACCAAAGAGCCCTCCCATCTGTTTGATATTTTGTTCATGATGGAGAGCATGAATTACAGAACCGGCACCAAGAAATAACAAAGCTTTAAAAAAGGCGTGAGTCATTAGGTGGAAAAGCCCTGCCACATAACTCATACTTCCCATTGCAAGAAACATAAAACCAAGCTGTGAAACCGTAGAGTATGCCAGAATTTTTTTGATATCGTTTTGTAAGGTACCAATGGTTGCCGCAAAAAGCGCTGTCACGGCACCAATGATGGCGATAAAAAGCGAAGTTTCTGGTGCGAGTAAAAATACAAAATTGAGTCTTGCAATAAGAAAGATACCCGCAGTCACCATAGTGGCTGCATGGATTAGGGCTGATACAGGAGTCGGACCTGCCATGGCATCGGGAAGCCATACATAAAGTGGGATCTGAGCTGATTTTCCCATAGCAGCAATAAAGAAAAACAAAGCCACAATATTGGCGTAACCTGCAAACTCACTCATCTCACTTAAGTTAGTTTGTAATTCTAAGTATTGTAAACTTCCCCCAATCCAAAAAAGAAATCCAGTTCCTAAAATAAAACCCACATCTCCAATTCGGTTCAGAATGAAAGCCTTCATCCCAGCTTCTGCTGCCGAACTTTTGTCATAGTCAAAGCCAATGAGTAAATAAGAACTAAGCCCCACCCCTTCCCAACCAAGGAAAGTAAGCACTAAGTTATCACTTAACACCAAGTTTAGCATACAGAAAATAAATAGATTCAAATAGGCAAAGAATCGGTTGTATCCTAAATTCCCTTTCATATATCCCATAGAATATAGGTGGATGAGAGAGCCAATCCCTGTGATGATAAGAGTCATATAAAGAGAAAGTTGGTCGATTTGGTATCCAAAGGAAGATTTAAAATTTCCAACCACAATCCAATCAAAAACAGGAACCAAATGGGGAGCCGTTCGTTCCATAGGACGAAATTCGTTAAACGCGCCTAAGGTGATAAGAAAAGGAATGAACACAGCTAAGGTTCCAATCGCACCGGCAAACCGATGAGGAATCCGATCCTTTAATAGACCATTATGTAAAAAACCAAGGAGAGGGAGAAGAACAACTAACGGAAATAAATCTAACATAGGATTACCATCTCATCGATTGGAGTTCATCCACATTGGTGGATTTTTTATGCCGAAAAATGGCAATTACAAGGGCAAGTCCAACCGCTGCCTCTGCCGCTGCAATTGCCATCACAAAGAAAACAATCGTCTCACCAGAAATATGGGAAAGAGCTTTGGAAAATGTAACAAAAACTAAATTCACTGAATTTAGAATCAGTTCCACAGACATAAAAATAATCACAATGTTTCTGCGGATGAGGACACCTAGGACTCCAATGGAAAACAAAATTCCAGCAAGTCCAAGAATGTAGGAAATAGGAATGCCGTTTACGATTTGGTTCATAGGACTGTATCCTTAGTTTGTTCTACTTCTGTTAATCGCTTTTTGGCAAGGATCACCGCGCCAAGAACGGCCACAAGTAGAAGGATTGATATCATTTCAAAGGGAAGTATATAATCTAAATAAGTGGAGGCACCAACTGTTGCCACATTCCCTTTCACATTGACTGTACCCGTTCCTTGGATAGGATAAGAATACTCAGTGAGTGCATATCCTTTCCCCATTTGGTCCGAATGAGGGACACCTGTAGTGAGAGCCGAATACAATAAAAAGAAAAAACCAAAAACGAAAACAGAAAGTAAAACCAATCGAATGGGATACTCTCTATATCGGGAAAGGGTTTCTGTTCTTTGAGAAAGTAACATCAAAACAAAAACAATCAAAACCATAATGGCACCGGCATACACTAACACCTGCATTGTGGCTATAAAAAGGGCTCCCATAATCCCGTAAATCCCTGCGAGGGCGAAGAAGGTAAACACAAGAGAAACCGCAGAAACCACCGGATTTTTTTGGAAAATGACACTAAGAGCCGTAATTACAATGATAGTTCCAAAAAAGATAAATAATAAAAAGGAAGGAGAAGATTCTAGGTTCATATAAATAATTTCATCCATCCTTCTTTCCAATATACAGTGTAAATCGCTGCAAACATAACAGCAAAGAGCCCCCAAGGAATCATCTTCTTCCAACCAAGTTTCATGAGCTGGTCATAACGAAAACGAGGAAGGGTCCAACGAACCCAGATAAACAAAAAGGCAAAAAAGAGAACTTTTAAAATAAAAAACCCAAGGCCAATAAATGCTTGGTAGTGAGAACCTGCTCCCAATTGAAACGGAACATTGTATCCGCCAAAAAAGAGTAAGGTGGTGAGACATGACATGGTGATCATATTCATATACTCAGCCAAAAAGAAGAGTGCGAATTTAAAGGCACCGTATTCGGTATGAAAACCCACAACAAGTTCTGATTCCGCTTCCGCCAAGTCAAAAGGGAGACGGTTGGTTTCAGCAAACATAGCAGTTACATAAATAAAAAAAGCAACAAACCCAGGTGGAGATAAAATGTTCCACATATCCTTTTGGGAATCACTAATATCTGTTAACTTCAAAGACCCAGTCATAATGACAATCACAACGATGGAAAGTCCCATAGGAAGTTCGTAACTAATCATCTGCGCCGTGGAACGAACACCACCTAACAAAGAGTATTTATTGTTACTAGACCAACCCGCAATCATAATTCCATATACGGATAGAGAAGAAATGGCAAGCATATACAAAACCCCAGAATCGGGATTGGCAATTTGTAAATCTATTGTAGTCACACCAGTTAGGGCCGCCAACCATTCTGGTGCAGGAAGTGTTCCCCCGAAAGGAATTACGGCCCAAGCCATAATCGCACAGGTCATCGAGATTGTAGGTGCTAAAAGATACATTCCCTTCGATACATTTTTGGGAAAAATTTCTTCTTTGGCGATGAACTTAATTCCGTCAGCAAGAGGTTGGAAAAGACCAAAAATGCCGGCACGGTTTGGACCGGGACGGTCCTGAATGAATCCAGCAAACTTCCGTTCGGCGAGTGTATAATAAGCTACACCAGTTAGGATTATAAAAAATAATGAGAGGATTTTAATTCCCCAAGCAAGTAATAGAGCCCAGTCCATAATGTTTCGATGACCTTTAGTGAGAGATGCTCACTTCCTTTTTCAATCGAGCCGAGAACTCTCCTTTAAACTTTGTCATGGTAGGACGAACAGCCATCACACAAGCATCCGCTAACGGACAAATGGTGGTTCCCCCTTCCATATTTCTGGACAAAGAAAAAATGAGTTCTACATCTTTTTCTGTTCCCTCTCCATTTTTTATTTTATGAAGAAGGTCTTTTACCCAATGTGTTCCTTCACGACAAGGTGTACATTGGCCACAAGATTCATGAGAATAGAATTCTGCCAATCGGTATGTGGTTTCCACAAGATCAGCAACCTCAGAAAGAATGATAACAGCACCAGAACCTAACATCGATTTAAGTGAGGCAATCGATTCATAATCCATAGTTGCAGTCATTGCTTCTTCTGCTGTGAGAATGGGAGAAGAACTTCCTCCAGGAATCACAGCTTTTAGAGTTTTATCGTTTTTGATTCCACCACAGATGTCATAAATGAGTTCCTTCATCGGAGTTCCCATTTCGACTTCATAAATCCCCGGTTTTTTCACGTGCCCACTGACAGCAAACAACCTGGTTCCGGGAGATTTTTCTGTTCCAATCTTTTTGTATTCTTCACCCGTCATACGAATGATATGTGGGACATTACAAAAAGTTTCGACGTTGTTTACAACCGTGGGGCATGCATAAAGACCAGAAACCGCCGGGAATGGTGGTTTTAAACGAGGGTGGCCCCTCCTTCCCTCAAGGGAATTGATGAGTGCTGATTCTTCACCGCAAATATAAGCACCGGCACCGGAGTAAACCGCCAAATCAAAGTCATATCCAAGGCCCATAATATTTTTACCAAGAAGGCCCGCTTTGTATGCTTCTTCTACGGCTTCTTCCACTACTCGAATTCCTTTATGAAATTCGCCGCGAATGTAAATATAACCTTGGTGGGAATCAATCGCCTTGGCAGCAATGACCATACCTTCGACAAGCATATGAGGAAGTTTTTCAAGGAGGAGTCGGTCTTTGAATGTTCCCGGTTCTCCCTCATCCCCATTACAAATTAAATACTTAGGTTTGTCTGTTTTGGGAATGAATCCCCATTTGTTTCCCGTAGGAAAACCAGCACCACCACGACCACGAAGCCCAGAGTTCTTCACATCGTTTACGATTTGTTCGGCGGTCATCTCAGAGAGGGCTTTTTTTTGGCTTTCATACCCCCCAACAGAACGGTAATGGTTTAAGGTATGGGAATCAGGGGCACCAATATGAGTTGTGAGTAGGTTCTTTAGTCCCATCTTATACCTGCTTGTCCAATTCAGAGAGGATGTTTTCTATGATCTCTGGAGTAAGGTTTTCATAATATTTATCGTTGATTTGTGCCACAGGACCAAACTCACAAGCACCGAGACACTGCACTTCATCCACAGTGAATTTTTTGTCTTTTGTGGTTTCGCCGGCTTCAATTCCCAATTTAGAACATACATGTTCCGTGATGGAATCAGATCCCGAGAGATAACAAGAAATGTTTCCACAAATTTGGATATGGAACTTACCTACGGGTTTTTTATTGTACATGGTGTAAAAGGTAGCTACCCCATGCACTTGTGCGAGAGAAACGGGTGCGCCAATACGTTCGGCAATGTAGGACATTCCTTCCTGGTCCACAAAACCCTTGTCAGCTTGTAACAAAAAAAGACATGGTAGAATTAACGAACGTTTACTTGGGAACTGCGGGATCAACCTTTGGAATCTTTTTTCGGAATCTTGTGAAAATTGATAAGCCATTAACAATCTAACTCCCCTGCAATGACATTGAGTGAAGACATAGTGGCAATTGTATCAGCAAGTAACCCACCTTTGACTAGTTCAGGAAATGCCTGGTAATACCAAAAACAAGGGCGTCTTACATGGACTCGCCAAGGAGATTTTTCTCCTTCCGATACCACATAGAATCCGAGTTCTCCATTGGCGGCTTCCGTCGACATATAGTATTCCCCGGGAGGAACCTTCACGCCATGCATAATGATTTTGAAATGGTAAATGAGTTCTTCCATATTATGGTATACTCTGTCCTTCGGGGGGAGGAAGGTGTGCGGAACATCAGCATGGTATGGACCTTCAGGAATTCCATCTATCAGTTGTTCGATGATGCGCATGGACTGGCGCATCTCTTCCATACGGACAAGAGTTCGGTCTAAGGCCGAGCCGTCCCCACCAACGGGAATATCAAAATCCACTTTGTCATAAAACATATAAGGATCGTCTTTTCGAACGTCCCAAGGAACTCCTGCTGCCCGAAGGTTCGGACCAGAAAATCCGTAAGCAATGGCTCTTTCAGCAGACAGCCCACCGATCCCTGCGGTTCTTTCATTAAATATTTTATTGCGAATGAGAAGTTGTTCAAATTCATCCAATGCAGGTTTTAGACCTTTGATGATGGTTTTGATTTCTGTTTGGAATTCAGGGTAGATGTCCCTCTCCATTCCACCAACTCGGCAAAACGTTGTAGTCAACCGAGCGCCTGTTAGTTTTTCTAAAATTTGGTAAATATTTTCTCTATGATGGAATAAATGTAAAAGACCAGAAAAGGCCCCAAGATCCACACCCATAATTCCGTTACAAATAATATGGTCCATGATCCTAGAGAGTTCCGAAATGATCATACGCACATATGTCACACGGTCAGGAACTTGGATCTGCATCATCTTTTCGACTGTAAGAATCCATCCAATATTATTCAGTGGAGTGGATACATAGTTCATACGATCCGTACAAACTAAGAATTGGTTATAATCGTATCGTTCACCTAGTTTTTCAAAACAACGATGGACATAACCAATTACCGATTCTGTGTCAACAACACGTTCTCCATCAATTTGGATTACGTTTTGTAAAATTCCATGTGTGGCAGGATGGCTTGGCCCGAGGTTGACAAGAAGATGGCCTTCGGGTAAGTCTTTAAATTTTTTACCAAAGTGTTCGGCTGTTTTTTCGTACATTACCATAATGATTCCCTACCGCCTAACCGGCAATATCCTCGCTCACATGAATGGTGAGTAAGTCTTCGATAAGATAATCTTGGCCGGGGCCTTCTAATGGATAATCCTTACGAAGTGGATGGCCGATAAAGTTGTCCGGCATAATCAGACGTTCCATTTGCGGATGACTAGAGAAGGGAATTCCCATTAGGTCATATACTTCCCTTTCTGGCCAATTGGCTGCAGGAAAAATACCCGCTAAACTCGGCACCTCTTCCCCTTCGCCCACGGGAACTCGGAGTTGCAAACGAAAGTGTTTGTTTTTCGGAGAACGAAGTAGATAAATCATTTCGAATCTTGGTTCTCGTTTTCCAAGCCAATCCACAGAAGTTAGGTCATTCAAATAAGTGAAGGCAAACTCGGGATGATCCTTTAACGTTTGTACCACGGTGGGAAGTGCTTCTTTTTGTATGCTAAAATAGAGTAAATTGGTGTTTATGTCCCTTTGCGGGAGTAATACATCAGAAAACCGTGAGTTTATGTATTCAGTAATTGTTTCTTTCATGCGACTACGAGAGGTTTGTTGCGTTCGTTGATTTCTTCGATTTTTCTCATCACTTCTTGGCGTCTTGCTTCCAATCCTTGGCCTTGCACTTTCTTTTGCAATTTGACAAGGGCATCAAGAAGAGCTTCCGGTCTTGGCGGACAACCAGGAACATATACATCCACGGGAAGAATACGGTCCACACCCTGTAACACACCGTAGGTGTGAAACATTCCCCCAGAAGAGGCACAAGCACCAACAGAGATAACAAATTTTGGTTCCGCCAACTGATCGTATATTTGGCGTAATACGGGAGCCATTTTATAAGTAATGGTTCCGAGTACCAAAATCATATCTGCTTGGCGTGGGGAAAAAGAAGGACGTTCTGCTCCGAAACGAGCGATATCATAATCAGCACAAGCTGTACTCATGTATTCGATTCCACAACAAGCAGTGGCAAAAGGGTATGGCCATAAAGAAAAACTTTGTCCCCACTGAACTACATTGTCGAGTGTTGCGACTTGAAACATATCGCCAAACATCTCTCCAGGTTTGGATAGTGTTTCTGTTAATCCCATTCCAGTGCTCCCTTTTTCCATATATAGTATAGACCGACAACGAGTATGAGTAAAAAGAAAAACATTTCTACAAGGAAGAAGGTTCCAAGCCCTGCTTCTTTGAAACTGATTAAGTTCACAGCCCAAGGATATAAAAATACGGCTTCAATATCGAAGAGGATGAAAAGGACAGCAACAAGGTAGAACTTAATGTTGAAGAGTCCTCGGGCATCACCATAATAAGTTACGCCACACTCAAATGTGTCTTGAGGTTTCGATTTTTTCTTCGGGTTGATGAGGAAGGCAAGGGTCAAGATCAGAGCAGAGAAACCGACTCCGAGCAAAAGTTGTAGAAGGATTGGTGCGAAACTATCTGGAGCAGAACCCATTCCTTGAATGATCTCATCCTTATTTTGAATTGTCAAGGCGAGATTATTTTCAGACCATTTTTATCATTCAAGGCTCAGAAAAACATTAGATTTGAGAATGGCTCTCAAGGAAAAACCGATCCGTCGCTACTTTGCTCTCCACCTCCCTGACCAAGAATCACGTCGGGAAAATGATCAGGGTTAGGAATGGAAACTGGAAGTAAAAGGAAAAGTAACCACAGAAGGCAACCCACTATCCACGAGGAGAGCGAGTATTTTCTTACCGCTACCGACTTTTCATTAGAATCTTTGCCATTTACACAAGCAGATATACGCTATAGCGAACTATTCATCTGCAATAGTGAATTTGACCTTGCCTCGATCCCAAGGAACTCCTTTCCTATTCAGAAAGGAGTGAGGCCATGTTTACAGAAACTAGACCCAGTTACAACCCCTACGAAATTTCCAGAGAGTCCCATGAGATTTTAGATTCTCTCTCTTCTGTCATTTTATCTCCCGCTTCTGGCGATTTTTTCCAAACCCGGGTGTTAAGGCTTGCCCATGTCTTCCACCTATCAACTGTTTGGATAGCAGAGTGGAAAAAAGAAACCTCCCAATTTCAAACTATGGCTTTGGTTCATTTGGGGGAACTCTCTGCACCCAAATCTTATAATGGCAAAATTGCTCCTTGTTCTGAAGTCATCGAATCAAAGTCTTTTTTCCATACCTTAAGCCTGGAAGATCGGTATCCAGGTTTCGAATCAGTTTTATCTGTCAAAGGAGGTCATTATCTAGGGTATCCTTTGAAATCTAGATCGGGAGAAATCATTGGAGTCATCGCCATTCTCAATCGAAAACAAATCCCACATCTCGACCGAGTGATTCGAATTTTAGAATTACTCTCTGTAAGAACGGCGCAGGAATTGGAGAGACGAAAATCTGATACATATATTTCTCATGCTATCGAATCTGTATATGCACTCAGTCATTCCCTAAAAGAAATTCACAGGTTAACAACTTCCCATTTCGAATCCATTGAAGATTTATTTTCAGGTTATCTCAAAACTGGATTACAGTTATTCCATTTTCCTGTGGGGATCATAAGCCAGGTCAAACAAGACAAATACAAAATTTTAAAAGTTGAAGGAGATACAAAAGGACTGGAACAGGGAGATAGTTTTCGAGTGGTTGATACATTTTTTTCGAAAGCAAATCAAACTAGGAAAACAGTTTTCTATGAAGATATTTTTTCTTCGGAAGAAAACCTACAAAAAACTCCGTTTTTTAAAGAGTTAGGATTCGTAAAATCCATCGAAGTTCCTATTCTCATTGATGGTAAAGTGGAAGGATCCATCGGATTTTTCTCTGAAGAAGTGGGAGGAATCCCGATTGAAAATCATTTTATAGAAGTGATTGAGGTGATGAGCCGAAGTATCGCTTATGAAATTGAAAAGAGAGAAGCGGCTGAAGAACTCAAAAAAATCAAACTCCACCAAGATGGAGATTATTATTTAACTTCTCTACTTGTGAAACCTTTGGGGGGAACAACAATCGAAAGTACAAATGTTAAAATTGAGTTTTTAACCAAACAAAAGAAGGAATTTTCGTTCCAAGGGAAACAGGGAGAAATTGGTGGAGATCTTTCTGTAGCTCATACGATCCTCTTACGAGGAAAAAAACACACTGTCTTTATCAATGCAGATGCTATGGGTAAATCTCTCCAAGGTGCTGCTGGAGCTTTGGTACTCGGAGCTGTATTTCGCTCTATTATAGAAAGGACAAAAAACAGAGAAGAATACCAAACCAGATATCCCGAACAGTGGTTACGTGAAGTATTTGATGAACTAAACAAAACATTCGAAAGTTTTGATTATACCATGCTTGTGTCACTAATTCTTGGTTTGGTAGAAGATAAGTCGGGTTTATTGTATTTCGTAAATGCAGAACACCCGCATATAATTTTATATAGGGATGGAATTGCCAGTTTTATCAAAACTAAATACAGTTATCTTAAAATTGGTGCCACCCTTCCCCAAGAACGATTTGCGATTAATATTTTTCAATTACAAAAAGGAGATGTTCTCTTTGGTGGATCAGATGGAAAAGATGATATCTTAGTTCATGGTGCTTGCAGCGGAGAACATTTTCTCAATACAGATGAAAAGTTATTTTTAGAGCATGTAAGAAGGAGAGAAGGAGATCTTTCGGGAATTGTTCGCTCCATCCAACAAACAGGTGACCTTACGGACGATTTGTCCCTTTTTCGATTGGAATTTAGTCCGGAGACAGAGAACCACGAAATAAACATTCTAAACCAAGAAGGTTTAGAACAAATCACCAAATTCAAACAAGAAATTCGAAAAGGAAACTTAATAGCAGCACAAACTCTTTTAGAAAGTGCTTATGAACTGAATGACCGTAACTTAGAAGTTTTACAAAGTTTGGTAAAATTTAGAATTGCAAATAAGGAGTATGAACAAGCCATAAAATATGGGGAAGAGTATTTATCTTTAAAAGCAGATAGCAATCATATACTGTTATCCTTATCCTTTGCGTATCAAAAGTTAGGGAAAATAAACAAGGCAATTGAATATTCAGAAAGACTCATCCTTCGAGAACCGCAAAATCTAAAAAATACAACTCATTTGGCTGTATTGTATGGTAAAAAGGGAGAGTTCGAAAAGGCGAAGGAATTTTTAGACTTTGCCATCGAATCCACAACAGACAAAATCCAATTGGAAAAATTAGAAAAGTATCTGGCGCGGATTGAACATGTTCATGCCAAACAAAAAAGAAAACTTCTATTGGAATAATGTTGCGACGGTTTTACTTCTTTTCGCCCCAGAGTTTTCGCAACTGGTCTTTTAGATTCTTCTCCATTCCTTGGTTTGTTGGTTCATAAAACTGAGGGGGATTTGGATAAAAAGAATCAGGAAAGTATTTTTCCCGAACAAAATGTTCAGGATAGTCATGCGGGTACTGGTAATCTTTACCTGCCCCTTCTTTTTTATGAGTGGCAGTAGGTGCATTTCGCAAATGGTTTGGAATTTGGAATTCTCTTTTCCTTTCTCTGACAAGTTGTAGTGCCTTGTCAATCGCCAAATAACTAGCATTAGATTTTGGAGCCGATGCAAGAAAAGTTGTACATTGCCCCAAAGGGATCCTTCCTTCTGGCATCCCCACTCTTTCCACTGCCTGCCAAGTGGCAATAGCGAGAGGAAGGGCATGGACACTAGCATTCCCCACATCTTCACTCGCAAAAATCACAAGCCTTCTCGCTATAAAAAGTGGGTCTTCTCCCCCTTCGATCATCAGCGCCAAATAAAATAGTGCGGCATCAGGATCACTTCCTCGAAGGGATTTGATAAAGGCAGAGATAATATCATAATGGCTTTCACTATTTTTGTCATAAAAAATAACATTTTCACCCAAAATTTCAGCTAACTTTGATTCGGTGATCTTGTCAGTTTCTTCCGTAGCATTTAAGATACGTTCCAAATACCCCAGAAGTTTTCTCGCATCCCCAGAACTTCTACGGAAAAGTTCTTTTTTTAAATCTTCTGGGAAAGTTCGTTTGTGATTTAGTTTGGTTAAGCAGGATTCAAAAATAAAGTTTTCGTCTGCCTCGGAGAGAGAGGTGAGCCGATACACAAGCATTCGGGAAAGAAGAGCTTTATTCACACGAAAACTAGGGTTTTCTGTGGTCGCCGCAATTAAAATAATTTCCCCTTCTTCTACTGCAGACAGAAGTGCATCTTGTTGTGAGGAAGAGAAACGATGGATCTCATCTAAAAACAAAACAATAGTTCCTCGGCGTTTGGCTTCCTCTAAAACCTCTCTCACTTCTTTCAAACCACTGGTCACACAACTCAAATACCGTTTTTCCAAACTCCAAGTTTGTGTGAGCAGGTGTGCCAAAGTAGTTTTGCCAGAGCCTGGTGGGCCGTAGAACAGAATAGAGGTGGGTTTAGGGATGGATTTGAGAGATTGAACCACTTGGGTTTGGCCCACAAACTCGGACCAATTTTTGGGTCGCACTGCATGGGCTAAGGGAACTTGTTTGTTTTGAGAAAAGAGAGAATCCAATTTAACTATTTTCCAGTTCTTTTTTCACGGCCATATAACAATTGTATATGGTTTCATTACAAACATCACAACCAGAATTGCAACAGATTAAAGACCTCTCCGACACCTTGCCATCCACCAAATTTCTGACAAAGGCAGCAGTACGATCCGGCAAAAAGAAAAACCTGACCTTCTCTAAAATAACTTCATCGACAGACTTTGGAAACAAACGTTCTTCTGACATCTATCCTCCGGTGATCCATCCTAGATACATAGCGTAAAAATAAACGGTGACACGAACAAAACGAAAGAGGGAACCAAACAAAAATAGCGAATAACGCATCTTAAATGTTCCCACAGTATAGGCCATCCAAGAATACGGAATTGGTGTAAGAGCACTTAAAACCACAGCCCCAAAACCGTATTTGCGAAGATAAGGAAGGAGTTTGTCTTCATAGTGCAAAACCATCTGCCTTCCCAAATGAAATTTTGGGATGAGATACAATCCGATAAAATAAGCAAGAGTTCCCCCAAGAATACTTCCGAAGGACATAGAAAGGATGGTGAAAAGTGGATCCATCTCCCCTGTGATTGCTAACATAAGAAAGGCGTCGGGTGGAACAAAAGCAGGGAGGCTGTCCGAAAGGATCATTCCGAAAAAAAGTCCCCAATATCCAAAAATTCGGACAAAGTGTTCACTAAACCCAAGAAGTTCTGTGCGAAAAAAAAATGCTAATCCGAATACAATCACAAGAACAATAACAATCGAAAGAATGGTTTGAAAGATTAGGTTACGAAGGTTGATGGAAGTTTCTTTTTCTTTTGTCATATTTTTTTATCTTAATGTCCGTTAGTTTTACTTATCTAAGAAATAATATATTCTAAGTTCCATTCTCTTTACGGATAAGATTTCGGTTGGTTCGGATCCAATCCTCTACTTTGGCAGTAGATTCTTTGATGAGAGTATCCAACTGATTGCGTTCTTCTGAATTGAAATTTTGTAATACAAAGTCGGCCACTTCCATTCCCCCCTTCTCCGGTTTTCCCACACCAAATCGCAATCGGTGAAACTCTTGTGAACCCAACTTTGCGACTATATCTTTTAGTCCATTATGACCGGCAGTTCCGCCTCCAATTTTATTTTTTATCTTACCGAAAGGTAGATCCACTTCGTCTTGGATCACAAGAATTTGGGAAGGAGGGATTTTATACAAATTGGCAAGGGTTTGTGTGGATTTTCCAGAAAGATTCATAAACTCAAGAGGTTTGAGAAGATGCACTTTGTCTCCTTCCCAAGTATAAGTAGTTTCCATATACTTTTTTGAATCTTTAAACGAAACGTTGAAACTTGCAGCCAATGCATCCAAAACCATAAAACCAATGTTATGGCGAGTGTTCTTGTATTTATCCCCTGGATTCCCAAGGCCAACAATGAGAAAATGAATCATACGTTTCCGAGTAAAATATGTAATAATCGTTCTGTGGCTTTTATGGCGGCCACTTGTTGGTCAGAGTCAATTCCAATCGTTCTGATGGGATGTGTATCTCCATCCCCTTTCCAAGTAATGACGGTCTCAACAAGGGCATTGGTATTCCCACCTGGCGGAATCCTCACCTCATAGTCATAGAGTTTTGGAATTTTGATATTGAGTTCTTTTAAAATTTTACCTAAAGCATTCATGAAGGCATCGTATCCACCGTCGCCTTCACCACTCGCTTCAAAATACTTTCCTTGGTAATTGACCTTTACTTCGGCCTTGGGTTTCACACCGAGCCCGCTTGTCACAGTGCAAGTTTCGATACGAAAACTAGCTTCTAAATTTTCGCCAGTGATATCGGAGATGATATAAGGAAGGTCTTCTTTAGTGACAGTTTTGTTTTGGTCACCAAGTTCAATCACCCTTTCTAAAACCTTTTTTTCGATTTCAGGAGAAAGAACCATTCCCAACTGTTTTAAGTTTTCAGTGATGCTTGCTTTACCAGCTAACTTTCCTAATGCGTAAACACGGCTTCTCCCAAACCTTTCTGGTAAAATAGGATTGGCATATAAATTTCCTTTTTTGTCACCATCGGCATGAACCCCAGCCGTTTGTGTGAATACATCTTCTCCCACAATCGGGCGATTGTCAGAGATTCGTTTGCCGGAAAAAATTTCGACAAGCCTCGACGCATTTGTGATTTCTCTTTCTACTACCGAAGTTCTGAATTTTGTTTTGTCATGAAGTGCAGTGACCACAGCTTCTAAGGGTGAGTTCCCTGCCCTTTCTCCAAGTCCATTTACGGCCACATGAAGACCCTGAACCCCAGCTCGCACCGCTTCCAAACAATTGGCAACCGCCAAATCATAGTCATTGTGACCATGAAACTCAAACCATAATTTCGGGAACTCTTTCACAAGATCTGTGATGGCAGTTCTCACTTCCAAAGGAGACAATACACCCAGTGTATCCGCTAAGTAAAATTTACTCACAGGAAACTTTGATACAACACTCAAATATTCTAAAACATAATCACGAGAATGCAAATATCCATTGGACCAATCTTCCAGATAAACATTCACTGCAATTCCAGAAGCACTTGCATTTTCTACTGTCTTTTGGATGTCTAAAAAATGCTCGGCAGGTGTTTTTCGTAGTTGGTTGGTTAGGTGGTTTAGCGAACCTTTTGTCAAAAGGTTAAGGACTCGAACTCCCGTTCCTTTCATCCATTCCACCGTTTTATCAATATCCACGAATCCTAAAATTTCGATACGGTCGAGTAGGCCTTCCGATTTAGACCATTCCACAATTTTTTTTACAGCTTCAAATTCGCCCGGGGAAACACGAGCACTGGCAATTTCCACTCGATCGGTTTTTAGATCTTTTAATAAATGTTTGGTGATATTTAATTTTTGCTGCCAAGAAAAAGAGACACCGTTGGTTTGTTCCCCGTCACGCAAAGTGACATCCAGGATTTCAATAGTAGAGTTAGATTCGGTCATGATTTCAATCGGTTGATGTATTCTTTGGACGGTGCGAGAATTTCCACAATCGTTGCGCCCGGATTGGACCGAAACATCGGATCGGTCTCCACTAATTTCAGGAAATCGCAGGTCGCTACGTAGTCAATCGCCATTCGCCGAAGAATTCCTTCCCCGATTCCATGCAGAATCTCCACATAGGTTTCCCCATCCATATAGGCATCATGAATTTCTCGCTCTAATTTGATGCGAGCTTCTTCGAATCGGAGTTTGCGGATGTAGATGGTACGCACCTTACGTCCAGAAAATGGGACTTAGGTCAAATTGCAACAGAAACGAACTGCATCTAGAAGTTCTCTGGTGTTCCAAGGTTTGGAGAAAATGGCATAAGTTTTGGCTTCTTCTTTCACTCGGTTGATAGCGTCTCGATCCGCATGGCCGGAAATCAGAATGGATTTGATATGAGGGTATTTTTGGTGGACTTGGATGAGAAATTCGTCCCCACGCATCCCTGGCATCAGCCAATCGGAAAGAATGAGAATCACTTCCACTCCCGAATTACAAAGATCATCGATGACTTCCATAGCTTCTTCAGGATTTTGGGCAGTTTCGTACGTATAACTTCCGCCGATCTCCCGTTTTAGTTCTTGTACGAGGGAAAGAAGAAGAATAGGTTCATCATCAACACATAGGATTGCGTTTTTCTCATGTTGTAGTTGCGTAATATTCAAACTCTTTCCCCTTCTACTACCTTTGGTAAATACACTCTGAATTCGGTTCCATGATCATCTGACGAGAATTCGATTGTGCCCTTCATTTTTTCTACGATTTGTTTACAAATGTCAAGCCCAAGCCCAATCCCTTCTCCATGTTTTTTTGTAGTAAAAAAAGGTAAAAAGATCTTATCGCGAATTTCGGGCGCAATTCCTTTTCCAGAATCCAAAATGGATGTTATGACAGATTTCGCATCCGATGTCACGGAAATTTTTAATTTTCCGCGATACTCCATGGCTTGTAATGCATTGTTGATAATATTGATCCAAACTTGATTGAGTTTATCTCTTTCCGCCAAACAATAATCAGATGTGGAATAGAATTTTATAATTTCAACATCGTTTTTTATTTTTGCCTGATACAATGTTAGAATTGAATCTATTTCCGTAGGAATGTGAACATTTTGAAACTTTGTTTCCGTTTCTAACCGATCGGTATGTAGATAATGTTTGAGGGCGTTGATTACATGCGATGCTTTTTCTGTTGCCGTTTGAACCACATACACCAAACGGTATAAACTACCTAGAATCAGAACATTTTGTAAAATAATTCCAGACCTTGGTTTCTTTAAAACGTTAAGAAGTGGTTCATCCAATTGTAAGATCCCTAGTGAAGTTAGATCTTCCATTATCTCTTCTGGATTTTCAATTTGATGCGAATTCAAAATTCCTAATCGTTCTTTTTTCTCTGCTCGGTTGAGTAGTCCCGAATTACGTGATCCAAAAGATACACTTAAATGTAGTAAGTATCGGAAGTCTTCCCTTTCTGAAAGATTCAACGATTCTAAAAACAATGGTAAGTCAGTGATATCATTTTTTAAAATCTCAGACATGGCGCGGACACTAGAGGTAATGGCTCCAAGCGGAGTGTTGAGCTCATGAGTAATCCCAGCAGCAAATTGCCCGAGAGCTGCTAATTTTTCGCTCATCAAAAGCTGTGTTTGTGTATTGTGTAAATCGATAAGGATTTTTTCCTTTGTCTCTATCATCTCTACAAGACTACGATTGCTTTCAATTAAAGCCTCCGTCCTTTGTCCAATTTTTTCTTCCAAATTGGAATTGGTCTCCATCACCAGACGTTGGCTTTCTTCCACACGCTCAAAACTTTGTTTGAGTTCCGAGGACATAAAACGAAATGCCTCCGATAGATCTTTGAGTTCTGCAATCATGCTTTCATCAACGGGATAATTCCAATCTCCCCTCGCAAGAGATTTCGATGCTTTTGCAAAAGAAAGAACAGGTCTTGTCACAAACTCAGCCATCACAGCTGCCAGAATTAAACTAAGGAGGATGGCCCACGCAAAAACCATGGCAGATTTACTATTTCCAGTAATGACTCCACTCAAATAAAAAGAGTAAGGAAACAATGTGATTAGATAGGTTTTTTCTTTTAAATTAGGATGAGTGTAGATGGTGACCATGGCATTCCAGTTCTCTCGGGAAAGTGGTTTTTTGGTCACTACTGCAAAACTAAATCGTTTTTCAGAAGTATTAATTTCGTTTCCCAGTTTCTTTAGCTCTACTCGAACAATTTCGAGTAATCTCGATTTTCCAGTCTCCGAAGAAAGAGATGCTAATGGATACAAATGTTCATCGAGCAAAAATGCTCGGCCTTGTGCATTGACTTTGGAATCATCTAAAACTTTTCCTAAACTACTGTCATCACTGACCTCTTTGTTAGTCGAAGGACCTAAAGATAAATACCGATCCAAACTAAGGCCAATATTCTTTGACCATTGTCTGTGTAAGACCTCTACCATTTGAAAGGCAGATTCTTCTGCATTTTTAAGAGTTATATAAGCAGTAAAACCGACTAGAACCAAAACCAAACAAACAAAAGGTGTAACAATGAATAACTGCAATGAAATTCCCGACCTTAGATCCGACTCAGTTTGAAAAGGATCCATCTTTGGTCCCGACTTCCAGATAATTTGAGGATCGGAAAGAGTGACTTCTTTGACTTGGCCCGGAACTTCTGCCCAAAACAATCCAAACCTTCTAACAACAGGGAAAGTGACTAACATCACAAACGGGGCCAAAATCCAAGTAATGCCTGTAGTGAAAAGAAGAGCTGAACTTATAGTGTGGTAGGAAATTTCAGCTCCAAATTGTTCCGAACATAAATAACCCCATAAAAATGGTTCGAGAAATAAAAAGAGTAGGACAAATAAAAAATAATAAACCCAAATTCGAAACTTACGAAAGTCAGGTGACTTTCCAATCATTTGGTATGATAGCCAAAATAAACTTGGGTTGATAAAGTAACCGGGTAACCAGTCCCAGAGAAATTCTGGTGGCACACCCTCAATCAAATCAGAAAGGCCATAAGCAAAAGGAACTGCTAGTAAGGCAGGGTATCCGAAAAAATTCAAACAGAGGAAAACAGAAAGGTCCTTTAGGCTTTCGAGAGTTTGGGCCCCGGGGATCAGGACAATAGAACTTCCTAAATATCCAGTGAGAAAGATAGTAACAAAGGTGATGAGAAACCAATAAAAACTCGTGAGGTTCCAATTCCAGACCTCTCTAGAAATTCGAAAGGTTTTTCCATTCCGGAAGGTAAAACCAGTAAAGGCGAATACAGAAATGATAGAACCGAGTAAAAAAGAGAACCGGCCCCATACCTCCAAAATAGGCAATGGGATGTTTGAAATAACAAGTTCGATCCAAACAATAATCTCAACCATAGCCCATGAATGGTATCGAACTATGGTTCTAAGTAAAGCAAAAACTTTTTTACCTTAGACGCAAGGGAGGAGGGAAATTCAGAATCCAAAGTGGAGAGAGTGACCCACTTACTTTCTACAGCAAATTCCTTAGCCAGAGTTTCGACTCGGGACTTCTCTTCTAATTGAGAAGTGAGAACGGAAAAATTCATTTTGTGATGAGTGATCGTATGTTTGAACTGCCCGATCGTTTTTGGATCTGGGCCCAACAAAGATTTTCTTAAGGCTAAAAATAAGGAGGTGGGTTCATACGCTTCGGCAGGAATTTCTCCAGTAAATCCATAAGGTAGATGGAACATTTCTTTCAAAAAACGCATCTTAGGTTCTCGCACAAGAAGGATGTCTTTCTTGTAGAAAAATACTAAAATCTCAGCTGTGAGTTGGATTTGTTTTTTGTCCTTTACTCTCAGCGGAATCTCGGAGGTCATTTGGTGGATTCTTGCAAAACAAGAATCGGTCAGAGGACATAACAAACACTTAGGTGACTCTGGGAGACAAATTGTGGACCCAAGTTCCATCACTGCTTGGTTGTGGTCTCCGGGATGATCTAAGTTTAAAAAACCATCAGCTAATTTTTGTAAGTCGATGTCGGCTTTTGAGGTTAAAATATTCTCTGAGTATCCATAATAACGAGATAAAACTCGTTTTACGTTCCCATCCAAAACAGCAAGAGGCAGATCATAAGCGATGGAGAGAACAGCCCTTGCTGTATAATTTCCAATTCCTGGAAGTTTCAAAACAGAGGTCAGATCTTTTGGAAAAGATCCGTTGTAATTTTGAACTAAAAAAATGGCGGCCTTTCTTAGATTGCGAGCCCGGCTATAATAACCGAGTCCTTTCCAATGGGCAAGCACCTCCGCCTCTTCTGCGGAAGCTAAAGATTCTGGAGTGGGAAATCGTTTGATAAACGATTCATACAAAGGAAGCATTGCGTTAACGCGAGTTTGCTGAAGCATCACTTCGGAAACCCAGATAGGGTAGGCTTGTTTTTTCTTTCGAAACGGGAGGTCCCTTTTATGAATTTGGTACCAGTCGTGTAGTTTTTTTTGAGGTATCAAGTTTCCGAGTCTTGTATGCTGTAACGAAGGTAAGTATTACAACTCCCCTCTTCCGTATACCTTACAAGGTCGTAGTCCAAACGAGTGGATCGGAAGAATCTGGAATGTGCTAATCTTTCTCGAATTTCTTGGCGTATATGGTCCCTAGCTTCTTGGCGTTTGTCATAATAAGCTGGAGCTAGGATTTCACTTTTATAGGATAAACTTCCCTCACGGTAAATTGCCACCGTGACCTGCACCCGGTATTTTCGCTGTAATCCTTGTTTTACTTCAGTATTCATCGTATCTAAAAACCAGGTGTTCTTCCTAAATAGATTTTCGGTCCCTGGAGGATGGAAATTGAAACCATCAGATTTTTTTCATACTGCTTGCCCAAAAATTCGAATTTAATTTTCTAGATAATGAGAACATAAGATTCAAATGAGCACCAAATATAACGAATCGCCATTTTACTACAAAAGACGTCCTACACGCGAAGTGATGGTGGGTGGTGTGGGAATTGGAGGAAAAAATCCAATTCGGATCCAATCCATGATCACATCTAACACAAGAGATACGGATGCGAGTATCCAACAAATTGCCGATTTAGAAAAAGCTGGTTCAGAAATCGTTCGCCTAACAGTACCAAGCCAAGCTGATGCAGATAATTTACCAAACATTCGCAAACGAATGAAAGAACTGGGACTCACCGTTCCCTTAGTGGCAGATATCCATTTCACTCCACAAGTTGCACTAAAGTGCGTAGAATGGGTGGAAAAGGTAAGAATCAATCCAGGCAATTTTGCAGACAAAAAAAAATTTGAAATCATCGAATATACTGATAAAGACTATAACGAAGAGTTAGAAAGAATCGAAGAAGTATTCACACCCCTTGTCCTTCGTTCCAAAGAATTGGGTGTCGCCATGCGGATTGGAACCAATCACGGAAGCCTATCCGATAGAATTATGAACCGGTTTGGGGACACACCTCTCGGAATGGTAGAATCGGCCTTAGAGTTCATTCGTATTGCGGAAAGAAATTCTTACAAAGATATAGTCGTTTCCATGAAAGCCTCCAATCCACAAGTTATGATCCAAGCCTATCGTATGTTAGTTTCTAGGTTTTATGATTTGGGGATGGACTATCCTTTACACTTAGGAGTCACAGAGGCCGGGGATGGGAAAGATGGAAGGATCAAATCCGCCATAGGCATTGGAAGTTTACTGGAAGATGGACTTGGTGATACCATTCGTGTCTCCCTTACAGAAGATGCGGTATTTGAAATCCCTGTCGCGAAGGAACTTGTGCGTAAATACAATGAATCCTTTCGAAAGGAAATGGAATCTTCACAGAAAGCGGATACCGCCACTTCGCAAACAAATCCAACGCAAAGTCGGGAAACGATTTATACAGAATTTCGTGACCCTTTCCAATACTCTAGATTCTATTCCAAAGAATTAAACCTAGGTGAGACAAAACTTGGAGACACAGCTCCCGTTCGAATCGAAATCTGTTTTCCTTTTTTTGGATCGGAATCAGCAGAGGAAGTTTTAAATCTCATCCAAAGAGAAACCAAATCAGGCCGGATTCCAGAAATGCTCCACTTTGCGATTAGTTCTGAATTGGATCTAATTTCTCTGGGAACCATGGTTCGTCGCGGTTCGTTTCCCTTACCCGTTTCGGTGGAACTGTCACAGGAACTTACCTACCAATATGATAGTTTGGCAGAAGACCTCTACCGAGTGCAAAAGTGGGTTATAAATCCCAATCTATTTTTCCAAGAATCAGAAGAATCCTGGGATGACCTTTTGGATTTTGTGACTCGTTATGCCAAAGACAAACGTTGTATTGAATGGAGTATCGATGCTAAAGATATCCACCTAACAGAAAAAATTGTTAAAGAATCCAAAAAAAGAAAAATAGAAAACCTACTCTTTTCTGTCAAAAATGGAGACTTACTTACAGTTCGAAAACTGGCTTATCATTTAAGAGAATCAGACTATCCCATCGCCCTTATCACTCAATCAAAAGAGAAAGAACAACTCCTCTACGAATCTTCCATCAAAGTGGGAGGAAGTCTCTTGGATGGAATCGGGGATCTGATTCGTTTGTCTTACGGAGACGGGGAACCAGAAGAATCCCTTACTTTAAGTTTTGATATTCTACAAGCCACACGACTTCGCCTAACAAAAACAGAATATATATCTTGTCCCTCTTGTGGTCGCACTATGTTTGATTTACAGTCCACGACTGCGATGATCAAAAAGAGGACGGGGCATCTGAAAGGTGTAAAGATTGCGGTTATGGGTTGTATTGTGAATGGCCCGGGAGAGATGGCAGATGCTGATTTTGGGTATGTCGGTGCCGGAATTGGTAAGGTTCACCTCTACAAAGGGAAAGAAATTGTAAAAAAAGGTGTATCGGAAGAGGAAGCGGCAGACCAACTCATTGATCTCATTCGCGAAAATGGGATGTGGAACGATCCAGAATAAAAAGTAGTTCCCCTCTGTCCATGGATGTGAACCATTTCCACCGTGGAAGAAAAAGAAACTAAAGAAATCCTCTCAAGGATTCAATCTATGGAGAGGGAACTTTCTTTTCTAAAAGAAAGAGTCCTTTCCCTCGTTAGTCCCCAAACGCCGAAACAGGCAACTCCGCCTGTTTCCAAACCGGTTCCAGTAGAATACCACCAAACGGAAGTTCCATTAAATGATGGACCGAATTGGTTTGTCCAATGGATCGGTGAAAATTTATTTGTAAAACTCGGAGTGCTCTCACTTCTACTCGCATCTATATGGTTTTTCTATTTAGCCATTGAAGAGTATTGGATCAATGAATCCGTTCGGATTTGGATTGGACTTGTTTCTGCCATTCCCGCCCTTCTCTACGGATACCGGGTTAGAAACACAAGACCTTATCTTTCTCCAAGCCTTTTGGGCCTCGGGATTGCTGTGCTCTTTTCCGCATACTATTCTGGGTATTTATGGTATGACCTGTATTCTACAGAAACCTGTTTTGTGGGCCTACTCATCCTCAGTTTGACTGCGGTGGCCATTGCCCATGCAGAGAAAAGTGAAGTGTTATTTGGATTTGCCTCTCTTGGTGCTTTTTTAGTCCCCATCCTCCTTTCTACGGGCCAGAACTCTTATCCATTTCTTTTCACATACTTACTTTTATGGAATGTTCTATTCTTTTGGGTAAGAAAAGATACAGGTTGGAAGGTAATCCCCCTACTCCTCCTTGCGGCAAACCACCTAATCTTTGTTGGCTGGGCAGATGACAACTTGGTAGATGCGAAACCATTTTTCCCAATAGCTTTCCAAATGGGTGTTTTTGTTCTGTTTTTACTTCGAGAATTTCAGACACTAGAAACAACTAAGTCTAAGGAACCAATCCTAACTCTAGTTTCCATTGGGTTTACCTTGGGTCTCGGATTTGTTCAATCCTTTTGGGCTTTCTCTGTTTTCTATCCAGTCGCAAAACCATTTTTGCTCACACTGTTACTCATTCTATTTTATGGATTGTATGAACGTTCTCTCAGGCGAAGCAAACTGAGTTTAGAGAAGAAAAAAATCTATGATCTGATTGGTTTATTCGGCCTACCTTTTATCGTTAGTTTGGTCGTGATTGGAACTACAGGAAAACTTTTAGCCTTTAGCCTGATCAGTTTCGCTTTTCTTGTGACCATTGCTTCCACCTATTCCAAACAACTTTATATGTATTGGGCGGCCTTCCCCGTTTGGTTTTTTGCACTGTTTTATATCTTTGCATTCACCTATCGTTCCCAAAACGAAATTCCTTTTCTCAATGGAAGGTTTTTAGTTTTTGCAACTGGATCGGTTTATTTGGTACTTTCTTACCTCTATAGCAGAAAGTTTTCTGAGTTTTCAAAAATCTTTTTGTATGCCGCCTACCCATATTGGTTACTTGGAACCTTTGTTGAAATCTACCTTGGATTTCCAGAAGAGAAGAAGTTATTCCTCTATACACTCAGTTTGATTCTATATGGACTGGTTGCTCTATCAGTCGGATTTGGTAAAAAAATCCAATCTCTACGTTATGTAGGATTTGGATCTCTTGCCCTAGTCATAATCAAATTCTATCTTTATGATTTCTGGAATTTGAGTTTAGGATATCGAATTTTGGCAGGTTTATTCTTAGGTGTGACTCTTATCGTCACAGGAACATTATACAATCATTTCAAAAAGGAAACAAAATGAAGCTCAAATACTTACTCCCCATTCTATTTTTTATTTCAATCACAACGCAAGTAGTAAGTAGACCACTTGCCGTTCAAAACTTTAAATACAAAAAGGATTTAAAGATTTCAGGAAATCTTTCGCCTAACGGAGTTGTAAAACTCATGTTAGATGAAGATATCTACAAACATTCTTTTTATGGGGATCTACGGATCACATACAATGGAGAGATTGTTCCTTACCATATTCAAAATGCCGAAGAAATTTCCAAAAACACAGAAAAGGTAAAACCAGAACTTCTGTTTTCCAAAAAAGACGATTTGGAAATCTATGTATTGGAACTTCCTAAACTACCGGAAGGTATGAATTATACCAAACTTTCTGTATCTAGTGCCTATGACTACGAAACATCCATCACGCTAAAGTTAGGTGATAACCCAGACAATTTTTTAGATTCAAAAACAGTTTTTCTCTATAAATATGGAAGCCAATCTTCGGGAGAAATTGACCTAGGCGGCACAAAACACCGCTTTGTGCGATTGGAAGCAGAGCCAGGTTCTGATTTAAAATTCCCCACTGCACTTCGTGCGAAACAAAACAAAAACTTATACTATGAAAAACCTCACACCGTGCCAAACCCGATTCTCGCAGAAAACGATTGTCAGTTTTTATTTCCTAATGAATCACAATCAGCATTTCAAATTTTGAAATTACAATTCGAAGAGGGGAACTGGGAACGAAGGATCACTGTTCGCGGAAAAATTGATAAAAAGGAATGGGATACTGTATTCGAAGGGACTGTCAGTCACAACAAATCGGAAGGTGTTTACACGGAAATTCCTTTATCTCGGACCATCAATTCTGAATTTGAAATTCTCATTTATGATGGGGAAAATGAAACACTCCACCTAACAAACGTAATCACAGTGCAACCACTTGAGGAACTATACTTTTTTGCCAACGGGGACGGGGAAAAAAGCGGATATTCCCTTTACTATGGAAACCCCTACCAATGGCCGGCAAGTTTTGATTCTTACTCTTACCCCTCAGGTGACGAAATCAAGAGCGATGATATAAAACTAGGAACTCTACTTCCAGAATCAGAAAATCCTGATTTCGGTTTTAGCATCCTATACCCACCAATTTCTGGTTATCTGGCGTCTGGATTCTTTTATTTGGGAGTTGCTGCTTTGTTATTCCTACTTTTTTCGATTCTAAAAACAAAACGTTCTGTTCTTGCAGAATCTGAATCAAAATAAAACTCTCTAACGGCTCACGAAGAATTTATTCTTCGTGAGAGTAGTAATCTTATTTTCCTAATCTTTATTTTGAAATAATGTTTTTAAATTCTCCAATCCTTCAAAAAGTGCAGGCCAGTCGGTTTCTTCTGTCGCTTTATTTTTTAAAAACAAAGCTCCTAAAAAAAAAGATAAAAAAGCCATTCCACTTTTTCCTTTGGCATCACCGGGAAAAAAACGATCCAATGCTCTTCTATAAGAAGCAAAGGAATCCTCAACTAACTCTGCCAGTTCATTGGATTCACTTAAGTGTCTTTTTACGTCCACAGCCAGTAACATCAGGTTGATAAAATGAGTCTCACGTGCGGCAACAAAGTTCATGATGTCCGTTAATCCAGAGTGACTTTCTGAAAGTTCTGTAATCTCTTTTGCGTCCATGGCAACGACCTGTTTTACCATGGATTCAAAGAGAATCTCTTTTGTAGGAAAGTAATGGTAAAGCGTTCCTGTAGAAACTCCCAGTGCACTTGACAACTCACGCATGGAAACCGAAGACACTCCCTTCGCCACAAAGATGGGCATACACTTCGTCAAAAGCTGTACCCGATATAGATCGTGATCGACTATCTTGGGCATACAAGGTAACCCTGTTTTATATTGAACGATTGGTATTTATAATTACTTTTACCACGGAATGACCATACTATTTTCTTAACTGTGGCCGATTCCCATCTTTTACGTTTTTTCTCCATAAAACCTTGGTCCTTCCCCTAGCCTTAAACACTCTGCTCGTAGCGTTTAGGGCGAATAGGCATAGATTCGAAGCATTAATGGGAATGTTCAAGCGAGAAAAGGGATTCGATTTTTGTCCCACAAGGAAACGAAAACCGTCCAATACAAGGAACTTTAAAGCCAGGTAGCAAATGAATCGAACCATCCATATCCTCTTCGTTACGACCCTCCTCTCGTTGTTTTTTGAATGTACCGGAACAAGGCCTGACCTGCTTGGAGTCAAATCAGAAAGATTGGCAGATTGCCCACAGACACCCAACTGCATCAGTAGTTTTGCGAGTCCAACTGATAAAGAACACTATAGAAGTCCAGTTCCGTACAAAAAACCCCTGAAAGATGCTTATTTGGTTTTGAAGGGAAAGTTGGAAGTTTCCTCTCGAACCAAGATCATTCAGGAAAATCCAAATTATATTTATGCGGAGTTTACATCACGGATCATGCGTTATGTGGACGATGTGGAATTCTATTTCGATGAGAAAAATAAACTCCTTCACTTCCGATCTGCATCCCGATTAGGTAAATCAGATTTAGGTGTGAACAGAAATCGAATCGAGTTGATTCTCAAGGATTTAGAAATCTAACAGATTAGAAGATCTGTTAAACTTTCTAAATCCCATTTTTTAGTTTAAGATTTTTTGTGATTCGCGTGAATTTCCTGAAGGGAATTCACTGAGAATCCTTTGTCCTTCATTTCCGCCAAACCATGAATTAACGCCTTAGCCGCTTGCGCCGTTGTCAAACAAGGGACCTTATACTTAATCGCTGCTTGGCGGATCGTAAAAGCATTCTCACGAGTGACTCTTGACAAAGGAGTATTGATGATCAAATGGATTTTTTTCTCTTTGATATAATCAATCACGTTTGGAAAATATCCATCGTAAATTTTGTTAATTTTACTGGATAAAATTCCGTTATCAGAAAGAAATTTATGAGTTCCTTCTGTTGCGATAATATTATAACCTAAGTTAGATAAGGATCGAACCGATTCGAGTAATTCTTTCTTTGTTTTATCATTGATGGTTACAAAGACCGTTCCGTGTTTCGGTGGCTCTTCCCCAGCCATAATCTGCGCTTTAACAAACGCTTCCCCTTTTGTAGTAGCCACACCCATTACTTCCCCTGTGGATCTCATTTCTGGGCCAAGGATTGTATCCACACCCGGAAATTTACTAAAAGGTAAAACTGCTTCTTTCACAGTTATCATTGGTGCAGAAAAACGTTTTCCAAGTTTAAAGGAAGCCAATGGCTCACCTAACATCAATCGAACGGCGATTTTTACCACAGGAATTCCAATTGATTTTGCAACAAAAGGAACAGTTCTTGAAGCCCTAGGATTAACTTCTAATACATACAAAGTTTCTTCTTTAATAGCATATTGAACATTGATTAAACCCTTCACATCTAACTCTAAAGCCAAACGATGGGTTGCTTCTTCGATTTCTTGCAACATACGTTGCGAAATGTTCTGTGGTGGCAACACACAAGCAGAGTCACCGGAGTGAATTCCTGCTTCTTCAATGTGTTCCATAATCCCCGCAATGAATACGTCCTTTCCATCACAGAGTGCATCTACATCTACTTCAACAGCATCTTGCAAAAAGGAATCTACTAAAAGCGGTCTATCTTCCGACACTTCTTCTGCTTCTTCCATATATTTGTCTAATTCAGACTCTTCGTTAACAATAAGCATCGCCCTTCCCCCCAACACATAGGAAGGTCGAACAAGTACCGGATAACCAATTTTTCTCGCGATCTCTCTTGCTTTGTCTTTAGAGGCAGCAATTCCGTTATCAGGTGACTTCAAATTCAGTTTTTCTAGAACTTCTGCAAAACGTTTTCTATCTTCTGCTCGGTCAATGGAATCAGGACTTGTGCCCATAATGGGAACACCACGTTTTTCCAGTGATTTAGCTAGTTTTAAAGGAGTTTGCCCACCTAACTGAACAATGACGCCATCTGGCTTTTCTTTTTTGAAAATGGCCATTACGTCTTCCAAACTCAATGGTTCAAAATATAACCTGTCTGAAGTATCATAGTCAGTAGACACCGTTTCAGGATTGGAGTTGACCATAATAGATTCCACTCCTGCTTCCTGTAAGGAAAAGGATGCATGGCAACAACAATAATCGAACTCGATTCCTTGACCAATTCGATTAGGCCCACCACCAAGAATCATAACTTTCTTTTTAGAAGTTACATCAGATTCATCTTCTTCATCATAAGAAGAATACATGTAAGGAGTAAATGCTTCAAATTCTCCGGCGCAAGTATCAATTCGTTTGTAAACTGGACGGATGTTCTTTTCTTCTAAGTATTTTTCAATAGATTCCTCTTCTTCCCGAAGAGTTTTCTCAACCTTGGCTTTAGTGATTTCAATAGCAGCACCACTTCGCACTTGGGACAGAATCTGCTCTTCTTTGGAAAGAAAAGCAAGTTGGCGGTTGGAAAATCCTGCCTTTTTCATTTCTTCAATGATGGCTTTCCCCTCTTTCCTAAACCTGTTTTCTAACTGGTATAACTCTTCGAACTGATAAAGAAACCAAGGATCTATTTTGCAAATCTCAAAGATTTCCTCTACACTCATCCCAAAATCAAAAGCCATCTTTACATAAAAAATACGTTTGTCTGTTGGGCGTTTCACTCTAGCAGTAAGCCAAGTTTTTCTTTCTTCTTTAGGGATGGATTCCCATTCCAAAAGTTCTTTTAAATATCCATCACTTCCAAATCCAAACCGATCCGTTTCCAAAGAACGAAGTGCTTTTTGAAAACTTTCTTTGAAGTTACGACCGATGGCCATCGCTTCCCCTACGGCTTTCATTTGAACCCCTAAAGTATTATCGGAACCTGGGAATTTTTCGAAGGCAAACCTTGGTATCTTTGTCACCACGTAATCAATGGATGGTTCAAAACTTGCTGGTGTGACTCGGGTGATATCGTTTCTGATCTCATCTAAAGTGTAACCAATCGATAATAAGGCGGCGATTTTAGCTATAGGAAAACCTGTAGCTTTAGAGGCCAAAGCAGAAGATCTGGACACACGAGGATTCATTTCAATCACAATGACATCGCCATTTTCTGGATTTACTGCAAATTGAATATTGGATCCACCTGTTTCCACACCAATTTCTCGAATGATATCAATCGACATATCACGAAGTCTTTGGTATTCTTTATCACTTAACGTCTGTTGTGGTGCCACTGTGATAGAGTCCCCTGTATGAACACCCATAGGATCTAAATTTTCAATAGAACAAATGATGACTACGTTATCAGCGAGGTCTCTCATTACTTCCAATTCGAACTCTTTCCAACCCATCACCGATTCTTCGACTAATATTTGTGATATGGGGGATGCCGAAAGACCTTGTTGGGCAATTTCTTCAAACTCAGATTCCTCATAACAGGTTCCACCACCGGTTCCCCCTAAGGTAAATGCAGGTCGGATAATGATAGGAAATCCAATTTCATCTTTTGCTTTCCTCGCTGCATCCATATCGGATACCATAAAGGATTTTGCGACTCGTATCCCGAGTTTTTCCATCGCTTGTTTGAATAGTTCCCTATCTTCTGCTTTACGAATGGCCTCAACCTTAGCACCAATGAGTTCGACATTGTATTTTTCTAAAACACCTTCTTTATGAAGTGCTAGGGCCAAATTGAGAGCCGTTTGTCCACCTACTGTTGGTAAGATGGCATCTGGTTTCTCTTTTTTGATGATTTTTTCTAATACTGGTACTGTGAGTGGTTCGATATAAGTGGCATCGGCAAGATCGGGATCCGTCATAATCGTTGCCGGATTTGAATTTACGAGGATAACCCGTATTCCTTTTTCTCTGAGGGCTTTGGTCGCTTGAGTCCCAGAGTAGTCAAATTCACATGCCTGCCCAATGACGATAGGTCCGGATCCGATGATCAAAATTGATTTTAAGTCGTTACGTTGCGGCATAGTTTCCTCTTTTTTCCTTATTTAGTTTTCATTAATTTCTGATAAAGAACTTGGTATTAAATACTCTCCTGCGAGAGTCGCATCTTCCCATTGGATCACCGTTTTGTATAAAAGATCTTTCATTTTTGCAGAAACGGGGTGATGGGGGTAAAGATTCTTCCTATTGAGAGGATCTGTTATTCGATCATACAATTCAAAAACCACACCTTGACGTGTGGGAATATATATTAATTTATAATTAGAATTTTGTATAGATCTATGTTTTGAAAAAGCAATGGTTTCTCTATAGATGGGATCAGTGATCATAATCTGGTAGTCCTCTTCAGGAACCACTTGGTGGAGAGAAAGAATGTTGGGATAGGGAATTCTTTGTTTTTGAAAGAAGTGGTCACCCGTATCAGAAAACCAAATTCCGGTTTCTGCATAAACCGATCTTTCCTCATCCCAATTAGTTTTTCCAAGGATCGGTAGTAGCGATTTACCCGGAAACTTTGATTTGGCGGAAATTCCAAAATATTCCATAAGGGTCGGATAGATGTCCACACTGGATGTAATTCCAAAAAAATCGTGCTCTGCCTTTGTTTCTATGGCCGACTTGGGAAATTTAATCAGTAAAGGAACGTGAGTGACTGCTTCCCCTCGTAAGTGTTCGCCGTGCCCTTGCCCATGTACATCTTCATACAAAGCCTCGCCATGGTCGGCGGTGAGAATGATGATGGCTTCGTCATAAATTCCTCGGGCCTTTAGTTCCGAAATAATCTCACCAAATTCAGCATCAAATGCATACACGGCACTATCAAATAGTCCGCGAATTTGTTTGGTTTCCTCTACATTGGGAACGGCAGAATTTGTAGGATCTACAAACTTTAAATACTTATACTTCCCATAGTAGTCTGGACTAGTAAATGATTTGTAGTAAGGATAAGCCGGTGTGTAAGGGAAGTGGATGACACTAGAAAAATAAGTTACCGAATACGGAGCATCCCCTTCTCGTTTTGTGATGGAACGAAACCGATCAAGGATGCGACTCCCATCTCCCCAAGTGGATAGCCCGTCCATTTCCTCTAGATACATCCCCCCAGAAAACCAAGAACCAGTAAGAAAGGGTAACAGGAATAACTGCGATTCTGCAGTCCTTTGAACCGTCATAATACGTGCGTTAAAGTTCGGTGCGAGAACTTCATCAAATCCAAAGTTTGCACGGGGAAAAATATCTGCGGCAAAACTTCCTACCGCATAACTTCTATAACCCAACCCCTTTAACATCTGTTGGATGGTAGGGAAAGAAGCAGATCCAATTCTTTGTTTTTCTTCCAGGGAGGGGAACATATCGCGAACCTTATGGCTCATGGAATATTGTCCCGTCAATAGATCTGCCCAACTAGGAAATGTGCGTGGAATGGTTGTATGGTGGTCGTGAAATATAAAACTATCTTTGGAAAAGGAATCAATATTTGGTGTGATACTTTTGCCACCAATTTTTAAACCAATTTTATCATAACGCAAAGAGTCAGCCGATAGAATAAAAATAGGAGGTTTGCCTTTTTCTTTAGAATGTGAGAGAGCCTCAATTTGATTCCAAACACTAGGCACTAAATAAATGAAAACAAGTAGAATAAGAATCAGGCCATACGACTGGATATGAATCCGTTGGTATTGTTTTCCTTGCAAAAACAAAACAGCAAAATAAAGAATTCCTACCAGGTAATATCCGGAGGAATGAACGAGACCAAGTATAAGCACATGTACGAGAGCAAAAAAACTTTCTTTGTTTTTATAAAGATAAATTTGCCATAAGAGTAAGGCTAAGAAACCCAAAAGAAGAGAACCCAAAACCAAACTAAAGTATCCAGGACTTGTATGGTCGGTTAAAAAATATAGAAAGGAAGCAAAAGAAGGATAACGAAAGAAAAAGAACTCACCATAAATTTGTGGAAAACTTACCATAGAATGGCAAAGAGCCAAACATTCTATGACTAGAACTAAAAGTGACAAAACGTACCAAGAAACCTCTCTTCTATTAATAAAATGATACGCTAATGATACGATTGAAAAGAGTGCGAGATGCAAAAAAAGAGAAACTGAAAAAACTTTGAAAGTTGTGGAGAGATATACCCCGAAAAAAGCACCTAAGTATTGTTTAAGGAAGTCACCTACATCGACTCCCATAATGGTAAAACTTGTATTAAAGATTAAAAAAAATAGATAAAAAAAAACCGTAAACCAAAGGGAGATTTTTAGGATTCGGATTGGGAAAAGAGGGGCTTGGTTCGGACCCATTAGAGTCATAATTCCAGAACCCCTGATTCCGTAAACTTTTCCTAGTCCCCGTTTTCCGAAATCCTCACAGTTTCGTTCGGCCATTCCGCGTGGGTTTCGGGAGAATACATGGCCTCGACACGAGTGGCCGGCATCTGGAAATTCCCCGAATGGTTCAACCGAAAGGTATGCTCCAAGGTATGAGTTCCCTTAGGCAAATATTCAAAATACGCTCTGTACTGTGACAAGGTCTTTTCTTCAAAACTCAAGTAATAAGAAGTATCACCTACTTTTCCTTCCTGTTGGATGAGGGACTCGCGACCAAAGCCACGGCCGAGAGGGAGGGATCCCGGTGGAATGGGATCTTCCACCACCACCCAAGTTTTATCGGAGTCCGCTTGGATCTCGATAGTCACTCGAACAATATCTCCTTTAGAGAGAATTCCTGGTTTTGCCACTTGGATCGGCTCAAAAGTTCGCTTCAACCGGTATCCACTAGAAATCGGAGTTTTCAGGGGAAGGATCGAGTTCACAGACCACTCCACCCAAGGTTTTCCTTTTCCATCGTAACTCACTGTGACAGATTCCGGTGTGGTTCCAATGGTTTGTGTTACCGACTGTTTTCCGTTAGGTTCCAGACTCAAAACTTCTTTTGACGATTGGATTTTTAATTTTCCACCACTGACTTTTTCTGATTCCAGAAGTTTACTCACTCGGTCAAAAACCAAAATAGAATAGGCATTGCCGAGAGTCGTATCATAACTTCCCCTCTTTTGCATTTTGACAAACCCTTTGATGAGGCGTGGCATATCTTTTTTATAACTTGGTTCCGAGAATGCCCAAAGTAAAAGTTTTGCCATGGTATAATCACGGCTTCCTAAAATCCACCAGGGGTTGGTAAAACTAGCATCAGCTACGACAAGTTCAGAACCTTGGATATTAAGCCTTGATCGCAAAGTGCTTGTCAGGCGAGATTTCACAGAACTATCTCCCCCATTCACTCTTCCCCAAATCTCAGCTAGGTCAATGAGGGAAGCGGTTGGTAAAAATTCAATCCCCTCAAATATAGGACGCACCTCCTCCCATTCATAAGTTTGGTATCTGGTAAGTGCTTCCCAAACAATGATCTTCCTCACCACAGCATCTGCCCCAAACTTATACCGGTCCCCACTCACACGACCTTCCAAATATCCTTGCAGACCAGCCATCATTCGTCCCAATGTATCATCAGGAATTTTTTGATTGGCCAGTTGGGCCGAGGTTAACACATAAGCGGTTAGAATTTCACTTCCATGTTCCATACGAGCAAAGTATTTCACAAGCCCATCATAATCCAAAAAGGAATTTAAGTCACTGAACACATCATTCCATTGTGCATCCGATTTGAGTCCGATGGCTTTGGAAACACGTTGTTCCATACAATAGTAAGGATAGTTTTGGAAATAAGTTTGGATTCCACTAAGGCTTGTCAGAATGGTAGGCGAAGCCTTCCATACCATCTTACCAGAGTTTGGTTTAGAGCCTTCTGGCACCTGCACAGATTCTTTGATGGGAGATTCATACAAAAAGAGACCAGCTTGGTAAACCCTTTCTCTATCCACAGGCAAAACCTTTTGTTCTACGGACATTTGGTCAAGGACGGCGCCATTGGGTGCAGACACCTCCAAATAAAACTTCCGTTTGGTGGTATTTTCCGGAACCGTGAGATCCCAAGAAACTACCTTTGTTTCCCCGGGTGCTAAAATAGCAGATTTTGTTTCCAGCTCCTCTTTCACATCCGTTCCATTCTTTAAGTCCGTAACAGAAAGACGCAAGCGAAGTTGTTCTTTTGTCTCTCCGGCATTCCGAATAGTCACTTCATGACGAAGCTCATCACCTAACCTAACAATAGGTGGGATTCCAGAAAAGGATTGGATTTTTTGAGTGGTTTGGATTTTGGCAAAACCCGTTCCAAATTCCTTGGCTCCTGAAGTTGCCACCGCCACGATTCGAAAACTAGTTAGCGAATCATTCAAAGGAAAACTAAACTTTAATTTTCCATCTTTTCCCACGATGGCTTTTCCTTTCCAATAGAGTAAGGTATCAAAAAGAGAGCGGGTGGATTGTTTTCCCCCGCCTCCCCCTTCCGGTTTTGCTTTCAGACCAAAATGTCGTTTTCCAATAATCTGCGACTGGGCCGTGGAAGTTCCTACCGAATGGGGCCTTGTTCCCATCATCACATCGAGTAGATTCCAAGTAGGGTTGGGGGAAAGTTCGAGGAGAGCTTCATCCACAACTGCGAGTGTAACTTCCGTAGATTCTAATGGAACTTTTCCATCAGATGTTTTGATTTCGAGTTCGACATTGGCCGTTTCTCTCACTTGGTAGAGTTTTTTCTCTGGGTTTACTAAAACGGACAAACTGTACGGTTTGGATCCAACCTTTAACATGGCGAGACCAAACCTGTATCCCGGTTTTGCTAAGTCGACAAGCCCTGTAGGTTTTGGTTCTCCTACCCGACCGCGAACTAAAAATACCGATACAAAAACATTGGGTGCATATTCCTTTTTGATAGGGATGGAGATCACAGGATCTTTTCCTGAGACCGGTGTGACAAAATAATCCAAAACACCTTCCCTTTCTAAACTAACAAGGGCAGTCGCTTCACGAAATGGTGAGCGAATTTGTACTTTGATAGTCTCTCCAACATCGACGGAACGTTTTTCTGGAAGGATGTCCATTCGGTTGTGATCACTCACATCAAACCAAGCTTCTTGTTTGGAACTCACCCAAACACTGTATCCAGAATTCGTAATATTTCCTTGGGAATCTTTTGTTTCCGCAAGAAATACAATATCACCCACAGCAGGAGATTTCCCTTCACAAATTAAGATCCCTTTGGAATCGGTTTTTCCTTCGCAGAATTCGCCGAGTTTTGTGACTTCTTCGTAATGTTCGTAAGCATAAAATCCACCTACGAGGCGTTTGCGATTGGAATAAAATTCTCTTTTGTAGGCAGTGACTTTTATTTTTTGGGAACCAAGAGCCTTGTCTTTTGAATCTAAAGCAACTAACTGAAGTTTAACGTTATCTTCCGTAAATAACCAACCATCCGGTAAAATTCCCAAATGCACTTCGGCAGGTGATACAGGAAAACTTCGAGATACAGTTTGGATTTCTCCTGATGGATCGGCGTATTCCATTTCCACTTGGAAACTTCCATACCCAGGAACGGTTTTTAATCCACTAAACGTATACTGTAAAAATCCCTTATCATCAGTTTTTAAAGCTGTAGAAAGAATGGTCGGCTTTGATTCTTCTACCTCTTCTTCGTCATACCCACTAGCCTTCGACTTTCCTTCTCTCATTGTTTCTGGGGAAAAAGAAAATGCAGAGTATTCTTCTTTCGGGGAATAATGACTTGCGACCACTTGCGAGCGAATTTTGACAGGAAAACTCCCTGCCCCTCCCCCAGATAAATATTCAAGTCCAAATAGAACTTTAGATTCTTTTGGAGAAACTAACTCTTGTTTATTGCCAGCTAGTTGGATATTTCCTTTGACTACGGGAAGACGGAATTCCTCAACTCGAAACTCTGCGGCCGTATCGCCATAACTCGAATTATCATTCGAATAAGGATAATAAACGATATACACTCCATGTTTGGCATTCTTTGGAATTTTGAATTCTGATTCGGAATGGCCAGGAAAAGACCAAACGAGTGGCAAAGGATAGGCCTCGCCCGAACCTTCATGTTTGATGATGACTTGCGATGGATAGTCTTTGGGATCTGCAGGAGTAAGGCCTTTGTTTCCAAAACCTCGAAGAATATGTTTTAGGTGGACTGTTTCCCCTTTTTTAAATAAAGTCCTATCGAGCACAATGGATTTGAGTTCTTTCGAATGACCGGCAGTGGCTTGTGGCAATTGATAACGCCAACTTTCTATCCCTTTGTCCCAGGTGCTTGAGGTAAAACTGATATCATCATTTTTTTGGACAAAGATGGTAAGACCAGAACCTAACTCATAATAACCACAGTAGGGAACCTCTTGGAAACTTAAATTTCCGAAGAGCATACTCCCGTCTTTCCCCGTGATTCCGGCTCCCCTTAAATTTCCCTTACAATCCAGAATTTTAATCTGTACTCCCGCTTCAGGAAGGCCTTGGTCAAGGTTTGTCACCCAAACAAGGCTTGTATCCTTTCCCCATTTGAAATGGGCCGAAAGATTTGTGACAAGAGCAGAACTTGATACATACATCTTTCCTTTTTTTTCAAGAAGACTATTCCCAAGAATATCACTGGCAAGTTCTACCACATAAAACCCAGGAGTTTCGAGAGGAATCCCCACCACTTCCATTGGTTTTTTGCCATTGGGTTTCGGAAGAGAAAAGGAAGAAATCCCTGCCGATGTCGGTGGATTTTGAAATACAGATTGTTCGCGTTCCCGAGAAGAAAGGATTTGGAACCATTTTTGGATCTCTAAAATATCCATTGTCTTCTGGCTTTTTCCGCCTACACCAAGAGAAATTGATTTCATGGGAAGGTTGATTTCTAAATTGCGAAGTGTGACAGGTAACGCTGGTTTGGCTTTCGATTCTAAAATTCCAAACTTGGCACCAAACTTAGCAAGTGGAGGAAATTCATCGGTTTTAAACTTTAGAGGAAAAGACGCGGCATTCGACAAACTTCTGTTTGTATCATCTTCTAACTCAGGAATTCTAATTTCGAATTCGCTATTTTCGGGAAAGGGACCAGGAAAACTCACCCACTCATAGAATTCGTTTCCTTTTTCTGCCATCGGAGATTGTGGGTATTCTTTTCCATCTTTGGAAACTAATTTGATTTTTTGTAATGAAGAGCGAGACACCGCCGAACTAAATGAAAGCGAAACGGGAAGGATAGGAATACAATCCGCTTTTGCATTCACTCTTTCGCAGGTAAACCGAACAGAAAATACGGGTCTTACTGTAAAAGAAAGAACTTCGTCCTCTCGGATCTCACCACCCCAAATTGACTTTGTTCCTTTACCGAGAACTAATTGGATTTGCCTTTCGGGTAAAAAAGTTTGTTTGGATTTGATAAGGACAGTTTCTTCAAGGTCCGTATCACCCGTTGATTTTAAGATCGATTTTCTTTCTGCACCAGTGACAAGAACAATCGGGATCCGGTTTCCCAGTTCTTCAGATCGAAAGTAAGTATACTTTTGGAAGGAAGTTAGATCCGGTTTTGCATCTAAGTGCAAAACAAAAATTTGGTCTTCTGTGATCGAGGATCCCTGATAAGGAGACGAATACTGAACCGAAGGGCCTCCTGTATGGAAGGAAAAGTTTCGTTCGCCTTGCACCATTTCCCCACTCAGAGTTTTGGTTCCCTCTTTCAATTGGAAAGAACAGTCCACCCCACCAGGCACTTCCTTTTCAAATTCATAAACCCAAGTGGTGGAATCGATAAAACGACTGGCTCCCGGTAGAGGGCATTTGATTTGGAAAATATCGACTTTTGGCCGAATGTCCCCGAGAGAAACCATGGGTTTTGTGAACCGAACGGTCACTTGTTTGGGTTGTTTGACAAATCCATTGGGAGTGAAAAATTCTATTGTTGCGGGAAGAGTTTGGGAGTCATCAGAACGAACCAAAAACAAGGAAAGGAGGAGGAAAAGAAAAAGCCGGCGCTTTGCGAACATAAGAGAACTTGAAAACAGGGAAGCGGCTTGGAAAGAAAAAAAAGAAAATCAGGGATATTGACCCCTCCCTGCGGGTATCATAAGGAGAAACATCTATGAACAGAATTTAGACCCAAAGGAAAGGGAAAAGGTTCCCCTTTTTATTCAAACTAAACCTCGGGTATTAAAATTTCATTGAAAATGCTACGACAAAGAAATCTTCTTTTTTCGAAGTTTGTGAATCTCGGTAGGCAAACAATGAATCAGCAGACCGACGGTAAACATATTCGAATCGAAGTAAACCCTGCTCAAAACTGAGAATATCGAACGTAGTGGTATAACCATTACTCATAAATCCATTTGGAGTTCCGGTTGTCGCCATCACTTGCTTTGGGTCATAGAATCTCTCTATTCTAAAACTTAATCGATATTCAGGGGATAAAAGGAAACTCGCCCAAATTGTGCCATGATACCAATGACGAAATGCATTTGATGCTGTTTCTCTATATTCACCCAAACTAGGATCGTAATTACCTAACCAAGGTTCATAAATAAAACTTTGTTTTTCCTTTTGAGCACCAGCATCAAATTGACCAACTAACTTGACTCGATCAGATACAATCCATTCCAAAATTGTATTATTATAGTATCGCATCTGTTTCCTTTCGGAATTAGGAGCTTCATTGCCAGCAAATTGATTGAGTGTCAAAATAAAATGGTCATTAAAACTATATTTTAATTGGCTACCAAAAGATTTATCTTTGTTGTTATCGGTAATATTCTGCCAACCATTCAATACCTGGATTTGCCCACTCAATTTATCAGTAAATTGATGTGACAATCTGACTCCAGTAGAATAATAAGGTACATAATCTAGCGCAAATGCCCTCGTATAATTTACATTATTGTGTGAGATCCAAGATTCATGTCCTATATTACCAAAAAAAATCCCGGCATCCACCCAAGTATCACGACCAATTTTAAAACCCGTATAAGCTTCTTGAATATTTTTGACGGAGTTTTGATTGGAATATTTTTCTGTCGAAACTTCTGCCGCATAATTTGCGTTTACCGAAGTGCCCCACTGGAAAGCAAGTCGACCGCGATATTTTTTCTCTTCTACCTTCGCATCAATATATGCTAAGTTTACGTTGAATTCTCCGTTTCTTACAGCTTGTGTAGTAAAATTTCGCTCCGTATCTTTTGGAAGATTTCGGTTGAATACGTAATAGGAATCAATTAGTCCGCCAAACTGCAATGACTTGGGCAATTCGATCGATTTTGGAACCGAATCCGTTTCGGGAATAGGTTTTTCGGAAGTAGTTTCCTCCGCAAACAATGGAGAAAAAACAAAAATAAGAATCAAAAGAAATATTCTCAGTAGAGATTTTGGATAACCGCTAATAATAATATTCCCAAAAGACAATACACTAGTTTGATCAAACATCATAGTATCAAATTATCATAAATCGATACAAGTGGCAATGTTTGGGAAATTATGGTTTTGGAATTTACCTTAAGAATTGATTAAGATTAGAAGAAGTAATTTCAACTTAAATGATTAAGTTAGGATGTACAATTTGAAACTTGAAAGTTAAAATTTTTAATTTCCAACCCAGCGGTAACCAATCCCAGGTTCTGTAAGTAACAAGTGGGGATTACTGGGTGAATCTTCAATTTTTTTTCGGAGTTGTGTGATATGAACTCGCAAAGAATTCATTTCATTGAGTGCTTGATCTCCCCAGATTTTTTTAATCAATACATCATGAGTGATTACTTTACCGGAATTTTTAATGAGAAAGGTAAGGATTTGGAATTCCGTTGGGGTCAGCCGAATCGGGATATTATTTTTAATGACCTGGTAGTTTACAAAATCTACACTTAAGTTTTCTCTTTCCCAATTCGATGGCGTCTCTTCTACGGGTAGGCGACGTAAAGCAGTGCGAATCCTGGCTAACAGTTCCCCCATACTAAAGGGTTTAGTAATGTAATCATCAGCGCCTGAATCAAGTAAGGCAATTTTATCTTCTTCTGAACTCATCACAGATAAAACAATAAAAGGGATTTCAGAAAAGGTTCTTATTTCCTTAATGACTTCCAACCCACTTCCATCTGGTAGTTGTAAATCGAGTAAAACTAATTTGGGTGAATTTAAAGCAACGGATTCAATGGCTTCTTTTTTAGAAACAGCTTCGATAGTTTCGTAACCTTTTGCCTCCAATGCAATATGAAGCATTTTTCGGATGGCGCTGTCATCATCTACAAGAAGAATCAAATCCTTTAGCATAATCATTCTATATTATGATAAGTATGGAATGTCAATGAGAAAGCTCGCCCCTCCTTCTTTTCGATTCGTCGCTTCAATACTTCCGCCATGTAGTTCAATGATTGACTTAGAGATAGCAAGTCCGAGACCAGTGCCAATTTTCCCCGAGGATTCTCCTCTATAAAATTTTTGGAAAATACGTGAGGAATCAAGAGGAAGGCCATTTCCATTATCCTCCACAATCCATTGTAAACCATCTCCTTCTCTTTGCAATGAAACCCAAATGATTGATCCAGAAGGAGTGTACATACAGGCATTATACAAAAGATTAAAAATTGCATGAGAAAAGAGCACTCGATCAAGTTCAATAGGTAAATCGCAATCATTCAAATTAACTTTTATCGAATGATTGGTTTTATTTTTTCCTAAATAGGAAATCGCATCCTGGATAACATCAGATGGATATACTTTTTCTTTCTTTAAAGTTAAATACCCAGATTCAATACGACTTATATCTAATAGATTTCCAAGAAGTAAATTCAGCACAAGAGAACTTTCTTGGATTTCTTCCAACAATCCCTTTCGTGCAACTGGATCGGATCCAATATCTGGATCAAGTAAAGCAGATGCAGATCCTTGTATCGATGTCAGTGGAGTTTTTAATTCATGAGACAAAGAATTAAAAACTAAATTGTATAATTTTTCTGACTCTTTTAATAAAAAATTCTTTCTTGAGTCTTCTGATAGTATATCTCGATCCAATGCTAACGCTACCTGGTTGGCCACAGTATTCAAAAGTATTTCCTGCTCTAAACTTGGTTCGGTGGATGTGGTTACATTGATAACTCCTGTGATTCCTCCCGGAGATAATAACGGATAAAAGGTTGCTTGGGATAACGGCAAAGTCTCCGTATACTTTCCTGCGGGTTTTGCATTTTTAATGGTCCAGGATGCCACAGCCAAATCCTTGGAATCTGCAATTATTGGCGTAAATTCCCCTCCTTGATAAAAATGCAAATGAACAGGAAAAGGAAAAATACGTTTAAAAAATGAATCCCCCGTTTTGATAATCTCAGAAGCTGAGGAAGTTTTTGATAAATTTTGAGTGAGCTCATAAAGAATAGAAAGTTTTTCTTCTCGCGACCTAAGTTTAGATTCATTTTTTTTAAGCCTTGCCGTAAGTCCTCCATTGATGAGTGCAATCAACATAAAGATCACAAACATCAATGCGTCTTCCAATTTAGAAATATAGAATGTATAAAGAGGCGGAATAAATAGAAAATTCCAGAAAGAAGCGGATAAGATTGCCGCAAGTAATACGGGACCACGACTAAAAAACATCCCTAGTAAAGCAACATAGAATAAATACAAAATCGAAATGGTCCAATAGCCTATGTAAGAAAGTAAAAATTGGTTACATAAGGTAACAACAGATGTCAGTGCAAAAACGGCTGCGTATTGTCGAATTCCCGAAGACGGGATTAACTTTTTATAAAAATCAAACTGAAAAGACCGATTGTCCGAATAAGGAACGATAATTATTTCCACATCGCGAAGTTGTTTTATAATCTTTGAAGCAATATTTTTTTGAAACAAACCCTGAAAAAAACTCTTTTTGGCACCGCCTATCACCAAACGATGAATGCGTTTTTCATGAACGGCTGCCACTATTCCAACAACAGGATCCGATTCATGTGAATGAACTACTTCTGCACCTAATTCTTTTGCAAAACGAATATGCGCTCGGATGGAATTTGCAGAGTCCAAATTTCGATCTTCTTCATTTTCAGAAAAAACTGCATACAATTCGGAGTTTCTTTCCAATGCCAATCTTTTTGCATTTCGAAGAAGTGTTTTCGAATGGGGACTTGCCGAGATAGCAACCATAATCCTTTCTCGGCCTTGGGGCATTCTTTTCTCTACATATTTTGCCGTGTAGGTTAACGATAATTCTCGAAGATAAGTTAAATTCTCTTTACGGAAAAAATTCTCCTTCGCAGAAACAACTTTCTCTGAAATGTATACTTTCCCTTCAGACAATCTTTTTAATAATTCATCAGGGATAATGTCAATTAACACCAGCTCATCTGCCCTCTCCAATATACTATCTGGAATGGTTTCTTTTACTGGGCTTTGGATGATTTTTTCGATAGAATCAACTTGGCTTTCTAAATGTTGAACATTGACTGTAGAAAGAACATGAATCCCAGAATCGAGCAATGAAAATATATCTTGGTATCTTTTTTTATTCACTGAGCCAGGAATATTAGTATGAGCCAATTCATCAACTAACACATAACTTGGTCGGTCTTTTAGAATTCTTTCAACATCCATTTCCTCCCATACTTTCCCACGATACTCAATTTTTTTCAAAGGCACCCATTCGAGGCCATCAATCAATGCCTTGGTATCCACTCTTCCGTGACTTTCCACGATTCCAATCCGAACATCTTCACCTTCTTCTTTTAAATGATGGGCCTCAGTTAACATGGCATAGGTTTTGCCCACACCGGGAGACATTCCAAAATAAACTTTCAGGATACCCTTTTTCTTTGGCTCTTCTTGGTTGGCTATTGAGAGAAAGTCTTCCGGGCGTTTTCCTTCATTCATGGATTATTTGTCTCCAAGATAGATTTAATTTAGTAACATTGATTCTTTCGCGTCCTACAAAACCCAAAAGTGGGTATTCCGTATGTTTCAAAATCAATTCATTTATTTGATCCAAAGGAACCTTCCCTTCTTTCGCGAGTACTTTTGCCTGCTCGTATGCGCAAATTGGAGTAATATGGGGATCTAACCCAGATCCTGATGTATAGAGTAATTCATTACATTCATCTTTACTAATCCCCGCAGCTTCCAAATCAAGGATTCGTTCCTCAATTAATTTCTTTAAATCCAAACTGGAAGGACTTAAATTGGAGGCACCACTGGGAAGAGTTCCATAAGAAGCTGCACTGGGACGATAGCGAAACATCGCTTTGGATGTTATGTTTTGCGCAAGTAACTCCGAACCAACTACCCTTCCTTTTTCAACTAACAAACTACCATTTGCCTTAAAAGGAAAAAATGAAGAAGTTAAACCAGTGACCGCAAGTGGATAAAAAAATCCTAATATTAACAAAGATAAAAATCCGAATCGGATCGCAAGTTCCCATTGATTTGCTGTTTCATTCAATTTCATAAAACTCCTCCTGATAAAATTAGGTCGATAAGTTTGATTCCCAAAAAAGGGAAAATCATTCCCCCTCCTCCATAGATAATAAAGTTTCGAAGTAATGCTTGGTCTGGTGACTTAGGCACATACTTCACACCTCGAAGTGACAAAGGAATAAGAGCAGGGATCACAAGAGCATTGAAGATCACTGCAGATAAAATGGCATTGTCCGGATTTGATAACTGCATGATGTTTAAGGGAGCTAAGGGTAAAAACAAAGCAGGGAGAATGGCAAAATATTTTGCAATGTCATTGGCGATACTAAATGTAGTGAGTGCCCCTCGTGTCATTAATAGCTGTTTACCAATTTCCACAATTTCGATAAGTTTACTTGGATTACTATCCAAATCTATCATATTACCAGCTTCCCTTGCGGTTTGTGTTCCTGTGTTCATGGCCACACCCACATCGGACTGTGCGAGGGCCGGTGCATCATTGGTTCCGTCACCAATCATGGCGACCAAATATCCGTTAGCTTGTTCTTCTCGAATCCGTTTCAACTTTGCCTCAGGAGTGGCTTCTGCAATAAAATCATCCACTCCTGCTTCCGCAGCAATGGCGGCAGCTGTGAGAGGATTGTCTCCAGTGATCATTACTGTTCGAATTCCCATCCTTCTTAGATAGGCGAATCGTTCCTTTAGTCCACCTTTCACGATATCTTTCAATTCAATGATTCCTAATAATTGGTTTCCTTCAGAAACAAGAATGGGAGTACTTCCCTTTCTAGCAACTTCATCTGAGATCATTTGCATAGTTTGCGGAATGGATCCACCTAACGATTCGATATGTTTGCGAATTGCATCAAAAGCACCTTTCCGGATGTTTCGAATTTCTTTCCCATTTTCAGAAATCTCAACACCACTCATACGAGTTGAAGCAGAAAAAGGTATCCAATTCACTTCCAAGGATTTTAAGTTCCTTTCTCGAATGGCAAATCTTTGTTTGGCGAGAACCACGATTGATCTCCCTTCCGGTGTTTCATCAGACAAGGAAGAAAGTTGAGCCGCATCTGCTAATTCTTCTTCGGTGATACCCACAGAAGGAAAGAAGTTATTTGCCTCCCGATTTCCCAATGTTATCGTACCGGTTTTATCCAACAACAAAACATGAATGTCACCTGCAGCTTCGACTGCCTTTCCACTTTTGGCAATGACGTTGTATCGAATCAACCGTTCCATTCCAGAAATTCCGATGGCACTTAGTAAAGCAGCGATGGTTGTCGGAATCAAACAAACAAATAATGCGAGCCATACGGAGAAATGAAAATTCCAATTTTGTCCTAATTGATTTCCGACAAAGTGGGCAACTGGGATCAAAGATAATACTCCCAATAAAAAAAGGATTGTGAGTGCAAAAAGAACAATCCCGAGTGCCACTTCATTGGGAGTTTTTTGCCTTGTGGCTCCTTCAATCATTGAGATCATCTTATCAATAAAACTTTCTCCAGGTTTTGTTGTGATTTTAATATACAAATGATCGGAGATCACACGAGTTCCACCCGTAACGGCGGATCTATCCCCTCCGCTTTCTCGAATCACAGGTGCAGACTCTCCCGTTACGGCTGATTCATCTACACTGGCAATTCCAGAAACTACTTCTCCATCACCGGGAATTGTAAACCCTGCTTCCACAAAAACAATATCATTGATTTTTAATTCGTTAGAAGGAATCTCGATAAAGCTCTTATCTCCCACCAATTCTACTTTTTTTGATATCGTTGAGGATCTGGATTTTCGTAAACTATCTGCTCGAGCCTTACCCCTACCCTCAGCAACGCTCTCTGCGAAGTTTGCAAAGAATAAAGTTAAAACTAACCAAAAGAAGATGGGAAGTTCCTTATGGAAGGGAATCCCAACGAACGAATAGTATATAATCTGCAAAAAAAGAATCAGAGTTCCAATCCAAACCGTCGCCATCACTGGATTAGAAAATGCATATTTTGGAGAAAACTTTTGTAAAGCATTCCAGAATGAAATGTTTAAAAGTTCTTTAGATATCATATTTTTAGTATTTCCCATACAATCCTCTTAAAAGAAAATTCCCTTCCCTATCAGCAACTGCTCCAAGATGGGACCCAGCGCTAAAACGGGGAAAAATGACAAACCACAAACGATCAAAATCACACTGAAAACCAAAACTCCGAATAACAAAGTATCTGATTTAAAGTTTCCATCAGTAGCTTTAGTCGTAATTTTTCCACCTAAACTCCCTGCCACAAAAACTACCGCATAAATCACGCTAAACCGTCCAACTAACATAGAAAATCCGAGAGATAAATTTCCCCAAAGGGAATCAGCTGAGAAACCTGCGAACGCTGATCCGTTATTGCCAGAAGCCGAACTATAAGCATATAGTATTTGCGATAAAGCATGAGGCCCCTTGGCGGTATAACCAGATTCTAGAAATATCGTGATTGTAGTTCCGACTAAAATACAAACGGTAGGTGCCAGGATTCCAAATAGAGTCCATTTAATTTCATAACTTCCTATTTTCTTCCCAAAATATTCGGGAGTCCGACCAGTCATGAGCCCTGACAAAAACACTGTGAGTATTAGAAATAAAAACATTCCATACATACCTGTGCCAACTCCCCCAAAGATAATCTCACCTAACATCATCTGAAAAATAGCAATCCCTCCCGCTAAAGGCGAATAACTATCATGCATAGAATTGACAGATCCATTGGAAGCAGCCGTTGTAGACGATAACCAAAGGGTGGATTCAGTTAAGGTAAACCTGGTCTCTTTACCCTCCCAAAAACCGGGATTGTTCCATTCTGAATAGAAAACACAAACAAAACCTAGTATAAAAAAAGCCAACATCACAAAGAAAATTACCCAAGCATGGCGAAATGAATTTGTGATTTTGCCGTATAAAAATACGCAAGAAGCTGGCAAAAAGAGAATCGAAAACATTTGAATGAAGTTTGATATAGGTGTTGGATTCTCAAAAGGATGAGCACTATTTACGCCGAAAAATCCACCCCCATTGGTACCAATTTGTTTGATTGCAATTTGAGAAGCAGCAGGTCCCATAGGAACGGTCTGCGGTGATCCATCGATTCCCAAAGCTTGTATTGGCTCTTGGAAGGATTGAATGACACCCTGACCCACCAAAAGAATGGCAACAAAAAACGAAATGGGTAGAAGTATATAAAAGGTAGAACGGAATAAATCCTGCCAAAAATTCCCAAACTTAAGTGTCGAAGAAGCTACCATCGATCGACTTACGAATGTTAATATTGATATTCCAACCCCTGCACTAAGAAAATTTTGCGGAGTGAGTCCTAACATTTGCGAAAAATTACTAAGTTGACTCTCACCAGAATATGCCTGCCAATTTGTATTTGTGATAAAGGAAATGGTTGTGTTTAAGGCCAAATCCCAATCCATTCCCGAAATACCGAGTGGATTCATTGGTAAAATATTTTGATATTTTAGGATCAAAAATAAGATCACTCCTCCTAGAAGATGAAACACAAACATACTGCTTAAGTATTGTTTTGGAGTTTGCGAGGGGGGATCACCGGAATAAAGGAAACGATTGAATAATGATTCAAACGGTAAAACTTTTGCATTTAATACAAAAGCCATATAGTAGCCGACAAAGGGTGAAACTAGTATCAGTAGCCCAACAAAAAAGGGGAAATAGAGTAACTCAACCATAAGTAAATTCTCTCATGGTTTACTCTGAAGGTAAAGAGCCACCGGCTTAAGGCAACAGGTTAAGACATTAAGAAAAGATTAAGTTTTTTTACTCCTTCCAAGTCGGAAAATAAACTACAAGAGCCCAAACCAAAATAAGAAAAATAAAAAACAAAATAGAAAAAATTCCCTTAGTAAAAAATTCGGAATCCAAAGATCCTCGCCAAACAAGAAACACTGAGTCTTTGGCTAAAGGTAGCTCCTCCCCATCCCAGATGGGATCTTGTAAAACCACTCCTCCCGAAAACAAACTAGAAAGGTGGCATTTACTATCCTCTTTAGAATAACAAAGGGCATATAACGAAGGTTTGATTTCCTTACCTGAAACAGAACGAATCCGTTTGTATTGGAACCGGATTACCGGTCCATACACAACTCCTCCTGACCTACGCCGAACGAGAAGCGGTGAACGAAATTCTCCCGCATCGACATCATCTAAATAAAAATCGCGGAGATACAAGTAACGGTAGTTAAGGTAATGAGACACCTCTTCGGGCAGGACTTCCATTTTTGCAGTGATCCCTAAACTATAACCAATAGAATCTCCCAAAAACAAAACGGAATTTCCTCCCGCAAGTAAGGACAAAAAAACAGCCAATAGGATTTTGAGACCGGCCTTCTTGGAAAGTAAGATTCCTAAAAACAAAACAGGTAAAAATAAAAGTAGGATGGCCCAAACAGAAATGGAGAGTGGGAAGAAGGCTCCGAAGGGGAGTAAAAAAATACCAAATCCCAAAATAAGAGAAAGTCCTGTCCAAAATATAAAAAAGGAAGAAGCGGGTTCTTCATTAGGCTCCGGTTTTTTCCGACTTTGATTTTCAACGAAACCAACAAACATCCATTACTCCTTTACTTCAAATGAACTGCGAATGGTTTGCCAATAGAGGTCTGCTGTTTCCTTTTCCCTTTTGGGATAAGACAAGGAAAGAAAGTATCCACGAGGTGCGTTATAAAGATAATACTCTTTCATTTCCATTTCAACTGTATTTCCAATTTCATCCACCTCGGTCCACTCACTCAAATACTCCGATTTTGATTCTGTCCTTTTATAACCCAACTTTCGGATTTGGGTAGGTGTGAGAGAACGCATGGAATCCCAAAATCGAAAGTAATTTTTGGTATCACGTAGTGGCCTTGTTTTATCAAAACTAGAACCAATGGATAAAATAATTTTAGGAAGATTTTTCTTTTTTTTTCCAGAGGTTTGTAGTTTTAAGGCTTCATCCCATTCGGTTTGACCGGCCGGAAGGTAGTTAGATAGAAACTGTACAAAACGTACCATTCGATAAATGGAATCTCTGTTTTCGCCATAAATTCCCAGTCGATCTCCAAATAGTCCCTCATAACGGAGTTTCGAGGAAAATCGAATCCGGTAACGAAAGGATTCGGACTCTAAAACCAGTTGGTCTTTGGGTTTTGATTTTCCCACATAACATCCAAAAGGTTCACTCACCAAATCTAAAGGGATGGTTTGGTCTGACCATTCATTGGCTGCTCTGTTGGTAATTTCATTGGAACGAACAAGCCAATTCGGAAAAAAGCCAGGGTCGGTTTCTAGTTTCAATCGGTAACAGAGATGAATCCCTTTTCCAAGAAATACTGCTTCTTTTTCTTTACGAACCTCATACAAAGCCTCTAGTTCCTTGGCAGCAATATCGGCTTCATCCTCAACTGGAAATTCTTTATAGTATTCATCATCGATAAGAAAACGCATTTGTCCTGATGGGGAGACTAAATAGTTTCTGCCATGTGCGTCTTTTTTTTTGACTGTGGATTGTTTGTTTTTGAATTCAGAAAGGAATCGATGGAAACTACGGCTCTCCTCTTCTTCCGCATCAGAAATCCACGCCCTTTGTAATAACGGATCCAGTATGACTTTAGAATTCGATTCTGAAATGATAAAAAAACTAGGAAAAAAAGAAAGAATCAGGAAAATTCCAATTTGAAAAGATGGGGTAAGGAACCGAAGAGAGAAATTCCCTCCTGACATCTGTTAAACCTGAAATTTGGATTGGATAAAATTGAGTGCCATAGTAAAGATTTTAGAAAAATCTCTCTTATGGTTTTCGTCATTCACTCGAGACAAAATCCCTTTCAGAAGTGTTTGCACTTGTGTGTAATTGGGAACTTCAAAAAATGATTTTTGGATATGAGGCCAAGCCATCTTTACCATTTGCATAAATTCAGGACTTCCTTTTTTAAACTCCTGAATCATACGATCTAACGTAAGTTTGATGATCTGAAAATTCTTTATTTTTTTAACAGTTCCAACCAAAACCTCTCGGCTTAAATCAGATTTGGAGCTCATCATTTGGAACAAAGAATTCCAATCGACAGGTTCATTTTTCTGTTCTTTGAGTACTTGAGTGCGTAAAGAAACTACTGCCTTCTCAAATTCAGAAAGACCACGTAACCAGTTTTGGTATCCCACTTGGTCAGCTTTCGTTTGGTACCCCGTGATGGTTTGCACAAGATCCATAAATTCTTTTACACCAAAGGCCTCTAGTCTTGCAAGGTTTGGATCTATCGGAATTACGGACTCAGGTTCTTCAAAATCAACATCGATGTCCTGAGAAAAGTCGTCATCTTCCGTATTTGCATTGGAATCATTGGATCCACTTGCAGAAGAATCCGAATCATCAAACTCCAAATCTTCAATTTCATATTCTTCCGAAGAAGTGGAAGGTGCGTTTTTTGAAGTTGGTTCTGGAAGGGGGTTGTCTTTGGGGTCAGGGCCAATTCTTACTTCTAAGAGTTCGCCAGTGAGAGACTCAGCAAAGGTCTCTACAATTTCCAATAGAATGGATTTATCTCTGTCGGGAATGAGGGATTGTTTTTTAGCAACAGGTACAGGAGGAGCGTTGGCAACAGCCAAGGCATCAGTAAGTGATGCAGGTTCTTTTTCTGATTCCGCACTGGAAGGCATCGCCAAAGCTGCTTTGGCCGATTCTGCCATAAGGCCTTTGGGTTCAATGATCTCGCCAGTCAAAGGGTTTTCCAGAACAGTCAATATTCCTTTTTGTACAAAAACAAAATCCGTGGGATGAGTGACTTGCAATCGTTCTACGATTTCTTCTGCTACAGAGGAAAAACTAGGAGCTGGTGCATTGGTGAGTTTGTCTAACTCCTGGGCCTTTAGTTTTTCTTGTACTTTATTTAGAACTTCGATAAAATTAGAATTTAAATAAGTAGAAACTTCATTTTGAGGAACGCCTAACATGGTCGCAAATTGAGGCAGGTGTTCAAAGAACTGATCGGTCTTTTTGATATTCCCAGTCATGTAGGATTTGATCTGTTTTGCGACCTCTTCCACTTTGGCTGGATCCATTTTACGGGCTTTGAGAAGTTTTTTGAAAATATCGATATGGGCGTGGAAATAAGACAAGAATTCCCCATAAGCGGTAAATTCAAATTCTCCGTGCGCTTTTTTTTCTAAAACCTTTTTAGAACCGTCTGACATAGTAGGATCTCATCCAATGCATAGGAAAAGTCACAAGGGTCAAGATTTTTACGAACCGATTGACGAAATGCAGGGAGAACGGAGTTTAGGAATATGAATCGTTTGTTAGTTTTGGCTGTATTGTGTTTTGTCATGATCTTCTCTACATCTTGTCAAAAAAGACAAGACAAAACCCTGGAAAGAAACCTGTTTACTTTCCTAATTAGTTGTACAGGTGGGAGTTTAGAAGCTTGTAATGCCGACTGCGCTGCCAAGTATCCAGACGTGACTGGGGTGAATTACCCTGCAGCTTCCACTTGTTTTAGCGCTTGCTCTACAAATTGTAACCTATCGACCACTTTACTTTTACTTACGAACAAATAGTAAACAGAAGTTTTTTCTCTAGAATTTAAGTTCCATACACAAGGAAACTGGCGGCGACAATGCCTGCCGTTTCTGTACGGAGCACCCCACCGGGAAGAGTAAGCCTTGGGATCTGGTTTTTTTCCATCCATTCTTCCTCATCGGTATGAAATCCCCCCTCGGGTCCAATCACAGGAATCTTATTTATCAGTCGGTTGGCTTGAAAGACCTCTGATCTATGCGGATGGAAAACCACCAAACTATCTTTATGTGCATTCATCCAATCATTCGCCGACTCAATCGAAAGTGTAAGTAGCTCGGTTTGTTTAGACTGGGCTGCTGCTTCCTTAACTATTTTTTCAGCACGATCCAAATTGAATTCTTTGCGAATGGAATGCCGAAAAACAAGAAAAACTACAGCATCAAGACCAATCTCCGTTACCTTCTGTAAAAAAAAATCAAACCGATTTCCTTTCGGAAGGGCAATGGCTACCGTTTTACGTTCAGTTTTCCTTGGGTAATGAGTTTGGTTTATGAATTTTAATTCTTTTAAATGAGGAGAGAACTGGTAATCATAAAGACCGCCCACACCATCCCGAATTTGGACGGTTGTCTCCTCTTTGCTGAGTCGTAAGGCCCGAAGGTGAGCCAACTCTTCCGGAGAAAGAACGATTGTAGGTTTTGGTGAAAATCCAGTGCGAAAGAGAATGAGACCAGGCTCTAACAAGGGTTTAACGGCTTAAGTTATCAACAGCAAACAAAGAAGCATCAGGATTCACTGATTTATCCACTTCTTGAATTTCCCAAACAGTGATACTACCTGTATTCAAATCTAACATCTCGAGCCGAGAGGCTTTTTGAATCTCTTCTACCTTTCCAGAAGTTTCTTTAACTTTTACAGGCCCGTATTTTAAGTTCAAAGTTTTGAATAAAATTCCATCCCGATCATGAAAGTCAACGCGGTAGGGTTTTAAATCTTTTTTACCAACGAGTAAAACTAACTTTTTATAAAAGTATGGAAGGATGGGTTTTAGAGAAATGCGGTAATACACTTCTCCACCAATTTCCAAATCAGCATTCACAAGTGGGTTGTAATTGGCCTGATAGGAATACCCAGAAAGATCCACATAGAAAAACCCAGTTCCCATCAGTGCTTCATACTTTTCATCATCTGTTTTTCGAAAGAGTTTGGCACTGAGAACATTGAAGAAAAATACATTTTCCCCTTCGTCTTTTGTTAAAAGTTTGGATTCCAGTCCTCGACCTTTTCTATCGAATAGGAGGAGAGCATCTTCCCCATTGAAAAACCGATTGATCTTCCAAGTTTCCGAAGTTCCGTTCCGACGGATGAGGACGTAAGTCCCTTTAACAAGACCCTTTCCGAAATCCATTTCCCGATCAAGCCTTGCCAAAAGTTCTTGCGCCGACAAACTGGCATCAGGTGACCCTTGAGCCTCTATCGAAACAAAACTAACAAAAAGTAATAGAATCCAAATTTTACGCATGTATGATTTTTATTCCGCGCGCATAGAAGGTTTTGTATAAGAATACAATCCATGAACACTACCTTGTGCTTGGGCCGATTCTGTCCTTCGTTCGAAACGAAGTTTTCCTTCCCGCAAAGCTTTATGAATGTCTGGAATGTTTCGGAATCCCATATCTTGAAAACTTTGTCTGAGTCCTTGCACCAAGTAAGGAATGAGGTTTAAAACGGAACCTTTATCCACAACATATCCAGAAACACCTTGTGCCACTTTGATCTTTTGTGATTCAGAGAAATACCGTTTGTCTCCACCTTTACTCATTGCTTCTAAACTTGCCATTCCTCTATATTTCTTTAGACGAATTCCATTTTCATAAAAATACTCACCCGGAGCTTCTTTTGTTCCGGCAAACATAGAACCCATCATACACATAGAAGCACCAATCGCAAGAGCATTGGCAATATCTCCAATATTGGAAATTCCTCCATCGGCAATCACAGGAACTCCATGTGCTTGCGCATACTCCGCTGTTTTGAATACGGCTGTGGCCTGAGCACGACCGACTGCCATTGTATCTTGTGTGATACAAATGGATCCAGGACCCATACCAATTCGAAGTCCGTCCGCACCCGCTGCAATAAGGTTTGCTGCTTGTGCTTTAGTCACGACGTTTCCGCCGATGACATCGATACTTGGGAAATTGGATTTGATCCATTGGATCATTTCCATTTGGTAACTAGAGTTTCCTTGTGCAGAATCAATGATAATGGCGTCCACTCCAACACCTGCAAGAGCTGCCATTCGTTCGCGTGACTCAGGTAAGGTGGAAAGGGCCGCACCTACTCGGAGTCGTTTTTGATCATCTTTTGAGGACTGAGGGAATTCTTTATTTTTTTTCAGGTCACTGCGACAGATAAGAGCCACAAGTTTTCCTTGTTTGTCCACAATCGGAAGTTTTCCTTTTTTGCTAGTGCGGAGAATATCGTTCGCTTCGAGTAAACTAATCCCAACATTTGCTGTGATTAGTTCTGTAGTCATCACCTTACCTAGTTTGACATTACGATCTTTTTCAAAATCTACATCGCGGTTGGTGACGATACCAACTAACTTGGATCCAGCAGTTCCATTTTCAGTGATCGGAATTCCACTGAATCCATATTTTTCTTTTACTGCATCTAAATCAGCAACCGTATGTTCTGGTGAGAGAAGGATGGGATCCTTAATGAATCCATTTTCATATCGTTTAACTTTGCGAACCAGGTCCACCTGTTCATCGATACTGTTGTTATAATGTATAATTCCTATTCCACCCATGAGTGCTTGCGCAATTGCCATCTCAGACTCAGTAACTGTGTCCATGGGCGAGCTCATGAGTGGTCTTTTGAGTGAAATATTTTTGGAAAGTTTGGTTTCTAGTTCTACATCACTAGGGTTAAAGTCTATAAAACCGGGTAATACTAAAAAGTCACGATACGTGAGTCCCATGTTGACCGAGAAGAGCTCTTGTCCACTGACTCCATCGAGAAGCTCCGATCCTGGTAGGGGGTGATTTGACATAATTATCCTTCCTTTTTCTACTTTAGGTAAGAAAACTCTCCTTGCAAGAGAATTTCAGGAGAAATTCGTCCGATAATAGTAAGTAACACGACCTTTTATGGAAACCCTAGAAAGAAGTAAGCGATCTTTGGACGTTTTTTCCGACAAAGAAAAAAAGCTCCATGTTTTGACGAAATTTTTATTAAACCAAGAATTAAGTCTAAAGGACAATATCCATTCCGGGGAAAGTTGTTTTCTAAAAAAAGTTTCAGCGGATGGAAACAAAGTCCTAATCAACGTACGCCCTCCCTTGACCCTCTCCGTGGGCCAAAAAGTGACTCTCTATAAAATCTTGGGCAGATACCTACATCTAGAATGCACCGTCGAACAAGAAAAGGCGGAATCTCAATACGTACTCCATTTAGACAAAATTGCCATTGCCAAAAAAGATAGGGAAAGTTCGAGAATCCCTGTTCCTCCAGGTTCCGCATGGATCACCAATGTGGTTTCCAGTAAGGCAAAAATCGAGACGGATATGTTCCACGTCCCCACTGCCGTGAAAGTGAACTTTCAGGACTATGAAACCAAACTAAAAGACTCAGTTGATTTTATCAAAATTGCGACCTTTAACTCTAGCGAAGATTCAGAAATCATCCGCCAAATCAAAAAAACCAAAAAAGGCCTGCTACTGGAAGATGCCACAGATAGGAAATGTTACGAAACATCACCTAACGAAGATTTTTTGGTATTTTCGGAAGAAATCGAAGAAGATATAGATAAAGAAATCAATAACAAACGTAACCAAAAAATCAAATCAGAACTCATCCTTCCGATCCTTTACTTAACTGATGATGAAGAGTCCATTCCTATTGGTTACATCCAAATGCAAAGTAAAACAGAAACCTTTGATTTACTGAAAGCCATGGAGATGAAAACAATTTGTTTCGAAATGGTGGATCGGATCCGTAATTCGAATATGATCAAATCCGATGGAAAGTTTCCGGTCATTGATATATCCGAAGGGGGGCTAAAAGTCATTGTCGACCATCCCGATTTAATCAAAAGCCTTCCCAAACTTTCGGGATTCCAGTTTGATATTTTCTTTAAAATGCAATCTCCCCTCACTGCATTTGGAACGATCAAAACCATTACCAAAAACGAAGAAGGCCACCTAACAGTCGGCCTTGCAATTGCTGGTCACTCTTCTCGTTCTGGTGAGAAAAAAAGATTTTTAGAAAACGTAGAATTTTTTCGCAAACAAAATCACAAATAGTAAACTATAGTTCGCCGTAACCAAGAACTTCCACGGACCATCTCTCTTCTAATTTTCTGGAAGAAAAGGTGATGGCTTCTGGATCCATTTCTTCTTTTAGAAAATCAAAGTCTGAGCCATCGATTTCCTCACCTTCCACTAAGTAAAATGCTTCTTGGGATGGATTTAATTTTTGGATTCTATTCGTAGGAATTCTTTCGTAAATTAAATAAGAAGTGGAATTCAATTCCCCATCTCTCCAATTTTTTAGTTCCAAATGGTTTCCATCGAAGACAAAAACCAAACGGTGTTGGAGGTTCTCTCCTCTGTGAGCGAGTGTTCGAGAAAGATAAGAGTTCCTTTGAGTTTCGAGAAGGGAAACGAGTCGTTCTGTCTCTTGGGGTTTCGGAACAGAAACCAAGGGCAAAACAAAATCAATGGTGCAAAATGGTTCGGCTGTGATTCGTTCCTTCATCAAAGTAAGGATACGGCTGAGGTCATTCGAAAGATCTTCTGTGTGGAACCAAATGCTGTGATGGCGACTCCCCGACAAACTGGCCGAATGGGTTTCCTCTATTGGGTTCATCTCGGAGTTGGACGGATTTCTGGATGTCGTTAACACCAAATCGAAACGATCGTTTTTCTTCTGTAAAGCCGCACATAAAAATGGTCTTGGAAATTCATCCAAACGGCGTTCTAGTAAGTCCTCTGCAAAGAACAAGGATTCTGTTAAATCACGGGCACTAAAAGTGGGAGTTTGGATGATACGATAAGGAGGCGTTGGCATAAAAGAAAGCCCTTCTTTTTCGGCATCCCTACGCATAGCAGTTCCAGGAAGAACAGACAAAGGAAAAGCCTGCACCCATTCACCGAGTCCATGTTCTAAAAAGAAATGAATTCCCCTTTCCACATCATCTGGTTTGTCACCTGGAAGTCCAATGATAAGATCAAGGAGTAGTTCCATCCCTTCGCCAGCAAGCATCTTTGCTACTTCTGCGACTTTATGGGGGCTACCGAAACGTTTCACACGTTTCAGAGTTTCTTCGTTTACCGATTGAAGTCCCAGTTCCACACGAGTGAATCCCGCCTTACGAAGTTTAGTTGCTAGTTTCGGAGTCACACCTTCCGAACGTAATTCGGCAAACATAGACATACTTCCATCCGAATTCACTTCCGCAATCGCATCTAAAAAATTTTCAAAACCAGGTCTATGATTGAAAGTAGGATCAAGGAATACAAGCTCCCGAGCTCCCTTTTCTTTTAAGTTTGAAATTAACTTTATGGTTTCTGGAATGTCGAGGGTGCGGAGGTTTTGTGAAGATTTAGGATAAAAACAATAAGTGCACTGCGACTTACAACCCCGCACTGTCTCTAAATAAGTAGAACGTTTGGGATCCACTCGTAAATGTCCCGTTGTATAAGGGGATGGAAAGTCTGTCAGAGGAAAGTCCGCGGCTTTTTGTTTTCCAAAGGAAGTGAGAGTTCCATTTTCCTTCCGGTAAGCTACATTATCCAATCCTTCCAAAGAAGACTTAGAAAGTAACGTGCGCATCAGGTTGCGAAAACTATGTTCTGCTTCCCCCGATACCGCAATGTCATAACCACCTTCGCCTAAAACATAAGGGTTGTCTTCATTGACCTCAGGCCCACCAATTAGGATGGTCGTTTCTGGATTTCGTTTTTTTACTTCTTTTGCAATGTAAAGGCTACGTTCGGTATTCCATAAATAGAGAGAGAGTCCTAAAAAGTCAGGACCTTCTTTGGTGATACGATCAATGAGCTCCCTGTCTCCCAAAGAATCCGTATCTTCTGGAGACACCACATAGGGACTTAGTCCAAGAACTGGGTCTTCTTTGGATTCTAGACAACTTGCCAAACTAGCAGCTGCTAAAGGAACATTTCCAGTGGCAGCATAATAGGATGGTGGAGGTACTGGTAATTGCAAAAATTGTATTTTTGCCATAGCTCTTACCAGTATCCATTCGGAGACTGTTTTTCGCAAAACCTTTCAGGAACGAGAAACTACTACATCGATAAATAATATCAAATTTTCAGAGAGGTTTCTCGCAAATGTCCGCAACATCATCCGTTCCGAAATGTCGTGATACATTTGCGAAAGAGTCCAGGCATCCCGACTGGTTTTGGATTTGTGAAGGTGTTCAAAAAAATAAGGCCGAAAAGACCAGTTTTTACCCAAAAAAGAATAGTCTGGTTCCATTTTTCCCGATTGGTCCCTGGAATAGTTGGGAGAAACCTGAAATCCAAGTGGGTTTGTGATGTACATCCGAAAGAAATCTCCGTCACCAAAGACACTAGTTTCAAAACCACCCTTCCATTCCCAAATTCCATTCTCTTCGGTAAACCCCATCATGATTTCAGAAAGTTTGTCCTTCCAGATGGTCTCCCATTCAATCTGACGGTTCATCTCTCCTTGTTTACGAGCATGAAAGTATTGTAGTGAGGATTGCATTTCTGTTCGATACTCAAACCGTTTGGCAAAAAAAGGTTCCGGTTTGGCAAAGTAGAATCCTTGGATGTATCTTGCCCCGTAGTTGAGAGCATTGTAGAGTTCATCCTCCGATTCAATCCCTTCAAAAAGAAGACTACTTCCGAGAGATTCACCTAACTTGGACAAGTTGAGTAAAATTTCTTTGAAGTTACGTGAGAAGGTGGACCTCCGTAACATCTGTAAATCGACTTTGATAATTTCTGGATGGAAAAGCCCAATCCGATCTAAGTTACTGGCTTCAGAACCGGCATCATCGACGGCTATGGAAAATCCTTCTTGCCTGTACATATTGAGCACTGGCCGCAAAAGTTCCAGGTTGTGTGGAAACCGTTCTTCCGTAATTTCAATGACAATCCGTTCAGGATCCACACCCACCTCTCTTACCATCTGAATGGTCTGAGGAAGCGCAGTTTCCAACTGTAAGAGAGCATGGTACATTACGTTCGGCGAAATGTTTAAAAATAACTTGGTTTCGGGTGGTGCTTCTTTTGCGAACTTTTGTAAGGCAGCCAAACGAATTTCTTCATCGACTTGTTTTTTGAGAAAAAAGATTTCATCGTAACCAAAGGTTTGGGATAAAAAGAATTCTCCAAGACTAACTAGTCCTTCCGGTGTGGAAAGACGCCCGAGTAGTTCGTAGCCGTAAATACCAGTGGATTCTGACGAGAGGATGGGTTGGAAAACAGGAACGAGAGTTCCGCCACTCAACCAAGCTTTCCACTCGCGGAGGAATTTATGACTTTCTCTTTCTGTGATCATAGATGGATACAATCTTATATTGCAAGATCGGTACCAGTAAGCATTGTAGGGAATTTTACTGCATTATGCGCATTAAATGGGCAATTAGGAACGACGGATGTGAAAAAATGTGATTGCTGCTTATTGATTAAGCAAAATGGTATAAAAAAACCACCCAAGTTGCCCAGGATGGCTTCCGCTTTGAGTAGTAATTACTTAATGTCTCTAGCTTTTGTTTTGAATGACTCATCCAATTTTGGCTTTTTAGAAGGTTTTGGTTCTTCCACAACTGGCGTTTGTTTAACTTCTTCAGAGGCACAGTTAATCATAAATACAGCCAAAAAAGCAATGATCAGCATAGACGAAATTTTTTTCATGTTTTTGCTCCTTAGACTAAATTGCCGAGTTTAGTAAATAAGTCGAGGAAAAAACGACCTTTCTTAAAATGGAGGGGATATGCCCCAAAATAATCAGTTCTTCGTATTTGAAGGGATCGATGGTTCCGGGAAAACCACCGTCTCTCGTTTGGTTTCTGAAGTGCTCCTAACAAAATCCATCCCGAACCTCTGGCATAGAGAACCAACAGACAGTGTGCACGGAAAAAAGATTAGAGAGTTTGTACAAGGAAAACTCAAACTATCAAAAGAAGAACAAATTGAAACCTTCATTGCCGATCGTGAATGTTCCGTGAACGACGTCATCTTACCAACGTTAAAGAGTGGTAAATCCGTCATACAAGATAGATACTACTTTTCGACAGCCGCCTACCAAGGTAGGGACGAAGAACATGCTGCCGATATTTTATACAGAAATGAAGACAAAGGATTTCCTGAACCGAACAGAGTGTACTTTTTAGATCTCTCTCCAGAAGAAGCACAGGAACGTCGAACAAGCCGCGGCGGTGCCGAAGAGGTATTTGATGAGGATTCCGAACAGGCTCGTATCTACCAAAATTATTTGGCAATTTTGCCTGAGTCGACCATCTTTGTAGATGCCACGGCTGAACTAGACGAAGTAGTTGCCTTTTGTGTTGAGGATATACTCAAGTCTCTAGAAGGTTAATTACTTTTGTACCATATAGACCATCATGTCACCTAACTGAAGCCATTTCACTAGACGGTCCATGATCCATTTCCGGAGTTTGAAAAAAAATCGGGCTCCGGGGCGCGATGTCATCCCACTTCCGTAAGTGAACGAAACTGGGTGAAAATAACCTAAAGACAAAAGCAGGTTTTTTAAACCTTGGTAGGAATAATAATATAAGTGTTCGGGAACATTCAAATACCTCCACTTAAGTCCGGCCAGTTTAGCAAGTAGACCGTACCGGCAAGTAGAGAGGATAAGAACTCCTCCTGGTTTTAAATGGCTCTTAATTTTTTCCAAAGTTTCTTTTGGCCTGTGCAGGTGTTCAATAGTAGCCCAAAGAGTGATGACATCAAACTGGTTTTGGAAGTTCCCATCCCAATCCAGAAAGTTCTCTTGAAAGATATTAAGTTTTAAAGTTTCGCGTGCAAAACGAACGGGACCATCCGCGATTTCAATTCCATACGCATCATAACCCCGATCTTTCTGATAAGCCACAAAGTAACCTGCAGCACAGCCAATGTCCAAAGAAGAAAGTTTTGTTGCCGGAGGTAACTCACTAATTCTCTTTTTTTCCCAGGAAAAAAAATCCAAATCATTTAGGTTGAGTTGAAAAACCCGAGATATCTCGGTACGCAATTTGTCGGAGTAATAATTGTCATACCCACGTTCTGTCCTTTGGGTAAAATAAGAATCATCATAGTATTTTTTTACGTCAAGGAAAGTTGGTTGTGGGTTTACTTGCACAAGCCCACAAAACTCACAAGAAACGATAGAAAAAGACTCACCCAGTGGGCTTTCTTTGGTATAAATGGGACGGAAGCGATTTTGGCCACAGGTATTGCAGGGGATTAGTTCCACAGAATATCTATCGGACAGTTTTGGCAAAAACGGAAGTAGTTAGGAATCGAACCAAGTGGAGAAAAAAAGCCAAAGCACAAAGGACAAGGATGATACTGGAAGAAGTAGGAAAGTAAATCAGTTCTCCATTTCGTTCGATTCCAACGAGGGAGATGAGAAAACCGGAAATGGTAGCAAATACAGAAAACAAAACACAAACAATGGTAAGAAGTTTTAAAGAACGGATGAGAGGAAGGAGTGCAAAAACTGGCAAAATCAAATGGGCAATGCTATAAAAAGTTCCGAGTAAGTTCACTGCCACAGTAAGGGAAGCCGCAAGGATGATATAAAATAGTAAGTCAAAAGGAAGAGGATTTCCTACTTGGATTTTGTATTCGTCCCGATCAAAACTGATAAAAAGAAATCTTCTAAAGAAACTTAAATAGAGAATAAAAAAGAAAACAGCGATATAAATTCCAAACGAATCAGCCCGCACTTGGGATGTTAAAATATCCCCAAAAAAAGCGGCCATCAAGTGGTTCTGGACATTCCCACCCAGAGCCAACATGACTTGCGAGGCAGCGGAAAAAAATACAAAGAGAATGCCGAGGATGACCTCTTCTTTCATCCCACGAAGTTTTCTTACATACAAAAGCGGAAATACCAAAATGCAAGAAAATACAATAGGAAAAATTTCTCCTGGCCACTCCATAAACAAGGATAATGCGACAGAAAAAGTAACCGCTTGAGAAAGGGTCACTCCAAAGAATGTCATTCCTCGCAATACAATTAAAATGCCAAGAACCGAGAGAAGTGCCCCGACAAGGCTACCCACTACCATCTGTGGTAAAAATAAAGTCCAACTAGAAAGAATATTAGTCATGGTGGTGGCAGTTAGGAGGCCGTTCTCCACTAGTGATATTGTAGAGTTTTCCTTCGTCTATTTCAAAAACTTCGTCAAACCCAAATCCCCAATCATGTTCCAAACTATGAGTGATAAAAAATAGGGAGCGATTTCCTTCACGCAGGTATTCGGACAAAACTGTTTGGAAAAGTTCTCTGGCATTGTGATCCAAAGAATCCATAGGTTCATCCAAAAATATTAAATTGGCCTTGGTGAGAAGGGAACGAAGGATAAGAACTTTTTGTAATTGTCCCCCACTACAAAGAGAAATTTGTTTTTTTAAAATAGAACTAACGCCCGTTCGCTCAATCAGTGCCATGTCTTCTTCAGAAAATTTCTTTTTAGGAAAAAAACTAAGCCCAATGTTTTTAGGCATAAGGAGTACATCTAACACGCGCAAAGGGAATTCCAAAGACATCCGTTTTGCTTGGGGAACGTAGGATGTTGTGATTTCTTTGGAAAAAGAAATAGATCCCGAAAGTGGAGGTAAAAGATCGGTTAAGGTTCGAAAGAGTGTGGTTTTCCCAGCACCATTTCCGCCCACAAGGGCATAGGTTTTACCGGAATAGATATGCAAATGGATGTCGGATACCACAGGAAATTCCTTTCGGTAACCCACAGATAAAGCATCAGTATGGATAAAGGTTTTGAAACCTTCTACGCTATTTGGTTTTGTCGCTTGCATCACGTATTTTTTGTAACATCAACCGGAGTGTGTCTTCGTAAGTAAGCGCTTCAGGGCTACCACCTACAGAAACCGGCAATGTGACAACCACAGAACCTGGTACTTTTGAGGACACATACTCTGCATACTTTGGATTATGATAGGGACCAATCAAGATAATTTTTATCTTTTCTGCTGTCATATAACTGATGACCTGGTCCATATAACGGACAGAAGGTGGGACACCAGGCCGTTCCTCTATGGTTAAGTTAGCATTGAATTTAAAACGAGAGGCGAGATATACAAATTGGTCATGAAAAACGGCCACTTTTAGTCCAAAGTAAGGTTCCATCTTTTTCATTTCTTCTTTAGTGAGTTGGATGAGACGTTTTTTGAAAGTATTAAAATTCCCTTCGTAGTATTCCCCGTTCAAAGGATCCACACGAGTCAGAGCATTTTTTATATTTTGAGCCATTTGGATGGCATTGATCGGATCATTCCAATAATGCGGGTTTCCATAGATATGCATATCCCCCATGGAACGATCCATCATCACCGTAGGTTCGCCGAGGATTTTCACTCCAAAGGAAGTATCACAATACCCAGGTTGTCCTTTTTGGATTTTGATATTGCGGGATTGTTGTTGGAGATAAGGAATCCACCCAATTTCTAAATCAAGGCCAATCACACAAAGAACATCAGCTTCACTCAGTTTCACAAGAAAGTCTGGCCTTGTCATGACAAAGTGCGGATCATCGGTTCCTCGAATCATTCCGGAAACATCAGCTCTGTCCCCTGCGACTTGTTCGGCAATGTATTTGATATCAGGAAGACTTGTGACGAGCGATACTTTTGCTGAGAGGGTTTGCGTAAAAACTACCTGCAAAAAAACGATAATCACCAATGGAAATATCTGTTTCTTAAAAACTGTTTGCGACATGACTTGCCTCTTTTGTCTTAATAACTATGGGCTGGATGAGAGCCAAGAACTGCAACTGTTTGGATATAAAAACGATACTCTCTCGTTTCTTCCTGAGAAGTTCGTGAGTAGTCTTGGATAAATCTTCTTTCCACAGACCCTCTCACCTTTCCAAATTCAGAACTATGAAATGTCATCTGTAATGACTGCGCCTCAATGGCATTTTTAGCAGGATCCCCATTTTTATCAACAAGGGACTTATCTGTAAAATAGTCATACCTAACTCCAACAGACCATAATTGATGGAATTTAAAATCCAAAAATGCGTATGCTCCCCATTGGTCCTTAGTTGGAGATTTAAACTTTTGAAATGTAACTGGATCCATGTTAGAAGGAAAAACTTCTTGTTGGTACCAACCTTCTCCCATTAACATAATTTCACTTAAGTTAGAACGGTTCCAACGTAACACGGCATCCATCCCATAAAGTAACCTTTGGTTTTTTCTTTCTGTCGTAGGTTCAAATCGAATTCCAGAAAATCCAAATTGGGTTCCCCAGTTGTTACCAAAATAATAAAAATGTTTTAAATGGGCATACATTAAAGGATTATTTTTTTGTGTCCCGCCATCGTGAGAGTGACCCCACTTTCTTCCATTAGTTGCACCTAACACAAGTTCTTGTGTGATAAACTTCCAAGGAAAAAGAATACTGAACTCGGCCCCAGTATCTATTGCTGATTCCCAACCGATAAATTTTTCATGAACAATGGGGGTCATCGTGAAGGCACGATCATGGGCATGGATTTTATTCAACCGGCCCACATCAATAAACATCTGCCCTGCTTTGAGAGAGGTATTAAAAGGTAAAAAAGGAAACTGAACCCAAGCCTCGTGGACTTCAAAATTGTATTTACCGTTTTCGCCGTGGGCTGCTCCCACAAAAGTTCCGCGCATCCACTGGTCCACTGCCCCGTTAAACCCGAATTCGGCGGTGCGAATGTCTAGTTGGTTGTCGATCCTCTCTCCAGTGCCTCGGGGTTTGTTCCGATCCCAAGCACCCACAATGTCAATGGCGGCGTAAGCATCCATCATCAAGTTTTGTGCAGACCTGTTGATCTGCTGGTTTGACTGGACAGGAGAAGAAATACCTCGACTGCCTTCTGTTCCCTTTTCTCGTTTCTCTTGGTCTTGTAAATCCTTCTCTAAATCCGCTTCCCAATCAGAACTAGAAACATTAGATTTAGAGCCAGGATTCGTATTCTTCTTGTTAGTCGAGTCAGAGTCATCCAGTTCCTTTTCCCAAGTTGAGGACTGGGCAAAAAGAAAAGCTGATAACAAGAGGGAGAGAAAAATTCCCCCCATTTGGATTTTAGAAAAACGATATTTCTGTTTCACGTTCTTTTATTTAGTCTCTACTGAATCGAATTATTTAATCCAAGCACGGATGTATAAATGGTGATTGATTGGATTACAGCCTTATTGATTTTTACGCCAATACGTCCATCCGTAATACCACCAGTAATCGTTGCATCTTCTTGTTCAAATTCATAAGTGGAACGATTTGCTAAATTACATGGAATAGACCATCCAAAAATATGACCATTGGAATTTTCCTTATGCACTTCCAAACAGACAGTTTTAGGAACTCCGACAGAAGAACTCCAAGGACTACTAGGAGTTGTAAGGAAAGGAGCCGCAACCGCTCCATCCAACCATTGCGCTACAGTAGGAGACAATTGCACTCCTGGACCGCCAAAACTAGGGGTGGTTTGGATCATAGCATCCACTGTAGAATCCTCTTGGTTCATGATGTAAGTAATTTCTATTCCCGCTTTAGAGTCATTTCCCGTTGCAGAAAGACTAGAAGCATTCGTTACAATTGTTGATCCAGCACTTGTTCCTTGTAATCCACCGCCAAAGGTGACCCCATTGGCGGTAAAACCAAAGGCTCGTAGTGTGGTAGCAACATCGCCAGAACATCCCGTAAAAGTATACCGTGTTCCATTTCCTGAAGCGTCGGAGACCGCAGTAGAACCGCAGCCAGGGGCAACAAATAATGCAGCTAACAACGCGTTGGTGTTATCCTTCTTTTTTTTTGACTGAAAGAGTTCAGCACAATTCATTACAGAGAGAAGGATGGTAGAAAAAAAGAAAAGTTTAGCAAATTTCATAAATACCTCTGTGGAACAATCATTTGCAACACTGTTGCAAATGCAACCACGTTTCATTTAAAAAATAGGTTTTCTGCGTTTTGGTGGAGAATTTTTTGTTTGGCCGAGTCGCTGATCGGTAAATCCAAAAAACGAGTGATGGGATGGTTTAGGTTGTAAGGGATGTTAGGAAAATCCGATCCAAAATAAATTTGGTCTTTGTAGGTTTCTAAATAGGAAACAGATCTGTCTATATCCTCCGCTTTCCCAGTCGCAAGGAAGTCCACAAAGACCATTGTGGTATCAAGGCCCAAATTGGGATAAGTATCAAGTAACGAAGCATAGGCGGATATCTCACTTGCTCCCATGTGAGCTACAATGACTTTTAACTTTGGATAGGTTTCTAGGAATGGTTTGAAGAACTCGATTCCTGTGAACTCACCTGGAAGTGGTGCGGTTCCTGAATGAATGAGAATAGGAATTTGTTTCTCTTGCAAATAGAGAAAGGTATCAGCCAGTTCTGGCCGGCTCAAATTGAGTTTGGAGACTTCGCAGTGGAGTTTAAAACCAAGGAATCCATATTCTTCTACAGCTTTCTTTACATAGGCAAGGACACCCTCTTCTGGATAAAAAGTCCCAAAGGGAATCGCCCCTTTCCAATTCTTATAATTGGTATAGGTCCAATCATTTAAAGAAGAAGCCATACCAGTTTTATGTGCATAGTTCAGAGTGGTGAAACGTTGGATCCCATTATGATGGAGGCGCTCCACCCTTTCCGCTTCGGGCAGTCTGTAGCCTATGGCCCAGTTCACATTGTCAAACCAACGCCAAATCAGTTTCATCACAGTCTCAGGAAAAAAATGAGTGTGGATATCAAAGATATAAGGAATTCCTAAATCACGAATCCGACTTAAGTGGTCGGGTGTTTCCGAATCCAGAATGGAGGGATAAGAATCTCCCCTCCAGGAAAAGGGAGAAGAGATCCGAGTGTCAGGTTGGTTCGAAGATTCAGGTCCCTCTCCTTCTCCCATAAAACAAGCGTAACAGGGAAGAAGAGGAGAAGGATCTACTGGTTTATGCAGTGACGGGAGCTTTTTTCTTTCCACGAATCTTTGTTAGGTTCGCTGCAAGAATAGCAGAACTGTCAAGGATGTAGGCGTCAGTGATAGACTTACGATAGTTTCTTCTTTCTACCTTAGAGCGGCCAATACTTCTTTCGAGTAACAAACTATTGTGGAAACGTGCTGCCGATTCAACCACTTCAAAAGCCAACTCTTCTCGAAGTGGTGTGGAATCAATTTCCGCAAACTCTGCCACAACCGATTCAAATTGTTTGAATAGGTCGTTTAAACCTTGGCTGGAAGCAAACGTTGCCATTTCCGATTTCAAGTATTCACGGTAGATTCCCGTTTCTGTCATTCCAGAAACAATTCCACCAATACAAGCAACGGTTTGGAGTTGCGTGGTTCCTTCGTAAATATTGGTGATTCGCACATCACGATACAAACGTGCTACATCATAATCTTCCGTGTAACCCGATCCGCCATGGATTTGCATCGAATCATAAGCAACAAGGTTTGCCATTTCTGTGATGTAGTATTTAGAAAGTGGTGTGAAAAGTGAGGCAAGTTTTTCCCACTTTTTGAAGGTTTCGTCTTTTTTGATTTCCTTCTCTGCGAGGCCTTTCATCTTTCCTCGTTCTTCTTTCCAACGATACTGATCCACAGCGTAACTTGCTTCATATAAAATACAACGCATCGCAGCCACTTCTCGTTCCATTCTTTCCAACATCTTTTTCACTGCTGTGATGTTGTTTATAGTTTTACCAAATTGAACTCTTTCTTCTGCATACTTTTTTCCTTCGAAGTAAGCAGCAGTAGCAATTCCCATAGCTTGCGCAGCAATATTGAGGCGAGCTTGGTTCATCATGGCCATAGAGTATTTTACAAGGCCTTTCCCTTCTTCCCCAATAAGAGTTCCTGGGCTGTTTTCAAAAACCACTTCACAAGTCGGAGAACAATGAAGTCCCATTTTCTTTTCAATGGATGCAACAAATACATCTTTAGAGTGAACTAAAAAGAAAGAAAGTCCGCGGGCTCCACTAGTTGTGGTTCCTGTTCTTGCGAGTGTTAAAATAATAGAAGGTGCTGATCCAAATCCACAAGCATGAGTGATGAAACGTTTCGTTCCTGTGATCTTCCAAGTTCCATCTTCGCCTTTGATTGCTTTGGTTTGTAAGTTAGGCAGGTCAGATCCGTAGTTTGGTTCTGTGAGTGCCATAGCCCCACAAAGTTCACCGGCAGCCATCTTAGGAACAAATTCATGAATCATTTCTTCTGTTCCAAATCGTTCTACTGTTTCTGCGAGGTTCATACATCCCAGAGTGATCGCAAGAGATCCATCTCCCCGAGATACACATTCAGATAACATCGATTGTACGACAGAAGGAAGACCAAGCCCACCATAATGTCTGTGGATTCCGTAAGGAAGTAGGCCCGCCGATTTGATTTTTTCAACCACATCCAACATTACTTTTGGAAATCCGACTTGCCCGTCTTTGTATTTGAGTCCCTCTTCGTCCATTTGTTTAGAAATTTGAGAGATATCGTTTCCGGCAATATCCCCACCGGCTTCTAAAGTGGATCGGTAAAATTCAATGGCATCTTCATAGTTTCCGGGAGCAAAGGCGAGTTCTTCCTTTCCCGATTTTTGGTATTCTGCAAAGTCTTCGAAACCTTGTTCGTATTGGTCTACCACCTCGTTCCAAGGGGTAAGAGAATCAAAATGATCAATAAGGTCATCGTTATCGTTAAAATAGTTATTGGAAATCATACAGTCGCTCCTTAAGCAGGACTTTCACTCAAAGATCAAACTAGGGAAAAGAATTACAAATAATTTTCCCACCTTCCCCTCTGAACGAAACCTGGGCTTGTTAAGTTAATGGTGTTAGACAAGGACTAACGGATCCGGTTGGCGAGAGTTTGGATGTCCTCAATATGTTCGGCAAGAACTCTAGTATTCTCTGCCACCACTTGAACGGCATCTTCTATACTTTGTGCTGCCCGCATCACTTCCTGGTTTCCCAGTGACTGTTCATTAGCAATCGTTTCCAGTTGAGAAGAAAGCTCTTTTAATTCTTTTTGTGATTCTACAACTCTAGCATTTAATCTTTGCAAGTCGACAAACTTCTCATTAAAATGAATGACCTTATTTTGGATATTTGTCATTTCCTTTTGTTGGTTCTGAGCTAGTTCATTTGCTTCTTTCGCCGAAGTATTTCCTTTTAGTAAATCCGATTTTGATTTGAGAATGGTCTTTGAAATGATACTAGCGTTTGATGCTGAATTGTCTGCAAGTTTAGCAACCTCTTGGGCCACAACAGCAAACCCACGACCATGTTCCCCTGCTCTTGCCGCTTCAATGGATGCATTAAGAGCAAGCAAATTGGTTTGGTCAGCAATCTCTTTCATAATTTGGTTTACGTCTTCTACCTTTTGAAAACTGGAACTCACTTCGCTCAAAATAGAATTTAAGTTTTCCATGGAGTTTGTCACCAAATTACTAAAGTGAGAAGATTCATTAATTTGCGAAGAAATGGTATCAATCTCAACGCGCACTGATTTTACAATTCCCTCTAAGGTTTGGCTTTCTTCATTTAATGTTTCAATTCGATTGTATTGGTCTTTGACAAAGGAAACAGAATTCTCTGTGGATTGCGAAATCTCAGTTAAGGAAGCGGAGATTTCTTCAATGGAAGCCGCTTGGTTTTGGACAAGGCCATTCAAATCATCGGCAAATAATTTGAGGGATGCCACAGATTGGTTCAAACTTTCTCCCGTCTCCACCATGGCTTCTTTTTGTTTTTCCATTACTTTTGAATGTTCTTCTGAAGTGTTTTTTCCGCGAACAGCTTCATCACGAATGGAAGTTAAGAGTCCTACCATTTTGGCGATTGCAACGGAGGCCATCACAAGAAAAAATACTTTTACAATTTCTACAGGTAAAGAAATCGCATAAGCAAGTTTATGTGTATCATTTCGATCCACATATTCCATACCCGCAATCCCAGAAAGAACTAAGGAACCAATTTGTACAAAAACAAGCATTCCTCCCAAAACATAGGTTTGGCGGGAGGAAAAGAGAAACCCAGAATAAAGTAAAATAAAAAAGGAGATGATATAGTTTACTCCATCCTTTAAGGCAGAAGAAGCAATATCCAGATCAATGATGCTTTGTCCCCAAGTATTAGAACCGATGAGAATGATATCTATAAAAACAAACCAAAAAGCATGCGGGTCTTTCCCTTTTTTTAAAAGGATAAATTGTGTAAGTGCTACCATTCCATAAAAGAAAGTGGTGAAGAGCATCATAATGAGTTGGTCTTTATGGAGAGAACCCAAACTCCCGAGAATTCCTAAAATAAAAATCACAAGAAGTGTAGAACGGATAGAATTGATGGTCTTTGTGGCCTTCAGGTAGTAGGGATCCAATTGCATATCGAAAGAATTTGAACTTAGTTCATAGAATGCAAGGATTTCCTCATCTTTTTGGGGTAAAGTCCTAGTTTAAACCCAGCCAGCAAATGCAACAAAATTGCGTTTAATTATTGACAGGATTTCTCTCCCGAAACAAATGCAACTATATTGCATTAAGGAAATCCTATGACAGAAAAAATACCTGTGACCGTGCTCTCTGGTTTTTTAGGAGCCGGGAAAACTACCCTCTTAAACCACATCCTTTCCAACAGAGAAGGATTACGCGTGGCCGTCATCGTAAACGATATGAGCGAAATCAATATCGATGCGCGGCTTGTTGCTTCCGGCGGCAGCTTAAGTCGTACCAATGAAAAATTAGTAGAAATGTCGAATGGTTGCATTTGTTGCACACTTCGCGAAGACCTACTCATTGAGATCACCAAACTTGCCAAAGATGGAAAGTATGATTCCATCCTTATTGAATCCACTGGAATTTCCGAACCTCTACCCATCGCTGAGACATTTACCTTTGCTGACGAATCGGGTGTGAGTTTGTCTGATCTTGTCCGATTGGATTCTATGATTACGGTTGTGGATGCCGTAAATTTTTTAAAAGACTTTCAAAGCCTAGACTCTCTAAGCGAACGGGAATTAGGTGCCGGAGAGGAAGATGAAAGGGACATTGTGGACTTACTTGTGGACCAAGTTGAGTTTAGCGATACCATCATAGTAAACAAAATCAGTCTGTTGTCAGAAGAAAAAAAGAATCGTCTCCTGACCATTTTACGATCCTTAAATGCAGAGGCTGAGATCATCACAACAGATTACAGCAAAGTTCCTTTGGCAAAAGTTTTAAATACGGGTCGGTTTGATTTTGATAAAGCAAGCCAGTCTCCTTTATGGCTAAAGGAACTCCGCGGAGAACATACACCCGAAACAGAAGAATATGGAATCAAAAGTTTTGTGTATGGAAACAGACGCCCCATGCATCCAGAAAGATTTTATCAGTGGTTACATTCTGAAAAACCCGGTGTGGTTCGAGCTAAAGGGTTTGTTTGGCTTGCAAGTAAAATGGACTGGGTTCTACTCTACTCCCAAGCCGGGAACTTATCATCCTATAAACCAGAAGGGTATTGGTGGGCAAGCATTCCTGATGAGGACATTCCGGATGATCCCGATGTGTTAGAAAATCTGCAAGCCCATTGGTTGGAACCCTGGGGAGACAGACGCCAAGAGATTGTTCTCATTGGAAGAGATATGGATGAGAAAAAAATCCGAGCCTCTCTCGACAAATGCCTGCTAAATGATAATGAATACAAAGCTGGGCCGGAAGGTTGGGCATCTCTCGAAGATCCATTTCCTGATTGGGAATGAGTATAAGTTAAGCGACCGCTGCTTTTAATGCAGCGATGTCAATTTTACGCATCTTCAGCATTGCTTCTTGGGCTCGTTCTGCCTTTTCTGGGTCTGGATGCGAAATCAGTTGCAAAAGGATTTTTGGTGTGACCTGCCACCACATACCAAATTTGTCCTGTAGCCAACCGCACATACTTTCTTTACCACCGTCAGCAAGAAGACCATTCCAGTAATAATCGACTTCCTTTTGTGTCTCAACGCTAATCATAAAAGAGACACCCCAACTGAATTGAAACCCAGGTCCTCCATTAAAGGCAAAAAACTTTTGCCCATTCAAAATGAATTCCGCCTGTGTGGGATTCACGACTAGAAATTTAGATTTTTTGAAAATGGATTTATAGAATTTGGCAACTTCTTCGATGTTCGCATTGAACATCAGAAAGGGAGTGATGCTTTGAGTAGGCGAACCAATATATTCCACTTTTTTCACACCAGGATTTGGCTTTTTCGAACTAGATTTCTTTTTTGCAACGGCCATGGTCATCTCCCTTTTTTCGAACTGATTTTACGGTGTCCACTCAACTGACTCAAGACAAGAATAAGTTTTTTCCTTAAGTCAGTTTTTCGTAATGAAGAGTAATTTCCCGATAGAAATCATATATCTTTTGTTGCATAAAGATACAGCTGCAAAGTATAATTTAGTTTGGTAGATAGGGACCACCCGTCTCCCCCCATCCCCATTGGGGCATAGGTTCGTTTGTATCCATGGGATTGTCGATAAGCTGTGAATTAATGACGGCAAGCCTTGTCCCCCATTCTACGTATCCAACAAATGCAGAACGAAACTCAGGATCACTTTTGAGACCAACTTCATCAGCAGTTTGTAAAAGTAGATGAACCCAACGTTGCCTCATCTCTTCCGTTAACATTTTGCCAATGTGTTTTCCGATCATAAGAGAATGGCTTCCCCCATCATTAGAAGTATAAAATGGACCGCCTCCAAAAACCTCTGCGACAAAATGCGATACATGTTGGATATGTTCCGGTGACATATTTCCGAACACATTCCCGAGTAATTCGTCTTTCAAAACTTTGTCATAAAACTGAGTGAACAAAACATCAAAAGTTTTTATATCGCCTGCCCATTCGTATAACGTTGGTATTTTTTTCATAAATTCCCTTTTTACAGATATTTATCATTCAATGTATTCTATTTTTCGAAACGAATTTCTAAATAATAATTCTAAATTAGCAATAGCTTATGAATTCGTCTGTTTCTGGGCCTTCGATAAATTTTCAAAACCTGTGAATCCTAGGACGAAAACTGCAAAAACAACCAACAAGAAACCAGTAATGTTCATAATGTTTGTGTCGATAGAGTCAGAAGTAAATACGATATCGATGGTTCCGTGAAAGAGAGCCACCATTAAGATACTTCCGCGTGAAGAATTATAAAGCCAGGTCAAAAGAATGGCACCGGTAAACAAGGACATAAACCATCCTATGATTCCAAATAACTCCATTGCCATAAAACCAGGTCTATACAAAAAAAGCGGAGCATGCCACAAAGCCCATAAAAAGGTAAGGATCACAGTTGAATAAAATGCATTCCAATTTTTTTGTAACTTCGGTAAGGCGTATCCCCTCCATCCGGTTTCTTCCCCAAATCCATAGACAATGGTATTGTATAAAAAGAAGGAAACAAAACCAAACTGAGGGAACTCGCTACTCATTCCTAATCCATCGAAACTAAACTTTGAGTTCATAAAATAATTGATGATGGTTGCTAATAAAAGAAGTAGGAAGGGACTAAAAACCGCTATCAAATACCAAAACCAATGCACCTTCCACTGAAACATTCGTAAAAGTAAATTTTTTACACCAACATTTCCATGTTCTAGTTTGTTTAAAATAAACGCAGCAGACAAGGGCCCAAATGCTCCCCATGCATGATGAAAAGGCAATACAGGTAAAAAATGAATCCCAAACTTTGGCAAATACAAAGGAAGCCAAATGGTCCAAGAGACCAGATATGCTAAACAAAAGTATAACACTAACGATCTATAATATTCCTTCATGCGATCCTAATTGTTACAAAACAAAACCATTCCTAAAAATTATAATTTTCCCTTCGCCCAATGATTCCAATCCTTTGCTGTACGAAACTTTTGCCCTGTTACAGCGGTTAATGCATAGTAGCTAAGTTTACGTTTTTCGGAATCATCTCCGTTAGCAAATGTCAATAAAAGAGGAATGGATTTTTTATCTTTGCGTTTGGCAATTTCTTCCATAGCGGGCCGGTATACGTCCGCATCCTTAGACTTTGTTGCTTCTTCGATGATGAGGCGGGCTTCTTCTGTGGGAATCAAAGCCACTGTGGATAGAATTTGCGGAGCCATTTTGGGTCTTTCGGAAAGTAGTTCTTTTAGTTTAGGCAAACTCGATGGATCCGCAATCGAACCAAGGGCTTCCAAAGCATAAACCATAAGTTTTGCATCTCCCATGTCCAAAGCCTTGATCAAATCAGGAACGGCTTCTTTGGCACCAAGAATTCCGAGGGCCCAAGCAGAACCATAAGGTCCCTCTTTCGCACCTGACAATAAAACCTTTCTAAGTACGGGAACTGAAGTTTTATCACCAATCCAACCGAGAGCTTCTGCAAAACTATCTCGTTCTGGAGTGGATTCTTTTTCTAATAACTCTTCAATGCGAAGTCTTGCTTCTTTAAACCTTTGGCGGCCAACAATCTTTGCGGCACTCCCCCAGTTTTTTGTATCCTTTCCATTTAACAACCCGAAGGCTAACTCTGCCGCTTCTTTGGATGGAATCGAACAGAGGACATCTGTAACATAGAGTTTGGTTTCTGGGTCATTTGACTGTAAGGCTTGGAATACTTTGGGAACAACTGATGGATTCCCAATTTCAATCAGAGCCATCGATGCATTTTCTTTTCCTTTACTGTAAGGAAGGTTTAGTGCTTTCACAAGTACATCATTTGCCTTTTTTGCTTTGATTCTTCCAAGAGCAAGGTATGCCGCTGCAAGGGTTGGAGATTCGTCTTGTGTTTGAGTGAGTCGGAGTAAATAAGATTCAGACGCCGAAATTTTTAGTTTTCCAAGTGCCATGGCGTAGGTTTTGTCTTTTTCCCGATCTTTATTTTTCGATGCTAAATTTAAAATTTGAGAACCGACTGCGTTGGCACCAATTTGTACCAAGGCATCCACAACTTGTAAGCGAAGGGTTGCATTTGCATCATCTAACAAAGGATAAATTCGGTTTCCCACTGATGGATCTTTCAAACGAGTCAGCGCATCCAAATAAACATCCTTTGGATTTTCGGTATCGGACCACATCAAATTGGCAATTGCCGTAGCAGACGATTTGTCCTTTAGGTCTCCAAGCGCAATGGCAGCACCTGCTCGAACCCCAGGTTCCTTATCAGATAAAAGTTTTTTTAATTTAGGTATGGCTGATCTTTCTTCCCGACTCCCCAACTGTACTGCCGCTTGGGAGCGAGTAAAGGAATCAGTAGAATTCAGGTTTTCCAACAGTTCTTTTGTGGTTTGTTCTTCTGACACAATTTCCTCTGTGGAACCTGAATCTTCCTTCGGGGGAACGGGATCACAATTTAAAATGAGAGTAAGGGCGAAAAAAAAAGGAACCAAAAACAAATACTTTTGCATGCCAGACAAATTTATAAATTTAAAAATCTGCCTACAAGTTTTAATTCAAAAGAATCGATCGATTTTTTTTCTCTCGATTCCGCCCATATATTTTTTAATATAGATCCTTACAAAGATTGTAAAAAACGAACGAGACTATTTCTTTCGGATTCACTTAAAGCAAGAAAATAGTTTTTACTTTTCTCTGCTTCTCCCCCATGCCAAAGGATCGCTTCTTCCAGTGTCCTCGCTCTTCCATCGTGCAAATACCTGGCCTTCACATTGACAGTTTCCAATAATCCAATTCCCCAAAGTGGGGCAGTCCTCCATTCGCTTTCCGTGGCCAATCCATCTCCCTTTCCATCCGACAAACCTTCTCCCATATCGTGCAAAAGTAAATCGGTGTAAGGGCGAATCGTCTGATTAGAAAGTTGGGTATAGGCTGCATTATTAGAGGTTACCATTTTTTGCGTATGACATTTGTTACACCCGGCAAAGAAAAATTGTTTTTTTCCTGCCAAAATTCCTTCCACTTTTGCGTTCCGCCGAACTGGTACGGCAACCAGTTGCATATACTTTGTAATGGCCACGATTTTCTCTTCCGAAACTTCCGGGTTACCACCACCTACTGCATTGGAACATGCCGTCTGATTTGCACTGCAGTTTTCGTTAAAAAACATAGGGCTAGAAATCCCAATGTCACCCGAAAAAGCGGCAGAGTTCTGACGTTTGAGATTTGGTGCATTTGCCTTCCAACCAAATCGACCCATCAACTTTCCACTTCCAGAGAGATCAAAAATAGAATTGGCTCTACCAGAGATTCCATCTCCATCTAAATCACCTGGATCAGCAAAAGAGAGGATTTGATCCTCCGAAACTGCTTCCAATAACCCAAGTCCAATGACTTGTTGTGTGATTCTAATCGATGTTTTGTGATCAGATGCAAAGGCACCATAACCAAGTGCGCTAAATACTAATTTCGGTTTTCGAAGTGAATAAGGTAAACCATCGTTAAAATTACCAGCGATAATATCATATTCTATATGTACATTTCCCTCAGCAGTAACACCAGCAATAGAATTCGGTTGAAATTGTGTTCCATAAACAGGTTCTGGATCATTCCCCTTACTACCAACACCTAATCGAACCAAGGTGGAAACCAATCGATCTCCATCATCTTCCAATACTCTTCCATTTCCCGCATGACATCCTAAACAAGAGTTGGTATGAAAAAAAGGACCAAGCCCATCGCGGTCAGGCAAAGTGGACGACTGGCCTGGTGCCCATGGAACTTCAAAAACCGCTTGTCCCACTGTGAAATCCGAAATGGTTGTTAAAGGAGAATTTTTTCCAAACTGAAGAAAGGCACGTGCATCAGTTACAAAACTAGTCATTGCCTTTCCGCCAGAAAGTTCCTCTCCTTCTTCGTATTCCCAAGGGAATCGTTCTGATTGATGCAACCCAAGTAAGGCAAAACATGAACCATCATCACAAAGTTTTTTCTCTTTCGGACACTCTAAAGCTGAAGTTATGTTTCCAACTTCGGGAAAAGTAAACCCAGTAGAACAAACGTTTGTTTCCACGAATGCACATCCATACATGGAAAAAACGAAAACTAACAAAAAAATATTTCTCATCTAAATGAATTAAACCAATATAAATACTACTTAGGAATCGTGAGGAAAATTGGTGTTGTTGCCGCCCAAGTTTCTTGGAGATCCGATCGGCCAACAGAACCTTTGAAGTTCCAACCCCATCCATACAATGATCCTGATTTGAGAATGGCAAAATTATGCAATGCCCCACACCCGAAGTATTGGATATCTTTAACACCCACAACAATGTCTCCTGGTGTATAAAGTTTTGCAGGGGTAGTAAGACCAGTTCCTAAATTTCCGCTGGCGTTGGCTCCCCAACCTTTCACAGTCCCATCACTTAAGATGGCAAAACTTTGAGTACCATTGGCCCAAACAGAAACTACATTATAAAGGCCAGTCACCAATGTCGGCGTTGCCACAGGGCTTGGTGAACCACTGCCACCAGTCCCTAACTGACCACTGGCAGCTAGACCCCAAGAGTAAACAGTACCGTCACTTTTTAAGGCGAGTATATGGTCTCTTCCGTTTGCAATATGGATGATTCCTGAGAGTGATAAAACTTTTTTAGGAGTCGAGTTAACTTCTGAGGCTGTTCCCAAAGTTCCATCCCCCAAGTTTCCATATTGGTCTCTACCCCAAACATAAACATCACCTGACTTAGTTAAGGCGGCAGTATGTTCTGATCCTGCAATGACTTGAATGATGTCGGTAGGAAGCCCCGTCACAGTTACAGGATTTGCAGAATAAGTTCCTGCTCCCCCAGTTCCATTTCCCAATTGGCCAACAGAGTTAGAACCAAAGGTAACAACAGTTCCATCTGATTTTAAAACCACAGCATGATCATAACCATAAGTTCCCATTACAGCACCACTAATTCCAGGAACTTTACGAGGAGGGTTTCTTGGTCCGGCATCAGAAGTAGAAGCCTGTAAATCCCCTGTATTTCCCATACCTAATTGGCCACTGCTATTAGCTCCCCAAGTCCAAACGCTTCCATCATCTGTGATTGCTAGGGAGTTGTTTTGGTTAAACCCGATCGAGGATACATTGGAGATCGTTGATAACTTGGTAATTGTAGGATTCGTAAGGTCTCCGGTGGATGTTCCAGAACCCAATTGGCCATAATTATTTCTACCCCAAGTATAAAGACTTCCATTCACCACATAACCAGAGTGAGATCCTCCAGCAGTAATCCGATTTCCAAAATAAGTGAGGATGGTTTTCTTTGCAGAAACTCCCGATTCATTTTTGCAATGGATTTGGATTTTATTGGCACCTAATAATGGTTTTATAGAAATCGATGGATTGGATTCGCCTTTATTTACTTGGAAATTTTGTTTCTCCATTTTGTTTTGCAAAACCTGACAAGTTAAAGAATCCGTTGTTTTGACATTTACAGCCAAATCATAAGTTTTAATAATACTTCCATCTTTTGGTGAGAGAATTTCAAACTTTGACCCAACATCTCGTTGGTTCGCCAGCGAAACAAGAAAGATCGTATCTGTTAGGTGAGAGATATCCTCAATGGAAGGTTCCAAATTTTCCGAAGAGGCAATTTTAAATGTTCCAAGCAACTTACCAGTGTTATCCTTCACAGAAATATCAAAAGTACCATTTCCGAGAGGGAGTTGCCAAGTTCCCGTTTCCGTAGTTGTAGCAAGAGCTTTCGAGGAAGCACTTTTGAAACTGGCTGCCACCTCCAGCTCCAAACTGGCATTTGGAATAGGATTACCTGCCCCATCCGTAAGTGTTCCCGATAGGTTTGAGGAATTTTGGACAAACCCTAGGAGAGCAAGTCCACTGGTGTCTTCCGACTTTGGTTTACAAAGAGAAAGAAAGCCGAATACGGTCACGATGAGTAGGAATGTTTTGAGGATTTTTCTGTTTCTGTTCATGGATTTTCTTCTTATTCGAGTCAGACCCATAGATGATAACGAGTCTCATTTTCATCTATTTTTTGAACGTTGTTCCTGTCAAGCACAGAGAGAAATTTCTAACAGAAGAAGGTTTTGGGGATGGGCAAAAAAAAGAGGACAAACTGTCCTCTTTGGCGGAAACTAAGGCCGAATGGCAAAAGGAAATAACTATGAATTAGGAACCTGACTTCTCACTTCTTTTAAACTCGCGAGTTCCTTTTTCCAAAGACTAAGGTCTTTTTCGGCAGATTGTTTTACTTCCCCAGAGGGATGTTTGTTTTCCATCCAATACTCAACCATCTGAATTCTCGACTCTAACTCATTGATTTTAAAATCAAAGTAGGCTTTTTGAGTTTTTACAGAGGGTCTTTCCTTGGCTCCAGGCTCTTCTGCCGAAGGTTTGTCTGCCCATTTCTCTTTGGAAATGGATGCAGAAAAACTTGCATCCATCGCAGTAAAAGAATCTAACATTTCGAGTTGTTCTTTTTCTTCCACTTCCGACATACGGGTTCTGATTTCACGAGGAATGTAGAAATTCTTTGGATATTTCGCCGCAAAATCTCTCCATTCTTCTTTGATCTCTTCCTTACGATTTGGTTTTTTCTCCAAAGCAAACGGCCAAAGTATCTCAGCCTGTGCCAATTCCAATTCTTCTGGATTGGGAGCGTCGGCAAACTCTGGATCGTCAAACAACGATTTAGCGTGACTTTCTGAATTCCCGAAATCGGAATCGACGACATCTGCCTGTTTATTTGTTTTATGTGAAGAAAACTTCCATACAACAAAGGAAAACAATACTAACAGAAATCCACAAACCGAAATGATACCTATAAACCGTTTACTCATCGTTTAACCTCTTATGTAAAGATTGACACTACCCAAGAAATCGCCTGACCAAAGATATTTTCTGTCAGGAATTTTTTCAAATCCACTGGATTTCTATTAAGGGTGTCATAATACCAAGCAGTGTATTCACTTACTTGCGGAATTGAATATCCATAACGAGTATTAATCGCTTTGATCAATTCATTTGCAAAGAGAGAATGTCCATACATGTTAGGGTGAACACCATCTAAACCAAAAACTCCCGGTTGGTTGGGAAGTGGCCAATTAGCTCTTGCGTTTCCTGGAGACCAACCATCAGCACTACGAATAGGTCTTCCATTTTCTTTTAAATCATCAAAAATCACACGCAAATCGGCTACTGCAAAACGCATAGTAGCAGCTTGTGCTTTGATTTCGTTGTTTAACATATTTAAGAAAGTAGAAATAGTAGCGATCTCACTTGCATCAAGAACTTGATTCGGATCGGAAACGGAATTTCTAAAGAATGCTTTGAGTCCAGTGTAGTTTGCACGTCCATTTGGATCGTTATATTTTTCAAGGAAAGCAATCGCAGTTACGTTGGGAACTGTAAATAGAACTCCCCCTTGTAAACTCCCCATAACAGACATTCTACGGAAAAATTCACGAATGTCTCTTTTAAATCTAGTTTCATCCAAACAGTCAGTGGATGTATGAAGTGCAGTACAAAGAACGTGGTTTGCTCCAGCCGATCCAAATAGGAAGGTTGGTTTTACTTTTTCCATAACTTGTGCTTGTGTTCCCGCATCACGAAGTCCAAATCTATGGAACTTGTCTGGTTCTTGACAATCAGCAACAGTCACCCAACGGTAAGTATACCAATACCATTTTGCCCAGTACCATTCTTTGGCTTGTTTGGTAGCATTGATGTCTTCACACTTACCTGAAGTTTTGAGAAGAGTTGTGTATTCTGCTCCGGTAATCCCTGCATGTGTTGGCAAAGATACAGTAGATGCATTTCCACCGATGATACTCTCAGCGATACAGAAAATACCGCAATCCCACTTGAGTACATCTTCAAGGTTTACGAATGGTCCTTTCAGAACATTGTAAGAGATAGAAGCTCCTGCTTGTTTACTGACAAGAACGGGATAAGCCCAGTCTTGTGTTTTTTTCTCAACCGTAACACCAAAGAAACCTTGGCTCAGGGAATCCCCTACGGCACCCACACGTTGGAACATTTGGCTTTGGGTTTGTGCAGAGAGAGACCCTGCGAAAACCAAGGACAATGCTAGCCCGAATATTTTATTTGCGTTCATATTTCCTCCCAATCGAAACATTTTTAACATATTTTAAACAATTGCCATAGATTTGTGGCTTTTTGAACGAGTGTCAAATAATTTATTTCCGAACCACTGAGATTTTTTGAACGAAGTTCATTGAATGATCAGAAATTCGGTTCCTGATATATATCAACCAAAACCTAAATAAAACCATTTGCCGGGAAAAGAGCCTCGAAGAACGTTGTTTAAACAATAATGAGAACTAATCTCATTCGCAAGGAGAACTTCCCTCAATGATATCGATGCGAATTCTTACCTCCGTACTAGCCCTCGGCCTTTTGCTGAGTGAATGTACTCCCAAAACCGATGATTCTGAGAAAAATCTATTGGCGGCGGCCTTAGCCCTAGCGGCAAATGCTCCAAGCCAGTCGGCATTTTTAGATACCTACTCTCAAATTGCCTTCCAAAACTATAGTGATGCCTATACAGATGTGGTGGCCCTCCGAGATAAGGTAACTGCCCTCACAACCACCCCAACTGCGGCTAATCTACTGGCAGCAAGAACGGAATGGAGAAAGGCCAGACGTAGTTATTTACAAACGGAAGTCTTTCGTTTTAGCAAAGGCCCCATCGACAACCCAGCACTGACAAACGGAGTGGAATTGGAACCACTTATGAATGCTTGGCCCTTAGATGAAGGGTACATTGATACAGTGATTCTTGCAAACGCAATCACGAAACAAGGGTTAATTGATGCCAACGGAGGAGAGTGTACTGGTGGAACTTGCCCCGATGGTGATACAGCAAAAAATATTTCTGTGGGTTGGCATGCCATTGAATATCTGCTATGGGGAGCTGATACAGCTGGCAATACAACACCGGGAACATCCATTACGGATGCTAACTTTGCTACAGCCAATGGAAGCGGAAGTGCCGCTGCAAAACGGTCTGCTTATCTATTGTATGCCACAGAAATTCTGGAATCTCATCTCCTTCAGTTAAAGAATGCTTGGGATCCTTCGCATTCCACTTCCTATGTTTCCAAGTTCAAAGCAAGTTCCACATCCTTTGAAAATATCATTCGTGGGATTGCCAGATTTTCTGGTGGCGAATGGGGTGGCGAAAGGATGACCGGAGTGTTTGGTGGTGAACAGGAAGAAGAACATTCGTGTTTCTCCGACAATACCAAAGCTGATTTTTACTATGATGCCAAAGGATTGGATAATCTATTTCATGGTTCTTATACTGGTTCTAAAACCATTAGCGGTTATGGGTTAAAAAATTTACTAGGTGGTGAGTCAAATTACATCGGTGAACGGATTGTCACAGCAGAACGATTTTGCCTAAATGAATTCCAAGAGACGGTTTCCTTAAATCAAACTTGTAACAGTTCCATCATAGCGAGTCGTTTTGATACAATGATTGCGACGGTCAATTCGACACAAAGTGCGGACTATAAAATTTTCCGATATGATATCCAACCAGCGGTTCAAGAAATTGCAAAAGCTCTCCAAAGGTCTGCTGCTAATTTTGGATTCTCCATTGGAGATGACGGTTTAGTTCTTCAATAGAAAAATATATAAAAATGAAATCAAAACACCTTATCCTACTGACGATTTTCTTTCTCGTTATCAATTGCAAAAAAAAATCGAATGATGACGCCACTACTGCCCTAATCCTTGCTGCCATTTTATCCTCTTCCTCCTGTTCTTCGGGAGATTTTTTAAATGATCCCTGTGAACAATACAGTGGTGGAGAAACTACCACCTTTGACTCAACAGAGTCTGCCTTTGATTTAGAAGCCGCCAATGTGGTTGATTCAAAACGCTCCATCGACTTCCAAGATGGAAACGCTAACTTCAATCGCACCTGGCTCCCTGCTGGAAATTCTTCTGTCGCTGGACTTGGGCCTGTATTTAACAATCGCTCTTGCCAAGGTTGCCATGTTAAAGATGGAAGAGGTAGACCGCCGGCTGATGGAACAAGCCTATCTTCTATGCTCATTCGATTGAGTGCTGCCGGCACAAACCCGACTACGGGAGGCCCCGTTGCTATGACCAATTTTGGGACCCAACTGAATACTGAAGGAATTTTGGAATTCGGAACGGGAACACAAATCCCCAAAGAAGGAACTGTTACCATCACTTACACAGAAGAGGCAGGGAGTTTTCCCGATGGAGAAACTTACTCACTACGTAAGCCAAGTTATGCGATCACTTGGAATGTCGGTGGTGGTGCCACCCAAATCAATGTAGCAAATCCTGGACAACCTTATCACCCAATAAACAATGCTGCCGGCACTTACTACATTTCGCCACGAACTGCGCCTATGGTTCCAGGCCTTGGGTTACTCGAAGCCATTCCTGAATCAACCATTCGATCTTTTGCTGATGTATCAGACTCCAATGGTGACGGAGTGTCCGGAAAACCAAACCTTGTTTGGGATACAACCCAGGCAAAAGCATTTATCGGAAGGTTCGGATGGAAGGCAAACCAACCCAATTTGAATCATCAAAATGCCAGTGCCTTTCTTGGGGATATTGGACTCACCACCCCCGTTTTTCCATCGGAAAACTGTGCTACAGGACAAACTGTTTGTACGGCAAGTCCTACTGGAAATGGAACTAATCCAGAAATTTCAAGTGATCGTTTATCTCGAGTGACTTTCTATACAAGTTTAGTGAGTGTTCCCGGAAGAAGGAATTGGAAAAACGATGACGTAAAAAAAGGAAAAGAATTGTTTATAGAAATCGGTTGTTCTTCCTGCCACATTCCTAGAATTAAAACGGGAGACCATACGATTAGTGAAGTTGCCAACCAGGAAATTAGACCATATACCGACTTACTCTTACATGATATGGGAGATGGACTTAGTGACTTCCGTTCCGATTTTTTGGCAACAGGGAATGAATGGAGAACCACTCCACTTTGGGGACTTGGTCTTGTTGAACGAGTCAATGGCCACGAACTTCTGTTACATGATGGAAGGGCAAGGGGTGTCCAAGAAGCAATTCTATGGCACGGCGGCGAAGCAGAACAAATTAAAAACAAATACAAACAGTTACCGAAAGAGTCTCGGGCCAAGGTAATTAGTTTCCTAAAATCACTATGAAACCAAGTAAACTTTACACAAAATTTCTAGTTTATGGTTTCTATATACTGTTATTGAACTGCGGAAGCCCTTCGGACAATGCTTCTAAAAAAGCACAAATCCTCGGATTGGTCGATACTTATCTAAGAACATATACAACCTCAAACCTGTTATTAGATATTTCAAATAATTTAATCATCCCCAAGTATACAAACTTAGATAATAAAGTTTTGTCGTTACAGACGGCAGCTGCAACCTATACCGCAAACCCTGATGCCACCAACTTAACTTTAGTTAGGAATGCTTGGACCGAAACTTATTTAGCCTACAAACAAATTGAGTGGGCATATTTTGGGCCGGCTAACATCCCTAATAATGTCTATTTATACTTGGATAGTTTTTCCAGAGCCTTCCCTATCGACCCAACGTCCATTGAATCGAAAATCACATCAAACTTAGCACCGAATGGATTACGGGTGGATGGTTTGGACGCAGTAGAATATTTACTTTTCAAGGATAATGTCAGCACAACTAACACAGCTTTTGCTGATGTTAACCGAAGAACTTACTTAACAAAGCTCATCCAAGATATAAAAAACCAAACAGGCCTGCTAACTTTTCAATGGGATAAATCAAGAAGTTCTTCTTTCTATTTTTCCTTTACGAATGCCGGAAAAGGCAGTCGCGACTATCCCAATACGAAAGACGGGCTCACTGAAATCACAAACCAAATGGTATTTTTCTGTAACACCATTGTTGATATAAAAATTGCAGAACCTTCTGGATTACGAGCAACCAACTTAGGTGTAAAAGATATCACCAAGGTGGAAACACCTTATGCAAATTTGTCTTTGGATTCTCTTTTACAAAGCCTTCAAGGTTTTTCCGATATTGGAGAAGCGGGATTTTATAAATTTCTCGGACTTCGAAGCGAAACAGTTGTTCCAAGACTAAAAGAACAAATTCGAGTCACAACAGCATCTGTTACCTCTTTAAAATCAAAATATGGAACGTTCCAAAATGCGATTACTACTGGCAATAGTGACGTGGAACTTATGTTAACCGAATTTAAAAAACTTAGAATATTGATTAGCACAGAAGTGATCAGTTCGCTGGGTGGAACCATCGGAGTTAGTTCGAACGATGGCGATTAAACATTTATTACAACCTGTTTCTTCGCTTTCGCTTCATTTTTTTAGAATTGGATACGGATTTGCAACAACCATTCTAATCTTTAGATATTTCTATTATGGGTGGATTCATACTTATTTTATCAAACCCACATTTTTCTTCAAACATTTTGGTTGGGATTGGATTCATCCACTACCACCTATATTCACTTATCTTTTATTTGGGATTTTACTTATTACGGCATTTGGAATTTTCCTAGGATATTGTTTAAGAATCAATCTATTTGTATTTACGATTGGATTTACATGGTTTCATTTTTCAGATGCAACTATTTATTTGAATCATTATTATTTGGTCTCTCTTCTCGGTTTTTTGTTATGGTTATCACCTGTTAGCAAATCCAACTACCCAACCTTCCAATGGCGAGGTTGGATACAAAATGCAAAACCCATTCCTAAACTTTGGTTGTATGCATTTCGTTTACAAATGGGTCTTGTGTATTTTTTTGGAGGGATCGCAAAACTCCAACCAGATTGGTTATTCGAAGCACTTCCACTAAAACTTTGGTTGTATCAATCAGAAGGAAAATTCCCCCTACTAGATCCTATTCTGGGTCTTCCTGTTACTGCATTTGCTTTCTCTTGGATTGGCGTCATATTTGATTTATCAATTCCATTTTTACTGTGCACAAAAAAGTTTCGGTTTCCGGCATGGTTTGTTGTTCTTTTTTTCCATTCCTTTACATCGTTTTTGTTTCCCATTGGAATATTCCCCATTGTGATGAGCCTTTCTTCTCTGATCTTTTTTGCACCAGACTGGCCACTTTTTCTAACCAATAAAATTCTAAAAAATAAAACGAAACTTTCAAACGAAGTAATCCCAAAAACTAAAACCGTTCATTTCGGCTTCAAAGAATATCTTTTAATCACCTATCTTACGTTACAGGTCACAATTCCATTTAGACATGTATTCTATCCTGGGCAAGTGATTTGGACTGAAGAAGCTATCAAATATTCTTGGCAAGTGATGGTTGCAGACAAAGTTGGTTCAGCAGTCTTCTGGATTCAAAACAAACCCATAGACCCAAAAGAAATACTCACAGATTACCAATATAGAATGATGACCATCCAACCTGAACATATCCTTCAATTTGCGAAATACTTACAGCAAAAGGAATTTGAAAAGTCGGGAACAAAGGATGTATCTGTCTATGTTCAGTCAAATGTTTCTATCAATGGTAAACCAGCTCGCCCCTTATTCTCACCTAACGAAGATCTCACTAAGATCAATGTAAATTTCTATCCCTTAAAAGGACTCATTCGATGAATTTTCGATACTTACGCGCATTCGTTCTATTCTTTCTAATGCTCTCGGGCAGCATAGAAATCCTTTCCCAAAACAATACAGAGGAACAGGAATCAAAACCTCAAAAAAATGAAGGGATTCACGTCATAGGGAATAAAAAAGAAGACCTAAAAAAAATCCCAGGATCTGCATACATTATCGACAAAAAATACCTCGAAGAAGCTTCCCCCACAGATCCGGTGGAAGCACTCAGGAGGTCTCCCGGTGCTAGTGTTCGGTTCCAAGATGCTGCAGGTCTCACACCAAACATTGGTTTTAGGGGTGTGAGTAACGAAGAGTCGAGGAAAACTCTAATCTTAGAAGATGGAATTTTAACATCTCTCTCTCCTTATGGCCAACCGGAAAGTTACTATTCACCTTCCATTGAAAGAATGGAAAGGATTGAAATTATCAAAGGTTCTGGATCTATTTTATATGGACCCAATACAATTGGAGGGATTGTCAACTTTGTCACCAAACGTCCGCCAGCTGAATCCACCTTCTATACAAAAAACGTAGGAGGAGAAAATGGTTACCTCTCGACTTATAATTCCTATGGAAAAAGTTTTGGATCAAGCGCTTTCGAAGTATCATTATTGAGAAAACAAGGAAATGGATTTCGAAATTATCAAAACTTTGATGTTACCGAGGGCAATGTCAAATGGATTCAAGACTGGAATGAAAACCATAGCACAACGATTAAACTAGGGTATCATGTGCAAAATGCACAGTCTACTTATTTAGGTTTATCTCAAGGATTGTTTCGGTTAGATCCGAAAATCAATCCTGCTGAATTTGATGAAAAACAATTAAATAGAAACCAATCCATTATTTCTCATAATTGGAAACTATCTGAGGAACATACGCTTATCATTCGTGGATATTTTTCTCAAGCAGAAAGAAATTGGGCCCGCCAAGATTTTTTATCTGGAAAAACCGCTACAGGTGGATATCTAAATGCTCCCTTAGATACACTCCGCACCTATTCGCCAGGTATTATTGGAAATCGTCCGGGTGATACCATTTATATGCGAGATTCCTATACAAGTCGTGATCAATCCTTTATGGTGGGTGGAATAGAAACCAAACTGGAATCAAAATTTTCTACCTTTGGACTGAAACATGAAACAGACATTGGTGTTCGAATGCACGGGGAAAATAATTTAACACAAACCAATGTAAAAAAGACCGATGATCCTTTGGGTTATCTGTCCAAAGCAATCATTCAAGAAGATTCTTTGGTAAACAATCTAGTGCAACCTTCCCTTCCTAACTTCAATCTAAACAGACAAGAACGTAAGATTGAAGCCTTTGCAGCTTACTTCCAGGATCGAATCCAACTTTCAGAAAACTGGAAATTAATACCAGGTGTGCGTTATGAAGAGGTAAGACAAAAGGCCATTACAACACGAAGACAAGCAACCGCCGAAGACTACAGATTAGGTGCAGTTTTACCGAATGATGTATCCGTAAATCGCCGAAGTTCTAGTGAATCGAGAACTCATATCATTTTACCTGGACTTGGAATTACCTATGACATTACTAAAAAATTTATATGGTTTTCAGGTGCTCACAAAGGTTTTTCACCACCTACGTTTGGAACCTCATTCAGCCCGCAAGGTAATGATTACCGCCTAAAACCAGAAACATCCACAAACTATGAAACGGGAATCAGGGGTGATCTTACTTCCTATTTGTATACAGAACTTGTTGGATACAAAATGTATTTTCGAGACCAAATCATTAACGTAAATGAGGTAGGTGGAGAATATGGAATTAGACCAGCAAATACCGGTTATTCGACCCATACTGGAGGAGAATCTGTCATTGTTTGGGATCCGGCGAAAATGCAAAAGTCAGAATGGAGAGTTCCCATCGAACTAATATACTCTCGTATTGAAGCAAAAACAAGAAGTTTTAATCCATTTCCTGTGTCACAAACCAGTGACGGAAAAGAGATTGTAGATTTTTTACCAGCATATACGGTCAATAATTACCAATATTTACCTACTGATACAACAGGTAATTATCTACCTTACGTACCGAAAGAAACAATCACTACTGCAGTAAGTGTTTCATCTCCGCAAGGATACTATGGTCGATTAGAATACCAATATATTGGAAAACAATATTCAGATTTACTAAACACAAAAGACGAATCAGAAGATGGTAATAAAGGAATCATACCAAAAGTGGAACTATGGAATACCAGTTTAGGATATCGTTCCCCTGATAAATGGTCTGTGTTCATTAACGCAAAAAACATTCAGGACAAACAATATGTTTCAGGAAGACTACCAACTGGCATCCAACCTGGTCCGTTTCGTCAAATCAATGTCGGATTCACACTGGAACTATGATCTTCCAGAATACCAACAATTTTTGTTTTAGGTAAATCGAGAGAACCATACAGTATAGACGAAAATTTAGTTTCAAAATTTGAGTTTGAATCTGCTAACCCTACATATTGGCGAATAATGTCCATTTCTTGTTCGTCAACAATGACTTCACGTATCATCAAATATTCGATAAAGTCCAATCGATCAGAATCATCCGCAATAAAGAGGCCATCTCTTAGAACATCTGCTAACCGATCGACATTTCGACGACTTGGCGACTTTTCTCTTTCCTCTTTAGGGGAAAATTCCTTTAGTTTATTATTTGCATATTCCTCCCATCGGTGAATTGTCTTTAGATTATTTTCCAATTGAAACAAAAAACCGGGAACAGAATCTTTTTGATCAAACACAACCAACATCCGCAAGTATTGATACAAATTCGGATTTCGATATAACAAACGTTTGCAATGAATGGAATCAATTTTCTCAAATATACGAAGGAAAGATTCGGTATTTTGCTCCGTTGTTCCCGAAGACTCAAAATATTGCTCCCATTGTTTTGCATTCAAATTACTGAGTAAGTTTAATTGAAAAGTCACATCCTTTCCCACGAGAGGTTCGGAAAGCAATAACTCTAAACTTTTCTCTGAATTAATAATCTTGGCCCATATCGAAAAATAATAATCTGGAGTGATATTTTCTGTTTTGAGATACTTTCCAAAACCGTAATAAATAGCTTTGCAAATTAAATTCGAAGGCATGGATTGATGATTGATTAACTCTTTTAAAACATCTTCCTCTCTAAGTATCCAACAATAACTACAGAAATACTCAACTAACTCATCCACTTCAAAAAGAATTTCTAAATAGTCTTGAAGATAAGGAGCAGATAAAAGAAACTCAAAAGAATCTTTAGCATGTTGAGGGGAACTTTTTTTCCAATAATCATAAACCAATACTTGCATTTGCGATCTTCAACCCATAGAAGAAGACGAAAGAAACTATAGATTATACAAAATTGAATTTCAAATTAGCTATATAATTAGAGAAAATATAGAGATATCGAAAAAACACAAGGGCAAGTACGAAAGGAAATCTAAGAATGATTGGATTTAGAAGTATTTTCCTACACGGTCAAAATTACCAAGTGCGGACAAAATCGTTGTCTCCTCCCACACATCCAATACGGCCCCATTTCCACGCATGTAAACCAAAACATCACCTCTGTCCTGAGCCGGAAGTTTCTTTAATTCTCGTAGCACTAAAGACAAGCGATCTGGATCTCGTTTGTTCGGCGATAAATTTGCTTCCGATTTAAAATCGAATCTTTCGCCCAATCCTTGGCAGAATGTTTCCCATACATGGATGGAATCCAAAATTGATTCCAATCGAACCCGATTTTCCATTTCCTTCGGAGTTTGATCCACACTTTTTTTGATACCTGACACCATCATCATACGTAAATAATAATACAGTGTGTGACTGTTCAAAAGTATTTTACGAATTTCATTTTCGCGAAGGTTAGAGAATATTCCTAATAAAGCCTGCATTGTCATATTCTTTCCTTCTAATATATCAAAATAGGCTTCCCAAGTTTGTGGATCCAAATTTGATAAAAGATGGATCTTTAGTGTAGGATCGCGGTCCATTTCTTCAGCGAGAGACAATATCCGCAAACTCTGTGCGGAATCAAATAAAGATCTGATTTGCAAAAAATAGGCATTGGAATCGAAGTTACCCGACAAAAACTGTTTACCATACCCAAAATAAATAAACTTCATTAGAAGTTCCGGCGTTAAGTTATCGTCATTCAAAAACCGTTTAGAACCTTCTTCGGAGCGAAGAAGCCATAAATACTCGAATACCAAATCGCAAAACTCTTCTTCTGCTAACATATGGTCAGCCAAAGATTTCAGATCTGATCCTTGTTCGATAGACTGGAAGAAATCTAATAATTCATTAGGAGATGCATTTTTCCAAAATTCAGATGCCTTCCATCGCATGTTTATGTTGTATGCGGTTTGGAGGGAGTGTCAATTGAATTTTAGAAAGATTCAATTTTGATCATATTAATAAACATTCCAGTAACTACTTCGTAACAAATTGCCACAGATCTTACCATTAGTACCGGGATCGATGACTAAAATTTGATCAATTGTATGTGGAATTGTATATATCTTCCCGTTAGGTGCTAAAACTCCATCTCCCCACTTGTTTCCCCCAGAAAGGCCAGGGTTATAAGTGGTGGATGTTAGAGTGTTGGGGTCAAAAGAGATGAATTCATTGATATCCGCAGGGATTGTATATATTTTGCCATCGGCAGCTAACATACCACCACGCCATTTTGCAGTATTTACGACGGGTGATGCCCACAAATTTATCGAATCAGTATTGGGGTCAATAATCAAAAAATCTGCTGCATTGGATGGAATGGCAAAGATTTTACCGTTAGGTGCAACGACCCCGTGCCTCCACTTCCCTGATCCTGTATTTGGAGAAGGGATCACATAACTTCTTTCTGAAAAAGGGTCTAGGACAAAAATAAAATCGATATCAACTGGGAACGCATAGATCTTTCCGTTAGGTGCAAGAACACCCCCTTCCCACATATTCCCAAGTCCCAGAGGAGATGGGATGGTTCGTACTTTGTCTGTTTGTGGGTCAATCACAAGAATTTTATTAGAACTATTGGGGATTCCATAAATCAAACCATTGGATGCGAGCACCCCACCTCTCCACTTATTAACGCCAGTTTCCGGAGATGGAATCATATAACTTTGATTTGTTGTCGGATTGATTACAAGGATTTGACTAGCATCTCTTGGAATGGAATAAATTTTGCCATTCGGTGCAAGCACAGCACCTTCCCATTGTGCCAATCCGCTGACCCCTGTAGGGAAACCAGAAGCAACGTTGGTGGTTGGATCAATGACAAGAATATCGGATTGGTTATACGGTATAGAGTAGATTTTTTGATCATCGGCAAGAACTCCGCCTAACCATTTTGCCGTGCCCGTATAGGAAGGAGTAAACGTAGTGAAACTGACTCCATTAGATCCGAGTAAAGCCTGTTTACTTAGTTCCGCCGAGACATACTTCCAACGCCTAGGTTGGATGATAGCCAATGGATCCATTTCGCAAATAGACCGATTCGGTGCAATGGAACCACAATACTCTCTATCATCATCGACGAGAATCCGTGCTAAGTAAAAATCCCGAAAAGACTCCGATTTTGGATCACAACCATTTCCTAAGTTTGGAAATTTACAGGATACAATCAGACTACTAATTGAGAGTAAAGAGACAAATAAAACTGATGTAAGATAGTGTTTCAATCCGGCTTAACTCTTTCCCCGAATGAGAATAGAGAGGAACCTATAATTTGTCAAACGAAAGAAATTTACTAAAGATTGAAAACATAGAACTAAAATATATTGGGGAGATCCAATTACATTTTAGATTCGTAGCCAACGATAATTCATAAAAAAACTAGTTGCTGTTGTAGTTGAATAGAATATATTTTAAACAGAGTCAGTTCAGAAACAAACGCTTACCTATGAAAATCCAGAGTTATTTCCCCTCCCCAGAACTACTCCCTTATGTGCAAAAATATCTGATCATCGAGTCGGAGAATGGAATCGAAAACCAGATTCTACCAAACCCCCATCTTGTATTATCATTTCAACTAAGAGGGACTCTCCGTTCTTTGGAATCAAATACCCTTTATGATTTACCTCGTGCTGGCATTGCGGGTTTTAGAAAATCTGCAAGAAAAATTATCTATTCCAAAAACTCATCCGCCCTACTTGTTATCCTTACAGAGATTGGTGCTTGTGCATTTTTTAAGGAACCCATTTCAGACTTCTATGGGAAAACACTTAGCTTAGAAGGATTAATTCCTAAACTAATACTCCAAAATACCGAAGAACAACTGTTTGATTGTAAAAATAACATTGGGCGAATTTCCTTAATCGAGAATTTTTTACTACAAAATCGAAAGGAAAGAATGTTAGATCCTATCCTTCGACAAACTCTTTTTAAGATACAGAAATCAAATGGAAATATTAAAATCAAAGATTTAAAACAAGGTTTACCGATCAGCTTAGATTCCTTAGAAAAGAAATTTAAAGATTCGATAGGTACTACTTTAAAACACTACTCAAATCTTTTGAGATTACGGTCAGCGATAACGTCTTATTCGGGAAAAACTAACTTAACAGACATTGCTAACGTTGCTGGTTACTTTGACCAATCCCATTTCAACAAAGAATTTAAACTCTATACTGGCATTTCGCCAAAAGTTTATTTCCAACACCCGCAAAATTGGTAACCAGATCTCATTTTCTGATTTTTTACAATTTTAAATCTCAACTCTATTGTATCCTATCTATAAACAAACTTTAGAAATTAAAAGGATACTATGAACCAAATTCTTATCGATCGATTCAATTTACCCAAAGAATCAAAAGAAGCTTTTTTAGAACGAGTGAAAGTCAATCGTGACTTTATCAAAACCATAGATGGATTTTTAGGAGATGAAGCCTACATTTGTGAAAAAAACGGAAACATCCAATTTGTCACCGTAGCCACTTGGAAAGACCAAACCAGTTTAGAAAATGCCAAGGCATTGGTTTTTTCTGAATACCAAAAACAAGGATTTGTTATGCCTGAATTTTTGGCTCGCCATTCAATTCAGGTAGAACGGGAAATTTACGAAAGGGTTTTATAACCATAATTGAAAAATGAGGCTTTGAACGAGAGTATTGCCGGTTTCTACTCGCGCTGTCCGATAAGGTTCCGAAATTCCGATGTCTTGTATCTGCAGATAGATTGCGCAAAGATGAAAACTTTTGAAAGAAAATCGGGGGGTTTGGGAAGGTTCTTGTTTGAGTTAGGAAATTGTGGTATAGGGGATTTTCGCAACTGCCCACGAGCCACACCCCTCCACCCAAACTCGGGCGGGGGTTTGTGAATTCACGCCCAAATTATGTCTCCTTCGCGATTTCTTTTCATGCCCTAACCACTTCCCTCCACCCTAACATCCCCGATGCGAGGTTTAAAAGTGCCAATGGTTGTTTCAGCTTCTGGCCAACTTTTACAATATACAACATAGAGAGACAACAATCTCAAGTGAAAGGTAATTGGTTTCCTTGATAAAAGGAGGTGAGACTTTCTGAAATACAAATCCCTATAATATTTTCATACGGAAAATATTATGTGACTTCACCCTCTTTAGGACAAGTCGGGACGAGTTCCCAAACTCAGAATGGTGAATCTAATTTAGTTTTTGATTCATAAAAAATTTTAGTTAATATGGGGGTCTTAGCTATTCAGGGTTATGATCGCAAAGCGACCGCTACCGCAAACCTACTATCTCTCTCGAGATTTTCCTATTTGGTATGCGTTACACCCGACCTTAACGACGGAAAGCTCTGATTAAAATCCTTCAGTAATCTCAGAATGAATTTCTTTGGAGATTGGTTGAATTAGGCTTTGTCTCTCTTGTTATCGAAAAAAATAAATAAGTAAAAAGGATACTCCTTCTTTAGGAAAAGAGAACCATAAGTCTTCCATGTTTATTATGGAAAGATAAATGTCGAAGAAAACGAGTCAACTTATCGAATCGCGAAAAATTTAGTCGCCTTTAAGCCAACAGACTCCCTATCATGGGCAATCTGTCGCGAATTGGGAACTTCAGGTTTGGATTTGGGACTTGGACGAAAGGTGAAAGGCTTTCCTAAGTGGCGAACCTTTGGAAAACTTTTGCCAAAATCCTCCACGATGAGCCAGAAAAAGTATGTTCACAAAGAAAAATTGGCTCCACGCATTACCGATCTCAAGAAAATCATTCAGGCCACAGTTTTTTAATTATGAATAGCGAACAGGGCATAGATCTCACTTTACTCCTTTGGAACAGCGCAATTACCATTCTAGCTGTAGCTCTTGTTTGCTACCTGGCAAGTTTTCGCCAAACCATTCTTTTTATGCTAACGATGGTCTTTGCAATGTTAGCTGGTATTCAATTTACCTGTGATCCACACCATGATCCTATTGAAATCATGGGTTTTATCAAGCTCATGCTTCTACTGCCTCTTGGCTTGGGAGCCGTGCTTGCCTTTTCTAGTTTTTCTGAAGATAGACAGCAAAGGTTCCTGCTTTGGTTTTCCCATTATATCAACTTTGCTGTGGTGGCTAATATCTTTGTAATGGTTTTTACTCCCGGTGGCGACACCTATCGCGGGCTTCTGAGCCGCATTGTATGTCTTACTCTCCTCGTCTGGTTGCTTCAGGAAATGGCAAAAGAACGTTTTCAGACAACCCTATTTGATCGCAGATTTTTTATCTTTAGATCCTCACCATTACAATGGGTCTATTGTCACGCTGCTTATCGTCTTGCACTCCTATCGCTGCCAACCTTTGATAGTTTACAATACCTGCTCCTTGAACCTATGAGTCTTTTCATCATGTTTGTCCTCTATCGCTTGCACAAAAAGCGCTACGTTCTCAACTATTATTTTGGTTTTGCAGACACACTCGTAGTCACAACTCTGACGGTGCTTGCACGGTATCCGGTTCTTCCCCCGTTCGAACTCAAAGGACCCTATCTCAGCAATCTAACACAAAATCAATGGGACATGGTTTTTATACCCATTCAGCTTATCGTAATCAGTTTTGCATTACGGGCTATGTTCAAAAATCTCCATACTCCAAAAACATCCATTGAGTAAGCGAGGTTTGCAAGTTAACAGTGATTTTGGGCGAGTCCCCAAAAATTTAGTTTGTATCAAAGACTTCATTTATTGCTAAACAGCAATTCAACTCATAATTTGGGGTCGGGCTATCCAGGGCTTCGGTCGCATAGCGACCGCTAACGCGCCATTACTATCCCTCTCGCGTACAATTTGTCTTATCCAAAGACTTCCCAGGAGAGAACAGCGATTCGCTGTTTATCAATTACAAAACAACTACCTCATAGACTAAAATTGCTTTTGATTTCCCTTTTACGATCACTCGATCAATTTCTCGAACCTCAAAACCATCTTGACTTGTATATTTACCTTCAATTTGTCCGAATGTGGTCTCTGATATGAGAATAGAACACCCGTAATGTTTTGTCAATCCTTCGATTCGAGAAGCTAAATTCACATTGTCACCTATCACAGTATAATCCAATCGTCGATCAGAACCGATATTTCCAACGATCGCATCCCCCGTGTGGATTCCAATGCCAACTTGTAAATTGTCTTTAGTGAGATCCATCTTTTGATTTAGTTTGGACAGTTCACGAATCATTTCCACGGCTGTTTTCACTGCACGAAGCGCATCATCATCATTTTTGAAAGGAGCACCAAATACAGTCATAATTGCATCACCGATAAATTTATCAATGGTCCCATTAAATTTAAAAATCACATCTGTCATTCGAGATAAATATTCGTTTAAAAATTGAACTACTTCTTCTGCAGACCTTAGTTCTGAAAATTTAGTAAAGGATCGTATATCAGAAAAAAGAATGGTCACTTCCTTATTTTCTCCACCTGGTTCTAGCTGAACTTTATTTTTGTAAAACTCACTCACTAGTTGCGATGGAAGGTATCTTTCCATCATTTGTTTTGCATTGGCCTCTTTCACCATTTCGATATTCGAAACAGTTGTCACATAACCGACTCCAAGGATCATTCCGAGTCCAATCATCATTGGAACAATATCGAATGGATAGCCTTCCCCTAACCCGATTGAGATGACCAGAAAATAAACAAAAGCCAAAAAAGCTCCATAAATTGTGCCTGCCTTTGAATGTCTCAATAAGTTGAACTGGTAAATAAAAATTGCACTAGTCATCGCAATAAAGTAGATTAGACCATTTTCCTTTTGGATTGTCGGATCTAAAAAGATCATAAGCCCTATAATAAAATAATCCAAGGTTATTGTGAAAAATTTTAAGTACGGTTGATAAGGAAAAAAATTTACGATAAACAGTACGATACTAGCAAACAAGAGAAATATAAAATCTAATGTTAATGTGATGAAACTTGGAGTTACAATTGTATAACTGATCAAACCAAAATATGATAAAAAATCCATGCTGGATGTGAGTGAAAATAATACAAATCGAACAAGTGCCACTGTTTTTTCGTTTTTCATCTCTCTGGAAATCAGAATCTCTTCAACTAATGATTGTTTCATTTATTTCTCCACCTCGGTAAGTATCAAAAATTCTAACCCTGTGTCTGTTCCGAATTTTTATTTTTTCCAAATCGAATTCCGCATCCCAAAAAAAATCCCATTCGAATCTCGGCTGATTCCATAATTCTCACAGCTTCTATCAATACCAATGATCATTGGTTCTACTTTTTTCGCTCACTAGAATCCTATCCGCAGCCAAACCACGAACATTTTGGGAATAAATTTTCGGGAATTGGAAAGTTTGTTTTGGAAGGAGTGGATTTGTGTTAGAGGGAAATTTGCCACCTTCCCACGAGCCACACCCCTCCACCCTAACTCGGGCGGGGGTTTGTAGATTCGCGTTTTGATTATGTCTCATATTTTGTGATTTTTCGTGTAAAATACAATCGCCGTTAAGCAGACTGAATTCCCATTATGAGTATTTCGTGGGAGATTCCGGGCCTTACTTCTATATATGGGGATCTGATCCTGGAAACCCCTTAGATAATTCCTATGTGGTAAAAGGAAGGTGAAAGCCCATCCTTTTACGAAATGGGTAAATTATGCAGATACGACATACTGAAAGACGATTCTATTTTATCTTTCAAAAAAAGAAAAGATCGTTTCTTTAAATTTCGGTTTTAAAAATCACTCGCTTCACAATCAGTTTATGGTTATTCGCAACTAGCAGTCATCACTCTAATTGAAGCTGTAGTGTGTCCGATGAAACAGCTGCAATAGTTTGCACTTGCCGGAGTTCGTCGGTTCCAATTGAGTGTTTCATTTTGACAACTTAAGTCCTCACCTTCGATCATGGCAGAAGCCAAAGCCCCCAGCATAACCAAAGAAATAGAATCATTGTTATCCGACTTGGGATTGCAAGTAGCTGCGGAATAAATCAGCATACTTGATAAAAGAACATAGCGAAGATTTTTTTCATCTTAGACAACCCTATATAAAGGTAACGCTCCCAGTTTGAATATTCTAATTAATGTCAAATCCCAATTTCGCAATTAACAATAATTAGTAAATAATGAGGGAATAAAGTGTTTCACTACTACATTGATTATTTTGAATATTTTGTATAAGACTTTGCTACAGATGGATCCAAATGATTCGAACTCCGCTTCTGACCGCCAACAAACCTCAACAGTAAAATTTGTCTGATAGATACAATAGAATCTCATTTAAGTCGACTGGTTTCCTAAAATATGTTTTGTGTTGCGAATATCGGAAATCTTTTCTGAATTTAGTGTCTCTACCATGTTAAAATTCTTTTCAGTTTCCTAAGTGGTTCATTTTATCGTTAGTTACAGATGAATGAAGTAAACAAAATCCGTTATAACCCAAATGGTATAAATGGCCACTATGAAAGTTATTTTGTAAGGGCAAACCATTCGATCGGGAAAAAGGCGTTTTGGATTCGATATACAATCTTTTCTCCGAAAGGGGATGCTACAAAAGCAATCGCTGAACTTTGGGTAATATGGTTTGATGGGATCACTCAAAAACATGTTGCGGTAAAGAAGGAAATTCCCTTTTCAAAAGCGCATTTTTCGAAGGATGAATTGAATGTTTCTATTGACGATTCCATCTTAACGGAGACAGCTTTAAGCGGTGTTGTTGAAACTGCTACTGGAAAAATTAAATGGAATTTGAATTACAGTGGAGGTGAAAAACCATTACTAGTTTTTCCTGAAAATTTGTATCAAACCCCTCTACCAAAAGCAAAACTATTAGTTGGAAAACCTTTGGCTGTGTTTACGGGAACAGTAGAAGTAAACAATGAAGTTTTTGAAATTAACAATTGGATTGGAAGTCAGAATCATAATTGGGGTGTAAAACATACTGATCATTATGCCTGGGGACAGGTTGCCGGGTTTGATAATTCTCCTGAAAGTTTTTTAGAGGTTGCTACAGCGAGATTAAAGTTTGGCCCAATTTGGACTCCATTTATGACTGTTATAGTGCTTAGACATAAAGGACATGAGTTTAAATTAAATGGTATTTCGCAAGCATTGAAAGCAAAAGCAGATTTCGACTATTTTAATTGGCATTTCAATTCATCAACAAAGGATATTGAGATCACCGGTTGGATAAAGGCAAATGAAAATGATTTTGTTGGTTTAAAATATTACAATCCACCGGGAGGAATTAAGAATTGTTTGAACTCGAAAATCGCTACATGCAATATCAAAGTGAAGTTCAAAAACTCGGATGGTAAAATAATTGAAGATATGTTGACTACATCCTCACGTGCCGCTTTTGAAATTTTAACGGATGATACGAATCATGGAATTCCTTTAGTTGTCTAGTTTCACTCTAATATCAGGGAATCTTCCCTGATAAAGAGTCTATACCGTGCAAAGGAGTGTTCCCTTTATAAAAAGAGGTGATCCAACAGCAAATACCAATACTCCAATGGAAAAATGAATCCCTTCTAAATTGTAGAAAAATGGATCGAGCATAAACCTTCTCAATCCTTAAAAAAAATCAAGAAAATTTCACTTCCATGATAGCAGAAGTAAGAAAAAACTTGCTAGCCTTGATTAGTTTGATTAAATTTCCTAACGAATGTTAGTAATCTTTTATCTTAGAATGAGTGTCTTAGGAAATCTAATGGGAAAAAGACAATTTTTGTTTCGTTCATTTTTGACCAAAAAGTGCGTACTGATTTTGTTACTCATCAGTTATGGAAGCTGCAGGCAATTAACATTGAATAACCCCTGTGATCAAAAATCGAAAAGTTATGCAGAGACCTTGTTATTAGCAACCCTATCGGAAACTCCCATTCCCTTCTGCGGGTTCCGTGTCAGTAGTGCACCAAAACTCTGGGAAGCCCAAGCTTATCTCAAAGCATCCAATGCAGAGGCAAATGATTTTTTTGGGTTCTCAGTCGCCATCTCAAGAGATACCATCGTGGTCGGGGCTTCTGGAGAAGCAAGTAACCAAACTACCATTTCTAATGGACCAACGGCAAGTGGAGATAACTCAGCGCTCCGGTCAGGTGCAGTCTATGTATTTCAAAGATCTGGTAATTCATGGACACAAGAAGCATACTTGAAAGCTTCCAATGCAGAAGTTGACGATCGATTCGGGATTTCTGTTGCGATCGATGGAGACACGATTGCGGTCGGGGCAAATGAAGAAGATAGCAACCAAACAACGATCACAAATGGACTTCCCGCGAGTAACGACAATAATGCTTCGAATTCTGGCGCTGTATATGTCTTTCAAAGGACAGGTTCCACTTGGGTAGAACAGGCCTATATCAAACCTCCGAATACGGGTGTAGACGATCAATTTGGAGTATCGATTTCTATCTCTGGAGATACCATTGCAGTTGGTTCTTTTCTGGAGGATAGCATCCAAACAACAATTACAAATGGACCAACGGCAACTGGAGATGACTCAGCAACCCAATCTGGTGCCGCCTATGTCTTCCAAAGGTCTGGCTCAACTTGGTCACAACAAGCCTACCTCAAAGCTTCCAATGCACAATCAGACGACCGATTTGGTGTAACGGTTTCTATCTCTGGAGACACAATCGTAGTAGGTGCCAATTTAGAGGATAGCAACCAAACAACGATTACAAATGGAGCCACTGCTAGTTCAGACAACTCAGCAACCCAATCGGGAGCCGCCTACGTCTTCCAGAGGACAGGTTCCACTTGGGTAGAACAAGCTTACTTAAAGCCACCCAATGCAGAAGCAAACGATCAATTCGGTCAGCGTGTCGCCATCTCAAAGGATACAATTGTAGTCGGGTCATTTTCTGAATCAAGTAACCAAACAACGATTTCCAATGGACAAACAGCAAGTACGAATAACTCAGCTGCCCTATCTGGCGCTGCTTATGTTTTCCAAAGAATCGGTTCTACATGGACACACCAAGCCTACCTCAAGGCTCCCAACACAGAGGCAGATGATCGTTTTGGTATCTCACTTGCGATTGAGGGTGATACAATTTTGGTCGGAGCCATTTTTGAAGATAGTAACCAGACAACGGTTACGAATGGACAAACTGCGAGCGAGGATAACTCTATCACCAATGCGGGTGCTGTTTATGTTTTCCAACGATCTGGATCCAACTGGTTCCACCGAGCCTATATCAAACCACCGAATCCAGATCTAGACGATCGGTTTGGCAATGCTGTTGCCATTTCTGGCGATACCATGATTGTGTCAGCGAACCAAGAGGACAGCAATCAAAACACAATCACAAATGGACCTACTGCAAGCACAAATAACTTAGCTACTAATTCCGGTGCAGGCTATGTTTTTATTAGAAAATAAATGAAACAACTAATTCCCTACCAAAAAGAAATCCTTCTAGTCTCGATGACAACTTTTGTCTTAAGTTTTGTGTATCTCATTTTTCTTCGTCCAATCTCAAACGGAAACGAGTACACACAAATAACCAATGAAGTGGATAAACGAGGACTCTCTCCTTACCACAAACGAGAAGTGAACTTAACCATTACAAAACACAAACGACAGATTCAAATCTGTTATAATTTATATCTAGAAACAAAACCAAAAATCGAGGAAGGCAAAGCCCAATTCGATTGGCAGATCGAACCAGATGGTGACGCAACAAAAGTAGAGCTCATCCAATCCGATTTTACATCAGAATTACTATTGAATTGTATCCAAAAAGAAATCAGTTCGTGGGAATTTCCTCCCCCACCTGACAGATCTCGTAACACCTACGCAGAATATACATTTAACTTTAAAAAGGGAGTTTCTATTCAAAAATAATGAGATGTCGCTCCAAAGATGATCAAGATAGTAATGATAAAGCTATATTTAACAATCGATAACTTACTTTTACCACATTCAATCGTTTCCATTAGAATTCTCTTTTCATCTCTGGAATTCCAAAAACATTTACATGTTTAATAAGAATCTAAACTAAGTTTTTATAGAATCATAGTGAATGAAGACAACACATTTGTAAGCGAAGGCATTCTAAAACAAATAGCTTATACGCTTTCGGAAAACTTAGTTCCCCTAATGTAGGAGCGAACTTGTTGTAAATAAAATCAGCGATTTAGGAAAGTTTGTTTTGGAAGGAGTGATTTGTGTTAGGGGAAAAAGGTGGCAACTGCCCACGAGCCACTCCCCACATGGCCTAACTCGGGTGGGGGGTTTATGGATTCGCAGTTGGATTATGTGACATTCTAACCCTGCCTAAGAAAACACATTTGATGGACCACAAGGTAAAATATAGTCCCCTTAAAGCCTGTTAGCTTCCTACATAGGGCACCGAGTCGCAAAGACTGGGAAGGGTGCAGTTTTTATGGACTTGATCCTGGAAAATCCCTCACCATAGTCCTATGTGGTAAAGTAAAATACATTGTAGTTTAAGGAAACATTCAGCCGAGCCAATTCCATCTTCGTAAATTTACTATGATAGGATCAAATTTCTCAATGCCCTCCTCCTCCGTGACCACCTCCACTGGAACCACCGCTACTCCCGCCACTTCCACCTGATGAGGAATGCCCTCCTCCTCCCGACGAGGAATGGCCACCACCTCCAGAACGACTACCTGACCGATTGGAGGAAGTTGAGCGGGATGAGGTAAAATGATTTTTCGAATCACAACTGGAGTAACAACCCATATAAAGGACAGGACAGGTAAGATTCACTTGATTGGTATTTGTAGAGGAACTTTGCATAGTGATAATATAACAAAGTGCTTGGTTAGCAACACACTTTTGCCTACAACTATCGATCGAATGATTGGAAAATGTATTGGAACATCTAACAAACAACAACAAAAACAAACATGAAATGAATAAACTCGGAGAAAAATGGAGAATCTTCATTTAGCACCTTTCTCCATCAACAACCTAACAATCTCTTCCCTTTCGGAAAAGAGAATTTCAGACAAGGCAGTGTGACCTTCATTCGTGACTAAATTAGGATTTGCTCCTGCATCGAGTAATATCTTAACTATTCTCGGATAACGATTATAAGATGCCATCATTAGGGCAGTATGTCCATTTCTGGTTTTTGCATTTAATTCGACTTTCATGAAAACTAATAGTGATGCAATTTCAGTGTGACCTTCTTTAGAAGCAATCATAAGAGGTGTTAGCCTTTCAAATGTGTCTTCAGGTCTATTAATATCGTATCCTAAATTTATTAGTTGTCTGACTCTTTCCGTATTACCTATTGCAACCTGGTAATAAAGATTGTGAAATCGATCTTCTGATCTCGTTTGAACATTCGCACATTGAATGGTCAATAGGAGAAAACTGAATACAAGGTAAACTGTTCGTTTCATGATTGTATTTTCGCATGACACAAACCGTTTCAAAATAGTGGATTTCCGCAAATGTGGGAAACTACTAAGTGTAATATGGAATCATAGAGATATTTTCGTTTACTTTTATTAATACAGAACTATCCGAAAATAATTTATGCAAACAGAAGTATGATAGAAGGAAAAACAGAATCTAAAAATTCATTCCATTTTTTTATTAAATCATCTACTGCATACTACAGTTACAACATGATAGAGACCTGACCAACTGAACTGGTTAACCATTCCAAATAAAATATAGTCGCCTTTAAACTAGCGCTTATTCTGTGCATTGTGTCGCAAAGACTCGGCATGGATTCTATCTTTGTAGGGTCATCACCGTGCAAGATGGCAAAAAGGTGAAAAGATCTAGAATAAAATTTCCAAAGCGATCAAGGTTCTTTTCAAAAACGATAGGTTGTGGTATAGAGATTTCCGCCACCTTCCCACGAGCCACACCCCTCCACCCTAACTCGGGCGGGGGTTTGTAGATTCACTCATGCATTATGTCACTGACTCTAAGCCAAATCAATCGAAGGATGGTTCCTTAATCGGACACCGAAGGCTGAAACCTTTCCGCTTGTCGAAGCGTGACCCCATATAAAAACCCCGCTTGTTTTAGCGAGGTTTGTGAGTGAACAATGGTATTGGTCTTTGACTAACTTTTACAAAATTCTACGTAGCGAGACAACAATTCTAACGAAAGGCGCGATTTCCTTTATCAAAAGATTCTTTATTTTAGTGTTAATTTGGGGTCGGGCTATCCAGGGCTTCGGTCGCCAACCGCGACCGCTAATGCGCCCCTTCTATCCCTCTCGCTGGAAACTTAAGACCCTCACGTTCCAAAGTTAAGCTACCTCTAGTAAAGCGAAACAGATCAAATGAAATTTTATCGAAGTTTTTCGTTCATTTTTTTTGAAATTCCTCTTATCTTTTACCTTCCTATTCAGAGAGCCTAACATCTCTCCGAGGTTTTCTATTTTCATTTCTTCAAAAACAATAAAACATTCTTATTCACC